>NZ_JBVIXO010000048.1:0-1040 GCF_055593565.1 Streptomyces sp. NPDC040718 | reverse complement strand
TACTTGGCGCCGAGACCGGCGTCGGGGACCTCGGGCTTGCCGGCGGCCTTGAGGACCTTGTTGAGGAGCGTCAGGTCGTAGATGCCGGCGAGTTCGGGCTTCTCCAGGAGCTTGGCCTTGACGGCCCAGTCCGACTCGGTCTTCAGCGTGCTCGCGAGGGGGTCGTCGGTGACGAGGATGCTCTGCCAGGCCGGGTCGAGGACCTTCGCGTCCAGTTCCTTGCCGCTGTCGGCCTTGAGCCTGGCGTTCGCGGAGGCCTTGGCCTTCTCGGGGTTGGCGTTGATCCACTCGTTGGTCTTGACGGTGCCCTTGAGGACGGCCTCGACGACGTCGGGGTGCTCCTTGAGGAACTTCTGGGACACGATGACGTTCGTGATGACGAACTTCTTGTCGGGCCACAGGGAGGTCTCGTCGAGGAGGACGGAGCCGCCGTCGGAGACGAGCTTGGAGGCGGTGGGCTCGGGGACCCAGGCGCCGTCGATGGAGCCCTGCTTGAAGGCGTCGGGGGTGACCTTGTTGTCGGTGCGGACGACGGAGACGTCGCCCTTGCCGGACTCGGGGTCGACCGTCCAGCCCTTCTCGGCGATCCAGTTGAGGAACGCGACGTCCTGGGTGTTCCCCTTCTGCGGGGTGGCGATCTTCTTGCCCTTGAGGTCGTCGAGGGTCTTGATCTTGTCGGGGTTGACGACGAGCTTGACGCCGCCGGAGGCGGATCCGGAGATGATCCGCAGGTTGGAGCCCTTGGACTTGACGTAGCCGTTGATGGACGGCGAGGGGCCGATGAAGCCGATGTCGAGAGAGCCGCCGTTGAGGGCTTCGATCTCGGACGGGCCGGCGTTGAAGGACTGGGGCTTGACCTTGGTGGCGCCCAGTTCCTTCTCGATCAGGCCTTCCTGGAGGCCGACCAGGGCCGTGGCGTGGGTCAGGTTCGGGAAGTACCCGATGCGGACCTCGGACGCGGAGAGCTGCTTGCCTCCCTCGGCGGCGGTGGCACCGGCCGGCTTCCCGTCCTTCTTCTCGGCCTCGGAGCCGTAGCCGCA
>NZ_JBVIXO010000047.1:0-1268 GCF_055593565.1 Streptomyces sp. NPDC040718 | reverse complement strand
GGCGCAGTGGAGGATGCCTCACCGGCGGTGGGAGCGGCGGGTGTCGGCCCAGCGAGGGTTGGCGCCGTGGGGGAAGGCTCGGTGGACGGGGACGCACTGACGGTGGGCGCAGGCGGGGAGGCCGCATCGGCCGTGGGCGCCGTGAGGGAGGCGGCGGGTGGTGGTGCGGGATGCTGGTGGGACTCCGGGCCGCCGAGGGCTGCGGTCACGCCGAACGCGAGGGCCGCGACCACGGCAGCGGCGCCTCCCGCGAGGGCGGAGTGCCGGCGACGTCTCCGGGAAGCGGCCCGGCGTCGGACCTCCGCGCCCGTCGTGGGCGCGGGGCCGGCGGCGCCGTCGGCCAGCTCGCGCAGGGCAGAGGACAGGTCATCGGCCACGGTCTTCCTCCTTCTCCTCGCCACTTCCGCCCACTACACCCACCCCGCTCGCCGGCAGCAGCTTGGCGAGGGCTGCCCGGCCGCGCGACAGGCGGGCCTTGACCGTACCGGTCGGTGCGCCGGTCTCGGAGGCTACCTGCTCCACACTGAGGTCACACAGGTGGTGCAGCACGATCGCCAGGCGCTGGGGCTCCGGGAGCTGTCGCAGCGCCGCGACGAGGGCGACGTGCTCGGGACCGGGTCCGGGGGCGTGATCGGGTAGCGGGGTGCGGCGTACCAGCTCCAGCCACCGCCGCGCCCGCCGCCAGTGGCTGACCGCGAGACGCATCGCGACGGTGCGGATCCAGGCTTCGGGGGCCTCGGTGGCGAGGAAGTCGCTCCGCCGGTCCCAGGCACGTACGAAGGCTTCCTGAACGACGTCCTGGGCCTGGCCGTGGTCACCGGTGAAGGAGTACACCTGGCCGACGACCCGTGGGAACGCCGAGGCGTAGAACGCGTCGAACTCGTCCTCCGTCATGCCGCCCCCCGCGGTCGCAAAACTTTTTCGATCCGCATGCAACCCGCTGACTCCCGGCGTGCGTACAGGTCGTGTACAGCGAAGAACACCACACAGGGGGCTCTGTTGACCAGGGGAAACATGGCAATCAGGAAGGCGGCGGCCGCGGCCGTCCTCGGTGCGCTGCTGCTCGCGTCCACGGCGTGCGAGCCGAGCGGGGCCGAAGCACCGGGCGACTCCGCGACCTCGGAGCGGCCGAGCGCGGCGAACTCACCGACGACGGGCGAAACCGCTTCGGCGAAGCCGGGCGAGGCTCCGGCGAAGCCCGGCGGTGGTTCGGCGAAGCCCGGCAGCGGTTCGGGCGACGCCGGCGGCGAGGCCGGCAAGGGCGACGG
>NZ_JBVIXO010000046.1:0-1306 GCF_055593565.1 Streptomyces sp. NPDC040718 | reverse complement strand
ACTTGGTTGCGAGTTGGTTGGGTGTGGGGGTTGTGGTGGTGGTGGCTTCTTGTGTGGCTTGTTGGATGGAGCGGTTGCTGAGTGCGGGGAGGCTGGCGAGGGCGACGAGGGTCATGAGGAGGCCGCCGATGACGAAGGGGGCTTGGAGGTTGACGGTGCTGGCGAGGTAGCCGCCGAGGATTCCTCCGAAGGGGGCGCCCATGAGGGAGATGAGGCGGCTTGCGGAGAGGACTCGGCCGCGGATTTCGGGTGGGGCGAGGCGCTGTCGCAGGGCGCCGACGATGACGATCTGGACGCTCATGGAGAAGCCGATGACGGCCATCATCGCGCCGGCGGTCCAGGGGTTGTCGGTGAGGCCGAGTCCGACGACTGCGAGTCCTTCGACGGTCATGCCGATGCATCGCATGGTGCCGACCTGGATCTTCTTGGAGATCGTGGAGGACATGAAGCTGCCGGTGAAGGCGCCGACGGCGGTGGAGCTGAGGAGGAGGCCGTAGCCGATGTCGCCGAGGCCGAGCTGGTCTTTGGCGAGGAGGACGAGGAGGGACATTTTGGCGGTGAAGACGAGGTTGCCGACGGCGGCGGTGGCGGAGAGGGTGCGCAGGACGCGGTGTTTGAGGAGCCAGCGCAGGCCTTCGGAGATTTCGGCGCGCAGGTTGCGGCGGGGGGGTTGTTCGGTGGGGGGGTTGGTGAAGTCGCCCTTGAGGGAGCCGACGAAGAGGGCGCTGATGAGGAAGGAGAGGGCGTTGCCGAGGAAGGGCAGGGATTGTGACAGGGTGAAGAGGACGCCGCCGAGCGGGGGGCCGGCGAGTTGTTCGCCGTTGATCTGGGCTGCGGAGATGCGGCTGTTGGCTCGGATGAGTGCCTGGTCTCCGGTGACGACGACGGGCAGGACGGCCTGGGCGGAGATGTCGAAGAAGATGTCTGCGCAGCCGAGGGCGAATCCGGCGGTGATGAGCAGGAAGATGTTGGCGTGGTCGGTGAGTACGGCGGTGGTGAGGAGGGCGAGGACGGTGAAGCGGAAGATGTCCGCGCGGAGCATCGTCTTTCTGCGGTCCCAGCGGTCCACGAGTGCTCCGGCGGGCAGGCCGAGGAGGAACCAGGGGAGGGTGCCGATGGCGCCGACGGCGCCGATGAGGAGGGGGTCGGTGGTGAGCTGGACTGCGAGCAGGGGCAGTGCGGCCAGCTGGACGCCGTCGCCCAGGGACGAGGCGATCGAGGCCACCCACACCTTGTTGAAGCTGCTGCCCAGACGCGGCTGGGCGGCCTTCTCCTTGCCGGTGACTTTCAACAATTCTCCTGAGAA
>NZ_JBVIXO010000045.1:0-1777 GCF_055593565.1 Streptomyces sp. NPDC040718 | reverse complement strand
AACACCCGGGGACTGGCCTCCCGTTTCCCCGTCATCCTCGGCGGCGCGGCCCTGACCCGCGCCTATGTCGAGCAGGACCTCCACGAGATCTACGAGGGCGAGGTCCGCTACGCCCGCGACGCGTTCGAGGGCCTGCGGCTGATGGACGCGCTCATCGCCGTCAAGCGCGGAGTCCCCGGAGCTGCCCTGCCCGAGCTCAAGCAACGCCGCGTACCGCAGCGGGCCGCCGTCCTCGACGTGCGCGAGCCGGAGGAGAGCGGTGGCCGGTCCGACGTGGCCGTCGACAACCCGGTGCCCGAGCCGCCGTTCCTCGGCACCCGCGTCGTCAAGGGCATCCGGCTCAAGGAATACGCGGGCTGGCTCGACGAGCAGGCGCTGTTCAAGGGCCAGTGGGGTCTCAAGGACGCGGGTTCGATCGAGACGGAAGGCCGGCCCGGGCTGCGGGGCTGGCTGGACCGGCTGCACACCGAGCGGCTCCTTGAGGCTGCCGTGGTCTACGGCTACTTCCCCTGCGTCTCCAAGGGCGACGACCTGATCGTCCTCGACGAGGGCGGGGGAGAGCGGACCCGCTTCACCTTCCCGCGCCAGAGCCGTGGCCGCCGGCTCTGCCTCTCCGACTTCGTACGCCCGGACGACTCGGGCGAGGTCGACGTCATCGGCCTCCAGGTCGTCACCGTCGGCTCGAAGATCGGCGAGGCCACGGCCAAGCTGTTCGAGTCCGACTCCTACCGCGAATACCTGGAACTCCACGGCCTGTCCGTCCAACTGGCCGAAGCCCTCGCCGAGTACTGGCACGCCCGGGTCCGCGCCGAGCTGGGCATCGCCGGGTCGGATCCGGCGGCCATGGACGGCATGTTCCGCACGGAGTACCAGGGCTGCCGCTACTCCCTCGGCTACCCGGCCTGCCCCGAGCTGGCCGACCGGGCCAAGATCGCCGACCTGCTCCGGCCGGAGCGGATCGGGGTCCACCTCTCGGAGGAGTTCCAACTGCACCCCGAGCAGTCCACCGACGCCATCGTCATCCACCACCCCGAGGCCGGCTACTTCAATGCGGGAGGCCGCCGATGAGCTCTGCCCCGGGACGAGTTCAAGGAGCACTTCCCATGTCCGACGGGTTCACGGACTTCAAGGTCGCGGACCTTTCCCTTGCCGCGTTCGGCCGCAAGGAGATCACCCTGGCCGAGCACGAGATGCCGGGTCTGATGTCGATCCGCGAGGAGTACGCCGCGGCGCGGCCGCTGGCCGGCGCCCGTATCACCGGCTCCCTGCACATGACGGTGCAGACCGCCGTCCTGATCGAGACCCTCGTCGCCCTCGGTGCGGAGGTCCGCTGGGCGTCCTGCAACATCTACTCGACGCAGGACCACGCCGCCGCGGCGATCGCGGCCGCCGGGATCCCGGTGTTCGCCTGGAAGGGCGAGACGCTGGAGGAGTACTGGTGGTGCACGCAGCAGGCGCTGACCTGGCCCGGTCACGCGGGCCCGAACATGATCCTGGACGACGGCGGTGACGCCACGCTCCTGGTCCACAAGGGCGTCGAGTTCGCGAAGGCCGGGTCCGTCCCCGACCCGTCGACCGCCGACAACGAGGAGATGCGCCTCGTGCTCGAACTGCTGGGCCGCAGCGAGCTGGACTGGACGCGGATGGCTTCGGAGATCCGGGGTGTGACGGAGGAGACCACGACGGGTGTCCACCGCCTGTACGAGATGATGGCCGAGGGCACGCTGCTGTTCCCGGCGATCAACGTGAACGATGCCGTGACGAAGTCGAAGTTCGA
>NZ_JBVIXO010000044.1:0-1816 GCF_055593565.1 Streptomyces sp. NPDC040718 | reverse complement strand
TCCCGCCTCACCGAGCGGGGCGCGACCCGCGCCGACGACAAGCTGTCCGAGGCCGCGATGGAAGACCGCAAGCGCGAAGGGTACTTCTAACCATGACGACCACCACCGAGCAGCTCAGCGCCACCACGCTGCTGCGCTTCGCCACCGCGGGTTCCGTCGACGACGGCAAGTCCACCCTCGTGGGCCGTCTGCTGCACGACTCGAAGTCGGTCCTGGAGGACCAGCTGGAGGCGGTGGAGCGGGTCTCCGCCGACCGCGGGCAGGACGCCCCGGACCTGGCGCTGCTGACGGACGGCCTGCGGGCCGAGCGGGAGCAGGGCATCACCATCGACGTGGCCTACCGCTACTTCGCCACCGCCCGCCGCCGGTTCATCCTCGCCGACACCCCCGGGCACGTGCAGTACACCCGGAACATGGTCACCGGCGCCTCCACCGCCGACCTCGCCGTGGTCCTCGTCGACGCCCGCAACGGCGTCATCGAGCAGACCCGCCGGCACGCCGCCGTCGCCGCCCTCCTGCGCGTCCCCCACGTCGTCCTCGCCGTCAACAAGATGGACCTCGTCGACTACCGGGAGCCGGTCTTCGCGAAGATCGCCGAGGAGTTCACCGCGTACGCCTCCGAGCTGGGCGTTCCGGAGATCACCGCGATCCCGATCTCGGCGCTGGCCGGCGACAACGTCGTGGAGCCCTCGGCGAACATGGACTGGTACGGCGGCCCGACGGTGCTGGAGCACCTGGAGACCGTTCCGGTCAGCCACGACCTCACCGCCTGCCCGGCGCGTTTCCCCGTGCAGTACGTGATCCGCCCGCAGACCGCCGAGCACCCCGACTACCGCGGCTACGCGGGCCAGATCGCCTCCGGCGTCCTGCGCGTCGGCGAGCCCGTCACCGTCCTGCCGTCGGGCCGTACCTCCGTCATCGAGGGCATCGACGCCCTCGGCGAGTCGGTGGACATCGCCTGGTCCCCGCAGTCGGTGACCCTGCGCCTCAAGGACGACATCGACATCTCGCGCGGCGACCTGATCGCGCCGTCCGCGAGCGCCCCGGCCACCACGCAGGACGTCGTCGCCACCGTCTGCCACGTCGCGGACCGGCCCCTCGCCGTCGGCCAGCGCGTCCTCCTCAAGCACACCACCCGCACGGTCAAGGCGATCGTCAAGGAGATCCCCTCCCGGCTGACCCTGGACGACCTGTCGCAGCACCCGAACCCCGGCCGGCTGGTGGCCAACGACATCGGCCGCGTCGTCGTCCGCACCGCCGAGCCGCTCGCGCTCGACGCGTACGCCGACTCCCGCCGCACCGGATCCTTCCTGCTGATCGACCCGGCCGACGGAACCACCCTGGCGGCCGGCATGGCGGGCGAGTCCTTCGCCTCCAAGGCCGAGACCGTAGCGGCGGACGAAGAAGGGTGGGACTTCTAGATCATGCTCGCCGACATCTACTCCACCTTCGCGAAGGAGGGCGGCCGCGTGGGCAGCGGCGCCCTCGGCAGCGGCCAGGGAGGGGTGGCGCGATGTGCGCGATGACGTACGCGCACCTCATGCGCGCCCCCCACGAGCCGTACCTGCCCCCGCACCACAGACGAAGACCTGCGCCGTAACACAAGACGGCGCGTCGAGAGGAATCCTCCCGTGCCTGCCACCGGTAATACCCGCAAGACCCTGCGCCGCGGCCTCGCCGCCGTCGCCGCCCTGCCGCTGCTGGTCGGTGTCCTCGCCTCCTGCGGCTACGGCTCCGAGGCCGAGAAGAAGGACGGGAAGCCGGCCGGTGCCACCGCCGCCGAGGGAGGCAAGCAGCTCTCCGCGTCCGAGGTCCG
>NZ_JBVIXO010000043.1:0-2221 GCF_055593565.1 Streptomyces sp. NPDC040718 | reverse complement strand
CGCGAACAGGGTGGTCTCGGTGGGACCGTAGGCGCAGCGGACGACGGTGTCCGGGCAGTGTTCCAGCACCCGCCGCACCGCGGTCGGGGAGATCAGGTCGCCGCCGGTGATCACCTCCCGGACTCCCGCGAAGCAGCCGGGCTCCTCCTCCGCCATCACGCGGAACAGGCCTGCGGTGATGTCCAGGCCGGTGATCTCCTCCTCGACGATCAGACGGCCCAGCTCGGCGACCCCCAGGTCGCCTTCGGGCGTGATGACGGTCCTTCCGCCGCGCAGCAGCGGCACCCAGAAGGCATACGTGGAGGGATCGAAGGCGTAGGAGGCCAGGAGCAGCACCCGCTCGTGCGCACCGGCGCCGAACATGCCGTCCACGACCAGGTCAAGGATGTCGCGGTGGGTGACCGCCACGCCCTTGGGGCGGCCCGTCGAGCCGGACGTGTACATCACGTACGCCAGCTGCTCGGGCCGAGTCTCCACGCCCGGGTCAGCGACCGGCAGCCCGGCCAGCTCCCCGTCGTCGTCCAGCACCACCAGCGCGGGAGCAGTGGGCAGGCCACGCTCGCGCATCGCCGCATCGGCCAGCAGCACGGGCGCGGACGTCTCGTCCACGATCCACTGCATCCGCTCCAGCGGATAACCGCTGTGCAGCGGCAGGTAGAACGCGCCGGCCTTCAGCACCGCCAGCAGCGCCACCACCAGGTCCACCGACCGCTCCATCAGCACCGCGACGGGCGCCTCCGGACCCACTCCCAGACCCACCAGACGGTGCGCGAGCCGGTTCGCCCGCTCGTCCAGCTCCCGGTACGACAGCTCCCGCCCGGCACACCGCACCGCCACCGCATCCGGAGAACGCAGCGCCTGAGCGGCGAAAGCCGCCTGCACCGAACCGGCCGCGAGACCCTCGGCGGGCTCCGCCCCGGCCCACGACCCCAACAGCCGCTCGCGCTCGTCCGCATCGATCACGTCGATCTGACTGATCGTCTGTGCCGGATCGGCGGCGACGGATTCCAGGACGCGTACGAGGCGGGTGAACAGACGCTCTATGGTCTCCCTGTCGAAGAGCTCCGCAGCGTAGGTGACATACGCTCGCACGGGCCCGGGAAGGCCCTGGTCGGTGTACTTCATGAGGAAGTTCAGCGACATGTCGAACTTCGCCGTCTGCTGTTCGCCCACGATCTCCTGGACCGTCAGGCCGGGCAGGTCCAGGGCGTTGCCGTCACCGGTCTGGAGATTGAGCAGGACCTGGAACAGCGGGTGGCGGGACAGCGAGCGCTGGGGGTTGACCGCCTCGACCAGTCGTTCGAACGGCACGTCCTGGTGGGAGTACGCGGCCAGGTCGGTCTCCCGGACCTGCTCCAGCAGGTCCAGGAACGTCGGGTTCCCCGACGTGTCCGTCCGCAGGACCAGGGTGTTGACGAAGAAGCCGACGAGGTCGTCCAGGGCTTCGTCGGAGCGTCCCGCGACCGGGGTTCCGATCGGGATGTCCGTCCCCGCACCCATCTTCGTCAGCGCCACCGCCAGTGCTGCCTGCGCCACCATGAACGTGGTGGCGCCGGTCGAATGTGCCAGATCGGCCATCCCGCGGTGCACTTCCGCGTCCAGCTCGAAGAAGACCGAGTCGCCCCGGTAGCTGGCCACCCTCGGCCGGGGCCGGTCGAAGGGCAGCTCCAGCTGGTCCGGGACTCCGTCAAGCGCCTGGGTCCAGAAGGCCACCTGCTCGTTCACCAGGGAGCCGGGGTCCTCTTCCGCACCGAGGAGCTCACGCTGCCACAGCGTGTAGTCGGCGTACTGCACCGGCAGCGCCGGCCACGACGGCTCGATCCCCTGGAGCCGGGCCCGGAACGCGACCTCCAGATCACGCCCCAGCGGCCCCATCGAGGCGCCGTCGCTCGCGATGTGGTGCATGAGGAGCAGCAGGACCTGCTCGTCGGAACCGACGGTGAACAGCGTTGCCCGCAGCGGCAACTCGGCCGACAGGTCGAACACGTACCGACCCGCCTCGCGCAGCACCGCGTCCAACTCGTCCGCACCACAGTCGGCCCGGTGCAGCTCCACGCCGGCGGCGGCCTTGTCCAGGACCACCTGGACCGGGCTCCCGTCCACCTCCTGGAACACCGTCCGCAGGGTCTCGTGCCGTGCCACCACGTCGCCCAGAGCCTGTTCGAGAACGGCCGCGTCCAGGTCGCCGGTGATCCGGAACGCCACCGGAACGTTGTAGGTG
>NZ_JBVIXO010000042.1:0-3185 GCF_055593565.1 Streptomyces sp. NPDC040718 | reverse complement strand
ACCCTCACCTTCACGATCTGCACCGGCCAGGAGGAGTCGCGGAAGGACGGGATCGCGACGATCGAGTCGATCCGCGAGCTCAAGCGCCGCCACCCCGACGTCCAGACCACCCTGGGCCTGTCGAACATCTCCTTCGGGTTGAACCCGGCCGCCCGCATCCTCCTGAACTCGGTCTTCCTGGACGAGTGCGTCAAGGCCGGCCTGGATTCGGCGATCGTCCACGCGAGCAAGATCCTGCCGATCGCGCGGTTCGACGAGGAGCAGGTCAACACCGCCCTCGACCTGATCTACGACCGGCGCGAGGGCGACTACGACCCCCTCCAGAAGCTGATGGCCCTGTTCGAGGGCGTCAACACCAAGTCGATGAAGGCCGGCAAGACCGAGGAACTCCTCGCCCTGCCCCTGGACGAGCGCTTGCAGCGCCGGATCATCGACGGGGAGAAGAACGGCCTCACAGCCGACCTCGACGAAGCACTGGCGTCCCGGCCGGCCCTCGACATCGTCAACGACACCCTGCTGGAGGGCATGAAGGTCGTCGGCGAGCTGTTCGGCTCCGGCCAGATGCAGCTGCCGTTCGTCCTCCAGTCCGCCGAGGTCATGAAGACCGCCGTCGCCCACCTCGAACCGCACATGGAGAAGACCGACGACGAGGGCAAGGGCACCATCGTGCTCGCCACCGTCCGCGGCGATGTCCACGACATCGGCAAGAACCTCGTCGACATCATCCTCACCAACAACGGCTACAACGTCGTCAACATCGGCATCAAGCAGCCCGTCTCCGCGATCCTGGAAGCCGCCCAGGAGCACAAGGCCGACGTCATCGGCATGTCGGGCCTGCTCGTGAAGTCGACGGTGATCATGAAGGAGAACCTGGAAGAGCTGAACACCCGGGGACTGGCCTCCCGTTTCCCCGTCATCCTCGGCGGCGCGGCCCTGACCCGCGCCTATGTCGAGCAGGACCTCCACGAGATCTACGAAGGCGAGGTCCGCTACGCCCGCGACGCGTTCGAGGGCCTGCGGCTGATGGACGCGCTCATCGCCGTCAAGCGCGGAGTCCCCGGGGCTGCCCTGCCCGAGCTCAAGCAGCGCCGGGTCGCCAAGCGGGACGCTCCCGCCCCCCAGGTCGAGGAGACGGAGGAGAGCGGCGGCCGCTCGGACGTGGCGGTCGACAACCCGGTGCCCACCCCGCCCTTCTGGGGGACCCGCGTCATCAAGGGCATCCCGCTCAAGGACTACGCCTCCTGGCTGGACGAGGGCGCCCTGTTCAAGGGGCAGTGGGGCCTCAAGCAGGCCCGCGCCGGCGGAGCCACCTACGAGGAGCTCGTCGAGAGCGAGGGCCGTCCGCGCCTGCGCGGCCTCCTGGAGAAGCTCCACACCGAGAACCTCCTGGAAGCGGCCGTGGTCTACGGCTACTTCCCCTGCGTCTCCAAGGGCGACGACCTGGTCATCCTCGACGAGAACGGCTCGGAACGCACCCGCTTCACGTTCCCGCGCCAGCGCCGCGGCCGCCGCCTGTGCCTCGCGGACTTCTTCCGCCCGGAGGAGTCCGGCGAGACCGACGTCATCGGCCTCCAGGTCGTCACCGTCGGCTCGAAGATCGGCGAGGCCACGGCCAAGCTGTTCGAGTCCGACTCCTACCGCGAATACCTCGAACTCCACGGCCTGTCCGTCCAACTGGCCGAAGCCCTCGCCGAGTACTGGCACGCCCGGGTCCGCGCCGAGCTCGGCTTCGGCGGCGAGGACCCCGAGAAGGTCGAGGACATGTTCGACCTCAAGTACCGCGGCGCCCGCTTCTCCCTCGGCTACGGCGCCTGCCCCGACCTGGAGGACCGTGCGAAGATCGCCGACCTCCTCCAGCCGGAGCGGATCGGCGTCCACCTCTCGGAGGAGTTCCAGCTCCACCCGGAGCAGTCCACCGACGCCCTGGTGATCCACCACCCGGATGGCACCTACTTCAACGCGCGCTGACCCGACCTCACCGTAACGAATCTCGAAGGATCTCTCCATGGCTGCACAGACCGCGGACCCTCCGCACCGCGCACATCCGGGCCGGCTGCGCGATCTGCTCGTCGCGGGGCAGAGGTCCTACTCCTTCGAGTTCTTCCCGCCCAAGACCCTGGCGGGGGAACGCGGTCTGTGGAACGCCATCCGCCGGATCGAGGCCCTCGCGCCCACGTTCGTATCGGTGACGTACGGGGCCGGCGGTTCGTCCCGCGACCGGACGATCGACGTGACCAAGCGGATCGCGGCGGAGACCACCCTGCGACCGGTCGCGCACCTGACCGCCGTCGGCCACTCGGTCGGGGAGCTGCGCCACATCATCGGCCAGTACGCCAACGCCGGGATCCGGGACGTGCTCGCCCTGCGCGGTGATCCCCCGGGCGACCCTCGCGGCGAGTGGACCCCGCACCCGCTGGGTCTCGACCACGCCAGTGAACTCGTCACCCTCATACGCGAGTTGGGCGACTTCACGGTCGGCGTGGCCGCCTTCCCCGAGCGCCATCCGCGCTCCCCCGACTGGGAGAGCGACATCCGGCAGTTCGTCGCCAAGTGCCGGGCGGGCGCGGACTACGCCATCACGCAGATGTTCTTCGAGGTCGAGGACTACCTGCGGCTGCGCGACCGCGTCGTCGCCGCCGGCTGCGACACACCGATCATCCCCGAGATCATGCCCGCCACCGACGTGCGCCAGATCCGCCGCTTCGCCGAGCTCAGCAACGCGTCGTTCCCCGACGCACTGGCCCGGCGCCTGGAGGCGGCGCGCGACAACCCCGAGGAAGGCCACCGCATCGGTGTCGAGTACGCCACCGCCATGGCCGATCGGCTGCTGGCCGAAGGCGTGCCCGGTCTGCACTACATCACCCTGAACCGTTCGACGGCGACGCTTGAGATCCACCAGAACCTGGGTCTGGCCGAGGCCCGCCCATCGGCCGCGGCCCACCACTGAACCGCCCTCACATCACCACGGAGTAATGATGACAAGCCTGTCCCCCAAGGACTTCAAGGTCGCCGACCTTTCCCTTGCCGCGTTCGGCCGCAAGGAGATCACCCTGGCCGAGCACGAGATGCCGGGTCTGATGTCGATCCGCAAGGAGTACGCCGCGGCGCGGCCGCTGGCCGGCGCCCGTATCACCGGCTCCCTGCACATGACGGTGCAGACCGCCGTCCTGATCGAGACCCTCGTC
>NZ_JBVIXO010000041.1:0-3254 GCF_055593565.1 Streptomyces sp. NPDC040718 | reverse complement strand
TGGGCGTCAAGCTCACCACCCTCCGCCCCGAGCAGGCCTCCTACATCGGCGTCAAGGTCGAGGGCCCCTACAAGCCCGACCACTACCGCTACTGATCCACCGCTACCGATCCCCTGCGGGGATCCGCAGCACTCCAGGCAGGCCCCCGGCACCCGCGCCGGGGGCCTGCCCCGTACCCAAGGACCCGACGCCATGCCCCGCGGCCGCTACTCGCTCCACGACCCGCACGACCACACCCCCCTCGGCGAGGAGCACTTCCACTGCGCCCCCGGTCCCTCGGGCTGGCGCTACGTGGCCCAGCTGACCACCCCGGACGGGGACCACCGCGGCTCGCTGGACCTGGCCATCGACGCCCTCGGCCGCCCCATCCGGCTGGAGGCCAACGCCGCGAGCTGGCAGGTACGCGGCGCCGCCATCGACGGCGTCACCTGGGTCCGCACCGACCCCGCCGGAGCCGAGGCCACCGAGGGCAACGTCGCCGCCCCCGGCTTCACCGGCAGCTCCCCGGCCTTCCTCATCGCCACGGCCCGCCTGCTGCGCCTGACCCCCGGCGCCCCGGCGACCCGGGTCCGGCTCCTCGCGCTGACCGACCCGGTGCTGGCACCCCGTACCGTCGACCAGGCCTGGGCCCTGCTCTCACGCGCCGAGCACCCGACGGACAGCGGCCCGCTGGTGGTGGACGAGTACCAGGTCACCGCACTGGACACGGGCGAGGTCCACACCGTGCACATCGCCGGGGACGTGGTCCTCTCGGCGCCCGGCATCGAACTCGAACACCTGGAGACCCCGCCGTCGTCCTTCGAGGACTCCGACGACCCCGGCGACTTCGAGGGCTTCGAGGACTAGGCGGGCGGAGCGAACCCGGTCCCGCGAGGCGTCGTCGACGGCGGCGGCGCCACGGGCGCCACCGGCGCGGGGGCCACGACCGGCGCGGGCATCGGCACGGCCATGGGCACGGGACCGGCCATCGGTGCCGGAGCCGGAGCCGGAGCAGGCGCGGCCGGGGCCGCGGCGAAGGCCCGCGCGGCGTCCCGCGACTGCCGCTCGTGCACCACGGCCATCAGGAACGCGGCGGCCGGCACCCCGGCCGGCGGCGGCGTCCCGGTCCGGGCCACCACGTCGTCCGCCAGCCGCACCGCCATCGCGGCACCGGTGTGCGGGTCCAGCTGGTTCATCCGCGTCAGGTACTGCCGGATCGCCAGCCACAGCCCGTCCGGCACCGCCGAGAGGTCCAGGCCCGCGAACCGCCCGGCCAGCCACGGCGGCGGCGGGGGCACCGGCATCACCCGGGCCGCCGGCACCCGCTCCCGGACCACCAGGGTCCCGGCGAACACGTCACCCAGCCGACGGCCCCGCTCCGACATCAGCGAGGCGATGCAGGCGACCGCCCCGAAGGTGAGCAGCAGCTCCACGACCCCCATGGCCCCGCGCACCAGCGCGTGCCGGAACCGGATCGGCCCGCCGTCCTCCCGCACCACCCGCAGCCCGCACGCCATCTTCCCCAGCGAGCGGCCGTGGCTCAGCGTCTCCACCGCGATCGGTACGCCGACCAGCACCAGCAGCATGCTCGCCACCGACACCGCGGCCTGCGCGGCCTCGTCCAGGCTCGCCGTCGCGGCCAGCAGCCCGACCATCACCACCACGAACCCGGTGCCGTACACGACCAGGTCGAGCAGGACCGCCAGGGCCCGGCTCGGCAGCCGCGCCGGCCGCAGACCCAGGACGACCGCGTCTCCCGTCACCAGATCGCTCACCGCGCGCACCTTTCCCCGACCTGACCCGCCCCTGTGCACCCCAGTCTGCCAAGCTGACCGTAGGAGAAGTAAGCCGTATCGGGTGGCCAGGGGCAGGGGAGCGGTAACCGGATGGATCTCGACGTCTTCGTGGCGGCCCACCAGACGGAATGGGCCCGCCTGGAGCAGCTCCTCGGCCGGGGCCGTCGGCTCACCGGGGCGGAGGCCGACGAACTCGTCGCCCTCTACCAGCGAACCTCCACCCACCTCTCCCTGATCCAGTCGAGCGCCCCCGACCCGATGCTCACGGCCCGGCTCACCCAGCTCGTCGCGCGTGCCCGCTCGACCGTCACCGGCACCCGCCGTGCGAGCTGGCGCGACGCCGCCCGCTTCTTCACCGAGGGCTTCCCGGCCGCCGTCTACCGCAGCCGCCGCTGGTGGATACCCACCGCGCTGCTCTCCACGGCCCTCGGCGTGCTCATCGGCTGGTGGATAGCGACCCACCCCGAGGTCCAGAGCGCCATAGCCACCCCGGAGCACCTCAAGGAGCTGACCCGGCCCGGCGGCGGGTACGAGACCTACTACTCCAGCCACCCGGCGGCGTCCTTCGCCGCGCAGGTCTGGACGAACAACGCCAAGGCCGCCGCGATCTGCCTGGTCCTGGGTGCGTTCCTGGGCCTGCCGGTCCTGTGGATCCTCTTCCTGAACATGGCGAACCTGGGCGTCGGTCTCGGCCTGATGACCTCCGCCGGCCGCCTCGACGTCTTCCTCGGCCTGATCCTCCCGCACGGCCTGCTCGAACTGACGGCGGTGTTCGTGGCCGCCGGTACGGGCCTGCGCCTCGGCTGGACGGTCATCGACCCGGGCCCCCGCACCCGCCGCACGGCCCTCGCCGAACAGGGCCGCGCCGCCCTCGGCATGGCCATCGGCCTGGCCGCGGTCCTCTTCGTCTCCGGCCTGATCGAGGGCTTCGTGACCCCGTCGGGCCTCCCGACCTGGGCGCGCATCACCATCGGCGTCCTCGCGGAGGCTGCGTTCCTCGTCTACGTCTACGTTCTCGGCGGCCGCGCTTCCCGCGCCGGCGAGGTGGGTGACGTGCAGGAGGCGGACCGTACGGCGACGCTCCCGACGGCGGCCTGATGTGCGTACAAGGCAGCTGAGCTGCTAGTCTCCTCGTCGTCCCGCAGGCTGTTGACACGGCCGCTGCGGGGAGGTAGATTCGAACGGTTGCCTCGAACTGGACAAGTTCGGCAGCGATGGTTTAAAGTCTCTCTCGCCCCCAAATGGAATTGAATTCCCGTGGGGCACAACCGTCTCTCCATTCAGGAAGTCGAAGCCGGGAAATCCGGTGGAAAACTTCTGATAGAGTCGGAACCGCCGGAAAGGGAAAGCGTGAAAGCGCAGGACCTCGAAAGCGCCGAGGAAGTCGGACACGAAAGAGTCTGATAGAGTCGGAAACGCAAGAACGAAGAACGAAAGCCCGGAGGAAAGCCCGAGAGGGTGAGTACAAAGGAAGCGTCC
>NZ_JBVIXO010000040.1:0-4005 GCF_055593565.1 Streptomyces sp. NPDC040718 | reverse complement strand
GCGATCGAGGCCACCCACACCTTGTTGAAGCTGCTGCCCAGACGCGGCTGGGCGGCCTTCTCCTTGCCGGTGACTTTCAACAATTCTCCTGAGAATGAGTTTACGGACGCCTGTGGCGGGATCGAGATCCCGCCACAGGCCGGGGGAAACTAGGAGTTGCCCTGCTTCTTCGCGTTGAGGGCCAGCCTTTCGGCCAGGATCCGGCCTATTTCGGAGAGGGGGCCGGGCTGGGTCATGGCCCCGTGCGCGCAGTCGATGGCGTGTACTTCGATCCGCCCGTTCGCATGCGAGGACCAGACATCGGGACTGAGTCCACCGTCCGCGTGGTCGGCAGCCGCGGAAAAGAAGAGTATGTCGCCCATGAACTTGCCGACATTCAAGTGATCGCTCAAGTTGGCGGTGTCCACGAAGACTTCGACCAGGGCCGAGAACCCGTCCGCACCAAGGCCGGCGAGAGGGCTTTCCGGCGATGTCGGGTCATGTCCGACGGACTCGGCGATGGCCCCCATCACCTCCGGGCTGTCGTACGACAGCGGCTCGCCCTCCCAGCCGTCAGCGGGCAGGTAGCTGTCCATCATGGAGAGCAGGGCGACTTCCTCCCCCTCCTCCTGCAGGCGGACCGCGAGGGAGTGAGCCACGATGCCCCCGAAGGACCAGCCCAGGAGGGAGTACGGACCGGAGGGCTGAACTGCTCGGATCTCGTTCAGGTAGTCCTCGACCATGTCCTCGAGCCCGGGTGCCGAGGCGTCCGGCCGGCTGAACTTGCGGGCCTGCAGGCCGTAGAGCGGCTGCCGGCTGTCCAGATGGCGCAAGAGGCCCGAGTACGCCCAACTGAGACCGATCGCCGGATGGATGCAGAACAGCGGGTCGAGATCTCCTTCCGCGCGCAGGGGGAGCAGGGTTCCCAGCGAGCGCCCGGAGGGGTTCCCCGCCGTCGGCTCCAGCTGTTGGACGAGGCCGGCGATGGTAGGGGTCTGGAAGAAGGTCGGCACCTGCAGTTCGACGCCCAGGGTCGCGCGGATGCGGCTGATGAGACTGGCCGCGAGGAGGGAGTGGCCGCCGAGTTCGAAGAAGTTGTCGTCGATGCTGACGGCCGGAATGCCGAGGACCTCGGTGAAGAGCCGGCAGAGGGTTTCCTCCTGGGGGGTCCGCGGGGTGCGTCCGGTTCCGGGGGCGGGCAGGTCGGGGACGGGCAGGGCCCGCTGGTCGACCTTGTTGTTGGCGGTCAGGGGGAGTTGGTCGAGGACCATGAACGCGGCGGGGAGCATGTACTCGGGCAGCAGGCCGGTCGCCTGCGCGCGCAGCGCTACGGTGTCGACGGTGTCGGTGACGTTCTCGGGGACGAGGTAGGCCACGAGGCGCTTGTCGCCGGGCTGGTCCTCCCGGGCGACGACCGCGACCTGGGAGAGTCCGGGGAAGCGGCCGAGTACGGCTTCGATCTCGCCGAGTTCGATGCGGTAGCCGCGGATCTTGACCTGGTCGTCGGCCCGGCCCACGAACTCCAGCAGTCCTTCGCGGGACCAGCGGGCGAGGTCGCCGGTGCGGTACATGCGGCTGCCGGCCGGGCCGAGGGGGTCGGCCACGAACCGCTCCGCCGTCAGGTCCGCCCGCCCGAAGTAGCCCCGGGCCAGGCCGGCACCCGCGAGGTACAGCTCGCCGGCCACGCCCTGCGGGACGAGGTGCAGGCCGTCGTCGAGGACGTAGGCGCGCATGCCGTCCAGCGGACGGCCGATCGGCACCGGCGCAGGAACTTCGTCGGTGGCCTTCCAGGGGGCCTGGGTCGCGAACAGGGTGGTCTCGGTGGGACCGTAGGCGCAGCGGACGACGGTGTCCGGGCAGTGTTCCAGCACCCGCCGCACCGCGGTCGGGGAGATCACGTCACCACCGGTGATCACCTCGCGCACGTTCACGAAGCAGCCCGGGTCCTCCTCCGCCATCACGCGGAACAGGCCTGCGGTGATGTCCAGGCCGGTGATCTCCTCCTCGACGATCAGACGGGCCAGATCGGCGACCCCCAGGTCGCCTTCGGGCGTGATGACGGTCCGTCCGCCGTGCAGCAGCGGCACCCAGAAGGCGTACGTCGAGGGATCGAAGGCGTAGGAGGCCAGGAGGAGCACCCGCTCGTGCGCACCGGCGCCGAACATGCCGTCCACGGCCAGCTCGAGTACGTCTCGGTGGGTGACCGCCACGCCCTTGGGGCGGCCCGTCGAGCCGGACGTGTACATCACGTACGCCAGCTGCTCGGGCCGGCTCTCCACACCCGGGTCACTGACCGGGTAGCCGGCCAGCTCCGCGTCCTCGTCCACCACCACGACCGCGGGTGCGGCGGGCAGGCCGCGCTCGCGCATCGCCCGGTCGGCCAGCAGCACGGGCGCGGACGTCTCGTCGACGACCCGCTCCATCCGCTGCAGCGGGTACTTGCTGTGCAGGGGCAGGTAGAAGGCTCCGGCCTTCAGCACGGCCAGCAGAGCGACCACCACGTCCACGGAGCGTTCCATCAGCACCGCGACGGGCGCTTCCGGGCGCACTCCCAGACCCACCAGACGGTGCGCGAGCCGGTTCGCCCGCTCGTCCAGCTCCCGGTACGACAGCTCCCGCCCGGCACACCGCACCGCCACCGCGTCCGGGGACCGCAGCGCCTGAGCGGCGAAGGCCGCCTGCACCGAACCGGCCGGGAGCTCCTTACCCGGCTCCGCCGCGGCCGACGACCCCAACACCTGCTCCCGCTCGGTCGCCGACAGGAGTTCCGCCTCACTGATCCCGCGGTCCGGTGCGGTGCTGACCTGCGTCAGGACCCGTACCAGCTGGGCCGCCATCCGTTCGGCGGTGTCCTTCTGGAAGACGTCACTGCTGTACTCCAGCATTCCCTGGAGCCCGGTCGGACGGTTGTCGGCCTCGTAGTGCTCGTTGAGGATGAAGCCGAGATCGAACTTGGCCGTACGGGTACTGAGCAGGTCCTCGGCTTCGGTCACCACACCGGGCAGCGAGAACTCGTGTCCGCCGGTGTTCTGCAGGACCACCATGACCTGGAACAGCGGGTGGTGGGCCGGCGAGCGAGCCGGATTGACCGCCTCGACCACGCGCTCGAACGGAACGTCCTGGTGCATGTAGGCGGACAGGGCGGTCTTGCGGACCCGTTCGAGGAGTTCCCGGAACGTCGGGTTCCCAGAGGTGTCGGTGCGCAGCACGAGCGTATTGAGGAAGAGGCCGACCAGATCGTCGAGGGCCTCGTCGGTGCGTCCTGAGCTCGGGGTGCCGATCGGGATGTCCGTCCCCGCGCCCAATCGGCTCAGCAGGGTGGCGACAGCGGCCTGGAGCACCATGAACACCGTGGTGTTCGTGTCCCGGGCCAAGTCGATGAGCGCGCGGTGCAGTTCGGCGTCGATCCGGACCGGAACCATGTCGCCGCGGTAGCTGGCCACCTCCGGCCGGGGCCGGTCGAAGGGCAGCTCCAGCTGGTCGGGCACGTCCTGGAGGGTGTCCACCCAGTAGGACAGCTGCTCGTTCACCAGGGAGCGGGGGTCTTCTTCCGTGCCGAGGAGCTCACGCTGCCACAGGGTGTAGTCCGCGTACTGCACCGGCAGCGCGGACCACGCCGGTGCCAGACCCTGGAGCCGGGCGCGGTACGCCGTCTCCAGATCGCGTCCGAGCGGCCCCATGGAGGCGCCGTCGCTCCCGATGTGGTGCATGAGCAGCAGCAGTACCCGCTCCTCCGGGCCGGCCGTGAACAGCGTCGCCCGCAGCGGAGGCTCGGCGGACAGGTCGAAGACGTACTCGCCGGCCGTGCGGACCATCGCGTGCAGTTCGTCCGCACCACAGCTGACTCGGTGCAGCGTCGGATTCCACGCGTCCGCGCCCAGCACCGTCTGGACCGGGGCTCCGCCGATCTCCCGGAAGATCGTCCGCAGGCTCTCGTGCCGTGCCACCACGTCGCCCAGAGCCTGTTCGAGAACGGCCGCGTCCAGGTCGCCGGTGATCCGGAACGCCACCGGAACGTTGTAGGTG
>NZ_JBVIXO010000039.1:0-3204 GCF_055593565.1 Streptomyces sp. NPDC040718 | reverse complement strand
GGTGATGGGTGGCTGGTCGTTATTTGAGAACTACACAGTGGACGCGAGCATCTGTGGCCAAGTTTTTAAGGGCGCACGGTGGATGCCTTGGCACCAGGAACCGATGAAGGACGTGAGAGGCCGCGATAGGCCCCGGGGAGCTGCCAACTGAGCTTTGATCCGGGGGTGTCCGAATGGGGAAACCCGGCAGTCGTCATGGGCTGTCACCCACTGCTGAACACATAGGCAGTGTGGAGGGAACGAGGGGAAGTGAAACATCTCAGTACCCTCAGGAAGAGAAAACAACCGTGATTCCGGGAGTAGTGGCGAGCGAAACCGGATGAGGCCAAACCGTATGCGTGTGATACCCGGCAGGGGTTGCGCATGCGGGGTTGTGGGAATGAGCTTTCACAGTCTGCCGGCTGTGAGGCGAGTCAGAAACCGTTGATGTAGTCGAAGGACATGCGAAAGGTCCGGCGTAGAGGGTAAGACCCCCGTAGACGAAACATCAGCGGCTTGCTTGCTCATCTCCCAAGTAGCACGGGGCCCGAGAAATCCCGTGTGAATCTGGCGGGACCACCCGCTAAGCCTAAATATTCCCTGGTGACCGATAGCGGATAGTACCGTGAGGGAATGGTGAAAAGTACCGCGGGAGCGGAGTGAAATAGTACCTGAAACCGTGTGCCTACAAGCCGTGGGAGCGTCGGACGTACTTGTACGTCTCGTGACTGCGTGCCTTTTGAAGAATGAGCCTGCGAGTTAGCGGTGTGTAGCGAGGTTAACCCGTGTGGGGAAGCCGTAGCGAAAGCGAGTCCGAATAGGGCGATTGAGTTGCACGCTCTAGACCCGAAGCGGAGTGATCTAGCCATGGGCAGGTTGAAGCGGAGGTAAGACTTCGTGGAGGACCGAACCCACCAGGGTTGAAAACCTGGGGGATGACCTGTGGTTAGGGGTGAAAGGCCAATCAAACTCCGTGATAGCTGGTTCTCCCCGAAATGCATTTAGGTGCAGCGTCGTGTGTTTCTTGCCGGAGGTAGAGCACTGGATAGGCGATGGGCCCTACCGGGTTACTGACCTTAGCCAAACTCCGAATGCCGGTAAGTGAGAGCACGGCAGTGAGACTGTGGGGGATAAGCTCCATGGTCGAGAGGGAAACAGCCCAGAGCATCGACTAAGGCCCCTAAGCGTACGCTAAGTGGGAAAGGATGTGGAGTCGCAGAGACAACCAGGAGGTTGGCTTAGAAGCAGCCACCCTTGAAAGAGTGCGTAATAGCTCACTGGTCAAGTGATTCCGCGCCGACAATGTAGCGGGGCTCAAGCGTACCGCCGAAGTCGTGTCATTGCAGCAATAGGGCCAACGCCCGCTGTGATGGGTAGGGGAGCGTCGTGTGCCGGGTGAAGCAGCAGCGGAAGCTAGTTGTGGACGGTTCACGAGTGAGAATGCAGGCATGAGTAGCGATACACACGTGAGAAACGTGTGCGCCGATTGACTAAGGGTTCCTGGGTCAAGCTGATCTGCCCAGGGTAAGTCGGGACCTAAGGCGAGGCCGACAGGCGTAGTCGATGGACAACCGGTTGATATTCCGGTACCCGCTTTGAAACGCCCAATATCGAATCCATTAATGCTAAGCCCGTGAAGCCGTTCCGGACCCTTCGGGGAAAGGAAAGTGGTGGAGCCGGCGATCCAAGGTGGTAGTAGGTAAGCGATGGGGTGACGCAGGAAGGTAGTCCAGCCCGGGCGGTGGTTGTCCCGGGGTAAGGGTGTAGGCCGTGTGGTAGGCAAATCCGTCACACGTTAAGGCTGAGACCTGATGCCGAGCCGATTGTGGTGAAGTGGATGATCCTATGCTGTCGAGAAAAGCCTCTAGCGAGTTTCATGGCGGCCCGTACCCTAAACCGACTCAGGTGGTCAGGTAGAGAATACCGAGGCGTTCGGGTGAACTATGGTTAAGGAACTCGGCAAAATGCCCCCGTAACTTCGGGAGAAGGGGGGCCATTCCTGGTGATGAGACTTGCTCTCTGAGCTGGGGGTGGCCGCAGAGACCAGCGAGAAGCGACTGTTTACTAAAAACACAGGTCCGTGCGAAGCCGTAAGGCGATGTATACGGACTGACGCCTGCCCGGTGCTGGAACGTTAAGGGGACCGGTTAGTGACCTTTCGGGGTTGCGAAGCTGAGAACTTAAGCGCCAGTAAACGGCGGTGGTAACTATAACCATCCTAAGGTAGCGAAATTCCTTGTCGGGTAAGTTCCGACCTGCACGAATGGCGTAACGACTTCTCGACTGTCTCAACCATAGGCCCGGTGAAATTGCACTACGAGTAAAGATGCTCGTTTCGCGCAGCAGGACGGAAAGACCCCGGGACCTTTACTACAGTTTGATATTGGTGTTCGGTTCGGCTTGTGTAGGATAGGTGGGAGACTTTGAAGCAGCCACGCCAGTGGTTGTGGAGTCGCCGTTGAAATACCACTCTGGTCGTGCTGGATGTCTAACCTCGGTCCGTGATCCGGATCAGGGACAGTGTCTGATGGGTAGTTTAACTGGGGCGGTTGCCTCCCAAAGGGTAACGGAGGCGCCCAAAGGTTCCCTCAGCCTGGTTGGCAATCAGGTGTTGAGTGTAAGTGCACAAGGGAGCTTGACTGTGAGACCGACGGGTCGAGCAGGGACGAAAGTCGGGACTAGTGATCCGGCGGTGGCTTGTGGAAGCGCCGTCGCTCAACGGATAAAAGGTACCCCGGGGATAACAGGCTGATCTTCCCCAAGAGTCCATATCGACGGGATGGTTTGGCACCTCGATGTCGGCTCGTCGCATCCTGGGGCTGGAGTCGGTCCCAAGGGTTGGGCTGTTCGCCCATTAAAGCGGTACGCGAGCTGGGTTTAGAACGTCGTGAGACAGTTCGGTCCCTATCCGCTGTGCGCGTAGGAATATTGAGAAGGGCTGTCCCTAGTACGAGAGGACCGGGACGGACGAACCTCTGGTGTGCCAGTTGTCCTGCCAAGGGCATGGCTGGTTGGCTACGTTCGGGAGGGATAACCGCTGAAAGCATCTAAGCGGGAAGCCTGCTTCAAGATGAGTATTCCCACCTCCTTGAGAGGGTAAGGCTCCCAGTAGACGACTGGGTTGATAGGCCAGATGTGGAAGCCCGGTAACGGGTGGAGCTGACTGGTACTAATAGGCCGAGGGCTTGTCCTCAGTTGCTCGCGTCCACTGTGTTAGTTCTGAAG
>NZ_JBVIXO010000038.1:0-5383 GCF_055593565.1 Streptomyces sp. NPDC040718 | reverse complement strand
TACTGCAGGGGGGACCCTGTGGGAGAGTAGGACGCCGCCGAACAATCATTGTGGGAAAGCCCCGCACCTTCTGGTGCGGGGCTTTTCTGCGTTTAAGGGCTCTTGCGTCGCATCGCCGGAATGCTCGACAGGCGCTCCCTGAGCTGCCTTTCCGGGAGACGGGAACGTCAGCGGCCCGGACGCCGCCTGGTCCTGCCGCAGCCGGGCCGAGTGTGAGGATGGGGGACATGCGCGATTCGTACCGCTCCCTCCCCCTCACGGCTGCCTCCCTCGCCGGCTGGCGGGAGGAGGTGTCGGAGGCCCTGGCCGTCCTGGTGGCCGGCTTCGAGGAGAAGCACGGCTACGGCCCGGGTGAGAACGCGGTCCTGCCGCCGGAGGCGGACGATCGCCTCGCCGCGGAGCAACTCGCCGCAGAGTTCCCGGCCTTCGCCGACCTCGCCGCGTACTACGAGGAGATCGGAGCCGTGAACATGAGCGACGTCGGCAACGGCTACTTCCTGCACTCCGCCTCCCAGGCCATCGACGAACGCACCGCTCTGCCCGAGGCCGGCGAAGCCGTCCCAGCCGTGCTGATCGGCTCCGACGGGGGCGGGATCCTGTACGCGGTCGCTGCCGACGGCGCCGTCTGGCGGTCGCGGACCGCCTCCGAGGAAGGGGAGTTCGACCGGATCACGGACGGCCTCGCGGAGTTCCTCGACCTCCTGCGCCGCTCGGTCCACCGCTTCAACGAGTCCGGGCAGCCCGGACTCCTGTAGTGGACCCAGGCTGTTTCCTTCAGTTCATCGGATCGCGGGTTGATGCGTGTCGTTGGCTGACGCCCAGTGGGCCCGCACAGAGCCGCTGCTGATCGACGCGATCACGTCCAAGTACCGCACCGGAACGCTGTGGGTGGATCGAGGCGGACGGCACCGAGCAGGTCGGCAACCGCCCGGCCCGCACCGTCTACCGCCACACCGCCGCCGGGCGGGAAGGCTTCGCCGACTGGCTCGACGACCTGATCCGCGAACCCTCCCCCGAGTACCCGCGGTTCCTCTCCGCCGTCGGATACCTCGGCGCGCTGGGCCGCGACCGCGCGGCGGGGGCGCTGCGCGAGCGGGCCGCCGCACTGAGGGAGCGGATCGAGAGGGACGCCGAGGCCTACCGCGCGGCCCGCGAGGAGCACGGTGCGCCGCGCCTGTTCGTCATCGAGGCCGAATACGCCGCCGCCATGGCACGGGCCGAGCTGGCCTGGGTGGAGCGCACCGCCGCCGAGGTCGAGGGCGGGACGCTGGCGTGGCCGGAAGGGGGCGGGCGATGAGCGGCGGCGGCGCTCCGCAGGACGAGGCGGTCGACGTCCTGATAGCCGGAGCCGGCCCGGCCGGGCTGACCCTCGCCGGGGAGCTGGGGCGCGCGGGGGTGCGGGCACTGGTCCTGGAGCGGGACCCGGGACCGCCCGGCTTCTGCCGCGGGTTCAACCTCAATGCCCGGAGCCTGGAACTGCTCGGCCGCCGGGGCCTGGCCGACCGCTTCCTTGCCGAGGCGCCGACCGTCCGCACGACCGCGTTCGTCGGCACCTCCCGCCTCGACCTCGCCGCGATGCGCACCGACCACCCCTACGTCCTCGGCATCCCCACAGACCCGCGTGGAGGAACTGCTCGCCGAGTGGGCCGCGGGGTCGGGCGCGCGCCTCGTCCGCGGCCGACGTCTCACCGGTCTGCGGCAGGACGCCGACGGCGTGACGGTCGGGACGGACGGCGCCGACGGCCCGGCAACCCTGCGCTGCCGATGGCTGGCCGGCTGCGACGGGGGCCGCAGTACGGTGCGCAAGGCGACCGGGACCGGCTTCCCCGGGACGCCCGCCCGCACGTTCACCCTGCTCGGGGACGTGGTCCTCGCCGACCCGTCGGCCGTCCCCTTCGGCTCCCACACCGGGCCCGGCGGCCGCTCGGTGTTCGCGATCCCGCGCCCCGGCCACGTCCGTCTCCTCACCGAGGACCCGGCACCGCCGGAGGACCCGCACGAGCCGGTGCCGCTTGAGGTGTTCCAGCGCGCGGTCGACGCCGCGCTGGGACGCCGGACCGAGATCGCCGGGGCGCTGTGGCTGACCCGGTTCGGGGACGCGGCGCGGCTCGCCGAGCGCTTCCGGACGGGCCGGGTGCTGCTCGCCGGGGACGCCGCGCACATCCACCCCCCGGCCGGCGCCATCGGCGTCAACGCGGCGATCGACGACGCCGTCAACCTGGGCTGGAAGCTCGCCCTGGTGGCGCGCGGACAGGCGCCGGACGCACTGCTCGACAGCTACCACGACGAGCGTCACGCGGCGGGCCGGCGCTTGCTCCGCAGCACCCGCGCGCAGGCGGTGCTCGCCCAGGTGAAGGGCGACGAGGACCGCCTGGCGCCCGTCCGCGACCTGCTCGCCGAGCTGGCCTCGGACGGTGACACGGCCGGACCGCTGGCCGAGGCGATCACCGCCGTCGGCACCCGCTACCCCGCCTCGGGAGACCTCGGACACCAGTGGGCGGGGAGGATGGTGCCGGACGTCCCGCTGGGCGGGGACGGCCTCGCGGCGCTGCTGGCCCGGTCGCCCGGCGGCGCACTGCTGCTCGACGGCGCGGTGGGAGCGGACGCCCTCTCCGTCGCCGCCCGGCCATGGGCGGACCGGGTCACCGTCGCCCGTACCCGCGCGGGCGCTCTGGCGGGCGCCCGCGCGGTCCTCGTCCGCCCGGACGGGCACGCCGCGTGGCGTTCGGCCACGTCAGGGGCCTGGCCTTCTGGCCCCCGGAGCGGGAGTCGTCGGCCGAGGAAGTGGTCGACCGGCATGGGCCTACCGGCCGATCGCGTGGTGAGCTCACGGTGGACGGGCTTGACCCTCGGGTAACGCGAGACGGCACAGTCAGAGGCGTGGACAGGAGAAACCTGCTGCCGATCGGGCAGTTCTCGCAGGCCAGCGGCCTCTCGGTCACCGCGCTCCGGCACTACGACGCAAGTGGCGTACTGGTGCCGGCGTTCGTCTGCGTACGGCGCAGTCGATCAGGGCGTTGCGGCAGCTGGACATACCGGTCGAGGAAGTCCGTCGGCTGCTCGGCGGCGGCGAGGAGGAGCTGGTCGCCGCCCTGCTGGCGCACCTACGGGCGGCCGAGCGGCGGCTGGAGGTACAACGCTCCACCGTCCACAGCCTGTTGAGCCGACTGATCGAAGGAGCAGGGATGGCCCACCGCGTCACCGTCCGCCAGGGCGCCGCCGAACGGATCCTCGTTCGCGGGGCGACCCTGGACAACTCCGGGCTCGACGCCTTCCTCCGCAGCGCCTACCAGGAGATGTACGAGGTCGCCGGCCGCGGCCCGCTCACCTTCACCGGGCCCGCCTTCGTCCGCTTCCACGGAGTGTGCGACGACGAGAACGAGACGCTCGTCGAGGCCTGCCTGCCGTTCCGGGAGGACGGCGCGCAGCCCACGGACCTCCCCGAGGGCATGACCGTGCGCGAGCTGCCCGAGAGCACCCTCGCCTACACGGAGACAGAGGGAGCGGCCGCCGCGTTCCCGCAGATCCTCGGCGCGTACGACGCCGTTGCGGACTGGATCACCCAGCACGGCTTCGCCTTCGCGGGCCCGGTCCGGATGGTCTACCGCCGATGGACCGGGACACCGGACGACCCGGACAACCGCCTGGAGATCGCCTGGCCGATCGACGAGCCCACGGACACCCCCTAGGGCACCAGTACGACCTTGCCGAGGTTGCGGCGCTGCTCGATGACGGCGTGCGCGCGGGCGGCCTCGGCGAGGGGGATCCGCGCATGGACGGCGGTACGGAGGGTGCCCGCGCCGTGCAGCTCCCAGAGCTCGCGCTGCCAGCGGGCGTACAGGTCGGGCCGGCCGAGGGCGAGGGCACGCATCTGGAAGCCGATCACCGAGGCCCCGCGGGCCAGGAGCTCGTACGCCTCCACCGTGCCGCCGCCGGAGCTGAAGGCCACCAGCCGGCCGCCCATGGCCAGGGCCCGGACGGCGGGGCCGAGGAGGTCGCCTCCGACTCCGTCGAGGATCACGTCGTACGGGGCTCCCCGGTCGGCGTCCTCGTACAGGACGACCTCGTCGGCGCCCAGGTCGCGGACGAAGTCGGCCTTGTCGGCGCTGCCGACGGCGGCTACCACGCGCCCCGCCCCGCGGGCCTTGGCGAGCTGGAGGGCGAGGGTGCCCACCGCACTGGCCGCCGCCGTGACGAGGACGGACTCGCCGGGCCGCACGCGCGCGGCCTCGTAGGCCCCGCGGGCGACCAGCCCGCTGCGGACGAGCGCGACCGCGTCCACGGCGGTCGCGCCGTCGGGGATCGGGGAGGCCATCGCGGTGTTCAGCACCGCGTACTCGGCGTAGGCGTCGGCGAAGCACAGCCCGGTGACCCGGTCCCCGACGGCGAAGCCGGTGACGCCCTCCCCGGTGCCGGCGACCACCCCCGCCACCTCCCCGCCGAACGACACGGGCCCACTGCCCTCACGGACCTTGCGGACGGTGGGCAGGGTGACGCCGATGGCCTCGGTCCGGACGAGGACCTCGCCGGGCCCCGCCACCGGGCGGTCGGCCCGTTCGGCGAACAGGACTTCGGGCCCACCGTTGACCTCATGGCGAATGCGCAGCACAGGACCTCCCCGATCCGATGTCATTGGATACCCCAACGATAGTCGGAAGTCATAGGGAGGCCCAACGACTTTTGGGTAGGGTGCGCACATGACCTCACCCCTCGGGCACATCCAGTCCCTGCCCACCTGGCTCGTCGGCCGCGTCGCGGCGCGCGGCCGGGGCCTGGTCGCCGACGCGATCTCCGCGGAGGGGCTGAAGCTCATGCAGCACGCGGTGCTGGCCGCGACCGCCGAACACGGCCCGGTGGCCCAGGCGGACCTGGGGCGCCGGCTCGCCGTTGACCCGAAGGACATGGTCGGGATCCTCAACCACCTCCAGGAGGCGGGCCTGGTGCTGCGTACCCCGGATCCGGCCGACCGGCGCAAGAACGCCGTCACCGTCACCCCGGCGGGGGAGGCCGCCCTCGCGCGCTGCGCGGTACTCGCGGAAGCGGCGAACGCGGAGCTACTGGCCCCCCTCACCCCGGCTGAGCAGGACACTCTGATGGCCTTGCTGGTGCGGGTGCACGAGGCCCCCGGGTCGTTTTGACACCCCCGGAGGCGGGGTTGTAGAGTCAAACGGTTGCCTCGAACTGGACAAGTTCGGCGACCACCACTCCACAGGGAATCTCTTCTCGGGTGGAGTGCATTCGACTCTCCATTCGGAAACGTTGAAGCCGGGAAATCCGGTGGAAAACTTCTGATAGAGTCGGAACCGCCGGAAAGGGAAAGCGCGAAAGCGCAGGACCTCGAAAGCGCCGAGGAAATCGGACACGAAAGAGTCTGATAGAGTCG
>NZ_JBVIXO010000037.1:0-6699 GCF_055593565.1 Streptomyces sp. NPDC040718 | reverse complement strand
CACCGTCCCGCAAGGCGTCCCGCAACGGCTTCACCACCACCGTCACCACACCCTCACCCGGCACGAAACCATCCGCCCCCGCATCGAACGGCCGGGAAGCACCCGACGGGGACAGCGCCCGCAGGTTCCGCATCGCGACGTAGTGCAGCGGGGACATGGCGACCCGGACTCCGGCGACGACGGCCTGTTCGCACTCGCCGTCGCGGATGCTGCGCACCGCGGTGTGCAGGGCCACCAACGACGAGGAGCACAACGTGTCGATCGTCATGCTCGGCCCGTGCAGGTCCAGGAACCAGCTCACCCGGTTGGCCAGGAAGGCGTTGTGGTTGCCCAGACCGCTGGGGGCGTCCAGCTCGGACGCGATGTTGAAGTCCTTGTAGTGCTGGTAGCTGGCGCCCACGAACACGCCGGTGGCGGGGGCCAGTTGCCTCGGCGGCAGGCCCGCCGACTCCAGCGCCTCCCAGGTCGTGCGGAGCAGCCAGCGGACCTGCGGGTCGAGGACCTCCGCCTGCTTGGGGAAGAAGTCGAAGAACCGGGCGTCGAACTCCTCCACGTTGTCGAGGAATCCGCCCACGTCGGGCTCGGCACCGTCGGCGTACCGGCCCCAGCGGTGGGGCGGAGCCGGGCGGATCTCCTCGCCCGAGCCGGCGAGGAGCGACCAGAACCGTTCCGGGTCCGGGGCTCCGGGAAGCGCCAGGGCCAGGCCGATGACCGCCATGTCCTCGGGGGCCGCGGTGTCGGCGACCGCGGCGGGTACCGCGGCGGTCGTGGGAGCCGCGACCTGTGCGGGGGCCGTTTCGCGGGCCGTTTCCGGCCCGAACACCCCGTCGGCCGCGAGCCCGGCGACGTGTGCGGCGAGCGTCCGGCAGTCCGCGGCGTCCAGGACGTCCATCGGGCCGATCCGCACCCCGTACTTCTCCTCGACCTCGTCCGCGACGGCCGTCGCCAGCATGGAGTCGAGACCCGCGGCGGACAGTGAGGTGGTCGCGGTGACACCCGGGTCGTGCAGGACGGCGCGCATCACCGCGATGACGGCCGCCTCCGACGCCGCGGTCCGCGGAGTGCGGTGGGCGGTAACGGGGGTGTGAGCGGAGGGGGCCGGGTCGTTCCGGGTCACCGTCACCGCCCGGTACTCGATCTCGTCGAGCCGGACCAGCACCCGCCCGTCGGCGGCGAACAGGGTCGCGTCACCGCGCCGTGTGCCGTCGCTTCCGGGCTCCGTGCCTTCGAGGAGGACGAACGCGGTGCGCGCCGGGTCCGCCCAGCGGGTCGCCCGGCCGACGGAGACCGGCAGGTACGTCGCCGAGGGGGAGGCGGGATCCGCCAGGGTGAGGACGGCCATGGCCTGGAGGGCTGCGTCCATCGCCACCGCCTCCGCCTCCAGCGGGCTGTCGGCGGGGAGGCCGATCCGCGCGAGCACCCGGCCCGGCCCGTACACCACCTCGGTGATGGACCGCAGCGGGGCGGCGAGCTCCATCCCCTTCGCCGCGAACCAGGCGTAGAGGCCGTCCGGTTCCAGCGTGCGGCGGAGTCCGGACCGTACGGCGTCCAGGTCCGCGGTGCCGGGCACGGGTCCGGTCGGGGTGCCGGCCGTGGTGAGCCGGGCGATGACCCGGCCGGCGTGCCGGAAGGCGGCCGGGCCGGTGCGGGCGGGGTCGCCCAGGTCGCTGGTGAGGGGATGGGTTCCGGTCCCCCGGCCGGTGAAGGCGATCCCGGTCAGGACCCCGCTCGACCGCAGGCCGAGGGCGAGGGGCAGCGCCCCCGGCACGGTGTCCTCGCCCAGCACCCGGTGGGCGGCCGTGAGCCGCCGCACGGCCGCGGCCACGTCCTCCGCCACGTCCTGCGCGGCCTGCGCAGTCAGGGCCTGCGGAGTCACGGCCTGAGGGGCCTGCCCGAACGGGTAGGGCGGCAGGACGCGGCGGCGCGCCGGCGGGCCCGGGTACACCGCGGCCCAGTCGACGGACCCGCCGCCGACGTAGCGGAAGGCCGGATCGCCGAGCCCCGTCGAGGCCCTGTCGAGCACCGTTCCGCCGCGGACGACGGTGCCGGGTGCCCGGTCCGCCAGGTCCAGCGCCCGTACCAGTCCGGTGCGCAGCTCGTCGGCCGTGGCCCCCAGGACCGCGACGCGGTGCGCCCGGTGGTCCCTTCCGACCGCAGCGGAGCGGCACAGCCCGGCCAGGTCGTCCGCTGTGCCCCGCAGCAGCGGCCGGACGTCCTCCATGCGCCGGAGCAGGGCGTCCGGGGTGTGACCGGAAAGGACCAGCAGGTACTCGTCCGGCGGGGCGGCGGTCGTGCGGGGATCCTGCTCCACGGCCTCCCCGTACCGGGGCTCCCCGAGGTACTCCTCCACGACGACGTGCGCGTTGGTGCCGCCCATGCCGAAGGAGCTGACGCCCGCCCGGCGCGGCCCCTCCGAGGTCCACGGCCGGGGCTCGGCCGGGATCACGAACGGCCCGGCGGACAGGTCCAGGTGGCTGCTGGGCGTCTCGAAGCCGGCGACGGGCGGGATCTCGCGGTGCCGCAGGCACAGCAGCACCTTCAGCAGTCCGGCGAGTCCGGCCGCGGGTTCCAGGTGCCCGATGTTGCCCTTGACCGTGCCGATGTGGCACGGCCCGCCACGGTCCGGGTCGCTGCCGAACACCTCGGTCAGCGCGGCGATCTCGATCGGGTCGCCGAGCCGGGTCGCGGTGCCGTGCGTCTCGATCAGGGAGATGTCCGCCGGGGCCAGGCCGGCGTCGTCCAGGGCGGCCCGGACCACCGCGGCCTGGGCTTCGCTGCGGGGCACCGGCAGGGCGCTGCCCCGGCCACCGTGGTTGACGGCGGTGCCGCGGACGACGCCCCAGATCCGGTCGCCGTCCCGCTCCGCGTCCGCCAGGGGCTTCAGCATCACGGCCAGCGCGCCCTCGCCGGGGAGGAATCCGTCCGCCCGCTCGTCGAAGGGCCGGGGCAGGCTTTCCGACAGTGCGCCGAGCTGGCTCAGGCTGCGGTAGTACCACGGGGTCAGCCCGACTTGGCAGGCCGCCACGATGGCGGCGCCGCAGTGGCCCGCGCGCAGCGCGGCGACCGCCTGCTGGACGGCGACCAGGGAGGACGAGCACAGGGTGTCGACGGTCTGCGAGGGACCGGTCAGGTCCAGGGCGTACGAGATCCGGTTGGCCAGTACCGCGTTCATGGAGCCGAGCGCGGTGTGCGGGCCGACGGTCTCCAGTCCCTGCGTGTCGCGGTGGTGGGTGTAGGTGGCGCCGACGAAGACGCCGATGTCACGGCGGTCCGCGAGACCGCTGTCGTCCCGGACCGTCCAGGCGTGTTCCAGCAGCAGTTTCTGCTGCACGTCCATGTCCTCGGCCTCGCGTACCGAGATGCCGAAGAAGGACGGGTCGAAGCGGTCGGTGCCGGCGACGAAGGCGCCGGACCGGCAGTAGGTGCCCGTCATCCTGGGGCCGCGCGGCTCGAAGTGGGCGTCGATGTCCCAGCGCTCTGCCGGGACCTCGGTGAACGCGTGCTCGCCGGAGCGGAGCAGCGGCCACAGCCCGGCCGCACCGCCGACCGCGCCCGGCAGGTCACCGGAGACTGCGACGATCGCGACGTCCGCGTCGCGGCCGGCAGTCGCCGGCTGCCGGCGCGGCGTCGGACGCGGGTGGTCCGGGGAGGCCGCCGGGAGCGGCTCGGACGCACGGACGGGGTCGGAGGCGAGGGCGGGCCCGTCGGGCTCCGGTGCCGCGACCGCGACGGCCGCGCCGTAGCGGTCGGCCAGGGCCTGGACCAGCTCGGCGAACTCGCCGTACTCCAGGAAGAGGGTCGCCGGGAGGTGGATCCCCCACCTGCGCGACAGTTCCTCCGACAGCTCGACGCTCATGATCGAGCTCGCGCTCAGGCCGTAGTCCGACAGCGGGGTGTGGCGGTCGAAGGAGGCGAGGCCGAGCCGCTCGGCGAGGAACCGCTCCAGCGCGTCGGCGACACCTTCCGCGGCGCCCGCGCCGGCCGCCAAGGCCTCCACGGCCTGGGCTGCCGGTTCCCGTACGGCGGAAGGCGTTCCGGGATCGTCCGCCGGCTCCTCCAGCGCGGCCCTGGCCGGCTCCTCGTCGTCGAGCGCGATGACCACGTCGCCGGCGTCCGGGTGGGCGACGACCACCTGGCGGGGGTCCTCCGCCGATCCCAGTACCGCCATCAGGGCGTCCAGCCCCTCTTCGGTGCCGAGGGGCCGGACACCGCGCCGCCTCAGCTGCTCGGCGACGGCCGTGCCCATGCCGACCTCGCCCCACAGGCCCCAGTCGACGCTCAGCCACGGCGAGCCGTACGCATGGGCGAAGGCGTCGAGGTAGGCGTTGGCCGCGGCGTACCCGCCCTGGCCGAGGTTGCCGAACGTGCCGGAGACCGACGCGAACAGCACGGCGAAGTCCAGGTCCTGCCCGGCCACCGCGGCGGCCAGCTCGCGAACCCCGTCGGCCTTGGGCCGCATCACCGCGGCGATGTCCTCTCCGGTGGCGCTGCGGATGAGCCCGTCCTTGAGCGTGCCGGCCGCGTGGACCACTCCGTGCAGCTCGCCGAACTCCGTCCGCATCCGGTCCACCACGGCCGCCAGGGAGCCGGGGGTGGTGACGTCGGCCCGGTAGGAGACGACCTCGCATCCGTACGCGCGGATCGCGGCGGTCGGGTCCTCGCCGGCGGCTGCCGCTCCGGAGCGGCTGACCAGCGCGACGACGCCGGCACCCTCGCGTGCGAACCGGGCGGCGACCTCCAGGCCCAGACCCCCGTGCCCGCCGAGGACGAGGTAGCGGCCACCCTGCCTGATCGGCCCCGGCCCGGGCCGGGGCGCGGCGTGTGCCGACCGGTCGCGGACCCGGACGGGTACCCGACGGACTCCCTCCCGGTAGCCGGTCTCGGTCGGTCCGGCGCCGTCGCCGAGTTCCGCCAGGAGTGCGGTGAGCCCGCCGTCGGAGGACCGGTCGATGTCCACGAGGCGCGGGCGCAGGCCCGGGTACTCGATGGCGCCCGTGCGGAGGAGCCCCCACAGGGCGGCACGCGCGGGCACCGGCCGGTCTCCGTCCGCGACCGGCTGCCCGTCCCGGGTCACCACGAGGAAGCGGGACTTGCGCTGCCGCTCGCCGAGGGTCCGCAGGGCGGCCAGGCATGCGTGGAGGCCGACGCGGAGCTCCGTCTCCTCGCTCCGGGCGCCGTCTGCCGCGTCGTCGGCGTTCCAGAGGTGCACGACACCCGCGACCGGGTCCCCGACCTCCTCCCAGAGCCGCCGGAACGCCTCCTCGTCGGGCTGCGCCAGCGTCAGCCGGTCACGGTCGTGCTGCGGCGGCGCGGAGGGGCGGGTGCCGGCCTCCACCACGCGGGCGCCCCCGGCTCGTAACCGCCCGGCGGCGCGCGCGCCCAGCCCGTCGGGACCGCCGTCGTGCAGCACCACCCAGGTACCGGTCAGCGGCTCGGGCGGGACAGCGGCGTCTTCCGGTGCGGGACGCCAGACGATCCGGCTGATGGGCAGCGCGACGGACCGTGCCGGAGCCGCGGCGGCGGTCGGCCGCGTGACGGCGGCCGTCCGCCGCATCCGGAGCCCTTGGAACTCCGCGGCGATCTCGTTCGAGGGCCCCAGCACGGTCGCGTCGGCAGTGGCGTACGCACCGTCGACGCCGGTGCGGCGCACCAGGACGGTCACACCGGACGACAGCGCCGAGAGGTCGGTGAGGACCCGGAGGCGGGCGAGGCCGATCGGCAGCATGGGGTGGGGGCCGTCGGATCCCGTGAGGTCCTGGAGCGCACAGCTGACGACCTGGAACACCCCGTCCACCAGGAGCGGGTGTGCGTACCAGGGCACGGGTTCGGCGTCGGAGCGCAGGGTGGCCCGGACCGTGCCGCCGTCCCCGACGGTGAGCTCGCGGACGGTGCGGAAGTCGGGCCCGTACTGGAGGCCCTCGCGGGCCCAGCTGTCGTACAGCCGGGCCGGGGCGAGGGTCCGTGCGCCGGTCGGCTGCGTGTCCGTGCCGGCGGGCGGGGCCTGGGCGTCGGCCGGGAGCAGCCGGCCGGTGCCGGTGGACAGCGGTTTGCGCTCGCCTGCCACGACGGTGCTCAGTTCGAAGCGGGTCCGCGGCCCGAAGGTCACGTCGAGCCGGACGGGTGCCGCCGCGTCCTCGCCGATGGTGAGGGGCCGCAGGAAGGTCACGTCGGTGAGCTCCAGCGGTGCGAACGGGCTGCGCCGGGCGACCCCCAGCATGGCCATTTCCAGTTGCACGGCGGCGGGCAGGAGCCCGGTACCGGCGGAGCGGTGCTGGGCGATGAAGGGCTCCTGGCCCGTGAACGTCTTCTCGTAGGTCTCGGCCGGGTACGTCACTGTCCCTCGCTCCGGTACTCGTAGTGACGGTCGAACAGCGGGTGACTGACGGGACTCGTCGTGGTGGCGGTGGGGCGGGCGGCGGGCGCCACCAGCTCCTGCCGTTGGAAGGGGTAGGTGGGGAGGGTGATCGTGCGCTGTCCCTTGCCGGTGTGCAGACCCGGCCAGTCCAGATCGGCGGGGGTCCCGTTCACGTACGCGGCCAGGGCCGCGTGCAGCTCGGCCTGGTCGACACGGTCGCGGCGCAGGGTGCTCAGCCACACCGGCTGTGCCTCACCCCACGAAGCCCGCGCGAGCGCAGTCAGCTGCGGATGGGAACCGATCTCCCACACCGCACCCGCACCCAGGGTGCCGAGCGTCTGCAC
>NZ_JBVIXO010000036.1:0-6737 GCF_055593565.1 Streptomyces sp. NPDC040718 | reverse complement strand
GGTGGGGGTCCGCGTCGTGCGGCGGTGAGCGCGTTCGGCATGGGCGGGGTGAATGCCCATGTGATCGTGGAGGAACCCCCGGCCGTCGCACCGCGCGGGGTGGTGGCGCAGGACTCGTACGTGGTGCGGGTGACCGCGGCCGACGAGACGGCACTGCGAAACCTCGCCCGAGCCTACGCCGACCGGTTCGACGCGGTACGCGACGACCGGGAGACCGCCGACCTCTGCCACACCGCCAACACCGGGCGCTCCCCGTTGGAGTTCCAGACCGCCGTCCACGGACGTACGGCCGCCGAACTCGCCACCGCCCTGCGCTCCGTCGCCGCCGGCGTCATCACGCCCGCCCGCGTCGACCTCGACCTGACCGCGGAAGCCGCGGCGGCCCGCACCGGGTCGGCCGCGGCGCCGCACCGACCCGCCGGCGCCGCCGAACTGGCCCGGGCCGGCTACGCGCACATCGACTGGCGTGCGCTCTCCGCCCCGGATGCCCGTGTCACGGACCTCCCCGCCTATCCGTTCGAGCGGGGGTCCTACTGGCACGCCACCGAGCGCGCGGTCGCCGAGCCCGCCCCGGCACCCGCCGCCGAGGCGGTACGCGTCCGGTGGCGCGTCCGGGACCTGGCCCCGGTGGCCGCCACCGAGACGGCGAGGGTCCGTCTGGTCACCGCCGACCCGGAGATCGGGCACGCGCTGACCAGGGCCCTCCGGGACCGGGGCACGACCGTCGTCGAGCCCGGCCACCCGGCGGACGCGGTCGTCGCGGTCGACTCCCGCGGCGGCCGGGACGGCCGGCCCCTCGACCTGAGCGGCTTCTGGGCCGAGCTGGGCGAGCTGGTGGCATCGCTGCCGACGCACGGGACGCTGCTGTGGGCCGGATTCCACGATGCCGCCGTGCACCCCGGCGAACTCGGCAGCCTACGCCCCGAGCGGGCCGCGATGGCCATGGCCGTGCGGGCCGCCGGAGCCGAGGGCCGCAAGCCCACCGTGACCGTCCACCTGGACCCGGCCGACCCGGCCGATGTCCTGGCCGGCCGCATCGCCGCCGAGTACGCCGCCCTGGCGGCCGGTGCGGCCACCGGAGCCCACGCCGACGGCGGAACGTCCGTCGTCGCCTACCGGAGGGGCCTCCGCCACACGCCGGACTCCGTCCCCGCCGTGCCCGGCGCACCGTACGCCCTGCCCGACGACGGGTACTGCCTGGTCACCGGCGGACTGGGCGCCGTGGGACTGCGCCTGACCGAGCGGCTGATCGACCGGGGGGCCAAGCGCATCGGCATCATCGGCCGGTCGGCCGTCGACCCCGCGCACTCCACCCCCCTACGGGACCTGGCAGCGCGGGCCGAGGTCGAGTACCTCTCCTGCGACGTGTCCGACCCCGCGGCGCTCGCCGCCGTCGCCGGGCAGCTGGGGCGGCGCTGGGGCCGGCTGGTCGGCGTCGTGCATTCCTCCGGCGGGGTCAACCCGTTCGGGGCCGTGCACCGCAGGCCGTGGAGCGACGCCGAGAGGGTGCTCGCCCCCAAGGTCCCCGGCTCGCTGAACGTCGTACGGCTGGCCAAGGAGGAGGGCGCCGACTTCGCCGTCCTCGTCTCCTCGGTCGCGGGTACGCAGGCCCTGGCAGGCCGGGGACTCGTCGACTACAGCCTCGCCAACGCCTACCAACTGGCGCTCGCCGAGCGGGAGACCGGCCCGGTCACCACGGTCACCGCGCACGCCTGGCCCGACTGGACGGGCATCGGCATGAAGGCGGACGCGTCCTTCTCCGCCGCCCACTCGATCGGTGCCGAAGAGGCACTGGACGCCTTCGTCGACCACCTCCGGTCGGGCGGCGCCGTGATCTTCCCGGGGAGCCCGGCCGCTGCCCCGGCCCGGCCCGCGGAGCCCGTCGCGTCCGCGCCGACCGAGCCGCGGCCCGAGGCTCCCGCCGTCCCCGCACCGGCACGCGCCGGGAACGACGGCGAGGCCATGCGCGCCCGGGTCAGGGAGGCCTTCGTCCACGTGCTGGGGGAGGACCCCGGCGAGCGCCCGCTGCCGGGGCTGGGGCTCGACTCCCTGGTGATCGCCGAGCTGACCACGGCGCTCGAACAGCGCAGCGGCCTGACCGTCGACCCCTCGCTGCTGATGCGGGCACGCACGGCCGACGACATCGCGGCCGGACTCGCCGCCCAGGGGGCACCCCCCGCCGGCGGTCCGCCCGCTCCCGACCACGACCACGACGACGACGCCCCCGCCTCCGCCCTGAGCGCCCTGCTGCGTCCCCTGCTCCAGCGGGACGGGCAGCGATGACCGGGCCGCGCACGACCGGAGAGCCGAACGAAAGGACAACCGTGAGCGAGCTCGACACCCGCATCGCCGTGATCGGCCTCGCGGTACGGCTCCCGGGCGCCGAGGACGTCGTCGACCTGACGGCCCTGCTAGGCCGCGACGGGGTAGAGGTCGGCGAGGTCCCGCCCAGCCGGTGGGCCCGAGAACTGTACCGGGGCGAGGGGCCCCACCAGGGGACCCACCACCGGGGCGCGTTCCTGGTGGACCCGTTCTCCTTCGACCACGAGGCCTTCGGCATGACCGCCGAGGACGCCGTGTTCCTCGACCCCCAGCAGCGGGTGATGCTGGAGGTCGGCGCCCGGGCCCTGGAGGACGCGGGGTACCTGGGGGTGCGCCGCAGGCTCGACGCGGGCGTGTTCGTCGGCGCCCGCATGAACGGCTACGGATTCGACCGGGGCCGGGGACAGGTCCCGCCCGGCACGCCGGGGTCCACGGGCGAGGCGGGGCCCGCCGCACTGTGGGGGCGGTCGCAGAACTTCACGGCGGCCTGGCTGTCCGACCGCCTGGACCTGGCGGGCCCGAGCCTGGTGGTGGACACCGCCTGCTCCTCCTCGCTGTCGGCGGTCTGGCTCGCCTGCCAGAGCCTGGCGGCCGGGGCCTGCGAGGTCGCCCTGGTCGGCGCGGTGGACCTGCTGATCGACCCGCTGACCTTCGTCCTCCTCTCACGCACCGGCGCGCTCTCCCCGGACGGGCTGTGCCACACCTTCGACAGCAGGGCCAACGGCTACGTGCCCGGAGAGGGCGCCGCCGCCCTGGTCCTGAAGCCCATGCCGGCGGCGCTGGCCGACGGCGACGTGATCCTCGGAGCCGTCAGCGGGGTCGCCGTCAACAACGACGGCCGCACCATGGGCGTCACCACACCGAACCTGGAAGCCCAGATCGACCTGCTGGGCAAGGCCTACCGGACGATCGACCCGGCGACCGTCCAGTACGTGGAGGCACACGGCACCGGCACCGCGATCGGCGACCCGATCGAAGTACGGGCGCTGACCGAGGTGTTCGCCCGGCACGGCGTCCCGCGCAACTCCGTGGCGCTCGGCTCGGTCAAGCGCCGCATCGGCCACCTGCACTCGGCATCGGGCCTGGCCGGACTCGCGAAGACCATCGTCGCGCTGCGCGAGGGCACCATCCCGGCCGTGGCGGTGGAGTCGCCCAATCCGCGCCTCAACCTCGCCGACAGCCCCTTCCACCTGCCCGGCACGAGCCTGCCCTGGCCCGATGCGCCGGTGCGCCGGGCCGCCGTGAGCGGATTCGGGTTCGGCGGCACCAACGCCCACGTGGTGGTCGAGGCCGCCCCCGTCCCTGCCGCGGCTCCCGCCGGGCCCGCGGACGGCGAGCGACCCGGGCCCGTCCACGTGCTGCCGCTGTCCGCCGACAGCCCGTACGCGCTGCGCGAACTGGCCGCCCAGTGGCTGGAGTTCCTGCCCTCCCTCGCGGACGGGCCCGGCGGGCTCGGTGACGCGTGCGCCACGGCCCGCCTGGCCCGACCGCACCGCACCGAGCGGATCGCCGTCGTAGGGGCGGACGCCGGCCGGCTCGCCGCCGCCCTGCGCGCATGGCTCCTGGAGCCTGCCGCCCCGGCCCCCCGCACCGCCGGCACCCCCCGCACCACCGTGTCCGTACGCCCCGCGGCCGCCGCGGCCCCGCCCGCGTGGCTGGTGGCTCTCGACACCTCCTCCCCGGCCGTGCACGAGGTCGTCGGCCTGTTCGAATCGGCCACCGGCACCCCGCTCGCCGCCTTCTCCGGCGAGCTGCTGCGGATCCTGTCCGCCGTCGCCCTCACGATCGCACTGCGCGACCTGGGGCTGCCCGAGGACGCGGTGGACCTGCCCGCGGGCTGGGGGTCGATCGGGGACTTCGTACGGGGTCGTCTCCCGCTGGAGCGGGCGCTGGCCGACGTCCTGCGGGACGACACGGACCCCTACCGCCGGACGGAGGACACCGAGGGCCACGCCGGCACCGACGCCGCCGCCCTCCTCGCCGGGGCCCGCGACGGCCGGGAGGTCACCGAGGTACTCGCAGGCATCGCCGCCCGACTCTTCCGGACGGGCCGGGACATCGACTGGGCCGCGTTCCAGCAGACCACCGGCTCGGCGTGGAACAAGCGCCTGCTGCCCCACGCCCAGCGGCGCGGCCGGGCGCTGAACCTCGCGGAGCCGCTGCGCTCGGCCGAACCCGGGTCGCCCGCGGAGCTGGTGTCCGACGAAGGAGCGGCCGGGTACACCTACGCCCGGGTCTTCGGTCCGGCCGAGGCTCCCATCGCCCAGCACGCCGTGTACCGCACGCTCATGCTCCCGGGCGTGGCGTGGTTCGACTTCCTGCGCGAAGGCGCGGCGCTGCGGGGCGAAGCCTTCCACGGAGCGCGGGACGTCCTCTTCCACCGCCCGCTCATCGCGTCCCGGGCCCGCCGGGTCGTCTGCCGGGTGCTCGCGGACGGCGGCTTCAGGGTTGAGGACGGCGAGAGCGGGGAGCCCTACGTCACCGGCCGGCTCGTCACGGAGGATCCCTCCGGGCCGCCGCCGCCCGTCCCCCTGCACACCCTGCTGTCCGACTGCGCGCGCTCCACCGTGCACGCGGGCTCGGGCCTCTACCGGTGGCTGCGCAGGATCGGCTACCACCACGGCCGTTACTACCGGAACATCTCCTGGGTGGCGAGCCTCCCCGACGGCGGCACGCTCGCCCGCGTGGAGGGCGTCCGCCAGCGGGAGATGAACCCGCCCGGAGTACAGCTGTTCCCCGGGCTCCTGGACAGCGTGACGGTCGCGGCGATCGACCCGGCGAACCCCGTGTTCGGCGCGACGGACGCCTCCGCGTTCATCCCGCTCTCGGTGGGCCGGCTGGACGTCCTCGGACCGCTGGACGCCGCCGCCTACGTACGGACGGAGATCGCGTTCTGGAACGACGAGGCCTGCCGGGTCACCCAGACCGTCACCGACGAGGCGGGCACGCCCCTGCTGGTCTTCGGGGACATGTCGTCCAAGCGGGTGCCCGTCCGGGCGTTCAGCGCGGGGGAGTCGGCCGTGCCGTCCGTGTCGTCCGTGTCCGAGGCGCGGCCGGCACCGGAGCCGCCCGTGCCCGCTCCGACGCCGCCCCGCCCTGCGGCGGCCGTCCCGGCGGCCCCTGCGCCTCCGGTCGTTCCCGCGGCTCCCGCGGCCCCTGCCGCCTCGCGGTCCGCGCGGGCGCTCGCCTGGTTCCTGGCCTTCACGGACACCCCCGCGGAGGACGCCGATACGGAGTTCCTGTCCGCCGGCTTCGATTCGGTCGGGCTGGTCTCGCTGAGCGAGCGCATCTCCGAGGAACACGGCGTGTCCCTGTACCCGACCGTCTTCTTCGAGTACCCGACCCCCCGGCAGTTCGCCGAGTTCCTCGTCGAGGAGGAGCCGGGACTCGTCGACGCGTTGGCGGCCCCGGCCGCACCGGCCGATCCCGCACCGAGGGTGCGGGCGGACGTCTCGGCCACTCCGCGCAGCCCCGAGGAGCCCCCCGCGCCCGCCCCGGAGTCCCGGCCTCGTGACGTCGCAGTCGTCGGCGCCGCGATCAGACTCCCCACCGCGGGCGGCCTGACCGCCTTCGCCGAGCTCCTCCTGGAAGGCCGGGACACGGTCCGGCCGTTGCCCGAGAGCCGCCGGCGGGACGCGGACGGGCCGGCCCCGTACGCTTCGTTCCTGGACCGCGTGGACGAGTTCGACCCGGCCCCCTTCCGGATCTCGGCCCGCGAAGCCCCGCTGATCGACCCTCAGGCGCGCATCGTCTACGAGACCATCTGGGAGGCCCTGGAGGACGGCGGCCGCATCGGCACGCGCGCCCACGGCCGCACCGGTCTGTGGATCGCCTACAGCCACGACCACTACCACGAGGAGCGGATGCGCCACGGCGTCCCCGACGGCCGGGGCCTCGGCCTGGAGGCGATGATCGCCAACAGGCTGTCCTACCTGATGGACTGGCACGGCCCGAGCGGACTGGTCAACACCCTCTGCTCCTCCTCGCTGGTCGCCCTGCACTCGGCGCTCCAGCACCTGCGGACCGGCGACATCGACACCGCGGTGATCGGGGCCGTACACGCCGGCATCAGCCCGGAGTACTTCCGCTCCATGGGCGACCTCATGGCCCTCTCGCCCCGGCACCGCAGCCGCGCCTTCGACAGCACCGCCGACGGCTTCGTCCCGGGCGAAGGAGCCGTGGCCGTGGTCCTGCGCCGGTACGACGACGCCCTGCGGGACGGTGACCGGATCCGGGGCGTGGTCAAGGGGGCCGCCGTCAACCACGGCGGCCGCACCACCCGCTACTCCGCACCCAGCCCGCGCGCACAAGCGGACGTGATTTCCGCCGCGTTGCGGGACGCGGGGGTGTCGGTGGAGTCGATCGGCTTGGTGGAGGCGCACGGGACGGGGACGGGTCTGGGTGATCCGATCGAG
>NZ_JBVIXO010000035.1:0-8646 GCF_055593565.1 Streptomyces sp. NPDC040718 | reverse complement strand
CAGCCTCCCCGCACTCAGCAACCGCTCCATCCAACAAGCCACACAAGAAGCCACCACCACCACAACCCCCACACCCAACCAACTCGCAACCAAGTAGTCGCGGGATCGCTGTTCCTCCTAGGCAAGAGAGGTCGCATGAACGACAGCGGAGTGGAACTCCTGGCCGCCGACCTGAGCACGGACCGACTGCATTCAGCGCTCCGGGATCCGGCGCTCGCCTCCATGAACTTCCTGAACGAGGTGGTCAACCGATTCCCGGAAGCCATTTCGCTCGCCGCCGGCCGGCCCAGTGAAGATTTCTTCGACGCCGACGACCTTCCCCGGTACCTGCAGGTCTTCAGCGACTACCTGGCGGCCGAGAAGGGTGCGGACGCGGCAGCCGTCCGCCGCACCCTCTTCCAGTACGGCCGGACCAAGGGCATCATCCACGATCTGCTCGCCCGGCATCTCGCCCGCGACGAGGGCATCGACGTAGACCCGGAGTCGATCGTCGTCACGGTCGGCTGCCAGGAGGCGATGTTCCTGGTGCTCCGGGCGCTCCGCACGGACGAGCGCGACGTCGTGCTGGCGGTTTCGCCGTGCTACGTCGGACTGACCGGTGCCGCGAGGCTGGTGGACATGCCCGTGTGGCCGGTGCGGGAGAACGAGGACGGCATCGACCTCGACCACCTGGTCGAGCAGATCGAGGCGGTGCGCGCCGCGGGCAAGCGGCCACGGGCCTTCTACCTCGTCCCGGACTTCGCCAACCCCTCCGGCGCGAGCCTCGACCTGGAGACCCGTCAGAAACTGCTCGCCATCGCGGCCGAGCACGATCTGCTGATCCTCGAGGACAATCCGTACGGCTTGTTCCAGGCCGGAGACGGTCAGCGGCTGCCCACGCTCAAGGCCCTCGACACGTCGCGGCGGGTGGTCTATCTCGGCTCGCTCTCCAAGACCTGCTTCCCCGGAGCCAGGATCGGCTTCGCCGTCGCGGACCAGCGCGTGGCCGGCGCACAGGGAGCCCCCACGCTCTTCGCGGACGAACTGTCCAAGATCAAAAGCATGCTCACCGTCAACACGCCCCCCGTGGCCCAGGCCATAGCGGGAGGCAAGCTGCTGGAGCACGACTGCAGTCTGGTCAAGGCGAATACCCGAGAAATACAGCTCTACAGCCGAAATCTACAGCTGCTGCTGGACGGGCTGGAACGGCGCTTCCCCCGCGACGGGAACCACCAGGTCTCGTGGAACGCGCCCGGCGGCGGATTCTTCGTGGTGGTCACCGTTCCGTTCATTGCCGACGACGCCGCGCTGGAATACGGCGCCAGCAAGTACGGCGTGCTGTGGACACCCATGAGCCACTTCTACGACGGCCGCGGCGGCGAGAAGCAGCTGCGCCTTTCGGTGAGCGTGGTGTCGCCGGACGAGATCGAGGCGGCGCTGGACCGTCTGGCGATGCTGATCGCCGATCTTTCCGGCAAGGAATGAACTCGCAGTAGTCACTCATTTTGAAAGCCAGGAGATTTCCATGTCGAGTACAGGCGTAATCGCCGACGATCTCAATAGCGTGAACCTCACGGACCCGAACACCTTCCTGCACACTGACATGGAAGATTTCTGGCGGCGCGTTCGGGCCGAACAGCCCATATACCTGCACCCGGCCACGGACCGCGGGTCCGAGTTCTGGGTGGTGTCCCGCCACGCGGACGTGATGGCCGTTCTGCAGGACCCCGGGCGATTCAGCTCGAAGCGCGGGAACATGATGTCCTCGCTGCACAAGCCGGGAGGGGACCCGGCGGCCGGCAAGATCCTCGCGCTCACCGATGCGCCGCGCCACAACGCCATGCGGACGATCCTGCTGAAGGCGTTCAGCCCCCGGATCCGCGGAGCGGTGACGGACAGGGTGCAGCAGCGGGTCGACCGTCTCCTCGGCAGCGCCGTCGGCACCGGGACCTTCGACTTCGCCAAGGAGGTCGCGGAGATCGTCCCCATGGGAACGATCTGCGATCTGCTCGGCTTCCCGCCCGAGGACCACAAGTACCTGCTCGACCTGAGCCGGGAGGCGGTCAGCGCGGACGACGAGGGGCAGACCGAAGAGGACGTCTGGCTCTCCCGCAACGAACTCCTCGTCTACTGCCAGGAGATCATCGAGGCCCGTCGCGAGAATCCGCAGGACGACCTGATCAGCGCGATGGCCACCTGCGAGATCAACGGTGAGCCGATGACCGATGACGAAGTGGTCCTCAACTGCTACGGGTTCATCCTCGCCGGAGACCACACCAGCCGCCTGGCCATGGTCGGCGCCCTCCTCGCCTTCTCCCAGCACCCCGACCAGTGGCTCGCGCTGAAGGAAGGCCGGGTTTCGACCGCCGCGGCTGTCGAGGAGATCGTGCGCTGGACGACGCCGGCGATGCACATCGGCCGTACCGCGACCGCCGATGTCACCCTCGGCGGCCAGGCGGTCCGCGAAGGCGACCACGTCATCCTCTGGAACACCTCCGCGAACCGCGACGAAAGCGTCTTCTCGGACCCGCAGACGTTCGACCTGGCGAGGACCCCCAACAAGCACCTGGGCTTCGGCTACGGAGCCCACTTCTGCTTCGGGTCGTACCTCGGACGAGCCGAGATCACCGCCGTACTGAAGACCCTCTGCAGCAAGGTGGACCGGATCGAGCTCACGGGCGACCCCAAGGCGCTCTACTCGACCTTCCTCCGCGGATACAGCAGCCTGCCGGTCTCCCTCACCCCCAGTCGATCCGACTCGAAGGAGTTCGCGAAGTGATCGAGCTAGAAGTCCAGCCCCATCACGCGGAGATGCCGCCCCTCCACCTGCTGAAGGCGGAGCACCTTCCCGCCTCCAGGAGCGCCATCACGGGCATGATGAACCAGCGCACCGCGGACGCCCTGCGGACCGTGATCGACATGGCGCCGCAGAGCTCCGACCGGAGCGCACTGGCCGCAGTCGACGCCGCCCTGGCCTGCCTGGCCGCCCCGGCCGGTGCCGCCAAGTACACCGATGTGGAGCGAAATGCCCTGCCGGCGGACCTCTACGAGGAACACGACCTGTTCTTCGGTGCGATCAGGGTCGGCGGGAACCCCGTCGAGACGTTCACCTACACCATGCTCGAAGCCCTCCGCAGCCAGCTCAAGGACGCCATCTCGGTCGGGATGAGCCTCTGCACCGGTGAACGGGCCCAACTGCGCGAGGCGTTCTGGGCCACCTTCCACACGCTGTGGCGCATCGGAGTGGCCGGCACGCCGTTCGAGCACGCGGCCCGCGCCCGCACCCATGACGCGGACATGAGCCTCGACGACGTGGACGGCGATCCCCTGGTTCGCTGGCGCCTCGGTCACCAGGTGTTCTTCGCGCTCATCCAGGCGCTGATCGTATCGGTCGGCTGCCTGGAGGAGTACCTCAAGGACGATCCGGACGACATCGACAGCGCCTGCCGGCTGCTCGAGGACGCCACGGTGCTGATGATCGGGTCCGGCACGTCGATGCGGTACGCCGGCGACTTCACGCGCGCGCATTACACGGATGCCGTACGTCCCGCGATGATGCCGCCTTACATCAATGCCAAGTTCAGCGGTCTCCAGCTGCGTGATCACCGGATCCTGCTCAAGCTGCTCAACCGGGTCAAGCCGTTGCTCGCGTCCCCCGCTCCGGCCGTCGACAAGTCCTACAATCAGCTGCTCGGTGCGATGGCGACGGCCTACGACGCGCACATCGCGGTCTGCTCGAGGTTCGGCGGCGACCGCGAATCGAGTCTCCGCACGCCCGGCTCCACGGTTCCCGCGGTGGACATCCTCCAGCGATTCCGTGACCGCCGAATCGGCGCCGCCACTCCGGACCGGCCGGCGGAATAGTCCGCCGCGCGTCTCCGCAGACATCTTAGTGTTCCGTTCCTGCTGATCTGCACAGCCAGAATCCCCGCGCTGCCGAGCAGGTGCGCATTCGTGCGATCTCAACACCGAAAGAGAGTAACGAGCAATGCATGCTGCAAATGCTGTTGATTTTGCCGACGATCGGTCGTCCGAGTCGCACGCGGAGTTGATCGGCGAATCGGTGCAGGCGGCTTTTGCGGCTCAGGCGCTGCGTTCTCCGGACGCGGTGGCGGTGCGGTGTGCCGGGCGGGAGCTGTCGTACCGGGAGCTGGACGAGCGGGCGAACCGGCTCGCGCACCGTCTGGTGGGTCTGGGAGTGGGCCCTGAGACGCCGGTCGCGGTGCTGATGGAACGCTCCGTGGACCTGGTGGTCGCGCTGCTGGCGGCAATGAAGGCGGGGGCGTTCTACCTGCCGCTGCACAGCGGTTATCCGCTGGAGCGGATGCAGTGGATCGTGGACGAGACGTCCGCGCCCGTGCTGCTGGCGGATGCGGCGATGCGCGAGCGCGGCCTGCCCGCCGCACCCGTGGTCGTGGTGGTGGACGAGGACGCGGAGCTGGCCGGCTACCCGGTCGGCGACCCGGGCGTGGAGACGCGGCCGGAGCAGCTGGCGTACGTGATGTACACGTCCGGTTCGACGGGCCGCCCCAAGGGCGTGGCGGTCACCCACCGCGACGTACTCGAGCTGGTCGTGGACAGCATGTTCGAGCCGGGCGCGCACGAACGGGTCCTGATGGTCATTCCGTATGCGTTCGATCCCTCGATCTACGGCCTGTGGGTGCCGCTCCTGCAGGGCGGGCGGACGGTCATCACGCCGGAAGGCGACCTGAGCGTGGCGGCGCTGGCGCGGCTGATCGCCGACGAGAAGATCACCGCCCTGGACGTCTCCGCGGGTCTGTTCCAGGTGATGGCGGAGGAGGACCCGGGCTGCTTCGCGGGTGCGCATGAGGTGATCACGGGTGGCGACGTGGTCTCCCCGACCGCGGTGCGGCGGGTGGTGGAGCGCTGCCCGGACATCGTCGTGCGCAGCGCGTACGGTCCCACCGAGACCACGCTGTACGCGACGCAGCAGCCGTGGACGCGCGACAGCGAGCTGCCGGCGCCGCTGCCGATCGGCCGTCCGCTGGACGGGATGCGGGCCTATGTCTTCGACGAGGCCCTGTCGCCGGTCCCGGCAGGAGAGGCCGGGGAACTGTACCTGGCGGGTACGGGGCTGGCCCGGGGCTACTTCGGGCGTGCGGACCTGACGGCGGAGCGGTTCGTGGCCGATCCCTTCGGCCCGGCCGGCAGCCGCATGTACCGCACCGGCGACCTCGCCCGCTGGTCCCGGGAGGGACTGCTGGAGTTCGTGGGCCGGGCCGACGACCAGGTCAAGATCCGCGGCTTCCGCATCGAACTCGGCGAGATCGAGGCGGTGCTGGGGCGTTCCCCCGGCCTGTCGCAGGTGGTGGTCGTGGTCCGGGAGGACCAGCCGGGCGCCAAGCGCCTCGTGGGCTACGTGGTACCCGATCCGGGCCACGGCGACGGGGTGGACGTCGAGGCCCTGCGCGCTCAGGTGGCGGGTCAGCTGCCCGAGTACATGGTGCCCTCGGCGTTCGTGGTGCTCGACCGGCTCCCGCTGACCACCAACGGGAAGCTGGACCGGCGGGCCCTGCCGGCCCCCGTCCTGCCGGCGACCGGAGCCGGGCGCGGTCCGCGGACCCCGCGGGAAGAGGTCCTGTGCGCACTGTTCGCCGACGTCCTGGGCGTGCCCGAGGTCGGCATCGACGACAACTTCTTCGCACTCGGCGGGCACTCCCTCCTCGCCACCCGCCTGGCCAGCCGCATCCGTTCGGTCCTGGGGGCCGAGCTGCCGGTGCGTACGCTGTTCGAGGCCCCCACGGTCGCCACCCTCGCCGACCGGGTCGCGGAGGCAGGTGCGGCCAGGCCCCCGCTGACCGCGATGGCCCGCCCGGAGCGGATCCCGCTGTCCCCGGCGCAGAACCGCCTGTGGTTCCTCGACAAGCTCGAAGAGACGAGCGCCACCTACAACCTTCCCCTCACCGTGCGTCTGTCGGGGCGACTGGACCGGGACGCGCTGCGGGCCGCGCTCGAGGACGTGGCGGACCGGCACGAGAGCCTGCGTACCGTCTTCCCCGAAGACGCTCAGGGCGTGCCGTTCCAGCAGGTCCTGCCGGCGATCCGGGCGATGCGGGACTTCGAGGTGGTGCAGACCGACGAGACGGCCCTGCCCGCGGAGATCTCGGCTCTTGCCGCGGAGCGCTTCGATCTGGCGGTGAACCCGCCGGTGCGGTTCCGTCTGTTCGCCCTGTCGGAGACCGAGCACGTCCTGTTCCTGCTGACGCACCACATCGCTTCCGACGGATGGTCGGTGGCTCCGCTGACCCGCGACATCGGCCTTGCCTATGAGGCGCGGTGCGCAGGGACGGAGCCGTCGTGGCCGGCGCTGCCGGTGCAGTACGCGGACTACACGCTGTGGCAGCGTGAGCTCCTCGGCGGGGAGGAGGACCGCGGCTCCCTGGGGAGCGAGCAGCTGGCCTTCTGGACCAAGGCACTGGAGGGACTCCCGGACCAGCTCGAGCTGCCCTTCGACCACTCCCGGCCGAAGGTGGCCACCCATCGCGGCGACTCGGTCTCCTTCGAGCTGGACGCCGAGCTGCACCGACGCCTGATCGGCCTGGGCCGTACCCATCAGGCCAGTCTGTTCATGGTGGTGCAGGCCGCCTTCGCCGCGCTGCTCTCCCGGCTGGGCGCGGGGCACGACATTCCCGTGGGTACCCCCATCGCCAACCGGACCGACGAGGCCATGGCCGATCTGGTCGGATTCTTCGTGAACACCCTGGTGATCCGGACCGACACCACGGGCGACCCCTCCTTCCACCAGCTGCTGGACCGGGTACGGGAGGTGTCGCTGGAGGCCTTCGCGCACCAGGACCTCCCCTTCGAGCACCTGGTGAACGAACTCAACCCCGAGCGCTCCACCGCCCAGCACCCGCTGTTCCAGGTACTGCTGGCCATGCAGAACAACACCTCCGTCCGGCTGGACCTTCCGTACCTGACCGCGGACGTGAGGCTGGCCGACACCGACGTCGCCAAGTTCGACCTGACCCTCGAACTCTTCGAACAGCAGGCGGGGGACGGCGTCCCCGGCGGGATCAGCGGGCGGCTGGGGTATGCCCTCGACCTGTTCTCCGCGGACACCGCACAGCGGCTCGCCGGCTGCTTCCAGCGGCTGCTCGCCGCGGTCGCCGCGGACCCGGACCTCTCTCTGAGCCGCATCGACATCCTCTCCCCGGAGGAGCACCACAAGCTCGTCGTCGAGTGCAACGACACGGCGGTGCCGTACGCCGACAACACCACCCTCCACCGGATGGTCCAGGAGCAGGCCGCCCGCACGCCGGACGCGCCGGCGGTCGTGTGCGGCGCGGAGGAGCTGAGCTACGGCGAGCTCGACGCACGGGCGAACCAGCTCGCCCACCACCTGATCGCCCTCGGGGTGCGCCCGGAGCAGCTGGTACCGATCTGTGTCGAGCGCGGCCTCGACGCCGTCGTCGCGGTGCTGGGCGTGCTGAAGGCGGGCGCCGTCTACGTGCCGCTCAACCACGAGTACCCGGTACACCAGATCGAGTTCATGGTGGCGGACGTCAATGCTCCGCTGGTCGTCACGCAGGCCCGCCTCCAGGACCGGCTCGGGGACACACCCGCCGAGCGGCTGCTGATGGACCAGGACCGGCACGAGATCGCCGCCCGGCCGTGCACGGACCCCGGTGTGCCGGTCGGCCCCGAGAGCCTGGCCCACGTCATCTTCACCTCCGGCTCCACCGGCACCCCCAAGGGTGTGATGATCGAACACCGTTCGCTCTGCCGGATAGTCGACAACGACCTGTTCGCCCACCTCGGGTCCGGCGACGTCGTGGCCCAGCCCTCCAACTTCTCCTGGGACGCCTTCACCTTCGAATGCTGGCCCGCCCTGACGCACGGGGCCGCCATGGCCGTCATGGACAAGGACGTCCTCCTCGACGCCGTCACGCTCAAGGCCGCCCTGCGTCACCACAAGGTGACGATGATGTGGCTGACGGCCCCCCTCCTGCGCCAGCACCTGCTGGACTGCCCCGATCTCCTTGACGGAGTCACGTCCGTCTTCTACGGCGGCGAGGCGATCGACCGGCCGGCGGTGGACGCACTGGTGGACGGGCCCTGGGCGCCCGAGCGGCTCATCCACGGGTACGGGCCCAGCGAGGCGACGGTCTTCACCACGAGCTACAGGGTGGACCGGAACATCCCCCGGACCGGCAAGATCCCCATCGGCCGGCCGGTGGCGAACACGGAGGTGTTCGTCATGGACGAGAACGGGGTCCTGGTCCCCCCCGGCGTCTCCGGCGAACTGTGGGTCGGCGGCCCCGGCCTGGCCCGGGGCTACTGGAACCGCCCCGAGCTGACCGAGGCACGGTTCATCAAGCACCCGTTCTCGGACGATCCTCAGGCCCGGGTGTACCGCAGCGGTGACCTGGTGCGGTGGCGGGGGGACGGCCAGCTGGAGTTCGTCGGCCGCGTCGACGACCAGGTGAAGATCCGCGGGCTCCGGATCGAGCTGGGCGGCATCGAGGCGGTACTCGGTGGCTTCCCGGGCCTCTCGGAGGTCGCGGTCGTGGTGCGGGAGGACCGGCCGGGCGACAAGCGCCTGGTGGCGTACGTGGTGGCCGAGTCCGGGCCTGGTGGGCCGGGGGCGGACGCCCTGCGCGCTCACGTCGGCGGGGAGCTGCCGGCGTTCATGGTTCCTTCGGC
>NZ_JBVIXO010000034.1:0-9767 GCF_055593565.1 Streptomyces sp. NPDC040718 | reverse complement strand
CAGAAGGGCGTCCAGGTTTGTCTTCACACACTGACCAACGGGCGCCCTTCGCCATGGTCGCGACCAGCACAGACATCGGACTCATTCATCTAGGCCGGGGTGCCCGCGGCGGGGACGGGGATGTCCAGCCGGCCGGCCACGGTGGTGAGGGCCGTCCCCAGGGGGAGGGCGACGCGGGTGGCGGCGTACCGGTCGCCGCGGGTCGGGTCCCGGTTGACGATCAGTACCGGCTTCCCGGCCCGGGCCGCCTCGCGGACGAAGCGCAGCCCGGACATCACGGTCAGCGAGGACCCCAGGACCAGCAGTGAGGCCGCCCCGTCGACCAGTGCGCGGCAGTGCTCGACCCGGTGCGGCGGGACGGATTCCCCGAAGAACACCACGTCGGGCTTGAGGATGCCGCCGCAGCTCGCGCAGGGCACGACGCGGAAGTCCGCGACCTGCTCGTCCGTCAGGTCGGCGTCACCGTCCGGGTTCATCGCGGCGGCCACCGGTGCGAACCCCGGGTTGGCCTCCTCCAGCCGGCGGGCGAGTTCGCCGCGCGGGCCGGCGGCGCCGCAGGAGAGGCAGACGACCCGGGCGAGGCTCCCGTGGAGCTCCACCACCGGGTCGCTGCCGGCCGCCTGGTGCAGACCGTCGACGTTCTGGGTGATGACCCCGGCGAGCAGGCCGTGCCGGCCGAACGCCGCGACGGCCCGGTGCCCGGCGTTGGGCCGGGCGCGGCCGAAGGTGCGCCAGCCGAGGTGGCTGCGCGCCCAGTACCGGCGGCGGGCCTGAGCGCCGGCGGTGAAGTCCTGGTAGGTCATCGGGGTGTGCCGGGTCAGGCTCCCGCCCTCGCCGCGGTAGGCGGGGATGCCCGACTCGGTGGAAATACCGGCCCCCGTGAGCACCAGCACCCCGCCGGCGGCGAGCGCGTCGGCGACGGGGCCCGGATCCGTGGTGCCCGGTGGCAGGCTCTCGGTCGGGGTCCAGCTCAGGGTCGGGCGCGTACGCATGCTGCCAGGGTACGTATGCGGCCGGGGCCCGGTCACGGTACTGAGCCGGCTGCGCTGTCGCAGCAGGAGCCGCGCGGGCCGCCCCTACAGCGAGCTGGGCTGGGTCCGAGCGCCGGCCGCCCGTCCCGGGCTCCGCCCTGCCGCGCGTGCTACGGGCAGAGCCGGTCCGGGCGCGGGATTCTCATGACGGGTCTGCTCCTCGGGTCCGGCGGACGGTCGGTGCCTGACGGCTGCTGGTGACGGCTGCTCGCGTACGGCCGGTCCGCACCGCGGTGGCGGGTGCCGTCCTGGCGAGAAGCCGGCCGGGGCGGTGGTCCGCGCTGCGTCCCCCTGGCCACCGCCTCGGCCGGGACCCAGTGTCACCGTGCCCGGAGACGGCGGACAACACCCTTCGAACTCACTCGAATTCGGACACGGGGCGGGTGCCGTGGGGCGCCTCCCGGCCGGTTCCGCGGCTCGCCCCCGCAGGCCCGCGACGGGGCGGCTAGCGTGCCCGGAGCTGGACTTCCCCCGCCGCCGTCATCCCCGGAGAACGACCGGTGCTACGTGTCCACTTCACCCCGGAGGACCTCGCCCGCGTCCGCGTGGCCCGGTTCCCCGATCCGCTCGCCGAGACGATCCTGAGCCTGCCCGTACTCCAGGACGGCGGGCCGGGGGGCGTGGCGCTCGCGGGCTGGCGGGAGCGCACGCGCGGGGGCCTGAGGGCGGCCATGCGGCCGCTGTTCGAACTGGCGCCCGCGGGCGCCGGGGAGTACGTACCGGAGGTCTTCACGCACGCCGCGACCGGCACCCTCGCGGACAGCCTCGACCACACCTGGTCGTTGCCCCGCCTCCAGTGGGCGGCGGACTTCCGCGCCGTCGCACAGCTGCGCCCGCGCTCGGCGCGCTGGATCCACGCGCTGCACCACGGGGACGCGGAGTGGGGTGCGGTCGTCCGCGAGGCCCTGTCCGCGTACCACGCCGTGGCCGTCGCCCCGTACTGGGCGCAGATCGCGGCGACCGCGCACACCGACCGCGCCCGGCGCGCCCTGGTCCTGGCCGACTCGGGGGTCGGAGGGCTCCTCGCCACCCTGCACCCCGAGGTGCGCTGGGACTCGCCCGTCCTCCACGTCCCGTGCGAGTTCGACGCGGACCTGCGGCTCGCGGGGCGCGGGCTGCTGCTCGTACCGACGTTCTTCTGGCCGAAGCCGCTGGCCCTGGTCGACAACGCCGACCCGGGCCGGCCGCTGGTGCTGCGCTGTCCGGTCGCCCGGGACCTCGCCGACTACGGCCGGGTCTGGGCGCCGTCCGCCCCCTCCCGCCCGGACGGGGCCCTCGGGGCCCTGCTCGGCAGCACCCGCGCGCGCGTCCTGCGGGCCGCCGAGGCCCCGGCGAGCACGGCCGAGCTGGGCCGCCGCACCGGCACGTCCCCCGCGACCGCGAGCCACCACGCCATGGTGCTGCGGGCCGCCGGCCTGCTGACGACGGACCGGGACGGGAACGGGGTCCGCCACGCCCTGACGCCCCTGGGCCGCGCGTTGCTGAGCGGACAGGGACCCTGCTGACCGCGGCGGCCGAGGGGAGCCGAGGGGAGCCGAGACGGGGTGTGCCCTCGGTCGGCCTGAGCAGCGTGAGCCGCACGCGGCGTGCCGGGCGTCGTGGCACAGCCGGGACCATGCGGACATCCCCTAGCGTGGCCCCATGACGACCAATCAGGACATGGGGCGGCGTGCCGCCGTGATGCTCTGCGTGACGGCGGCGCTGATGACGGGTCCGGGAAGCCCGGCCGGCGCGTACGCCGGGACGACGGCAGCCGGGTCCCCGCGGCCCGGTGCCCTCGTCTACGTCGCCGACCTCCACTCCGACACGGTGTCGGTCGTCGACTCCGGTACCGGCACGGTGGTGGACAGCGTTCCCGTCGGGGACGGACCGGACAGCGTGGCCGTCAGCCCGGACGGCTCCCGGGTCTACGTCACGAATTCCGCGGCGGACACCGTATCGGTGATCGACGCCCGCACCAGGACGGTCATCACCACCGTCGCCGTCGGGGACGAGCCGAGCAGGGTGACGGTCTCCCCCGACGACCGGAGGGTCTACGTCGCCAACGTCGGGTCGGACGACGTGTCGGTGATCGACACCCGCACCCGTGCCGTGACGGACACCATCGCGGTGGGCGATGCCCCGCTGGGCGTGGCGGTGACGGCCGAGGGATGCACCCTGTACGTGGCCAACGCCGCGTCCGGCACCGTCTCGGTGGTGCGGACCGCCACCGGAGCGGTCACCGGCACGATCCCCGTCGGCGGCGGACCGACCGCCCTGGTGCTCGCCCCCGACGGCCGTCGCCTGTACGTCTCCAACCTGAGCTCGGACGACGTGTCGGTGGTCGATGTCGGGGCCGGCGCGGAATCGGACCGCATCCCGGTCGGGGACCAGCCCACGGGGATCGGGGTGCGGCCGGACGGCCGCCAGGTGTACGTCGCCAACCTCGGGTCCGACGACGTGTCCGTGATCAGCACCCGCCACCGTGCTGTCACGGAAACCGTCGCCGTGGGGGACGGCCCCAACGGGCTCGCCGTCGGCCCGGGCGGCTCCCGGCTCTACGTCGGCAACTTCGACTCGGACACGCTGTCGGTCATCGACACCTCGACGGCCCGCGTGACGGACACGGTGGCCGTGGGCGACGGGCCGACCGGCGTGGCGGCGGCACGGGGAAAGAGGCCCTGACCGGGGTCGGGGACCCCGCGGCCGGCCCCTTGTGCTCGGCCGGGCTGGTCGGCAGGGTGTCCGGGGTACGTGCCGATCTTGTACGGGGCGACGGGTTCGAGGGCTTGGGGGAACGCATGCTGACGGGGATCGTGATCGACGCGCTGGACGTGGCGCGGTTGGAGTGCTTCTGGCAAGAGACGACACGCGGCCGGACGGACGGCCTGCGGCTGCGGTTCGTGCCGACGGCGACGCCGAAGGCGGGGAAGAACCGGCTCCTGTCCCACCCCTGGGGCTTCCGGCTCCGCCGGACTCCCACCAGCACGGTCTCGCTGGTGATGGGGCCGCCCGCGGCCCCGAAGACCGAGCGGAACCGGCTGCGGCTGGAGACCACCGTCCCCGGCGGGGAGCCTGGCGAGTTCCGCGACGCCGGCGGGAACGAGTTCCACGTCACCGGCTGAGCCGGGCCGCCGTCGCCCCGGTTGAGTCTCCCGTGGGGGGAGACATCAAGCTGGGGGCATGGACAGCGACACCCTCCTCTCCATCGGAGAACTATCCCGCCGGACCGGCCTGACGGTGAAGACGATCCGGTTCTATTCCGACCGGGGCATCGTCCCGCCGACCGACCGGAGTCCGGCGGGGTACCGGCTCTACGGCCCCGGCGCACTCGCCCGCCTCGACCTCGCCCGCACGCTGCGCGATCTCGGGCTGGACCTGGCGACCGTACGCAGGGTGCTGGACCGGGAGGCGTCCATGACGGAGGTGGCGGAAGCGCACGCCAACGCCCTGGACGTGCAGATCCGGACCCTCCGCCTGCGCAGGGCGGTGCTCCGCGCAGTCGCCAGACGCGCCCCCACCACCATGGAGATGGACCTGATGCACCGACTCGCCACGCTCTCCCAGGCCGAACGGCACCGGCTGGTGTCGGACTTCATCGACGACGCCTTCGAGGACCTGGACGCCAACCCCGAATTCGTGGGGCTGATGCGGTCCGCCATGCCCGAGCTCCCGGACGATCCCACGCCCGAGCAGGTCGAGGCCTGGGTGGAGCTCGCCGGGCTGTGCCAGGACGCGGACTTCCGCGTCGCGATCCGCGGCGTCGCGCGGGAGCAGGCGGAGGAGCCCGCCCCGGAGGACGCCGTCACCCTGCAAGACGCCATCGACCGGGCGATGCGTGAACGGATCGACGAGGCGGCGGCCGCCGGCCTCCTGCCGGCCTCCGCCACCGGGCTGCCCCTCGCCGACTCGCTGGGTACCCTCTACGCCGACGCGTTCCGGCGGGCCGACGCGGGCGATCTGCGCCGCTGGCTCCTCGCCCGTCTGCGGACCACGGCGGACCCTCGTGCGGAGCGCTACTGGCGGCTGCTGGCCACGGTCAACGGATGGCCCGCTTCGCCGGCCCTCGCTCCGGTCCACCCCTGGTTCACCACGGCCTTCGCCGGGAGCTCCGGCGGCTGACCCCTCATCCGGTCCAGATGTCCAGCAGCCGGCTCGCCGCCCGGAAACCGTCGGGGGAATCCGCGTTGCACACCACGGTGACCGCGGTGTTCCGGTCCGGGCTCACCTTGAAGGTGCTGTGGAACTGCTCCCAGTCGCCGCGGTGCAGGAGGCTCTTGTCGGGCAGGAGGAGGATCCCGGCCCCGTACCGTCCTTCCTCGACGCCGCGCCGGCTCAGGGCGTCGCCGACGCTCACCGCCCCGGCCGTGACTCCGGCCAGGAGTGCCTTTCCGCCGATGCGGCCGGTGCGGTAGTTGTCGGCCCAGCGGACGAGTTCCCCGGCCGTGGTCTGGACGGAGCCGTCCCCGTACTGCTTCCAGGGGGAGGAGTTGGGGGTGAAGGAGCCGTCCTCCTCGTCGTACGACTTCGCCTTGCCGGGAACGTCCGCCGCCGGGGACAGGGTCATGCGCAGGTGCAGCGGGGTGAAGAACTCCTGCTGGAGGAAGGCCGGGAACGGTTTGCCGGTGACCCTTTCGACGACGTGGGCGAGGAGGACGTAGTTGGAGTTGGAATAGGAGAAGCCCGTGCCCGGCCGTTCCTCCGGACGTGAGGCGAGGATGGCCGCGATGGCTTCCTCCTGGCCCGCCGGATCGGTCACTTCGACGCCCTTGGCCTCCAGCAGGTCCTGGTAGTCGGGAATGCCGCTGGTGTGGCGCATCAGGTCGCCCAGCGTGACGTTCCGGGTCCAGGCGGGCGGATCGTCGAGGAATTCGGACAGGGGGTCGCCCAGGGAGAGCCGGTGCCGCCCGGCGAGCAGGAGGACGGCGTCCGCGGTGAACTGCTTGGAGTTGGACGCCATGTCGAAGACCGTCTTGGGGGTGATGTCACGCCCGGTCGCCAGATCGGCCTTCCCCCTCCCCGCCTCCCATACGACCTCGCCGCGTTCGCCGACCGCGGCCGCACAGCCCGGACCGTCGGGGGAAGGCACCAGCTCCCGGAGGACCTCCGCACTGCGCTGCCCGCGGTCGTCACCGGCTCCGTACGCCTGCGGGGCCACGAGGCCCGCGAGCGCCGCCACGACCATGGCGGCCCCTGCTGTGCGCGACCAAGCCGTCCGGTTCACACGGACCACCTTCCTCCCTCCTCCGAGAGTGCTCCGGCGGCCGTGGCGTGGCCAGTCGATCACGTGTGGGAGGGGATCAGGGGTGGAGGGTGATGTGGGGCGCGAGGGCGGTGAGGAAGTCGGGGGCGTCGAAGGCGCGGCCGGCGGAGGCGACGCCGGTGGTGCGGATCCGTCCGGTCAGGACGCGGTCGAGGGCTTCGACGACCAGGGGCGCGGTGACGGCGTAGATGTCGCGGCCCTCGGCCACGGCGCGGCGTTCCACGCCGCCGGAGCGGACGACCGCGTCGACGAGGAAGGTCTGGCCGGAGCGGCCGAGCTCGTCGGTGGCGGTCGGCGCGGGGGTGTCGGAGGAGGCGATGTCCCGGGCGGCGTCGACGGCCATGTGGGTGTGGACGTCGCGGATCGCCAGGTGGTCGGTGACGGTGACGACATCGGCCATGGTGAACTCGGTGACGACGGGGCGGGTGCCCATCGGGGCGGGGAAGGGCCACTCGCCGGTGGGCGGGGTGTCGGTGCGGCGCTGCCAGGCGCCGCCGCTGTAGCGCAGGCGGTACTCGCCGCGCCGCTCGCGGGAGACCGCGCCGGACAGGCGGGTTCCGGCGGTGGGGTGCCAGTCGCTCAGGCCGTAGGCGATGTGGGCCTCGTCGGCATGGGTCCAGTCCCCCATCGCGGCCGTGACCAGCAGGTCGCCCAGGCCGCCGAAGAACGCCATCGCCGGGACGACGACCGCCCCGGCCTCGCGGGCCCGGTCGGCGTAGTGGGCGAAGGTGTCCAGGTTGGCCTCCAGTTCGGCGGCCACGTCCAGGTACGGGATCCCCGTGCGCAGGGCCGCCTCGATCACCGGTCCGGCCGTCGAGGCGAACGGACCCGCGCAGTTGATCACCGCGGCGGTGCCGGCCAGCGCCGCGTCGAGCGCGGCCGCGTCGCCGACCGCCGCCGGCCGGGCCCCGTACCCGGTCGCGTCGGCCAGGGCGGTCAGCTTCGCGGCGTCCCGGCCGGAGAGGACCGGGAGGTACCCGCGGGCGGCCAGCTCGGCCACCACGAACCTTCCCGTGTGTCCGTACGCGCCGTAGACCGCCACCGTGTTGTCGTTCGCCGTGCCGTTCACGAAAACCGTTCCCCTGCCTCGCGTCTGCCGTGCGCCCGGGCCCCGCCTTCCCGCTCTGCGGGCGGCCGGTGCGCTGTATCGGGCTCCATCCTCCCCGGGACCGGTGCGCCCGCGACAGTGTCCGGAACGACACGGGGCGTACAGTTCCCGACATGAGAAGCGTCGCGCTGGCCGTCACCGACGGCATGCTGCATTTCGAGTTGTCGCTGGCCTGCGAGGTCTTCGGTTCGGACCTGACGCATCTGGTGGACCCCTGGTACCGGTTCTCGCTGTGCGGTCCGGGGCCGGTGGCCGTGGGCCGGTTCCGGCTGGAGCCGGACGAGGGGCTCGACGGGCTCGCGCGCGCCGACACCGTGATCGTGCCGGGCTGGGCCGACGTCGACCGTGACCCGCCGGCCGGACTCGTCGACGCGGTGCGCGCCGCCCACGCCGCCGGAGCCCGCGTGGTGTCCCTGTGCACGGGCGCGTTCGTGCTGGCCGCCGCCGGACTGCTCGACGGCCGGCGCGCCACCACCCACTGGGCCCACACCGGCGAGCTGGCCCGCCGCCATCCCCGCGTCACCGTCGACCCCGACGTCCTGTACGTCGACGACGGCAGCGTCCTGACCTCCGCGGGGAAGGCCGCTGCGATGGACCTGTGCCTGCACCTGGTCCGGCTCGACCACGGGACGGCGGTCGCGAACACCGTCGCCCGCCGGCTGGTCGTCCCGCCCCACCGCGAGGGCGGCCAGGCCCAGTTCGTCCGTACACCCGTTCCGGAGCCCGGCAACCATCCCCTGGCCGGACTGCTCCCCTGGGTCCTGGCCCGCCTCGACGCACCCCTCACCGTCGAGGACCTGGCCCGGCAGGCCCGCATGAGCTCCCGCCAACTGACCCGGCACTTCAACACCGTCACCGGCACCACGCCCCTCCAGTGGCTCCACATCCAGCGCATCCGCCGCGCGCAGGAACTCCTGGAAGGCACCGACGCCACCATCGAGGCCATCGCCACCACCACGGGCATGGGCACCGCCACCACGCTCCGCCGGCACTTCAACCGCACCGTAGGGGTCCCGCCGGACACCTACCGCCGCACTTTCCGCAGTCACACGAGTGCCACCGGGTCCAACGGCCCGGCGCTCGGAGCCGTTTGACCGTCGGCGGCAGCCCGTCGCGGAGCGGGGAAAACAAGTGCCGGACCGGCTGCGGGGTGCAGCAGAATCACCCCATGGCAAACATGGGAGTGTTCCGGAACGCGGTCGCAGACTGGGCGGCGGGCGGCCCCGGCGGGCCGGCCGGGGAGCTGGCCGCGGAGCTGGGTGTCGCGGCGGTGGTACTGGTCGAGGGGCCCAGCGACCTCGCCGCCGTCGAAACCCTGGCCGCGCGACTGGACCGGGACCTGCCCGCCGAGGGCGTCTGCGTCATCTCCATGGGCGGAGCGATGAACGTCGGCCGCTACGCCCGGCTCCTGGGCCCGCCCGGACTGGGACTGCGCATCACCGGGCTGTGCGACGAGCAGGAGCAGCCGTTCTACGACCGCGCGTTCCGGCAGGCCGACTCTCCCGACCGCGAGGTCTTCGTCTGCGTGAAGGACCTTGAGGAGGAGCTCATCCGCGCGCTGGGCGTGCCGAGGGTGGAGGAGATCATCGAGGCGGAGGGCGACCTCGTCCCGTGGCGGACCTTCGTCCGCCAGCCCGCGCAGCGGGGCCGCGACCCGCACCACCGGATGCGGCGCTTCCTCGGCACCAAGAAGGGCCGCAAGATCCGCTACGGCCATCTCCTCACCCAGGCCCTCGACCTCGATCTCGTCCCCGCGCCCCTCGGCGCCCTCCTCACCACCCTGGGTCCGGCCATCGCCGGACGCTGAGCGGCGCAGCGCCAGGGCATGGCGCAGGTCAAACGCGATGATCCAGCTGAACGTCACGGCCGTCACCGAGCTCACCCGGGCGTTCCTGCCCGATCTCGTGTCCGACGGCCGGGGTGCGCTGGTCAGCGTCGCGAGCGCGGCGGCGTACCAGCCGACCCCCGCGATGGCGGTCCACGGCGCCGGCAAGGCCTTCGTGCTGAGCTTCACCGAGGCGGTCGGCTACGAGACCCGCACCTCGCCGCTGCGGGGGCTCGCGGTGTCGCCGGGCCCGGTCGCACCGAGTTCTTCGACGTCGTCGGCAGCCGGGACGCGGCGGTCGGCCGGATGGCCACCCCCGAGCAGGTGGTGACCGCGACGCGACGCGCGCTGGAGCGCGCCAAGACCCCGCCCAGCATCGTGGCCGGACTCGCCTTCAGCCGTCCACATGCGGGAACGCCCGGCCGAGGGTCTCGGCCGGGCGTTCCCGTACGTCTGCTGCTGTGGTGTCCGCTGGTGGTTTAGTACCAGTGGTTGGCCTGCCAGAAGTTCCAGGCCTCGACCGGGCTGCCGTAGCGCTCGTTCATGTAGTCCAGGCCCCAC
>NZ_JBVIXO010000033.1:0-10633 GCF_055593565.1 Streptomyces sp. NPDC040718 | reverse complement strand
TGATCCGGAAGGAGCCGGCGTCGGCGGCGAGCGCGAACAGTCCGATGAGGAAGGGGACGTCGCCGAGCTTGGTGACGAGGAAGGCCTTGAGGGAGGCGGAGCGGGCCGCCTCGGTCTCCCAGTAGTGGCCGACGAGGAAGTACGAGCAGATGCCCATGATCTCCCAGCCGACCAGCAGCACCATCAGGTCGCCGGAGTAGACGACGAGCAGCATGGCGGAGGTGAAGAGGGAGACGAGGGCCGCGTAGGACGGGTAGCGCGGGTCCTCGCGCAGGTACGCCGTCGAGTAGAGCTGTACGCAGGTGGCGACGACCCCGACGAGGGCGGCGACCAGTACGGCGAAGCCGTCCAGGTGGAGCGACAGCTCGATCGGCACGGAGCCGGTCGGGGTGAGCTCGGTCGCGGTGTCGATGGCCGGGCCGCCCCCGTGGCGGACGGCGACGAGCACGGCGAGGACGGCGGCGGCCAGCGTCGGCAGGATGGCGAGCGGCCTGACGAAGCCGGGGGCGGTGCGGCCGAGGAGCAGGCCGGCGACGGCGCCGAGGAAGGGGAGGACGGGGACGAGGACCGCGAGGGTCGTGGTGCTCACGCGGCGACCTCCGGCCGGGCAGTGGTGGCAGCGGCGGTGTCGTCGGGGTGGCCGGGCTCGGGGCCCTCGGCGGTGTCGCGCAGCCTGTCGACGTCCGAGGTGCCGCGGTTGCGGTACACCATCAGCACGATGGCGAGGCCGATGCCGATCTCGGCGGCGGCGATGGCGATGGTGAAGAGGGTGAGGGCCTGGCCGGCGTGCAGGGTGTCGCGCAGCCAGACGTCGAAGGCCACCAGGTTGAGGTTGACGGCGTTGAGCATCAGCTCGACGGACATCAGGACCAGGATGGCGTTGCGGCGGGCGAGCACTCCGTAGAGGCCGGTGGCGAAGAGGAGGGCCGCGAGGACCGCGGGGTAGGCGAGGTGCATCAGCGCTGTCCCTCCTGGCCGCCCGCGCGGGCGGCGGCGTCGGCGGCGTCCTCGGCGGGGGTGTTGCGGCGGGAGAGCACGATGGCGCCGATCAGGGCGGCGAGGAGGAGCACGGAGAGCGCCTCGAAGGGCAGCACCCAGTGCTGGAAGAGGATCTCTCCGGAGACCTTGGTGGAGCCCTGGGCGGGTCCGTCGAGGTCGATCCAGGTGGTGCGGAAGGCGTCGACGACCACCCAGACGAGCGCGGCCCCGGCGGCGCCGGCGACGCCGAGCGCGACCCAGCGGTTGCCGGAGTCGGCGTCCGGGGAGCGCCCGATGGGGGCCTTGGTGAGCATCAGCCCGAAGAGGAGGAGGACGACCACGGAGCCGAGGTAGATCAAGACCTGGACCCAGGCGATGAACTCGGCGGTCAGCAGCAGGTACTCGACGGCGATCCCGCCGAGCGCGACGACCAGCCAGAGGGCGGCGTGCACGAGCTGCTTGGTGGTGACCGTGATGACGGCCGCGCCGAGGGTGGCGAGGCCGACGAGGAGGAAGGCGATCTCGACGCCGGTCGGCGAGAGGAAGCCGGGGCCGGGCGCGGGGGCGCCCGCGGCCGCGGCGGCTGCGAGGTGGGCGGGGTACATCAGGCGGTGCCTCCCGCCGGGGTGTCGGGGGTGCCGTCGGCGGGCGGGGCCGCTTCGGCCTCGGCCGCGGCGGCGGCCGCCGCGGCAGCGGTGGCTTCGGCCTTCTCCACGGCCTTGCGGGCGGCCGCGATCTCCTTGGGCTCCTCCGCCGCGGGGTCGAGGGCGGGCGGGGCCGGCACGGTCCACATCCACTCGCGCAGCTTGTCGCGCTCGTGGGTGAGCTCGTGGATGTCGGTCTCCGCGTACTCGAACTCCGGCGACCAGAAGAGGGCGTCGAAGGGGCACACCTCGATGCAGATCCCGCAGTACATGCAGAGGGAGAAGTCGATGGCGAAGCGGTCGAGGACGTTGCGGCTGCGCTCGCGGCCGCCGGGGGTGGCGGCGGGCACCGTCTCCTTGTGGGAGTCGATGTAGATGCACCAGTCGGGGCACTCGCGGGCGCAGAGCATGCAGACCGTGCAGTTCTCCTCGAACAGGCCGATGACCCCGCGGCTGCGGGGCGGGAGCTCGGGCTGCACCTCGGGGTACTGGGCGGTGTGCGCGCGCTTGGTCATGGTGCGCAGGGTGACGGCCAGGCCCTTGGCGAGGCCGGATCCGGGAATCGGGGGCATTACTGGATCGCCACCTTCACGATGCCGGTGAGCGCGATCTGGGCGAGCGCGAGCGGGATGAGTACGGTCCAGGCGAGCTTCTGGAGCTGGTCCTCGCGCAGGCGCGGGTAGCTCACGCGGAGCCAGATGACGACGAAGGCGAGGACGGCGGTCTTCAGGAGGGTCCAGAACCAGCCGAGGCCGTCACCGCCGAAGGGGCCGTGCCAGCCGCCGAGGAAGAGGACGGTGGTGAGGGCGCAGAGGACGACGATGCCGGCGTACTCGGCGAGCAGGAACAGCGCGAAGCGCAGGCCGGTGTACTCCGTGTACGCGCCGAAGATGATCTCGGAGTCGGCGACGGGCATGTCGAACGGGGGCCGCTGGAGTTCGGCTAGGCCGGCGGTGAAGAAGACGACCGCGCCGATGATCTGCCAGGGCAGCCACCACCACTCGAAGGCGCCGACGATGCCGGGCAGGGACACGGTCCCGGCGGCCATCGCGACCGAGGCGGCGGCGAGCAGCATGGGCAGCTCGTACGCGAGCAGCTGGGCCGCGGTGCGCAGGCCGCCGAGCAGGGAGAACTTGTTCGCGGAGGCCCATCCGCCCATGAGGCTGCCGAGCACGCCGACGCCCATGACGGCGAGCGCGTAGAAGAGGCCGGCGTCGATGACCTGGCCGATCCAGCTGTCGCCCGGGCCGATGGGGATGGCGATGAGGACGAGGAGGTACGGCAGCAGCGCGACGGCGGGGGCGAGCTGGAAGATCCGCCGGTCGGCGTTGGCCGGGACGATGTCCTCCTTCTGCGCGAACTTCACGCCGTCGGCGACGAGCTGGGCCCAGCCGTGGAAGCCGCCCGCGTACATGGGGCCGAGGCGGCCCTGCATGTGCGCCATCACCTTGTGCTCGGTCTGCCCGATGACGAGCGGGAGCACGAGGAAGGCGGCGAAGACGACGATCAGTCGCAGGGCGACGTCGAGGACGTCGTTCACGCGTCGCCTCCGGTGGTGTCGGTTTCGGTTTCGGTATCGGGCTTGGGCTTGGGCTCGGGTTCCGGTTCGGGGGTCGGCTGCGGCGGGGTGGCGGCCGGGGGCTCCTCGAAGGCGGGCTTCGGGTTGTGCCAGGGCGCGTCCGTGCTGCGCGGTGCCGGGCGCCTGGGAGCCTCCGGCTCCGGCGCGGGGGCCTGGCCTGCCGGGGTGTCCGGGGTGCCGGCCGGGGTGCCGGGAGCCGGAACCGCCTGGCTGGCCGAGCCGTCGGAAGCCGAGCGGGTCCGGCGCGGCGGGCGCGGGGCGTCCGGGGCACCGGCCGGGGTGCCGGATGCCGGGGTGGCCGCGGTGCCGGCCGGGGTGTCCGGGCTGCCGACCGGGGTGCCGGGGGCCGGGGTCGCCTGGCCGGCCGAGCCGTCCGCGACCGAGCGGGTACGCCGGGCCGGGCGCGGGGGGTCCGGAGTGCCGGCCGGGGTCTCCGGGGTGTCGGCGGGCGCCGGCGGGGTGGTCTGGCTGGCGGAGCCGTCCGCCACCGAGCGGGTGCGGCGGACCGGGCGCGGGGTCTCCGGGGCGTCGGCGGCCGGGGCCTGGGTGGCCGAGCCCTCCGTCACCGACCGGGTGCGGCGCACCGGGGCGCCCTCGCGCGGCGTGCGCGCCGGCCCGGCGCCCGCGGCGCGCGGGGTGCGGGCCGGCCGGGCGGGGGCGGGGGGCAGCTGGCCCTTGAGCGGGCCCCAGTCGTTCGGGTCCGGCACGCCGGGCGGGAGCATCTGGCGGCGCTTGGGTGCGTCCGGGTCGTGCGCCTCGCCCGGCTCCTTGGCACCGGGCCACGCCTTGGCGACGCGCGCCGCCAGGACGAAGTCCTTGCGCAGCGGGTGTCCCTCGAAGTTCTCGGGGAGGAGCAGGTGGACGAGGTTCGGGTGGTCCGTGAAGGTGACCCCGAACATCTCGAAGGTCTCCCGCTCGTGCCAGGCGGCGCCCGCGTACACGGCGACGGCCGACGGCAGGGAGGGCGCCGAGTGCGGGACGGTCGTGCGCAGCAGCAGGCGGCGTACCCGGTGGTTCTCCAGGGAAACGACGTGCGCGCAGACGCGGAAGCCCGTACCGGGCTCGTCGACCGCGCTCAGCCAGTCGAAGTAGGTGCAGCCGAGCTTGTCGCGGGCGATCTCCAGCGAGGGGATCCAGGAGCCGACGGGGACGTCGACGGTGAGGAGGTCGTACGCGGACGAGGCCACGGCCTCGGCGCCGAATACCGTGCCTGCCGCGTCGGGGAGGGAGTCGTAGAGGTTCACGCGCCGGCCCCCGGTGCGGGCGGCGCCTGGACGAGGCCGCTGGTGAGCTGGGCGACGGAGGGCGATGCCGCGTAGCGGTCCGCGAGGGACTCCCGGGCGATCTTCTCCTGGAGCTTCAGGATGCCCTGGAGGAGGGCCTCCGGGCGGGGCGGGCAGCCCGGCACGTAGACGTCGACCGGAATGATCTGGTCCACGCCCTTGGTGACGGAGTACGAGTCCCAGTACGGGCCGCCGCAGTTGGAGCAGGCACCGAAGGAGATGACGTACTTCGGCTCGGGCATCTGCTCGTACAGGCGCTTGACGGCCGGGGCCATCTTGTCCGTCACCGTGCCCGAGACGATCATCAGGTCGGCCTGGCGCGGGCCCGGCGCGAACGGAATGACACCCAGGCGGATGAAGTCGTGTCGGGCCATCGACGCGGCGATGAACTCGATCGCGCAGCAGGCGAGGCCGAAGTTGAAGACCCACAGGCTGTAGCGGCGGCCCCAGTTGAGGACCACCTTCATGGGTTCCGGGGCGAGGCGGGAGAGCACTCCCAGCCTCTTCGGCTCCGGAAGCAGCTGGGGCTCCGGGGTGACGGCCGGTGTCACGTCCATTCGAGGACGCCCTTCTTGTACGCGTAGAGCAGGCCGACGGCCAGGAACCCCAGGAAGATGAACATCTCGACCAGGGTCGTGGCGCCGTAACCGGCGGCGGCGAACACCGTCGCCCACGGGAAGAGGAAGATCGAGTCGACGGCGAAGATGACGTACAGGAACGCGTAGACGTAGTAGCGGACCTGGGTGTGCGCCCAGCCCTCGCCCACGGGGTCCACGCCGCACTCGTACGTCAGCAGCTTCTCGGGGGTCGGGACCACGGGCCTCAGCAGGCGGCCGGCGCCGAAGGCCACGGCGACGAAGAGCACGCCGACGACAGCGAGCAGGCCGACGACCGAATAGCTCCGGAAGTAGTCCGCTGCGATCACGGTTGCTGTCGATACCGTTGGGTCGGGCACGTCCGTTCCTCGCTCCTCGGCCACTGTCGACGATCAGGTTGATCTGGTACGGCAGGGAGTCTAGGGCCTGGGCTGCACGGGGTGGGGTTACCCCCCGTTCACTGGCGCCTGGCTGCCCCATGGCGTCGGCGGGGCGGAGTTGGCAGGCTGAGCCGCATGACCGCGAACGATCAAGCTTCCGCTCCCCCTCCCGTACGCCCCGCCTTCGACGCGGCCACGTGGAAGGAGATCGCCCACCTCCTGAGCAACCTGCCGGTGGCGTTGATCGGATTTGTTTACACGGTTTTCATGATTGCGACGGCGGGCGGTCTGACCGTGACCGCGATCGGACTGCCGCTGCTCGCGTGCGGTCTCCTCGGATCGCGGCAGCTCGGAAAGCTCGAACGCGCCCGGGCGCGAGCCCTGCTCGGCGTACGGGTGGAGGAGCCGACCCCGCTGCCGGGGCCGAAGCGGGCCGGCGGGTTCTTCGCCTGGCTGTGGGCCGGGATCAAGGACCCGGTGGGCTGGCGGACCGTGCTGTACGGACTGGTCCGGCTGCCGTGGGGAGTACTGACTTTCAGTATCGCGCTGACCGGGCTGTTCGTGCTGTGGCCCGTGCTGCCGTACGTGGCGCGCGGCCTGGCCAACGTGGACCGCGCGATGGTACGGGGCCTGCTGTCGCCCTCCGACGAGCTGGAGCGGCGCATCGCGGAGCTGGAGTCGGGGCGCGGGGTGGTCGTGGACACGGCGGCGGCCGACCTGCGGCGGATCGAGCGCGACCTGCACGACGGGGCGCAGGCCCGGCTGGTGGCGCTGGCCATGGGACTCGGCCTGGCGAAGGAGAAGCTGCTGGAGGACCCGGAGGGTGCGGCGGCGATGGTCGACGAGGCGCACGGCGAGGTGAAGCTGGCGCTCCAGGAGCTGCGGGACCTGGCGCGGGGCATCCACCCTGCGGTGCTGACCGACCGGGGGCTCGACGCGGCGCTGTCGTCGGTGGCCGCGCGGTGCCTGGTGCCGGTGAAGGTGCACGTGGAGCTGACGGAGCGGCCGGCCGAGGCGATCGAGGGGATCGCGTACTTCGTGGTGTCGGAGCTGCTCCAGAACGTCAGCAAGCACGCGGGTACGGGGGCGCGGGGCGCGAGCGTCGAGGTGTGGAGGTCCGGGGCGCGGCTGCTGGTCCGGGTGGCCGATGACGGGCGGGGCGGAGCCGATGCCTCCGGCGGGAGCGGGCTGGCGGGGCTCGCGGAGCGGCTGCGCGCGGTGGACGGGGTGTTCGTGGTGGATTCCCCCGAAGGGGAGGGGACCGTGGTCACGGCCGAGCTTCCCTGGCGTGCCCGTTCGTAGGCCCGGAGGGCGGGGTGGGGGTGGGGTTAACCCCACTGGGGAGACGCCGACCTGCCGCATGGTCCGGGCAGAGGGGCCGGCGGCAGGGTTGGGGGATCAAGGGATGAGCTGAAGGGCGGGTCGGGATCATGGGCAACGGCAAGGGCATCGGCCGGACGGTGCTGCGGGCTCCGGTGGCGGCGCAGACCTGGCGCGAGTTCGCGTACCTGCTCGTGGGCCTGCCGCTCAGCGTCCTGTACTTCTCGCTCGCCGTCACCGGGGTGGCCGTCGGTGCCGGGCTGCTCGTGACCTTCGTGGGGGTGCCGGTGCTGGCCGGGGTGCTGGCCATGTGCCGGGGCTTCGGACAGGTGGAGCGGGCCCGGGTACGCGGGCTGCTGCGCGTGCCGATCGCCGGTCCGGCGCCGGTCCGGCCGGGCAAGGGCGGGGCGGTGGCCCGGGTCGGGGCACTGCTCAAGAACGGCAGCGCCTGGCGGCACGTGCTGTACTCCGTGGTCCACCTGCCCTGGGCGGTGTTCACCTTCTCGACGGCGCTCGTGCTGTGGACCGCCGGCTGGAGCATGCTGCTGTACCCGCTGGGGTTCTGGGTCTTCCCGGCCTTCACCGACCTGCCGGGGCTGCCGGTCCTCCAGAACGACGAGTACGCCTTCTACGTGGACTCCCCCGTGACGATCGCCGGCGCCTTCGTCATCGGGCTGGGCCTGACGCTGGCCACCCCGTGGGTGCTGCGGGCGCTGACCACCGCCGACCGGGTGCTGGTCGGCGGGCTGCTCGGCCGGTCCCGCCTGGACGACCGGGTCATGGAGCTGGAGTCCGACCGCGGGGCCGTGGTGGACACGGCGGCGGCCGACCTGCGGCGGATCGAGCGCGACCTGCACGACGGGGCACAGGCCCGGCTGGTGGCGCTGGCCATGGACCTCGGGCTGGCGAAGGAGAAGCTGGCCGAGGATCCGCAGGCCGCGGCCCGGATGGTGGACGAGGCGCACGGCGAGGTGAAGATCGCCCTCCAGGAGCTGCGGGACCTCGCGCGGGGGATCCACCCTGCGGTGCTGACCGACCGGGGGCTCGACGCGGCGCTGTCGTCGGTGGCCGCGCGGTGCACGGTTCCGGTGAAGGTGGAGGTGGACCTGCCGGCCCGGCCGGCGGCGGCGATCGAGGGCATCGCGTACTTCACGGTCTCCGAGCTGTTGCAGAACGTCAGCAAGCACGCGGGGGCGCGGGTCGCGAGCGTCGAGGTCTGGAAGTCGGGGGCGCGGCTGCTGGTCCGGGTGGCCGATGACGGGCGGGGCGGAGCCGATGCCTCCGGCGGGAGCGGGCTGGCGGGGCTCGCGGAGCGGCTGGATGCGGTGGACGGGGTGTTCGTGGTGGATTCCCCCGCCGGGGCGGGGACCGTGGTCACGGCCGAGCTTCCCTGGCGGTCCTGACGCTGCCGTGGCCGTTGCCCTGGCCGGGCGGGTGGGGGTGGGGTGCCGCTGCGCGGGGCCGGTCCCCTGCCCGCCCTTCCGCCGCTCCTCCCCCGGCTACCGCTGGGAAGTACCCCCAGGGCCCGCCCGGACCCTTCTGGGGGCTCCGCCCCCAGACCCCCGCGCCTCAAACGCCGGCGGGGCTGGATGGTGCCGGCCAGGGCTGGATGATGCCGGCTGAGGCTGGATTTGCCGGCCGGGGCCGGAAGAGTTCAGGGCTGGAATCGGCCATGTCTTGAGCCCTTGGCTTGGACCCGCCCCCGCGTGCCGCTCCGGCTGGGATGCTTGGCCCTGCCAAGTGGTCGACGAGTGGACGCGGGAGCTGCGGGAACGTGGAAGACAGGGTGCGGGTCGTCATCGCCGAGGATTCAGTGCTGCTCCGTGAGGGCCTGACCCGGCTGCTGACCGACCGGGGGCATGACGTCGTGGCCGGCGTCGGGGACGCGGAAGCCCTGATCAAGACGGTGGCGGAGCTGGCGGCCGAGGGGGCACTGCCGGACGTGGTGGTGGCCGACGTGCGGATGCCGCCGACGCACACCGACGAGGGCGTGCGGGCCGCCGTGCGGCTGCGCCGCGACCACCCCGGCATCGGGGTGCTCGTGCTGTCGCAGTACGTGGAGGAGCAGTACGCCACCGAACTGCTGGCCGGTTCCAGTACCGGCGTGGGGTACCTGCTGAAGGACCGCGTCGCCGAGGTCCGGGAGTTCCTCGACGCCGTCGTCCGCGTCGCCCGGGGCGGGACGGCGCTGGACCCCGAGGTCGTGGCGCAGCTGCTCGGCCGCAGCCGGAAGCAGGACGTCCTCGCCGGTCTGACCCCGCGCGAGCGCGAGGTACTGGGCCTGATGGCTGAAGGACGCACGAATTCCGCTGTGGCCAAGCAGCTCGTGGTGAGCGACGGGGCCGTGGAGAAGCACGTCAGCAATATCTTCATGAAGCTGGGCCTGTCCCCGAGTGACGGGGATCACCGGCGTGTACTGGCGGTCCTCACCTACCTGAGGTCTTGATTAACTGACAATGTGTCAGGTAAGGCGCGCCGTTCCGGCGCACCACGGCGACCGCCGGGTGATTTGGAATATTTCGAGTTGTGCACGACGTCTGTCGGACAGACCGCCCCGTGAGGGACGGTCCAGAATGCGGGCGACCCAGGGCCGGACGACCTCACGGACGTAGGGTTGGTTTTGGGAACGAGCGCCCCCGCCTCGAAGGAGGTCCAGTTCAGTGACCAGCCAGGTCAGTAGCCCGGCCGAGCAGGCCGACGGGGCCGGCGGGTCCATCGGGGAGCAGCGCAGCGCGACTGCACCCCATGGAGCCGGCAAGGAAATCCGCCGTGTCGACCGGGTGATCATCCGCTTCGCGGGTGACTCGGGTGACGGTATGCAGCTGACGGGTGACCGTTTCACCTCGGAGACGGCGTCCTTCGGCAACGACCTCTCGACGCTGCCGAACTTCCCGGCCGAGATCCGGGCCCCCGCCGGGACCCTGCCGGGCGTGTCGTCGTTCCAGCTGCATTTCGCGGACCACGACATCCTCACCCCGGGTGACGCCCCGAACGTGCTGGTCGCGATGAACCCGGCGGCGCTGAAGGCCAACATCGCGGACGTGCCGCGCGGCGCGGAGATCATCGTCAACACCGACGAGTTCACCAAGCGCCCCATGGCCAAGGTCGGCTACGAGACCTCCCCGCTGGAGGACGGCTCCCTCTCCGCGTACAACATCCACCCGGTGCCGCTGACCACCCTGACGGTGGAGGCCCTGAAGGACTTCGGGCTCTCCCGCAAGGAGGCCGAGCGCAGCAAGAACATGTTCGCGCTGGGCCTGCTGAGCTGGATGTACCACCGGCCCACGGAGGGTACGGAGAACTTCCTGCGGCAGAAGTTCGCGAAGAAGCCCGACATCGCCGAGGCGAACATCGTCGCCTTCCGCGCGGGCTGGAACTTCGGCGAGACGACCGAGGACTTCGCCGTCTCCTACGAGGTCGCCCCGGCCACCAAGGCCTTCCCGACGGGGACGTACCGGAACATCTCCGGGAACCTCGCGCTCTCGTACGGGCTGATCGCGGCGGCCCAGCAGGCCGATCTGCCGCTCTACCTGGGCTCCTACCCGATCACCCCGGCCTCGGACATCCTGCACGAGCTGAGCAGGCACAAGAACTTCGGCGTACGGACCTTCCAGGCCGAGGACGAGATCGCCGGCATCGGCGCCGCCCTCGGCGCGGCCTTCGGCGGCGCGCTCGGCGTGACCACCACCTCCGGGCCCGGCGTGGCGCTGAAGTCCGAGACCATCGGGCTGGCGGTGTCCCTGGAGCTGCCGCTGCTGATCGTGGACATCCAGCGCGGCGGCCCCTCGACCGGTCTGCCGACCAAGACCGAGCAGGCGGACCTCCTCCAGGCCATGTACGGCCGCAACGGCGA
>NZ_JBVIXO010000032.1:0-11734 GCF_055593565.1 Streptomyces sp. NPDC040718 | reverse complement strand
CCGCAGGCCAGAGCCCTGCAATCGTTGCACCAAGCCTGAATTCAACGCAACGAACACCACCCTGACGTTGCAACAGACGAAAACTGAACGCTACGCCGGAGCCATGTCCTTGAGGAACACGACCCCGTCGGCGTCCTCCAGGTGTGCCGGGTCGAGCGGGGCGTAGCCGAACCACGGCGATACCCGGGGCGCGGGCCGGGCACCGCCCAGCGCGGTCGCCAGCCGCCGGGTGTCCACGAGGCAGCGGTCCTCCGGAAGGGCGTACAGGAGCCCCTCGAAGGTGTCCGGTGCCGGCTCTTCCACTCCCCGGCGCCGGATCGTGCCGAGGGCCGTGGCCACGAAGGCGTACTCCGCGCCGAGGCGGGCCTCCACCAGCGCACCGGCGCTCCACCACTCCAGTGGCTTCCCGCCCATGCGCATGGAACTCTTCTGCCGCTGGAGGTGGGCGTTGTGGGTGTGGACGAACACCGGCCCCCGCTCGGCGAGGGCGAGCAGGTTGCGGGCCATCATCCGGTCCCGCACCCCCGCCAGCCGGGCCAGCCTGGCGGGCGAGCCGTCGGCCGTCCAGTGGTGGTAGCGCAGCAGGCCCGTGGCCGTCCGCGCGTACAGGCGCGCCCGGTCCCACTCCTCCCGCGGGCCCGCCGCGATCAGCTGGGGCTCCTGCTCGTCGAGCAGGGCCGCCAAGTCGTCGGCGATCAGCCTCAGCCGGCCCGCCTCGGCCGACTGCCCCACGGACCGGGCCGGGTCCATCATGGCGTCGGGTTCGGTCCACTGTGCGTCGGTGCCCAGCAGGAGTTCGAGGGTCTCGCGCGTGCAGGGGAGCAGGTCCGCGTCCACCCGGGCGGCCAGGTAGCCGTGGAGTCCGGTGAGGGCCTGCCGGGGGGCGGCGGCGCCGGTCATCTCCAACGGGCCGTCGAAGCCGGCGAAGCGGACCTGTTCGGAGGCCGGCCGGCCTTCGTTGTGGGCGCGCATCCAGCGCACCAGCTCGCGGTTGGCGGCGGAGGTGCCCCAGCCGTGGCTGATGCCGCGCTCCACGACCTCGTCGAGGACGCCCTCGCCGGAGGTGACGTAGCCGTCCACGGTCAGGCCCATCAGGCAGTCGCTCTCGATCGCGATGGTCCGGTAGCCCTCCTCCACGAGCTGCCGGAACAGCTCGTTGCGCAGTTCGAGCAGGGTGTCCTCGAAGTGCGTGGGCTCGCCGAGGGCGAGCAGCCGGGGCCTGCGCGAGAGCAGGCGGAGGACGGCGGGGGCGTCGACGGAGCGGACGTGGTCCTTCACGGAGGTTTCCATGGCTTCAACGCTATCCTTGAACCTTCGGTTGAAAGTTTGGCCGCTATTCTCGGCTCCAATGGGCCAGAACCTTAAAACCAGTGGACATCTCAGGCCGATCGACCTGGCACGCGCGCACGGCCTGTCCACCCAGGCGGTCCGGAACTACGAGGAGGCCGGTGTCCTCCCGGCCGCCGCCCGCACGGCCAGCGGCTACCGCTCCTACACCCCGCTGCACGCGAGCGCCCTGCGCGCGTTCCTGGCCCTGCTGCCGGGCCACGGCCACCGGACGGCGACGGCGGTCATGCGGGCCGTGAACGAGGACGCGGCCGACGAGGCGTTCCGCCTCATCGACGAGAGCCACACCCAGCTCCTGGACGACCGCCGGACCCTCCGGGCCGTGGAGGCCGCGCTCCGCGACCTGGAGCCCCTCCCGCCGTCCGAGCCCGGCGGCACCTTCATCGGCCCGCTGGCGGCGAAGCTCGGGATCCGGCCCGCGACCCTGCGCAAGTGGGAGGGGGCGGGGCTGGTGCACCCGCACCGCGACCCCCGGACCGGGTACCGCGTCTACGACGCGGCCGCCGTACGGGACGCCCGGATGACCCACCAACTCCGCCGGGGCGGCTACCTGCTGGAGCAGATCGCCCCGCTGATCACCCAGGTCCGCGCGGCCGGCGGCCCGGAGCCCCTGGAGGCCGCCCTGCACGACTGGCACGCCCGCCTGTCGGCCCGCGGCCGCGCCCTGCTGACGGGCGCCGCCGCCCTGGAGGCGCACCTCCGCGAACGCGGGGGCCGGGGCATCCCCTTCGAGTGACCGTCCGGCCCGCCCACCGCGGCGCGGACGTAGATCGTTCCGGCTCATAGGATGCCCTCATGCCCATTTCGCTGCGCGCCTCCGGCGCCCTGGTCACCGCCCTCACCACGCTGCTCGGCGCCTCCGTGTCGGGCTGCACCGCGGATGAGCTGCGGTCGGCACTCGGGGACTCGTTCGGTACGTGGGTACCCTCCGCTTCGGCCGCCTGGGCCCTGTCGGCCACCCGGACCTCGGCCGGCCGGCCGGTGGCCATCGCCCTCTACATCTCCTCTCCGACTGACTCCATGTCCCAGGCCGGCCAGGTCGCGGACCGGATCGCCGCAGCCGCTCGGAAGTGAACTCCGGCCCTCCGGCTACTTCACCGCCGCCGCGGTCCGCGGGGCGGGGCGGGGGCGGCGGCGGGAGACCGCCACGCCCGCGAGGCAGACCGCGCCGCCGAGGAGGGTCAGCCAGCCCGGGACCTCGTCCAGCAGCGCCCAGGCGATGACGATCACCACGGCGGGCACCGCGTACGTCGTGGCGCCCATCTTCCCGGCGGTGGTCTTGGAGAGGGCGTACGTCCAGGTGGTGAAGGCGAGGGCGGTCGGGAAGAGGCCCAGGTAGACCATGTTGAGGGTGGCGGACAGGGGTGCCTCGGGGAGCTGGTGCAGGAGTTGGCCGGCGAAGGGCAGGGTGCAGAGGGTGCCGACGAAGCAGCCGTACGTGGTCACCTGGAGCGGGTTCGCGTACTGCAGCGCGGGCTTCTGCGAGACCACCCCGGCACCGTAGGCGAGCGCGGCGACCAGGCAGAGCAGCACACCGGTGAGGGACGAGGTGCCGCCCTTCGAGGTGGACATCCCCACGACGACCGCCCCCGCGAAGGAGACACCCATCCCGACGAGCAGCATCGGCGGGAAGCCCTCCTTCAGCATCCACCCGCTGAGCAGGGCGATGACGATGGGCCCGGTGTTGACCACCATGGCGGCGGTGCCGGCGTCGACCCCCTGCTCGCCCCAGTTCAGCGCCACCATGTACAGCCCGAACCACAGCACCCCGGAGGCCAGGATCCCCGGCCACGCCTGACGCGGCGGCAGTGGTGTCCGCTTGACGAGCAGTACGGCGCCCAGCGCGAGCGAGGCCGTCAGGAGCCGGCCCAGGGCCAGCGCCCCGGGGCCGAAGTGTTCCGCGGAGGCGCGGATGGAGACGAACGCGGAGGCCCACATCACGACGGTGACGGCGGCGGCCGCGAGGGCACGTTGATCGAGACTGGTTCGGGAGGCACCGGTCGTTTGATCCATGCGGGCCAACGTACCGACGGGCAATGACGCTGCCTAGGTCGTCCCGGGCGATCCGGCCGGGCCGCAAGCAGGGCGTCAAGGGGCCGTCAGCAGGCGCTCAGCGGGCTCTCAGCAAGCGGTCAGAACCGCCCGCAGGCGCTCCGCGTAGGCCCGGGGGTGGCTGGTGTTGCCGTTGTGCCCGCCCGGGAAGACCCGTATCTCCGACCCCACCAGGTCCGCCAGCGCGTGGGCGCACGCGACGTCGAAGACGGTGGACGGGGTGGTGGTGCCGACGGCCGGGAGGATGCGGGTCGTGGTCGCCGCCACGGCGGCCGGGTCGAGCGGGTCCTGGAGGATCGCCGAGAAGTCGTGCTCGATGAAGTAGGCGAAATTGGCGCGGCGCATCTCGCTCATCGGCTGCGGGGTGAGGCCCGGCTCGTAGTCCTTGCCGCTGGTGTCTATGCCGAGTACCCGGGCGGCCGCGGGCAGGCCCTCCTCCCGGTGGATGTGCTGGAGTTCGACGAGCTCCGCCTCGTGCCGCTCGCGGTCGGCGGCGTCCGGCAGCAGGCGCGGGGCGACCGGCTCGTGGGCGACGAGGGCGGAGAGCCGGCCGGGGTGCCCGGCGGCCACGTGCAGTCCGATGACGGCTCCGAGGCTGCACCCGAGCATCAGGGCCGGCTCGTCGGTGACGGCGGCCAGCAGCCGGTGGACGTCGTCGGCGTGCTCGGCGAGGGAGGTGGTCCGGCCGGGCTGCTCCAGGCGGCTGCGGGACAGGCCCCGGCGGTCGTAGGTCAGGACCGTGAAGGTGTCGGTGAGGTGCGGGACCACGTCCACGGTGCGGTCCGCGTCGCCCTCACCGCTCTGCGAGATGAGCAACAGGGGCCCGATTTGATCGTCGCCGGGGACATCGCGGCGCACCCGGACACCACGGTCGGCGAGACGGCGCAGCGCACCGGGCTGCCGCAGAGCCAGGTCTCGGGCGCCGTGGCCCGGCTGCGCGAGGCCGGGTCGGTCGAGACGGCCCCCGACCCCGCCGACCGCCGCAGGACCCTGGTGCGGCAGTCGCCCACGGCCTCCGCGCGGGTGGCCGCGGTAAGGGCCGCCGGCAGCTCGAAGGTCGAGGAGGCGCTGAGCCGGGCGCTGGGCGAGGCCGGGGCCGAGCGGCTGCCCGAGGTGACTCAGGCCCTGGAGGTCCTCGCCCGGCACCTGGCGGTGCGCGGCGACGGCACGGCCTGAGGCGGAGTCAGCCCGCCGTGAACCCCGACAGGTCCTCCGTCACCGCCCGCACCACGGCCGCGTGCTGCTCGGCCAGGTAGAAGTGGCCGCCGGGGAAGCCGCGGAAGCCGAAGCCCGCCCCGGCCACCTCCCGCCAGCCCATCGCCTCGGCCACGCTCGCCCGGGGGTCGGACTCCCCGCAGAGCACGCTGACGGGGGTGCGCAACGGCGGTCCCGGCACGTGCCGCCAGGTCTCGACCGCCCGGTAGTCGCTGCGCAGCGCCGGCAGGATCAGCGCCCGGAACTCCGGGTCGGCCAGCAGCGCGGGGTCGGTCCCGGAGAGGGAGTGCACCCGGGCCAGCAGGGTGTCGTCGTCCTGCGCGTGGAGCTGCTCCTCCTCCCGCTCGATCAGCGGCGACCGCCGCCCGGAGACGATCAGGCCGCGCGGTGCCTCGCCGGCCGCCTCCAGCCGGCGCGCCAGCTCGTAGGCGAGCACCGCGCCCATGCTGTGCCCGAACAGGACGAGGGGCCGGCCGCGCCACGGCTCCAGTGCCCGCTCCACCCCGTCGGCCAGCCCGGCGATCGTGTCCGGGATCGGCTCCCCCAGCCGCTCCTGGCGGCCGGGGTACTGGACGGTGAGCACCTCGGCGTGCGCGGCCAGGTCGCGGGAGAGCGGGAAGTAGAAGGAGGCGCTGCCGCCGGCGTGCGGGAGGACGACGAGGACCGGCGCGGGGCTCCCCGGCCGCACCGCCGGCGGGTGGAAGCGGCGGATCCAGGGGCTCCCCCGGTCGGCGGCGCTCATCGGGCCTCCTCGAATCCGCCGGTCAGCAGGAGCTTCTTCTGGGGCTTCCCCATGGCGTTGCGGGGGATCGCGGGGACGAAGCGCACCTCGCGCGGCCGCTTGTGCACCGAGAGGTGCGCGGCGACGAAGTCGGTGAGTTCGGGACCGGTGACCCCTTCGGCGACGACGAAGGCGACGATCCGCTGCCCGAGGTCCGCGTCCGGAACGCCCACGACCGCCGCCTCGGCCACCTTGGGGTGGTCCAGCAGGGCGTTCTCGATCTCTCCGGCGCCGATGCGGTAGCCGCCGGACTTGATCATGTCGATGGAGGCCCGGCCGACGATGCGGTGGACCCCGTCCTCCGGGTCGACGGCGGCGATGTCGCCCGTACGGAACCACCCGTCCTCGGTGTACGCGGCCGCGGTCGCCTCGGGGCGGCCCAGGTAGCCGGAGAACAGCGTGGGCCCGGTGAGCTGGAGTTCGCCGATCTCGGCGCCCGGTTCGGCGGCGACGCGGGTGCGGACGCCGGGGAGCGGGGTGCCGACGGTGCCGGGGCGGACCTCGCCGCCCGCGCGGCCGCTGACGGTGATCAGGGTCTCGGTCATCCCGTAGCGCTCGACGGGGCGGTGGCCGGTGAGGCGCTCCAGGTCCCGGAAGACGGGCGCGGGCAGGGCGGCGCTGCCGGAGACGAGGAGGCGGGCCCCGGTCAGCGCGGCCGCGTGCTCCGGTTCGGCGGCGATGCGGGACCACACGGTCGGCACCCCGAAGTACAGGCTGCCCCGGGCGGCGGCGTACGCCTGCGGGGTCGGGCGGCCGGTGTGCACGAGGCGGCTCCCGGTGCGCAGGGCGCCGAGGACGCCGAGCACGAGGCCGTGTACGTGGAACAGCGGGAGCCCGTGCACCAGGGTGTCCTCGGCGCTCCACTGCCAGGCTTCGGCGAGGGCGTCGAGGTCGGCGGCGATGGCTCCGGCGGTCAGGACCACGCCCTTGGGCGGGCCGGTGGTGCCGGAGGTGTACAGCACCAGCGCGGGGTCCCCGGGTCCCGCGGCCGGGGCGGGTGCCGCGGCCCGGCGGGCGAAGTCGACGGGGACCTCGACGGCGCCGGAGTCGCGCAGGAGGTGCTCGCGTTCGGCGGGGCCGGCGTCGGGGGGCAGCGGTACGAAGGGCACTCCGGCCAGGAGTCCGCCGACGACCGCCGCCAGGGTCTCCAGGGATGCGGTGGCCGTCATGGCGAAGGCGGGTGCCCCGGCGACGTCGGCGGCCACGGCCCCCGCCGCGCCGAGCAGTTCCTCGTACGAGGCGGTACGGCCGGCGACGCTCACGGCGTCCGCGCGGTCGCCGTAGGTCCCGTCAAGCGCGGTCAGCACGCGGCAACTCCCTGTCGGTGGCGGATCCCCAGGCTACGTCCCCGCGCCGGGACTCCGCCGTGCGGCCCTGGTACCCGCCTGCGGTGTCACCGGGACGCGTCCCGGCGGCGGGTGCGCCAGGTCCGCTGCCGGGCGTACCTGGGGCGGTCGTCGGGTGGCGGGAAGGGGCGGCGGTAGAACCACATCAGCCACATGGGGGTGCTCCGGTCGTCTCGGTGATGAGCGGGGTGACGGCAAGGGGGGACAGTGCGCGGCCGAGCTCCGCGGCGGAGAGCCAGGTGCCGCGGGCGGCGACGTGGCCGTCGGGGCGGATCAGGAGCCAGCCACCCGGCGCTGTGCCGAGGGCCGCGCGCAGCCGTCCGTCCGGGTCCGGGACACCGTCCGGGTCCGGCGGACCGTCCGGGTCCGGCGGACCGTCCGGGTCCGGAAGGGGAGCCGGAGTTCCGCCGAGGGCACGGACCGAGAGCCACGCTCCGTACCGGGCGGCGGCCGCGGCGGCCACGGCCGCCGGCCCGCGGGGCGGGCGGCCGTCGTCGGCGGCGAAGACCAAGGACCAGCGGGGATCCCTGAGTTCGCCGCGCAGGGCGTCGCGGACGACGGCGCCCGCGGAGGTGACGTGCGCGCCCGGCCCGGGAGCCGGCGCCGGTAGCGGACCTGCCGCACCGACGTGGTAGCCGGAGATGAAGTCCAGGCAGTTCCAGCTGGTCAGGGAGCTGTTCGCGTAGCCGTCCGGATGGCTGTGGCGCAGCCCGGCCCGCCGGTCCGGGGCCATGCGCCGCAACGTCCGGCGCAGCCTCGGAACGCGGCGGTCGGGGACGGGTGGCGGCTGCGGGTGCTCTTCTCCGTAGGTGCGCAGCAGCCGGGGAGGCGCCTGGCCCTGGTCGACCATGGCGAGTTTCCAGGCGAGGTTGTACGCCTCCTGGATCCCCGTGTTCAGGTCCTGGCCGGCTCCCGCCGTGAAGCGGCGGGCGTCGTGGTCGATCGGCTCGGCGCTGCCGTCGCAGGTGATCAGCCAGTGCGGTGCGCGCTCGTCCGGCCCGGCGGGGCGTTGCGGCCGTGCACCCCGTTCGACGCGCACGCCGAGGGCTGCGACGGCTTCGCGCAGCAGCGCTTCGGCGCGGGCCCGCTCGATGACGACGGTGTACGGGTACCCGGTGGACCTGGCCGAACGGCCGGCCCGCCCCGCCTGCCTCCTGCTCCCGTGGACGAGGAATCCGCCGACGACGCCCATCTGGTCGAGCGTCTCCAGGCTGCGCGGGTGCAGGGCCACCGGGCGGCTCGTCGTGGCCGGCCCTCGGGGCGTGTCCAGGACGCGTACGGACCGGCCCCGACGGGCGAGTTCGTGGGCGGCGGTCAGGCCTGCGGCGCTCGCGCCCACGACGAGGAACCGGTGCCGCCCCTGTTCGGCCACGGACGCCTCCTCCCCGGTCCCTCCCGGCACCGTGCCGGGCCCCGAGCGTCCACAGCGCCGCTCGCGTCCCGGCCGGGATCCGCTCGACCGGCGGTGGAGCCGGGATCGCGGCCGGAACCGGGCCGGGGGACCGCGTATCCGTGCCCCGGGAAATCTGTTCAGGATCTGGCCCGTCCCGGATACGGCACCCCGTCAGCGGTGACCATCGGGTTGCGTCTCGATCCCGGTGACGCGTCGGACGAGCGAGGAGGCGACCGTGCACGAGTTGAGCAGGGAGCAGCGGGAAGCTGGGATTGAGCTGCGACGGTTGCTCTACGCGCAGCTTCCTTCCCGTGCTCTGGTCGTCGCGGCGCAGTTGGGCATTCCCGACCTCCTCGCCGAACAGCCCCTGGACGTGGCCGCCATCGCGGAGCGGACGGGCACGGATCCCGTCACGCTCGCCCGGCTCCTGCGCGGGCTGGCCGTGTTCGGCCTGTTCGAGGAGGGTGAGGCGCAGGTCTATTCCCTCACGTCGCTCGGTGAGGCACTGACCTCCGCGCACCCCGCCTCCGCGCTCCCCTCGGCCACCCTGGTCGCCGGACAGTTCGGGGCCGCCTGGGAGGACCTGCTCGCAACGGTGACGTCGGGACAGTCGCCCTTCGAGCGCAACGAGGGGGTCTCCCTGTTCACGCACATGGAACGGGAGGAAGAGCTCCGCGCCGCCTTCGACGATTCGCAGGGACGCGGGCTGGCCCTGGAGCTCGACGAGATCCTGCGCTCGATCGACTTCTCCGCCTATCGCACCATCGTGGACGTCGGCGGCAGCGACGGAACGTTCCTTCGGAAGATCCTCGTGGCGCATCCGGGCGTCAACGGGGTGGTCTTCGACCTGCCGAGCTCGACGTCCCTCCAGGCGGACCGCATCGGCCCGGATCCGCTGGACGGCCGCTATTCCGTGGCCACCGGGGACTTCTTCGACAGCGTCCCCGAGGGCGGCGACCTGTACCTGCTCTCGCACATCGTGCACGACTGGGACGACGAGAAGGCGGTACAGATCCTCCGCACCTGCCGTGCGGCCATGTCCGACAGCGCGACGCTCATGGTCGTCGACCTGATCGCGGCCGACCGGGGGCAGCGTGACGAACGGCTGCAGACCGCGGCCCTCATGGATCTCTACATGCTCTCGCTGTTCGGCGGCACCGGAGGCCAGGAGCGGACCGCGGCGCAGGTCGAGGTCCTGCTGGAAAAGGCCGGATTCCGGATTACCCGGGTGGACTCCCTTCCCAGTGGCATGAACGTCATCCGCGCGGTCCCCACCGCCTGAAATTCTGGAGGTAGCGCCATGGGGCGTCTCTTCACTTCCGAGTCGGTGACCGAGGGTCACCCCGACAAGATCGCCGACCGGATCAGCGACACGATCCTCGACGCGCTCCTCGCCCAGGACCCGGCCTCCCGCGTCGCCGTGGAGACCCTCATCACCACGGGCCAGGTCCACATCGCGGGCGAGGTGACCACGAAGGCGTACGCCGATGTGGCGTCGCTGGTCCGACAGGCCGTTCTGGACATCGGCTACGACTCGTCCGCCAAGGGTTTCGACGGCGCGTCCTGCGGTGTGTCGGTGTCCATCGGCGCGCAGTCCCCGGACATCGCGCAGGGCGTCGACACGGCCTACGAGCAGCGCGTCGAGGGCGAGGGCGACGAGCTGGACAAGCAGGGCGCGGGCGACCAGGGCCTGATGTTCGGCTACGCCTGCAACGAGACGCCCGAGCTGATGCCGCTGCCGATCCACCTCGCACACCGCCTCTCCCGCCGGCTCACCCAGGTACGCAAGGACGGGAAGATCCCGTACCTGCGTCCCGACGGAAAGACCCAGGTCACCATCGAGTACGACGGGGACAAGGCCGTCCGCCTCGACACCGTCGTCGTCTCCTCGCAGCACGCGGGCGACATCGACCTCGACGCGCTCCTCACCCCGGACATCCGCGAGCACGTGGTGGACCACGTGCTGGGGCAGCTGGCCGAGGACGGCATCAAGCTGGACACCGAGGGCTACCGGCTGCTGGTGAACCCGACCGGCCGCTTCGAGATCGGCGGCCCGATGGGCGACGCCGGCCTCACCGGCCGCAAGATCATCATCGACACGTACGGCGGCATGGCCCGCCACGGCGGCGGCGCCTTCTCCGGCAAGGACCCGTCGAAGGTCGACCGCAGCGCCGCGTACGCGATGCGCTGGGTCGCCAAGAACGTCGTCGCCGCCGGCCTGGCCACCCGCTGCGAGGTCCAGGTCGCCTACGCCATCGGCAAGGCCGAGCCCGTCGGCCTGTTCGTCGAGACCTTCGGCACCGGCACCCTGCCCGACGAGCGGATCCAGGAAGCCGTCTCCGCCGTCTTCGACCTCCGCCCCGCCGCGATCGTCCGCGACCTCGACCTCCTGCGGCCGATCTACGCCCAGACCGCCGCCTACGGCCACTTCGGCCGCGAACTCCCCGACTTCACCTGGGAGCACATCGACCGCGTACCCGCCCTCCGCAAGGCAGCGGGGGTCTGACATGCGAATCGCTGTCACCGGGTCCATCGCCACCGATCATCTGACGACCTTCCCCGGCCGGTTCACCGAGCAGCTCATTCCCGACCGGCTCGACAGCATCTCCCTTTCGTTCCTGGTGGACGATCTGGAGGTGCGCCGGGGAGGCGTCGCCGCGAACATCGCGTTCGGCCTGGGATGCTTCGGGTTCTCGCCGCTGCTCGTGGGTGCCGCCGGGGTGGACTTCGCCGACTACGACGCCTGGCTGAGCGAGCACGGTGTCGACACCGGGTCCGTGAAGGTGAGCGCGACGCGGCACACCGCACGGTTCATGTGCACGACGGACGCGGACCAGAACCAGATCGCCTCCTTCTACACGGGCGCCATGGCCGAGGCCCGCGAGATCGCCCTGCCCGACGTGGTGCGGCGGGCGGGACGGCTGGACTGGGTGGTGGTGGCTCCGGACGACCCGGAGGCGATGCTGCGGCACTCCGCGGAAGCCCACGAGCTGGGCATCCCGCTCGCAGCGGACCCTTCGCAGCAGCTCGCGCGGCTGAGCGGCGACGAGACCCGGCGCCTGGTGGACGGGGCACGCCTGCTGTTCACCAACGAGTACGAGGCCGCCCTGTTGCAGGAGCGCACCGGCTGGACCGAACAGGAGGTCCTGGAGCGGGTCGGAACCTGGATCATCACCCGTGGCGGAGACGGAGTGACCATCCTCTCGGCGGACGCCCCGGCGGTCAGTGTTCCGGCCGTCCCCGCCAAGGACATCGCCGATCCGACGGGCGTCGGCGACGGATTCCGCGCCGGATACCTTGCCGGCATCGGCTGGGGCCTGTCCCAGGAGCGCGCGGCCCAGCTGGGCTGCGCGCTGGCGACGACCGTCCTGGAGTCGGTGGGTACGCAGGAGTACCGGCCGGAGCCCGGGCAGTTGGCCGCCCGGATCGCCGACGCGTACGGCACGGAGTCGGCGACCGAGATCGCGGCACATCTGCAGGCGAAGCCGTGAGCACGCGCAGCGACGCCCTCCGGGAGGCGCTGGCGACCCGTGTGGTCGTCGCCGACGGAGCCATGGGAACCATGCTCCAGGCGCAGGACCCTTCGTTGGAGGACTTCCA
>NZ_JBVIXO010000031.1:0-12504 GCF_055593565.1 Streptomyces sp. NPDC040718 | reverse complement strand
TGCCGCGATCGGCGCGTGTGCGGTGGCGGATCTCGCGTTCTCCGCGACGAGTGAGGACGAGAAGGGCGAGCCCGTCAGGCACCTCCTCCTCACCGTCACCAACACCGGGAAGAAGAAGTGCAACGTCTACGAATACCCGTACCTGAGGTTCCCCTACGCCAGGGCCCCGATCGCCGTGATCAAGGACAGCAAGGACGCGCCCGCCACCCTCGCTCCGGGTGAGAAGGCGTACGCGGCCCTCCTCGCCACCGGCGGCCACATGGACACGTACGACACGGACACCGTTCCCCTCGGCCTCCAGGGCCCCGACCCCGGCGGCAAGCCGGGCGAGCCGGTGAACGTCGGCCTGCCCGGCCAGGTCTCGTTCGACGACGGTGCCCGCGTCACCTACTGGATCAAGGCCTCCGGCCTCGCCCTGCGTTTCATCACTGGTCGAGCGGAATGATGTGATCGCCGCATGACCGTTTCTCACACGGACGACGAACCCCCCGAGCACCGGCGCTATGCCCGGTACCTAAGGGCCTTGGACAGCGTCGCGGAGGCGGAGGAGGCCGACCTGCTGGCCACCGTCCTTCGCGACGACGACCCCGCCCGGCGTCAACCCCCGAGGGACTGCCTGCGGAACGCGGCGGGCGGCAGCCTACAACCTCAACGCCGGTGAGGGCAGGCGTGGGAGACCCTGGACACGGGCTGGAAGTCCGGGGGCAGGCCGGCCGCCCTCTACAACCCGGACAGAGGGCAGAGGCCGTATCGGATGCTTCCGATACGGCCTCCGACCCGTCCAAACGCCGGCCGGGTTTCGGGTGCAGTCGTCCGGTTCGTGCGGTTGACCCCGCGGGTACTTGTCCGTTGAGGGCGAGCCGAGGAGGACTGGATCGTGACTGCCGCAACGCAGGCGGGTGACCCGCAGTTGAGCCCGCGGGCGGATCGTAACCTCGACATAGCCGTTGCGCAGGTGACGACGGACCTCGGCCGTTGCGACAGCAAGGCCGGCTTGCTACTTGCCCTGTCGATCGCGTCGTTGGCGGGCGCGCTGACCGTCGGGGTCGGAACACGGCCGTCGACTCCAGCGGTTGTGATCGGTGCTGTCGGAGCCGTCGCGCTGCTGGGCGCGATCGTTGCTCTGTTGAGGGCGGTGCGACCCATGACGGGCGGTCCTGAGGATCGCCCGTCCTGGCCGTACTGGGCGGCTCAGGAGGCCGACGTGATCCGTTGCCAGATGGCCGAGGACTGGCGCGCCGACACTGTGCGGGTCCTGTCTGGCCTGGTGGTGCAGAAATTCCGACAGATTCGGTGGGCCGTAGATCTGATCACGATCGGCCTGACCTTGCTCGCTGTCGCCGCTGTCGTGACAGCGGCGAGGTAAGGGCGGGGTCGCTTCACCTCGGGAGCCATCGGCGACCGTCGAGGCGGCCGTCCCCGTACGGGCGGCGGTCGCTGTGCCGCTGATCTCGGGGCCGGCGAGCTCGGGCAGCGCGTGAACAGCCGCATCCATACGGTCCGGTGAGTCCTTGCCGGCCACCCAGGTCACCATCTGCTGCTCCAGGGTCGGCCACCGTCCGGCGTGGCCTTGTGCTCGTACCGCCGGTCCCCCCGCGAGGGATCATCCGCCCCATCCGCCCCACCCGCCCCACCTGCCCCTCTCGTCCCGTGGACGTGGCCGTACGGCCTCCCGGGCGACGGGGCTCGGGGTGGTCCTGCCCGCTCCTTCGTCAGGGCGCGTTGTGCTGCCGGGGCTCATGGTCCTCCCGGCCCGGGGCGCGGGAATGGTGACTGCCCGTCACTTCCGAGCGGGGCGTGCCGGTGTGATCCGACGCGCTCGCTTGTGCGAGGGCTGCCGCTTCCCCCGGGCGAGATGGGCGTGGGGAATTCCTGTTGCTCCAGGTCAGATGCACTGCTCGCTAATTTGATCAAGAATCGGCCGACTGTCGTGTGAAAACGGAATGCAGGCCACGGCTGCATTGGTGCAATCTGCAAGAACTTAATTTTACGTACTGGCGGATCCCTTTATGGAATCATTGCCTCCAGTCTGGATCCTCGATGTGACGCACGCCACATTGTTAATTGGGCGGATGGGGTCATAGCAGGGCGGAAATGCCGCCAGTTGAGAGGGGTGGGTAATTGAGTTGACATGGATTTGAGATGCCGTCATTACTCGGCCATTGCTCATGCTTGACCTTGATCTGCGGGTGTTCGTAGCCTTCGGACCACGCTTTCGCCGCCGATCTCGGTGTTTCAGTACCTCAAACAAATCTGAGGGGGGACTCGTATGTACGACGTCATTGTGGTGGGCGGCCGTTGTGCCGGATCACCGGTTGCGATGCATCTGGCCCGACAGGGTCACCGCGTCCTCGTGGTGGACCGCGCTTCGTTCCCCAGCGACACGGTGTCGACCCACTACATCCACCAGGCAGGGCTGCTGCGCCTCAAGGAGTGGGGCCTGCTCGACGAGATCATCGCCGCCAAGACCCCGGCGCTCCGGACGATGCACTACTCCTACCGGGGCATCGAGCTCAACGGGTTCGCCGAGCCGGTGGACGGCGTCGATGCCGTCTACTGCCCGCGCCGTACCGTGCTCGACGAGATCCTCGTGAACGCCGCCCGCCGGGCCGGCGCCGAGGTCCTCGAAAACTTCACGGTGTCCGACCTGGTCTTCGCCGACGGCCGCGTGACGGGCATCCGGGGACGCGAAGGGGACGGCCCGGAGAAGGAGTTCCGCGCCACCGTGGTCATCGGTGCCGACGGCTTCCACTCCACCGTCGCCAAGAAGGTCGGCGCCGAACTGTACAACGTGCGCCCCGCGTCGGGCTTCATCTACTACTCGTACTACAGCGGGCTCGAGGACTGGGGGCTGCACCACAAGACCGGCTTCAACGAGAAGTGGTTCGGCACCTGGCCCACGAACGACGGTGTGAACATGCTGGCCGTCATCCTCACGCGGCGCCAGCTCAAGGAGTTCCGCCAGGACGTCGAGGCCGGTTTCCAGGGCGTGTTCGACGACGTCTCCCCGGAGATGGGCGCGCAACTGCGCGACCAGGGCCGACGCGAGGAGCATTTCAGGCCCATGCGCTACCCGGACAACTACTATCGCCGCGCGTACGGCCCGGGCTGGGCGCTGGTCGGCGACGCCGGCTACCACAAGGACCCCTACACCGGATGGGGCATCACCGACGGCTTCCTGCACGGTGAGCTCCTCGCCGAGCGCGTCCACCAGGGCCTGGCCGGTGAGCGGCCGATGGAGGAGGCGCTGGCCGAGTACAACAAGCTGCGCGACGAGGAGAGCGCCGGCGTCTACGACTTCACGACGACCCTCGGCGAACTCACCGAGCTCCCGCCGTTCTTCCGGGCGACGATGGAGGCCATGGGCAAGACGCAGGAGTGGACCGACAAGATGCTCGGTCTGATCGGCGGCATCGTTCCCGACTACGAGGTCTACGCACCGGACGCGCTCGAGGCGCTCTACGACGCCGCCGGCACGCCGCAGGACGAGCGGATCTACGACCCGGCCGGCTGACGGCCCCGTAGCACCGGCCCCGACCGGGGAGCGACGGCCGTGCCCCCCTGCCGTGTCCGGCCGGGGCCCGGTACCAGGCCACCACCCGATCACCGTCCAGCCACCCCGCCGTCCCGCGCCGTGCGGGGGCCGGTGCGGCCTCCTCACAGGCCCCGGTCCCCCGGCGTTCCGGCATCGCCTTCCATGCGCTTCACCTCCGAGGGAGCCCAGCAGATGACGCGTGCGTCCAGCATGTTCGACCTCATCAGTGACCAGGACGAGGAAAGGCCCTACTTCGAAACAGGCGGCACAGGCCGGTCGCACGAGTTCTACACCGGCGAGGAACAGCACCGGCGGGAGATGTCCCGCATCTACGGCCGGCGCTGGCTTCCGGTGGACCACGTCTCCCGCCTCAAGGAGAAGGGCGCCTACAGCACCCTGAACATCGGCACCGGATCCGTCCTCCTCATCCACGGGGACGAGGGGATCCAGGCCTACCACAACTACTGCCGGCACCGCGGCTACAAGCTCGTGGAGGAGGCCACCGGCAAGCGGCAGAGCCTGGTCTGCCTCTACCACTGCTGGGTCTACGACCGGAACGGCAAGCTCAAGAGCCTCAACGGCACCTACCTGGAGCACTTCTTCGAGAAGGAGAAGAACGGCCTGCTGCCGGTGCGCACCGAGGTCCGCCACGGGGTCGTGTTCATCACCTTCTCCGAGGACGCCCCCGACCTCGACGACTCGCTCGGCGAGTTCGGCGAGTTCGCGAAGGTCTACGAGCTCGCCGACCTGGAGTGCGTCGAGGCGAAGGACTACCCGGTCGCCTCGAACTGGAAGCTCGTCGCGCACAACGTGAACGAGAGCCTGCACTTCCCGACCGCCCACAAGGACCTCCACCGCATCACCGACTTCGACGACGCGGGCACCTACGACCTCAAGGGCGACATCGTCGGGGCGTGGCAGTCGATCCGCGGCGGCTACAACTCCGTGTCCATGACCGGACGCAGCAGCCGGACGCCCATGGAGCTGGTTCCCGAGAACGACCGGCTGAGGATCAACTGGATCACCATCCTGCCGAACCTCCTCTTCGGGTTCACGGCCGACTACGTGATGATGCAGTGGGTCTGGCCCGAGACCGCCGGCACCTGCTTCGTCCGGCACTTCTGGCTCTTCCACCCCTCCGAGACCGCCAAGAGCGACTTCTCCCACGAGGCCGTGTTCGCGCTGTGGGACAAGGCGAACTACGAGGACTGGGAGATGTGCGAGCGGACGCACCGCGGCCTGTCGAACCCGCTGTGGACGCCCGGACAGCTCTCGCTCGACGAGGAGGTCGTCTCCCAGATCGACTCCTGGGTCGCCCGTGAGTGTGCCGGGGCCCCGGACACCGACGTGCACGGCGAGGACGCCGTCCAGCCCGGGGAGGACGCGGAGTGAGCACGACAGCCACCTGCTACCTCATCGGCGGCACCCGGGTCCTCACCCAGTGCGCCGCACGGCTCCTGGACGCGGGCGTACGCATCGAGGGAGTCCTCAGCGACGACCCCGCCGTGACGGCATGGGCCGGCACCCACGCGATCCCGGTGCTCGACCCGCGCGGCGACCTGACCGAGACCCTCTCGGAGAAGCCGTTCGACTACCTCTTCAGCATGGTCAACTTCCGGATCCTGACCGCCCCGGTCCTCGGCCTGCCGAAGATCGCCGCGATCAACTTCCACGACGGGCCGCTGCCCCGCTACTCCGGCAGCCACGTCCCCGCCTGGGCCCTGTACGAGGGCGCGTCCCGGCACGCTGCCACCTGGCACCGGATGGCGGAGGCCGTCGACGCCGGCAGCGTGCTGCTGGAGCGCTGGTTCCCGGTCCGCGACCACTCCACCGCCCTGTCCCTCACGTACGAGACGGCCGAGGCGGGCATCGAACTCTTCGCCGATCTCGTCCCGCACGTGGTGGCGCGCACGCTGCCCGAGCCGATCGACACGGGCGACCGCGAGCGGAGGTTCTACCGCAGGTCCGACCGCATGGCGGACGGCGGCGTCATCCACGCCGGTACGTCCGCCGCCGAGGCCGTCAGGATCTCCAAGGCCCTCGACTACGGCTCCTTCCCCAACCCGCTCGGCGTACCGACCCTCGTCACCGAACAGGGCGCGGTGTTCACCCGGCAGGTCAGGCTGATCCCGCGCGACAACGCCCGTACCGAGACCACCGTGCTGGCGGTGACCAACTCCGCCATCACCCTGGCCGCCCCCGACGCGGACCTCGTGTTGAGCGACTGCACCGCCGTCGACGGAAGCGTGCTCAGCGGCCGGGCGGCCGCGCAGCGCCTCGGCATCACCCCCGGAGCCGCGCTGCCCGCCGCCTCGGCGGAGCGTCTGGCGGACATCGCCGCTGCCCAGAAGCTGCTGCGGCCGCACGAGCCCTGGTGGCGGGCACGACTGGAGGAGCTGCGCCCCGCCCCGCTGCCCGCCGACGACTTCTCCGCGGTCGGCGCCCACTACGGCCGCTACGAACTGGCGTTCACGCCGGCCTCACGGGAGGAGGCCGTCGCGGTGGTCCGCGCCTTCCTCACGGTGATCGCCGAGCGCACCGGCGAGCACGTCTTCGACTTCGCCTGGTCGCCCTCGGCCGCGCGCGTCCTCGCCGACCGGACCCACGGCATCACCGCCGCACGCCTGCCCGTACGGTTCGAAGGCGACACCACCCGGTCCCTGCGGGACAAGCTCGACGAGGCGGCGGCCCGCCAGGGCTACGCGGGCGACCTCGAACTCCGGCTCGGCCTGGCCGGACGGCCGCTCGGCGACGACGAGCCGAGCTTCACCCGCGTCATGGTGCTGGACCGCAGCGCGGGGGAGGAGGCGTCCGCCGAACCGCACACCGAGATCGCCCTCCTCTGCCTGCAGGACGGCCCGCCCACCGTCTTCGTCAGGGAGACGGCGATGGGTGAGGACGAGGCGCTCGACCTCACCCTGCGGGTCGAGGACCTCGTCCTGACGGCCCTCCTGCACGGCGAGGACCCCCACACCGAACCCCGCGGCGCGGTACGGCCCGCCGAGGCGGGGCCCGCGGCGCGGCCGGACGCAGCCACCGCTCCCTCGCCGGAGACCGGAACGGTACTGGACCTGTTCGCCGCCGCGGCGGCCGGCCGGCCCGGGGCCACCGCCGTCCGCAGCGGCGCCCGTACGCTCACCTACGCCGGCCTGGACGCCTGGGCCGACGCCGTCGCCGCCCGGCTGCACGACGAGGGCATCGAATCCGGCTCGGTGGTCGGCGTCCTCATGGAGCGGGACGTCGCCCTGCTCCCGGCCGTGCTCGGAATCCTGCGCGCCGGCGCGGCCTTCCTGCCCCTGGACCCCGGCTATCCCGTGGAGCGGCTCCAGCGGTACGTGGAGGTCTCGCAGTGCGACCTCATCCTCACCGACGACCGCACCCACGCCCTGGGCGCCTCCCTGGGCCCCGCGCGGCCCGTCCCCGGCGCGGACGGCTCGGCGCAGGCCGTGCCACCGCGGGTCGCCGCATCCGACCTGGCCTACGTCCTGTTCACCAGCGGCTCGACCGGCAAACCCAAGGGCGTGGAGGTCGAGCACGGCGCGCTGGCCAACTTCCTCACCGGCATCGGCGCACGCCTGGGAGTGCTGCCCGAAGACACCGTGCTCGCCCACACCACGGTGGCGTTCGACATCTCGCTGCTGGAGCTGCTCCTCCCGCTGACGACCGGGGCGACCGTCGTCCTGGCCTCCCGGGAGACCGCGGCGGACCCGTACCGGCTGGCCGAACTCACCGCCGACGTGACGGTGGCCCAGGCGACCCCCAGCCTGTGGCGCCTGCTGCTGGGCACCGGCTGGACTCCGCACGCGGGCCTCACCGTCCTCTCAGGCGGCGAGGCGCTGCCGCCGGCCACCGCCGAGCGGCTCCACGCGCCGGCCCGCGCCCTGTGGAACCTGTACGGCCCGACCGAGGCGACGATCTGGACCTCGTGCCACGAGGTCACCTCGGTGGGCTCCTTCCTGCCGCTGGGCGAGCCCCTGCCGAACATGGAACTCCACGTTCTGGACGCCGAGTCGGAGCCGTCCGAGGCCGGATCGACCGGCGAGCTGTACCTCTCCGGCGCCGGCCTCGCCCGCGGCTACACCGGCCGGCCGGACCTGACCGACGAGGTCTTCACCGTCCACCCCGTGACCGGTGTGCGGCTCTACCGGACCGGTGACGAGGTACGCCTGCACGCGGACGGCGCGATCGAGTGGCTCGGCCGAACCGACGCCCAGGTGAAGGTGCGCGGCAACCGCATCGAGCCCGCGGAGATCGAGCGGGTGCTGGAGGGCTTCGAGGGCATCACCGCCGCCGTGGTCGTCGCGGCACGGTTCGAGGGACGCGGTGAACCGAGGCTGACCGCCTACCTGGTGGGCGACGGCGTCCCGGCCAAGTCCCGGCTCGACGCCTTCGTCGCCGGTTCCCTGCCCGGCTACATGGTGCCCGACGCCTACGTCAGCCTCGACGCCATGCCGCTGACCGGCAACGGCAAGGTGGCGCGCGCCGAGCTGCCGCTGCCGACGCGCGACACCATCATCCCTTCCGCCGAAGGGTCCGCCGAAGGGTCCGTCGAAGGGGCCGCCGAAGGACCTGCCGAAGGGTCCGCCGGAACACCGGTGGAAGCCGCGGAGACCGCGGGCGCCGCGGAGTCCCCGAACCGGCCCGCGGCCGGGGTGACGGAGGAAGCGCTCGCGGAGTCCATCGCGGGCGTGTTCGCGGCCACGCTGGACCACGCCGCCTTCGACGTGCACGCCAACTTCTTCGACCTGGGCGGCGACTCGGTCAACGTCACCTCCGCCGCCGTCCGCCTCAGCCGTGAGCTGGGCACCGACATCACCGCCCCGTCGGTCTTCGCCTCCGGCACTCCGGTCAAGCTGGCCCGGCTGCTGGGCGCGGAGGGCGTGGTGCGGCTGCTCGGCGGTCCGGAGGCAGCCGAGGGGGCCGTCGTCCCCGTCACCGAACGGGAGCCGACCCCGCAGCGGGCCGTCGCGCCCGAGACGGCCGTGACCGCCCCGGCGGCCGCGGTTCCCGCCCCGGTGGTGTCCCCTCCCGCAGAGCCCGCCGGGCCGGTCGCCGACGACGGCGCCCTGGCCGTCATCGGCATGGCGTGCCGGTTGCCCGGAGCCGCCACACCGGACGAGTTCTGGCAAAACCTCGTCGAGGGGGTCTCCAGCGTCGGCAGCGCTCCGGACGGCAAGCGCGGCTGGGCCCACCTGTGGTCCGAGGCCGGCGCCGACGACGTCCGGATGGGCTGGGTGGACGGCGTCGAGCACTTCGACGCCGCCCGCTTCGGGATCAGCGACCGCGAGGCCCGCCGCATGGACCCCCTCCAGCGGATCCTGCTCAGCGTGACCGCGGAGGCCCTGGAGAGCTGCGGCCACGACCACACCTCCCTCGGTGCCGACACCGGCGTCTTCGTCGGAGCCATCGCGAGTGACTTCCCGGAGATCGTGGCGCGGAGCATCGGCCACGGCGACCCGCACGTGGCGACGGGCACGGCCCCCTCCATGGTCGCCAACCGCCTGTCGTACGTCTTCGACTGGTCGGGACCGAGCTTCGCCGTCGACACGGCCTGCTCGTCCTCCCTCGTCGCCCTGCACCAGGCGGCCATGCACCTGCGGGCCGGCGAGGTGGACGCCGCTGTCGTCGGGGCCGCGAACCTGGTCCTCACCCCGGCCAAGACGCGCTCGTTCGTACGCAACGGGATGCTGTCCCCGCAGGGGACGTGCCGCGCCTTCGACGACGGAGCCGACGGCTACGTACGCGGCGAGGGCGCCGGCGCCGTCATCCTCAAGCGGCTCGCCGACGCCGAACGCGACGGCGACCCCGTCCTCGCCGTGATCCGCGGCACCGCCGTCAACCACACCGGCGGCAGCGCCGGCTTCCTCACGGCCCCCAGCCGGCCCGCCCAGGAAGCCGTCCTGCGCAAGGCCCTGGCCGGCTCCGGGCGCACCGCGGCCGACATCGGCTACGTCGAGGCGCACGGCACCGGCACCCAGCTCGGCGACCTCATCGAACTCGAAGCCCTGCACGCCGTCATGGGCGGGCCCGCCGGCCGCCGGCCGGTCGCCGTGGGCTCGGTGAAGACCAACATCGGGCACCTGGAGCCCGCCGCCGGCATCGCCGGACTCATCAAGACCATCCTGGCCCTCCAGGCGGGGCACATCCCGCCTTCGCTGAACTTCAGCACCCCGAACACCTCCTTCGACTTCGACGCCTCGCCCCTGTTCGTTGCCGACCGGCTCCAGCCGTGGGGCGGCGGTCCGCGCGTCGCGGGCATCAGCAGCTTCGGCTTCGGCGGGGCGAACGCCCACGCCGTGGTCGAGGCCGGCCCCGCCCCGGCAGCGGACGGAGACGAGCCCGGACCGCACCTGCTGGTCCTCTCCGCGGGGTCGGACGAGGCGCTGCGCACACTGGCCCACAGGCTCGTGCTGATGCTGCGCTCCGCCTACTGCCCGTCCCTCGGAGCGCTGAGCGGGGCGAGCCGGCAGCGTCCGGCCCAGTCCCACCGGCTGGCGTGCGTGGCGGACAGCGTGGAGCAGTTGGAGGACAAGCTGCAACTGTTCCTCGCCGGGGTCGGGGACGTCCGTTCCCTCCACCTGGGGGTGGCCGCCCTCGCGGCGCGCGTCCACGAAGGGCCCCTCGGTGCCGGAGCGGACCGCCGCTCGCTCGACGCGGCGGCCCGCGCGTTCGCCGACGGCGCCGAGCTCCCCGCCGGGGAGCGACGCCGGTCGGGCGTGCGCTTCCCGACCAGGCCCCAGGCCGAGAAGTACCTGTGGCTGGAGCCGGCCGAGCAGCCACGGGCCGCCGTACGGAAGACCGTGCCCGGCCGTACGGGGAACACCTGGACGGAACACCCCGAGGCGGCCGAGCACGTGGTCCTCGGCAAGCCGACGCTCCCCGGAGCCGGGTACCCCGGCAAGGTCGCCGAACTCCTCGGCCGCGACCGGTTGGGCCTGCGTGACCTCACCTTCCGGGCGGCCGTCGAGGCCCCCGCGACCCTCACCGCCGAGCTCGACGGGGACGCGGTCGCCTTCCGCGACGGCACCGGAGCCCTGGTGGTCACCACCAGGGTGACCGCTCCCGAGCAGCCCACGCTCACCGTGCCGGCCGTCGTCGAAGGCCTCACCCCCGTCGCGCTCGACGAGATGTACGACGCCTTCGACCGCGCCGGCCTCCGCTACGGCACCGGCTTCCGGACGGTGGCCGAGCTCTCCGTGGCGCCCGGGCAGGCAACCGGTGTGGTGCGCGGCGCCGCACGGACCGACGGTGCCGTGGACGCCCGGCTCCTGGACGGGGCCTTCCAGATCGCGCTCGCCGCGTGCGGTGCGCAGGGGCTGTACGTACCGTTCACCGTCGAGCGGCTCACCGTCCTCGGCCCGCTTTCCGACACCGTCCGCGTGTACGCCCGGCGCGACCGGGAGGGAGGGCCGGACGCCGGTCTGCTGACGGCGAGCCTGGTGGTCCTCGACGGAGACGCACCCGTCCTGGAGGCACGCGGGATCACCTGGAAGCGGCTCTCCCCGGCACCGTCGCCGGGAGGCGCGGGAGACGGCGCGCGGGACGGCCACCGCCCCCGGCCGACGCCCGCACCGGTACCGGTCCGGGTCCCGGGCCTGGCGGCCGACGGCCACCGTCCCGCGCCGGCCCCCGGCCGCCGGGCGGCCGGAGGCCTCGACGCCGCGCTGGCCCGCTGGGTGGCGGACGCCCTGGAACTGGACGTCGCCGAACTGGAAACGGACCGCCCGCTACAGGAACAGGGGCTCGACTCGGTTCTCGCGGTCTCGCTGGCCCAGGACATCCGGGCCAGGCTGGACGTGGACATCCCCGTGACGCTGGTCCTGGAGGTCGGCACGGTCGACCGGCTGGCCGCCGAGCTGAGGGACGAGTACGGGGTCACTGCGGCGCCCGCCGAAGCGGGTCCTCCGGCCGCGGACGGCGGTCCGCGGACGACCGTGCCCGAGGAGCGCGCGGAACCGGCCGCGGCCCCCGTCCCGGCCCCGGCACCGACGGCCGCGCAGCCCGGCGCCCCGGTCGCCGGTGACGAGGAGCTGCACGACATCGCCGTCATCGGCTTCGACGGGGTGTTCCCGAACGCCGGGAGCCCCGAGGAACTGTGGCGGGTACTGGTGGGCGGCGAGGACTGCCTGACCGAGGTGCCCGCGTCCCGCTGGGACATCGACTCCTACTACGGGACCGATGGCACGCCCGGCACCGTCTACCTCAGGCGCGCCGGCTTCGTCCGGGGACTGACCGACTTCGACCCCGGGTTCTTCCGGCTGTCACCCGCCGAGGCGGAGTGGATCGACCCCCAGCAGCGCCATCTCGTCCAGTCGGCCTGGCGGGCCCTGGAGGACGCCGGCCTCGCGGGACGGCCCCAGCGCTCCACCGGGGTGTTCGTGGGCGCCAGCTACCAGCACTACCGCGACACGGTCGTCGGGGACGTCGTCCAGACGGCGGCAGGCCTGGGCAACCACAACGCGATCCTGGCCAACCGGGTGAGCTGGTTCCTGGACCTGCACGGGCCGAGCATGACGATCGACACGTTGTGCTCCTCGTCGCTGGTGGCCCTGCACACCGCGGTGCGCAGCATCCGCGACGGCGAGTGCGAACAGGCCATCGTCGCCGGCGTGCACCTGGCCATGTCACCGCAGTACTTCCAACTCGGCTCGCGCCTGCGCTCGTTCTCGCCGTCCAACGCGCTCCGGCCGTTCGATGCGGGGGCGGATGGTTTCGTGCCGGGTGAGGGTGTGGTGACGGTGGTGGTGAAGCCGTTGCGGGACGCCTTGCGGGACGGTGACCGGATCCGGGGTGTGATCAAGGGCAGCGCGGTCAACCACGGTGGCCGGACGAGCGGGTTGACGGTTCCCAGCAGTGCCGCGCAGCAGGAGGTCGTTTCCGCCGCGTTGCGGGACGCGGGGGTGTCGGTGGAGTCGATCGGCTTGGTGGAGGCGCACGGGACGGGGACGGGTCTGGGTGATCCGATCGAG
>NZ_JBVIXO010000030.1:0-17870 GCF_055593565.1 Streptomyces sp. NPDC040718 | reverse complement strand
GCCGAAGGAACCATGAACGCCGGCAGCTCCCCGCCGACGTGAGCGCGCAGGGCGTCCGCCCCCGGCCCACCAGGCCCGGACTCGGCCACCACGTAGGCCACCAGGCGCTTGTCGCCCGGCCGGTCCTCCCGCACCACGACCGCGACCTGCGACACCTGCGGGTGGCGGCCCAGCACCGCTTCGATCTCGCCGAGTTCGATGCGGAACCCGCGGATCTTCACCTGGTCGTCGGCGCGGCCGACGAACTCCAGCTGGCCGTCCCCCCGCCACCGCACCAGGTCACCTGTGCGGTACATACGGCTTCCGGCGGGGCCGAGGGGATCGGCCACGAAGCGCTCGGCCGTCAGACCCGGACGACGCAGGTACCCCCGAGCCAGGCCGGTGCCCGCGATGTACAGCTCTCCCGGCACCCCTCGCGGCGCCAGCCGCAGCCGTTCGTCCAGGACGTACGCCCGGGTGCCCCTGACCGGGGCTCCGATGGGGGTGGACGCGGACGCATCGGTGCCGGACAGCGGCTCGCTGGCCGTCGCCGAAATCGTCGACTCGGTGGGCCCGTAGAGGTTGAGCATCCGTCGTCCGACCGCCCAACGCGCGGTCAGCGCCGGGGGGCACGCCTCGCCGCCGACGCTCAGCACGCGCAGGGCGGGGAAGTGCCGAGCCGGCAGGGTGGCGAGCACGCTCGGCGGCATGTCGGAACAGGAGATCCGGCGCTGCTCCAGATAGTCGCCGAGGGCGTCCCCGACCAGGGGGCCGGGAGCGGGGACGACGAGGGTCGCGCCGAAGCAGAACGCCCGGAGGAAGTCCTCCAGGGCCATGTCGAAGCTGATCGAGGCCAGCTGCAGGACACGGTCGCCCGGCTGGACCTGGTACTTCTCGGCCAGTGTGGCGGCCAGCGAGCAGATCCCGAGGTGGCTTACGGCCACGCCCTTGGGCGTGCCGGTGGAGCCCGACGTGTAGACGGTGTACGCCAGGTTGTGGGGCAGGAGCCGAGCGGTCCGCTCGGCATCGGTGGGATCGGCGCCGTCGAGTCCGGCCAGGGTCGCAGGGTCGTCGAGGGCCAGGGTCTCCGGGCCGCCCTGCGGGAGCCGTCCGGCCACCTCGCGGCTGGTGAGCACGCGGACCGGGGCGGCGTCACGGAGCATGAACGCGATGCGGTCCGCCGGGTACTCCGGGTCGATGGGGAGGAAGGCGGCACCGGCCTTCAGTACGCCCAGCAGCCCGGCCACCATCTCCACCGACCGGGGCACAGCCAGGGCCACCAGCTGCTCGGGGCCGACGCCCTCGCGGATCAGCCGGCGGGCCACATGGTTGGCCCGGGTGTTCAGCTCGGAGTAGGTGAGTACGGTGTCCTCGTGCTCCAGCGCCGGTGCGTCGGGGCGGAGCGCCACCTGCTCCTCGAACAGGTCGATGAAGAACCGGTGCTCAGGGGCCGGGCCCCCCGTTCCCTCGGCGAGCATCGTGCTCTGCTCGGCCGGGGAGAGCAGCTCTGCGGTGCTGATCGGCAGGTCGGGCTGCTCGGCGAAGGCTGCCAGCAGCAGCCGGAGGCCCTCGGTGAACCGCTCCGCGGTGGACGTGTCGGACAGGTCGGTGCTGTATTCGAGGTAGCCGTCGAGCCCCGCGGGGTTCCCGGCTTCGTCCGTGAGCTCGTAGAAGTTGAACGTGAGGTCGAAGCTGGTCACGTCCTGGGTGAGGTCCTCGGTGACGGCCGACAGACCGGGCAGGTCGAACACGGGGGCCGTGTTGCTCTGCATCGCCAGCATCACCTGGAACAGGGGATTGCGGGCCAGAGAGCGCTCCGGGTTGATCGCTTCCACCAGTCGTTCGAACGGTACGTCCTGGTGGGAGTAGGCGGCGAGGTCGGTTTCGCGGGTGCGGGCGAGGAGTTCGCGGAAGGTGGGGTTGCCGGAGGTGTCGTTGCGCAGGACGAGGGTGTTGACGAAGAAGCCGACGAGGTCGTCGAGTGCTTCGTCGGTGCGTCCGGCGATGGGGGTTCCGAGGGGGATGTCCGGGCCGGCGCCCAGTCGGGTCAGCAGTGTGGCGAGGGCGGCCTGGAGCACCATGAACATGGTGGTGTTGGTCTCCTGGGCCAGGCCGGCGAGTGCGCGGTGGAGTTCGGCGTCGATCCTGATCGGGACGGTGTCGCCGCGGTAGCTGGCCACCTTCGGCCGGGGCCGGTCGAAGGGCAGCTCCAGCTGGTTCGGGATTCCCTCCAGGGCCCGCTTCCAGAAGTCCAGTTGCTCACCGGCCAGGGAGCCGGGGTCGTCTTCCGCTCCCAGGAGTTCGTGCTGCCACAGCGTGAAGTCGGCGTACTGCACGGGCAGGGGTGACCAGGTCGGCGCCGTACCCGCGCACCGCGCGGCGTAGGCAAGGCTGATGTCACGGGACAGCGGCGCCAGCGACCAGCCGTCGTTCGAGATGTGGTGCTGTACCAGGAGCAGGACGTGACTGTCCGGCGCGGTGGCGAACAGCCGGGCCCGCAGCGGCAGATCGACGGTGACGTCGAAGGCGATGTTGCCGGCGGCTCGGAGCGCCTCGTCCAACTCCGCTGCCCCGACCTCCACCACGGGCAGCTCGGGGCGGACCTGGTCGGGCTCCAGAACGAGCTGCTGGGGCTCCCCGTCGACCTCCGGGTACACCGTCCGCAGGGTCTCGTGGCGACCGATCACATCGGCTATCGCCGCTGCCAGAGCTGCCCGGTCGAGGTCCCCCGAAAGTCGTACCGCGAGCGGCAGGACGTAGGTGGCGCTCGCCCCTTCCAGCCTGTTGAGGAACCAGAGGCGGTTCTGTCCGGGTGACAGCGGAATCAGGGCCGGGCGCTCCGTCGCGGTGAGTGCGGGTCTGGCGGAGTCCGCCTGCGCGAGCCGGTCGGTGAGGGCGGCGACGGTGGTGGCCTCGAAGAGGGTCCGTACCGGCAGCTCGACGCCCAGGGTCGCGCGGATGCGGCTGACCAGGCGGGTGGCGAGGAGGGAGTGGCCGCCCAGGACGAGGAAGTCGTCGTCGATGGTGACGGCCGGGACTCCGAGGATCTCGGCGAACAGTCCGCAGAGGATCTCCTCCTGCGGGGTCCGGGGGCCGCGCCCGGCCGCGGCGGCTTCGTACACGGGTGCCGGCAGGGCGCGCCGGTCCAGCTTGCCGTTGCCGGTCAGGGGGAGCCGGTCGAGCACTACGAACGCGGTGGGGACCATGTACTCCGGCAGCAGGTCGGCCGTGTGCGCGCGCAGCGCTTCGGTGTCCGCCTCCTCGTTTCCGGCCTCGGGGACGAGGTAGGCCACGAGGCGCTTGTCGCCGGGCTGGTCCTCCCGGGCGACGACCGCGACCTGGGAGAGTCCGGGGAAGCGGCCGAGTACGGCTTCGATCTCGCCGAGTTCGATGCGGTAGCCGCGGATCTTGACCTGGTCGTCGGCCCGGCCCACGAACTCCAGCAGTCCTTCGCGGGACCAGCGGGCGAGGTCGCCGGTGCGGTACATGCGGCTGCCGGCCGGGCCGAAGGGATCGGCCACGAACCGCTCCGCCGTCAGGTCCGCCCGCCCGAAGTAGCCCCGGGCCAGGCCGGCACCCGCGAGGTACAGCTCGCCGGTCACGCCCTGCGGGGCCAGCGAGAGCGCGTCGTCCAGGACGTAGGCCTGCATGCCGTCCAGCGGACGGCCGATCGGCACCGGCGCAGGTACTTCGTCGGTGGCCTTCCACGGGTGCTGAGTGGCGAACAGCGTGGTCTCGGTCGGACCGTACGTCGACCGCACCACGGTGTCCGGGCAGTGTTCGAGCACCCGGCGGACCGCGGTCGGGGAGATCACGTCACCACCCGTGATCACCTCCCGGACACCCGCGAAGCAGCCCGGGTCCTCCTCCGCCATCACCCGGAACAGACCCGCCGTGACCTGAAGCCCGGTGATCCCCTCCTCCGAGATCAGACGCGCCAGCGTCGCCACGCTCAGGTCACCTTCAGGTGACACCACGGTCCGCCCGCCGTGCAGCAGCGGCACCCACATCTCGTAGGTCGAGGGATCGAAGGCGTACGGAGCCACCATCAGCACCCGCTCGTGCGCACCGGGGCCGAACATGCCGTCCGTCACCAGCTCCAGCACATCCCGGTGGGTGACCGCGACGCCCTTGGGACGCCCCGTCGAGCCGGACGTGTACATCACGTACGCCAGCTGCTCGGGCCGCGTCTCCACGCCCGGGTCGCCGACCGGGTAGCCGGCCAGCTCCGCGTCCTCGTCCACCACCACCAGGGCGGCACCGCCGGGCAGGCCACGCTCGAGCATCGCCGCATCGGCCAGCAGCACCGGAGCGGACGTCTCGTCCACGATCCACTGCATCCGCTCCAGCGGATAACCGCTGTGCAGCGGCAGGTAGAACGCGCCGGCCTTCAGCACCGCCAGCAGCGCCACCACCAGGTCCACGGAGCGTTCCATCAGCACCGCGACGGGCGCTTCCGGGCGCACTCCCAGACCCACCAGACGGTGCGCGAGCCGGTTCGCCCGCTCGTCCAGCTCCCGGTACGACAGCTCCCGCCCGGCACACCGCACCGCCACCGCGTCCGGAGAACGCAGCGCCTGAGCGGCGAAAGCCGCCTGCACCGATTCGCCGACCATCGCCGCGTCCAGCCCAAATGACCGATTCTCGACAAAATCAACAGTATCCGCAGTATGCATTGCCAATCACCCTCTCTCGGTGTTGAGACCGCGCGAAGTTCAGCTGGACCAGCAACGCAGATGACCGTTGCGGAATGGAAGGCCCCGGTTGACGCATGGTCGTTGCGGAAGCGAAGCCTCCGGATGGTGCATGATCGTCGCGAATCGGAAGACTACCTGATGTGCACAGGCAAACTGTAAAGACTCAGCAAAGCCTCGAAATCCGCTGGAGTCCGCACCTCTGACGTGCGAACCTCGGTCCAGCAAGCCGCTGGGTTGCCGCTCAGTGGGGACGGTCGTGCCCATAGCGACGAGGCGACAGAAGTTTGCTCTTCGGTCGTTGCCGTCTGGACTGCAAACGGTTCGAGGTCTATGCTGTTTGCGTTGCAGAACTTCCCCGCCTCTAGGGCGTCAAGGATGAGCAGCTGCGTGTGCGGTTGCAAGGAGCAGAAGGAGCGAGGCTATGAGTAATCCTTTCGAAAACCCCGAGGCGGAATACCTCGTGCTGATCAACGAAGAGAAGCAGTATTCGCTCTGGCCGAAGTTCGCTGAGGTGCCGGCCGGTTGGACCGTCGCTCATCAGAGTGACCGCGCATCGTGCATCGAGTACATCAACTCGAACTGGACCGAAATGCGGCCGCACAGCCTCGTCCAGCAGATGAACGCAACGGCGTGAACATTGCACTCCCTCACGACCTCAGTTCCTGTCCGCACAGACAGCCGGGATAGTGAAGCAAATGGCTAATTCGAACACGTCCGTTTTCGATGGACTTTCCATTGACCACGTCGAGTTTTACGTACAGGACATGGCGGCGGCCGCCGCGCAGTTCCTGGACGGCTATGGTTTCGAGGTCTACGGAGCCTCCGAGCCGGCGGGACCCGCCGGTGCCATCCGTTCGGTGGCGCTCGGCAAGAACCAGATCCGGCTGGTGCTGACGACGGCACAGGGTGCGGACCACCCCGCAGCCGCATACGTCGAGCATCACGGGGACGGAGTGGCCAATATCGCGCTCTCGACCCCGAACGCCAGGGAACTGTTCACCGAGGCGGTTCGCCGGGGAGCCGCAGCGGTCGCGGAACCGGCCGAACGGGACGGGCTGGTCACGGCCTCGATCAGAGGCTTCGGAGATGTGATCCACACGTTCGTGGAGCGTCCGGCCGGCAGTGACGTACGGACCCTTCCGGGTTTCTCACCGGTTCCCGAAACGGGCGCCCGGTTCGACAGCGGCCTGCGGATGATCGACCACTTCGCCGTCTGTCTCGAAGCCGGGCAGCTCGCACCCACCGTGCAGTTCTACGTAGACGTCCTGGACTTCCGGATGATCTTCGAAGAGCGCATCGTGGTGGGTAATCAGGCAATGGATTCCAGAGTGGTCCAGAGCCGATCGGGCTCTGTCACGCTCACCTTGATCGAGCCCGACACCTCTCTGGAGCCTGGGCAGATAGACAAGTTCCTGAAGAACCACGACGGGGCCGGCGTCCAGCACATCGCCTTCACCGCAGACGACATCGTGGAGTCGGTGGGGCTGCTCAAGTCGCAGGGTGTGTCCTTCCTGAGCACTCCCGACGCCTACTACCGGCTGCTGTCCATGGACCTGACCAAGCATTCGGTTTCCGAACTGCAGGAACTCGACATCCTGGTCGACGAGGACCACGAAGGCCAGCTGTTCCAGCTCTTCACCGCCTCGGTCCACCCGCGTCGCACGTTCTTCATGGAGGTGATCGAGCGTCTGGGTGCTCGGACCTTCGGGAGCGGGAACATCAAGGCGCTCTACGAGGCGGTCGAACGGCAGCGGGCCGAAGCGGGGGCTGAGAAGTAATGGCCCAGCAGTCCGGGGCGCAGGTCGACGCGGCGGGAACGCAGCCCGTGTGCGTGCAGGACCTGCAGCAGTCGGCCGCCGCGCTGCTGGAGCCGGCGGTGTGGGACTTCATTGCCGGCGGCAGCGGCGGAGAGTCCACCCTGGACTCCAACCGTGCGGCACTGGACAGCGTGTCACTGGTGCCCAGGGTGCTGGCGGGCGTCAAGAAGAGCGACACCAGTGCGCGGCTGCTCGGCACTTCGGCAGCGTCGCCCCTCGCGGTCGCGCCGATGGCGTACCAGCGTCTGCTCCATCCCGGGGGCGAACTCGCAGCCGCGGAGGGAGCTCGGGCGGCACAGGTGCCCTTCGTGGTCAGCACGATCAGCAGCCACTCGCTGGAGGAGATCGCCGAGGTCGGAGCGACCCTGTGGTTCCAGCTCTACTGGTTGCACGATCGCGGCCGGGTGGTCGAGCTGATTCGCCGCGCCGAACAAGTCGGCTGCCAGGCACTGATGGTGACGGTGGACGTCCCGATCATGGGCCGTCGGCTGCGCGACCTGCGGAACGAGTTCACGCTTCCCGACTGGATCCGTAGCGCCAACCTGGATCCGGACGGCCCTTCCGCGGCGCACGCACACCGGCCCAACGAATCGGCCGTGGCCGCGCACACGAACGTCGCCTTCGACCCCGCGTTCGGCTGGTCCGACCTGGAATGGCTCCGGGAGCAGACCCGGCTTCCCCTGGTGATCAAGGGAATCCTCGATCCCAGAGACGCCGAACAGGCCGTCCGGCTCGGGGCCGACGCCGTGGTGGTTTCCAACCACGGCGGCCGGCAGCTCGACGGGGCGCTGCCCACCATCACCGCACTTCCGTGGGTGGTCGAAGCGGTGGACGGGCAGTGCCAGGTCCTCATGGACAGCGGTGTCCGCAGCGGGACCGACATCCTGCGGGCACTGGCGCTCGGCGCCGACGGGGTGCTGGCCGGGCGTCCGGTGCTGTGGGGGTTGAGCACAGCCGGGGCGCAGGGAGTCACCCAGGTGCTCTCGCTCCTGCGGACGGAACTCGAGGAGGCCCTCCTCCTGGCCGGCTGCGCCGACCTGGCCGCCGCACGCACCTTGCGCACGTTCGTTTCCGGTACCCGGGGCTGAAACCGCGTCACCCGCGCGTACCGACGGACATCTTTCGTTCCCCCTCGACAAACTATTCAAGGAGAAACCTCATGCATGGCAAAAGCGACCACGAGTTCGATGTCGTAGTCGTCGGTGGTGGGCCGGGTGGTTCCACAGTCTCCACCCTGGTGGCTATGCAGGGTCATCGTGTCCTTCTCCTGGAGAAGGAGGAGTTCCCCCGGTACCAGATCGGGGAGTCCCTGCTGCCTTCGACGGTGCACGGCATCTGCAAGCTCCTCGGTGTCTCGGAGGAGCTGGAGAAGGCCGCCTTCATGCCCAAGCGCGGAGGGACCTTCCGCTGGGGCAGCAGCCCCGAGCCGTGGACGTTCACCTTCTCCGTCTCCGAAACCTTCTCGGGCCCGACCTCGCTGGCCTATCAGGTCGAGCGCATGAAGTTCGACCAGATCCTCCTGGACAACGCCCGCAGCAAGGGGGTCGAGGTCCGCGAGAAGAGCTCCGTGGTGGACGTCATCGAGGAGGACGGTCGCGTCTGCGGGGTGCGCTACGCCGACGCCGACGGCGTCCGTCACGAGGTGCGCAGCCGTTTCGTCGTGGACGCCTCCGGCAACAAGAGCCGGATCCAGAGCAAGATCGGCGGCACCCGGCACTACTCGGACTTCTTCCAGAACATCGCGCTCTTCGGGTACTTCGAGGGCGGCAAGCGGCTTCCCGCACCCAACTCCGGCAACATCCTCTGTGCCGCCTTCGACGCCGGCTGGTTCTGGTACATCCCGCTCACCGATGAGCTCACCAGCGTCGGCGCGGTACTGCGGCGCGAGGCCCTGGACCGTGTCCAGGGCGACCGGGAGAAGGCCCTGATGGGCCTCATCGAGGAGTGCCCGCTCATCGCGGAGTACCTGTCCGAGGCGCGCCGGGTGGAGAGCGGCCCCTACGGCGAGGTCCGGGTCCGCAAGGACTACTCGTACTGCCAGGACACGTTCTGGCGCCCCGGCATGGTCCTGGTCGGAGACGCGGCGTGCTTCATCGACCCGGTCTTCTCGTCCGGCGTGCACCTCGCCACCTACAGCGGTCTGCTGGCCGCCCGTTCCATCAACTCGACGTTGAGCGGGGACTTCGAAGAGAAGAAGTGCTTCGAGGAGTACGAAGCGCGGTACCGGAACGAGTACTCGCTCTTCCATGACTTCCTGGTGGCGTTCTACGACATGCACCAGAACGAGGATTCGTACTTCTGGAGCGCCAAGAAGGTCATGAACAGCTCGGCGCCCGGACTCGAGTCCTTCGTCGAACTGGTCGGCGGCGGAGCCTCGCACGAAGGCGGACTGGTCAACGCGGCCTCCTACACCGCGCAGCGCGAGTCCAAGTTCCGGGAGTTCTCCGAGCTGGTCGACCGGCCCGTCGGCGAGAGCGGTACGGATCGCGATCTGTTCGACTCGACGCTCGTCCAGTCGGTCCTCGAAGAGGGGGCCAAGATCCAGGTCCAGGCCGCCCTGGGAGAGGCGGTCGACGAGGAAGGGCCCATGCGGGAAGGCGGTCTGGTGCCCTCCGCCGACGGCATGCGCTGGGCCGATTTCAGCTACTGACCTTCCAGCCACGGTCTGAGGGGGTAGCGGTGATACGAACGATGGCTGTGGTCGGCACGGGCCTGATCGGCACGTCGATCGGCCTGGCCGTGAGCCGGCACGGCATACCGGTGCACTTGCTCGACAAGGACGAAGCAGCCGCTCGCACGGCCGCCGCGCTGGGAGCGGGAGTGGTGGGCGTCCCGGACGAACCGGTCGACCTGGCGGTGATCGCGGTACCGCCGAGTGCTGTTCGCGGTGTGCTCGCGGAAATGCAGGCGATGGGGCTGGCCCGGAGCTACACCGACGTGGCCAGTGTGAAGGCGCAGTTGGCGCGGGACGTCTGGGAGTCGGTGGACACGCCGTCCAGCTACGTGGGCGGACATCCTCTTGCCGACCGCGAGCGGTGCGGCCCGCTCGCCGCTCGCGCGGACCTGTTCGAGGACCGGGCCTGGGTCCTGACTCCCTCCGACGCGACGTCTCAGGACGCGGTGAACCGGGTGTTCGAGATGATCGCGCTCTGCGGGGCGGTTCCGGTGATCATGGGGAGCCGTGCGCACGACGACGCGGTGGCGTTGACCTCGCACGCTCCTCATCTGGTGGCCAGCCTCATGGCCGCGCGGCTCCAGCACGGCTCGCGGGAGGCGTTCCGGCTCGCGGGGCAAGGGCTGCACGACGTGACGCGCATGGCTGTCAGGGACACCGGCCTGTGGAGCGACATCCTGCAGGCCAACGCACCGGCCGTCGCCGGAGTGCTCCGGGAGCTCAGGGACGATCTGACGACCCTGCTGGCCACGCTCGACGACCTGTCCGGCGCACCGCAGGTCAACGGGAGCCAGAGCCTGGAACCGATGGTCGACCTGCTGAACAGGGGCGCTGCCGGACTGGCGGCGATCCAGGGGCGGCAGGCCGCGGACCGGCAGGCGCATGTGGAGGTCCTGGTCGCGGAGGGACCCGGACAGCTGGTGCGCCTGCTGGACGCGCTGAAGCCGTTCCACGTGGAGGCGGAGGACGTGGTGCCGCGGCATTCCACGGAAAAGGGAACCTTCTCCATCACCTTCGCGGTGCCGGCAGCGCGTGCCGGCCGGATCGTCATGGAACTGGACCGAGCCGGTTGGAGCGCCGAATCCATCGCCCCGGTCTCCGGAGCGCGGAAGGAACGCGTTCCGCAGGCCGTCTGAAATGAATGACGTCAATCGACGGGATAGGTGAATGAACGCACAAAACGACTCCATCGCTGACCCGCTTCGCGTGGCCATCATCGGCACGGGAAACATCGGCTGCGACCTGCTGCTCAAGGTCATGGCTTCGCCCCACCTCCGGTGCGAATTGTTCGCAGGCCGGCGGGCGAGCTCTCCGGGCATAGAGCTCGCCAAGTCCCACGGGATCCCGACGACTGCCGGCGGGATCGACGCGGTGGCCGAGATGGCGGACCGGATCGACGTGGTCTTCGACGCGACGTCGGCCGCGGACGCGGTGCACAACTGGAAAATACTCGAAGCCCTGGGCATTCCGGTCATCGACCTCACGCCCGCGCATCTGGGCAAGTTCTGCGTTCCGGCGCTGAACCTGGAGGAGTGCCTCGACGCGCCGAACGTGAGCATGGTGACCTGTGGTGGGCAAGCCGCAGTCCCCATCGCGCACTGCTTCAGTGAGGCTTCCGAGGACCTGGGATACGTGGAGATCGCCACGGCCAGCTCATCGGAGAGCGTCGGTCCTGCGACGAGGGCGAACATCGACGAGTACGCCTTCACCACCCAGCGGGCCACCCACGAATTCTGCCGGGTAGACACCGCCAAGACGATTCTCATCATCAACCCGGCGGAGCCGGGAATCGTCATGCGGAACACCATTTCAGTCCCGGCTTCCGAACGTGTCGACATGGAAGCGCTGCGCGTCTCCGTCGACAACATGGAGAAGCGGATCAACTCATATGTTCCGGGCTATCGCGTTGTCGTTCCGCCGGTTGTCATTGGCGATCGCATCATGGTGACCATCGAAGTAGAAGGACTCGGCGACTGGCTGCCACGCTACGCCGGGAATCTGGACGTCATTACCTGCGCGGCAGTTGCTGTCGCCGAAGGGCGAGCGGAGGCACGTCGATGAGCGCACACGCCGAGCGGCAGCTCAAGATCTGTGACACGACCCTGCGGGACGGAAATCACGCCGTATCGCACCAGCTGGGCCGTACGGACATCGTCGCCTACGCCAAGGCCGCCGAGCTCGCCGGGGCCGACCTCCTCGAGGTCGGGCACGGCAACGGACTCGGCGCCTCGTCCATCCAGGTCGGACTTGCCGCGCTGAGCGACAGGGAGATGCTCACGGCCGCCCGGGAGCAGCTGAAGGAGACGCGGCTCGGCGTCCTCTCCATCCCCGGGTTCGCGACGGTCGAAGGCGATCTGAAGCCCGCGCTGGACTGCGGAGTCGACGAGGTCAGGGTCGGCGCCCACTGCACGGAAGCGGATGTGACGCGCCAGCAGATCACGATGCTCCGAGCGATGGGCGTCACCGTCAAGGGCATGCTGCTGATGAGCCACATGGCGCCGGTCAAGGCGCTCATCGAGCAGGCGCGGCTCATGCAGGAGTACGGAGCGCACGCGGTCATCCTGATGGACTCGGCAGGCGCGTACACCCCGGCCGCGGTCAAGGAAAAGGTCGGCGCGCTCGTCGAGGAACTCGACATCGAGATCGGCTTCCACGGCCACAACAACCTCGGCCTCTCGGTGAGCAACAGCATGGCCGCCGTCAAGGCGGGCGCGACCATCGTGGACGTGACGGCGCGCGGCTTCGGCGCCGGGGCCGGCAACGCGCCGCTCGAACTGATCGCCGCGAACCTGCACCTGGAACAGATCGAGACCAAGCTGCAGCTGTTCGGCGCACTTGACGCGGCCGATCTCGCGGAATCCACATTCGTCAAGCACATTCCGACGAACGACAGCGTCACCATCACGAGCGGTATCGCCGGTGTCTTCTCCGGATTCGCCGCGCCCACGCGCCGCGCCGCCGAGCGCTTCCAGGTGGACCCGCGAGAAATCCTGATGGAGCTGGGCCGCAGGGGCGTGGTCGCCGGCCAGGAGGACGCCATCATCGAAGTGGCGATGGGGCTGGCCGACAAGAACTCCCTGTACGACGTAATTTGATGACCATTCAGAAAAGCGAGGGGTAAAAATGAACTCGGACACCACACGCGAGGTGGGAGCGGATTTCGCGGCGGTCGCCGCACTGCTCCAGATCGGCGCCGAAATCGGCGTGGACCAGGTGCTCGACTCGGGCCGCACGTTCGGCACCGCCGACCTGGCCGAGGTGACGGGCCTTCCCCAGGACGGCCTCGGCGACTACGTGCATGCGCTGTCGGCCGCCGGGCTGGTCGTCGCCGAGGACGGGAACGGCCTGTACCGCCCGTCCGACGACTACGCGGACTGGAGGCATCAGGTCGGATACCTCTCCTGGGCGCTGACCGCGAACAGCCCGTTCCTGCAGAACGCCCCCGCCTTCCTCGCCGACAGCGAGTCCGCCGCCGACGCCCATCGTCGTGACGGCCGCCGGGTCGCGGTCAGTTCGCGCTGGATCGGGGACCGGGCCTTCTACCCCCCCGTCGTCGAGCGGGTCGTGGCCGCCGGTGCGAAGCACGTCGTCGACCTCGGCGCGGGCGCGGCCGGTCTGCTCATCGACCTCCTCCTCCAGGACGACGGCCGTACCGGTGTCGCCGTCGACCTGAGCCCGGGTGCCTGCGCCGCTGCGCGAGAAGCCGCGGGACGAGCCGGTGTGAACGACCGGCTCCAGGTCATCGAGCGGTCGGTCGAGTCCCTGATCGCCGACCCCGCTCCGCTCGAAGGGGCCGACGTCATCCAGGCGTGCTTCGTGATGCACGACGTCTGGCAGAACGAGTCCGTGTTCGCAGACGTGCTGCGCACCTGCCACGAGGCTCTCGCACCCGGTGGCGTCCTGGCCGTGGTCGACGCGGTCTCGTACGGACAGGAAGCCCGCGAGCGCAAGTTCAGCGCCCTCTTCACCTACCTGCACTCGAACTTCATGGGAATCGATCTGCCCACCGAGGACCAGTGGGTCGAGAAGTTCAGCACCGCCGGCTTCTCGAACGTCGAGTGCGTGTCGGGGATCATGCCGGGCGGTCGGCTGTTCGTGGCGACCAAGTAACCCCCGAGGCTGAAGTCATGCTGCAGGATTCACACGCCGTTCACGAGCGAATAGCCCTCGAACTGTGGAACGCCAAGAACGAGCGCAAGGCGATACCGCCCGTCTCCGCCCGGTATCCCGAGTTCACCGCGCAGGACGCCTACGCCATCCAGCGCGCGTTCCGGACCTTCGAGCACGAGAACGGGGCGGTGCACGCCGGATACAAGGTGGGCGCGACGAGCGTCGCCATCCAGGAGATGTTCGGCGTCGATCAACCGGATTTCGGGTTCCTGACCGAAGGCATGCTCCTCGCCGACGGCGCCCGCCTTGATCCGGGATGGTTCATCTCGCCCAAGGTCGAGGGGGAGATCGCGTTCCGGATCGGCGCCGACCTCTCCGATCCCCGTACGACGGCCGCGGACGTACTCAAGGTCACCACCGAGGTCTTCCCGGCCCTGGAGGTGCTCGACAGCCGGATCAGCAACTGGGACATCGCGTGGGTGGACACCGTCGCGGACAACGCCTCGTCGGCGATGGCCGTCCTGGGCAAGGCCGTTCCCTTCGACGGGCGAGACCTCGCCGCCGAGACGATGGTGTTCGAGTCGGGTGATTCCGTCCAGACGGCGAACGGTTCGGCCGTGATGGGCCACCCGGCGGAATCCGTGGCATGCCTGGTGCGCATATTGGCCTCCTTCGGCGCGGGGATCGGTGCCGGCGACCTGGTCCTGGCCGGATCGCTGGCCGGAGCGGTCGACCTCGAAGCAGGCGCCACCGTCACGGCGTCATTCGGGACCTTGGGATCCGTGTCCCTTTCCACTTTCAGCAATTGAGTTCTCAGGTAGCTCTCCACGCGACACGCGTGCGACCCCGACATGGAAAGAGAGTAATTGGCAATGCGTGCTGCAGATGCTGATGGTTTTACCGGGTATCGGTCGTCCCAGTCGAATGTGGCGATGATCGACGAATCGGTGCAGGCGGCTTTCGCCGCTCAGGCGCTGCGTTCTCCGGATGCGGTGGCGGTGCGGTGTGCCGGGCGGGAGCTGTCGTACCGGGAGCTGGACGAGCGGGCGAACCGGCTCGCGCACCGTCTGGTGGGTCTGGGAGTGGGTCCGGAGGCGCCCGTCGCGGTGCTGATGGAGCGGTCGGTGGACCTGGTGGTGGCGCTGCTGGCGGTGCTGAAGGCCGGCGCGTTCTACCTGCCGCTGCACAGCGGTTATCCGCTGGAGCGGATGCAGTGGATCGTGGACGAGACGTCCGCGCCCGTGCTGCTGGCGGATGCGGCGATGCGCGAGCGTGGCCTGCCCGCTGCTCCCGTGGTCGTGGTGGTGGACGAGGACGAGGAGCTGGCCGGCTACCCGGTCGGCGACCCGGGCGTGGAGACGCGGCCCGAGCAGCTGGCGTACGTGATGTACACGTCCGGCTCGACAGGCCGCCCCAAGGGCGTCGCGGTCACCCACCGAGACATCCTCGACCTGGTCGTGGACGGCATGTTCGGCGCCGGTACGCACGAGCGGGTGCTGATGGTGGCTCCGTACGCCTTCGATCCCTCGACCTACGAGATGTGGGTGCCGCTGCTGCACGGCGGGCGGACCGTCGTGTCGCCCGAGGGCGATCCGAGCGTGGCGACGCTGGCGCGTCTGATCTCGGAGGAGGGGATCACCGGGCTTCAGGTCACGGCGGGTCTGTTCCGGGTGATGGCGGAGGAGGACCCGGGCTGCTTCGCGGGAGTCCGGGAGGTGATCACGGGTGGTGACGTGATCTCCCCGACCGCGGTGCGGCGGGTGCTGGAACACTGCCCGGACATCATCGTCCGCTGCGCCTACGGTCCGACCGAGACCACCCTGTTCGCGACCCAGGCCCCCTGGACCGCGGCTGATGCGGTGCCCGCACCGATCCCGGTCGGGCGTCCGCTGGACGGCATGCAGGCCTACGTCCTGGACGACGCGCTCTCGCTGGCCCCGCAGGGCGTGGCCGGCGAGCTGTACCTCGCGGGTGCCGGCCTGGCCCGGGGCTACTTCGGGCGGGCGGACCTGACGGCGGAGCGGTTCGTGGCCGATCCCTTCGGCCCGGCCGGCAGCCGCATGTACCGCACCGGCGACCTCGCCCGCTGGTCCCGGGAGGGACTGCTGGAGTTCGTGGGCCGGGCCGACGACCAGGTCAAGATCCGCGGCTACCGCATCGAACTCGGCGAGATCGAAGCCGTACTGGGATGCTTCCCGGGGCTGTCGCAGGTCGCGGTCGTCGCCCGGGAGGACCAGCCCGGCGAGAAGCGCCTCGTGGCCTACGTCGTCGCCGAGACCGGCACCGACACCGTCGACACCGAAGCGCTGGGCGCGCACACGGCCGACCTGCTGCCGGAGTACATGGTCCCCACCGCGTTCGTGGTGCTCGACCAGCTCCCCCTGACCGGCAACGGCAAGCTGGACCGGCGCGCCCTGCCCGCCCCGGACATGTCGGCGACGGCCGGAGCCGGCCGCGGCCCGCGGACCCCGCGGGAGGAGATCCTGTGCGGACTGTTCGCCGAGGTCCTGGGCGTGCCCAGGGTCGGGATCGACGACAGCTTCTTCGAGCTGGGCGGCCACTCCCTCCTCGCGACCCGCCTCATCAGCCGCATCCGGGCGATCCTGGGCGTGAAGCTCTCGATCCGCAGCCTCCTCAAGACCCCCACCGTGGCCGCCCTGTCGAACCTGGGCCAGGCGGACAGCGAGGAGCAGGACAGCGCACTGGAGGGGGTGCTGAGCCTGCGTCCGGCCGGCACCCGTTCGCCGCTGTTCTGCGTGCACCCCGGCGGCGGCATGGCCTGGTGCTACGCCGGGCTGCTGCGCTACGTCCCGAAGGAGCACCCGGTCTACGGGCTCCAGGCCCGTGGTCTGGCTGCGGACGAGCCGCTCCCGGCCGATCTGGACGAGCTGATCGAGGACTACCTCGGCCGAATCCGGGAGATCCAGCCGTCCGGCCCGTACTCCCTCCTGGGCTGGTCCTTCGGCGGCAAGGTCGCCCACACCCTGGCGGCCCGCCTCCAGCAGGAGGGCGAGCAGGTGTCCCTGCTGGCCGTGCTCGATGCCGGTACCGGAGGGCACGCCAGCTCGGACGGCACGCGCAGCCAGCGTGACCTCCTGGAGCTCGCGTTCGACGGGATCGGGGCCTTCCACGCCGAACCCGGCAGCGACCCGATCGAGATGCCGCGGATCCTCGAGATCCTCAAGGCCCACGGCGGAACGCTGGCCAGCCTCGAGGAGCGGACGGTCGCCGCTCTCATCGACATCACGGAGAACAACCTCAAGATCAGCCGGGTGCCGGCCCCCGAGCAGTTCGACGGCGACATGCTCTTCTTCGAAGCGGCAGGGCAGGACGGTGCGTCCACCGGACTCGCAGACGTCTGGGAACCGTACGTCAGCGGCCGGATCGAGAAGCACGTCACTCCGTTCGAGCACATGCAGATGCTGAGTGCGGATGCGCTCGCGGACATCGCTCCAGTTCTGGCACGAGCGCTGAAGAAGTAGTTCCGAGGAATCGAAGCAGGCAAGGAGCCATTGATGTCCGACAATCCGAAGCCCAACAGGTCGCGGCTGCACCGAGGGCGGGTGCTGCGCGTCGAGTGGGTGACCCCGCACATGGCCAGGGTCGTACTGGGCGGTGAGGGCCTGGAGGAGTTCACCGCCGGCCAGCACACCGATCACTACGTCAAGTTGATATTTCCCCTGGAGGGGGTGCGGTACCCCGAGCCCTTCGACATCTCCGCCGTTCGCCGGGACTTCCCCCAGGACCAGTGGCCCAAGACCCGGACGTACACGGTCCGCCGGTGGGACCCGGTTGCCGGCGAACTGTCCGTGGACTTCGTCCACCACGGTGAAAGCGGTCTGGCCGGCCCCTGGGCCGCGAATGCCAAGCCCGGGGACGAGATCTACTTCATCGGTCCCGGCGGCGGCTACTCGCCCGGCGCGGAGGCCGACTGGCACCTGTTTGCCGGGGACGAGAGCGTCCTGCCCGCGATCGCGGCTTCCCTGGAGGCACTGCCGTCAGGAGCGGTCGCCAGAGCGTTCATCGAGGTCTCCGGTCCGGAAGAGGAACAGGAGATCAAAACTCCGGCCGATGCCGAGATCACGTGGCTGCACCGCGGCGAGCGCCAGATCGGCGACGCGCTCCTGGAGGCCGTCTCCGCGCTGGACTTCCCGTCCGGGACGGTGGACGCCTTCGTCCACGGTGAGGCGCACTTCGTGAAGGCGCTGCGGCACCACCTCCGGATCGAACGCGGCCTGGGACGCGATCAGCTTTCCATCTCCGGCTACTGGCGACGCGGAGCGGACGAAGACGGCTGGCAGTCCTCGAAGTCCGAGTGGAACCGGGACGTGGCGGACCCGGTCCCGGCGTAGTTCCCCGCCCTTTCCCCGGCCCTTTCCCTGCCATCGGGGACCTCGCCGCACTCTTCGCGGGCGGCGAGGTCCCCGATGCCCCAGTGAGCGTTCACATGGCCGGGCCTTGGGTGCGATCCCCGTCTCGCCGCAGCAGTCCGAACCCGTTCTCAGGAGAATTGTTGAAAGTCACCGGCAAGGAGAAGGCCGCCCAGCCGCGTCTGGGCAGCAGCTTCAACAAGGTGTGGGTGGCCTCGATCGC
>NZ_JBVIXO010000029.1:0-20006 GCF_055593565.1 Streptomyces sp. NPDC040718 | reverse complement strand
GCCGGCATCTGGCACAACTGGACCACCGGCACCAAGATCAAACGATCCCTGATCGCCTACGACCACTAAGAACATCGGACTCACTCATCTAGCCGGAGGGCCGGTGCTCCCGGGGGCGCACGCGGCCGACGATGCGGACACCGTCCTGCGGGGCGCGGACTCGATCCATTGGAAGGAACAACCCATGCCTGATGACGGGACGAACACGATACGGGCCGAGTTGGACGAGGCGCTCGCACAGCGCGATGCGATCCGCCGCGAGCTGCACGATCTGCGCGAGGGGCTCTGCCGGGAACTCGGCATCCAGCCCAGGGAATCGAGCTCCGGCTTCGCCCTGGACAAGACCATCGTCGGCGCCGTTGCGTTGCCCCGGGCCGAGAACCATGCCTGCCAGCAGCCCGGCGACGGTACGGACCTCCGCTGGTCGAAGATCGACTACCTGATCCTGGAGGACCGCAGGCTCCAAGCCGTGCAGAGGATCCGTGAGGAGTTCGCCTGCGGCATCTCCGAGGCGCAGGTGCTGCTGAACGCCCGCGGTGTCCGCCTGCGGCGAGACCGCCCGGACGTGGCGGCCGCTCACTCCCGCGACGGGTCGGCGTAGCGGGCGGCGAGCTCGGTGGCGCGGGTGCGCAGGGCGGTGCGCAAGGTCTGGGGGGTCAGGGCTTCCGCGTCCGTGCCGAGCTGCCACAGCGCCCACTCGGCGTGCCGTGCGTCCTGGAACGTCACCTCCAGCCGCACCCAGCCGTCGTCGTCCGTGCCGGGTTCCTCCGCGCGGACGGCCAGCGCGGTGTCCAGCAGTTCCTCCCGCCGCCCCGGGTCCACCCGTACCAGCACGGCGATGTGCCCGCCGCCGGAGAGGAACCGCGCGGAGCGCTCCCGCCAGATCCGGTCCAGATCCACCCGGTTCGGGCGTTCCGCCGCCTCGGGGAGCACCTCGGCCGCCAGCACCCGCGACAGCCGGTAGGTGCGGTCCTCGCCCGCCCTCGTGGCCAGCAGGTACCCCCGGTCGCGCACCGTGACCAGGCCGATCGGGTCGACCGTACGCCACCGCGGCGCCTCGTCCGTGGCCGCGTAGTGGATGCGCAGCTTGTGTCCGGCGAGCACCGCGCGCCGGACCTCCGTCAACGCGGTCCCGGGTATCCCGTCGGCGGCCGGCCGGCGTGAGAGCAGGTCGCTCTCGGGGTCGACGAGGAACCGCTGCGCGGCGTCGCTCGCGACGGCCCGGTGGCCTTCGGGCAGCGCGTCGACGACCTTGCGCATGGCCGAGGCCAGCGCCGAGCCGAGGCCGAACACCAGCTCGCCGCGCCCCGATCCGGCGGCCAGCAGGGCGAGGGCCTCGTCGTGGTTGAGGCCGGTGAGCTCGGTCCGGAAGCCGGGCAGCAGCGCGAAGCCGCCGTGCCGGCCGCGTTCGGCGTAGACCGGGACACCGGCGGCGGAAAGCGCCTCGATGTCGCGCAGCACGGTGCGGGTGGAAACGTCCAGCTCGCGGGCCAAGGTGTCCGCGGTCAGCCGGCCGCGCTGTCGCAGCAGGAGCACCAGCGAGACCAGCCGATCGGCGCGCATGCCGGAACCCTAACGGAATACCTGACCGAGGATGTCGTGATTACTTGCGAGGCTCGTTCCCACGACGTCGAAGCCGGCCCGGCGCCCGCCGGGCCGACGGACGCGCGTACGTACGTGTGTACGCACCTATTCCCAGTGGATCGAACGGAGCTGACGTGGCGATGGAACGAACGGCGGTCAACCCGGTGGCGTGGTCGACGGAATTCGGCTTCAACCAGGGAGAGTTGGTCTCGGGGCACACGCGGACCCTGTACATCTCGGGGCAGACCGCTATGAGCGCCGACGGCAAGCCGCAGCACGAGGGGGACATGGGGGCGCAGTTGGCGCTGAGCATCGACAACCTGGAGGCCGTGCTCGGCGAGGCCGGCATGTCCCTGGCGAACCTCGTCCGGCTCGGCGTCTACACGACCGACGTCGATCTGCTCTACCGGCACTACGGTGTGCTGGCGGCGCGGCTGGGCGCCGCCCGCGTGGCGCCGACCAGCACGATGCTCGGGGTGACGCGGCTGGCGATCCCCGGCCTGATGGTCGAGCTGGAGGGGACCGCCGTCGCCTGACGCGGTACGCCTCGGGGTCCCAGGCGCGGAGCCGGCCCGGTCCGTCGGTGGCGGGAGGAACCGGGGCGCGCTCCGGTCCCGGCGGTACCCCGGGCCGCTACCGTGTGGGTACGACCCGCCTGGAGGAGCCCGTGAGCGCACAGCCCGAGCACGTACCCGCCCCGCTCCGAGCCCCCGCCCCCGCGTCCGGCGCCCCGGCCGAACTCCTCGCGGCGCTGCGCGCCGACCGCCGGGCCGGCCGCTGGGTGCCCGCCTTCGAGGCGGAGTGGGCGAGGGCGCTGGAGGAGTCCCGCCGGACGTTCTCCCTGGCCGCGCCGTACGAGGTCGTCAGTACCTGGCAGGCCCGGCTCGCGTCCGCCCCGGAGGTCGACGCGTTCCTCGCCTCCGGCCGTGACGAGAGCGGGTTCACCGGCCTGGAGGAGCTGCGCCGCAGGCGCCGCTGAGCACCCCCGCCGCGGGCGGGCCGCGGGGCGGCGCGCGCACCCTCTGGGTAGGGCGACCCGTTGGGTCTGAGTAGGACGACTCAGGCGGACCGGGCACGCGTTGACGACGCTGGGGGCAGGCGCCGCAGTCCGCCGCAGTCGTCGTAGCCGCCGTCACGAACGGGAATGAACGCCATGCTCAGCCGTCTCGCCCAGCTCGTCGTCCCCACCCTCGGACACGTCCGCGTCACCACCGAGCCCGACGCCCACGTGCCGCCCGGCAGCGTGATCGTCGCCAACCACACCTCCCTCGCCGATCCCGCCGTGGTCCTCGCCGCCCTGCGCCGCTGCGGTGTCGAGCCCGTCGTCATGGCCGCCGCCGGCCTGTGGCGCACCCCGGTCCTGGGGCGCCTGCTCGTCCGCGAGGGCCACATCCCCGTCCACCGGGGTGACCGGAGGGCCGCCGAGGCCCTCGACCACGCCGCGTCCGCACTCGCGACCGGGCGTTCGGTGCTCATGTACGCCGAAGGCGGCATCCCCTCCCGCCGCGACGCCGCCGAAGCCGCGCCCCTGGCCTTCCGCAGCGGGCTCGCCCGGCTCGTCGCGCGTACGGGAGCTCCCGTCGTACCGGTGGGCCAGGCCGGGTCCAGGCGCATCACCTCCGGAGGAGCCGCCAAGCAGGTCGCCGGCCTCGTCACCGCCCCGCTGCGGCGGCCCCGGCTGCACGTCCACGTCGGACGCCCGCTGGAGCTGACCGGCGACACCGCCGCCCGCACCCTCCAGGCGCACACCGCCGTCACCGACGCCTGGCGCACCGCGGCCGCCCGTCTGCGCGAGCCCGCCGCGCACGCCGCGTGACGAGGGCGGAATCCGGCCAATTCCGGTGATCCGGCCGTACGGAGCCGCGCGATCGGTAGCGTCCCGGTACGGAAGATCCGTGCCGCGCCCGGCACACGACACCAACGGAGGACGGCCATGGCGAACGTGGAAGTGTCACTGAAGGAAGCGATGACCTCGATCGAGGGGGCCCTCGGGGTGGCGCTGGTGGACTACGCCAGCGGGATGGCCCTGGGCACGCTCGGCGGCGGCAAGGACCTGGACCTGACGGTGGCGGCCGCAGGGAACACCGACGTCATCCGGGCCAAGCTGCGCACGATGGAGATGCTCGGGATGCAGGACGAGATCGAGGACGTCCTGATCACGCTCGGCGGCCAGTACCACCTGATCCGGATCCGGCGCAGCCGCTCCGGCGGCGGTCTGTTCCTCTACCTGGTCCTGGACCGGGGCAGGTCGAACCTGGCGATGGCCCGGCACCAGCTCAGCCGCATCGAAGGCGAGCTGGAGGTCTAGTCGCGGCGTCCGTCGGGCCCACGCATGCCCACGAGTTGAAGAACTCTTCAACTCGGAACATGTGAAACCGGTCATCATCGGTTCCGCGTGGGCCGACAGGACGCGACGATGGGTGGGGGCGGTGATCCCCGCCCGAGCCGTAGTCCGTTCGAAGAGGAACAGGAGCGTCGTGGGAATGCAGGTCCCGCTGTACCAGGCCAAGGCCGAGTTCTTCCGGATGCTCGGTCACCCGGTACGGATCCGCGTGCTGGAGCTCCTCCAGGACGGCCCGATGCCCGTACGGGACCTGCTGGCCGAGATCGACGTCGAGGCGTCCAACCTGTCGCAGCAGCTCGGCGTCCTGCGCCGCTCGGGCATCGTCGTCTCCACCCGCGAGGGCTCGACCGTCACGTACGCCCTCGCCGGCGGCGACGTCGCCGAACTCCTGCGCGCAGCGCGCCGGATCCTCACGGAGATGCTGGCCGGCCGCAACGCCCTGATCGCCGAGCTCAACGATTCCGACCCCGCACCGGCCCGCATGTAGGCCGGCGCCGGACAGACCCTAGGGTGGGGCCGTTCGGAAACGAGGAGGGGTGGAGCAGTGAGCGGTGGGAACGGGATCGCGGTCGCCCAGACCGTGGTGGACGACGAGTCGCTGGCCTACGACATCGCGCAGGGCGCGGTGGAGGCGCGACTCGCGGCCGGGGCGCACGTCGACGCGCGGATGACGACCTTCACCCGGTGGAACGAGAAGGTGCGTCACGAACGCCAGTACCGGGTCTCCTTCCAGACCGCGCCGGAACGTGTGGCCGAGCTGCGGCAGTGGGTGCTCGAACGGCACACCCACGAGGCGCCGCAGTGGTTCCTCGTTCCGGTGACCGAGGCCTCGGAGGCCTACCTGGAGTGGACGCGGACCAGCACCGGCCGGTAGCCGCCCGGCGGCAGTACGGGGGCGGGGAACCGCCCGCCCCCCACCCGGGCGGGCTCGGTCATGTGTCCCGGCCGACGCCGTAGGGCCCCGGGTGCACGTCCTCGCGGGCGGCCCCCGGTTCAGGCGCCGCAGCCGTCCGCCGGCTCCCGGCAGGCGGCCGTGACGGCAGACATCCAGGCGAGGGCGGCTTCCCGTTGCCCCGGGGTGAGCCCCTCCTCCAGCTCCGCCTCGCGGCGCGCGACGGCCGGGAGCGCCTCCTCGTAGCGGGCGCTCCCCAGGCCGGTGACGTGCAACTGGTGCGTCCTGCGGTCGGTGGGGTGCGGGGAACGGGTGATCAGGCCGTCGCGTTCCAGGGCGGAGAGCATCTCGTTCGCGGCCTGGCGGGTGCTCCCGACCGAGCGGGCCAGCTGCGCCACGGACATCCCCGGCGAGGCCCGGACCATCATCAGGGTCGCGAACTGCGGCACGGTCAGCCCGAATTCCGCCAGCTCGGCCCCGATCGCCGCCCGCATGCCGAGCCAGGTGTGGCGGACCAGGAAGCTCAGCACCCGGCCCTGGGTCTGCTCGCCCATCGGCGACCTCCGAAATCATGATTGACAGGTACTTGACGAGTTGTCACGATGAGGCGACCGTCAGGTACTTGACGATCCTACTCCGCGGCCGTGCCGCACCCGAACCCGCCCTGATCCGAAGGCAGTCACGCATGTCATCCGCCACCCAACCGCCGACGGCACCGCCGACGACGCCGGCACCGGCCTCCGCACCGGCACCGGCCGGGTCCGCCCTTCCACCGGCCCGGCGCCGCCTGATCCTCGGCGTCCTCGTCTTCTCCCAGCTCCTCATCTGGCTCGACGGAACCATCCTGTCCACGGCCTTCGAGACGCTGTCCGACCCCGTCCGGGGATTAGGCGCCACCCCCGGCCAGCTCCAGTGGGCCACGGGCGCCTACACACTGGCCTTCGCCTGCCTGATGTTCACCGGCGGCGCGCTCGGCGACCGCTTCGGCCACCGCAACACCCTGCTGGCCGGCATGGCCCTGTTCGGCGCCGCCTCCGCCCTCGCCGCCTACGCAGCCACCCCCGCCCAGCTGATCGCCGGCCGCGCCGTGATGGGAGTCGGCGCCGCGCTGCTCGTGCCGGCCACCATGGCGGTGGTCAGCTGGACCTTCGAGCCCGCGGAACGGCCTGCCGCCTTCGGCACGCTGTCGTCCTTCGCCGGCGTCGGCCTCGCCGCGGGGCCGATCCTGGCCGGGGCGCTGCTCGCGGCGTTCTGGTGGGGGTCGGTGTTCCTGGTCAACGTACCGGTGGTCGTCATCGGCCTCTGCTTCGTCGCGCGGTACGTGCCCAACTTCCGCAGCCCGCAGGTCCGTCCGCTGGACCCGGCCGGGCTGGTCCTGTCCACCGGCGGCCTCGGCCTCCTCGCGTACGGCCTGATCCGGGCCGGCCAGGACGCGTCCTTCGCCCACCCGGCCGTCTGGGGCTGCACTGCGGCGGGCATCGCCCTGATCGCGGCGTTCGTGGTCACGGAGCTTCGGATCGCCCACCCGAGCTTCGACCCCCGGCTGCTGGCGCAGCGCCGGTTCGCCGCCGGGAACCTCACCCTGATGCTGGTCTTCCTGGCCCTGACGTCCGGCTCGTTCTACCTCGCCTTCTACCTGCAGGGCGCCCGCCACTACTCGGCGTTCGAGGCCTCGCTCCTGGGGCTCCCGGCAGCGCTCGGAGTGGTCGTCGGCTCACCGGTCGCCGTCCGGCTGGCCCGTCGCACGTCCGTCCGGCTCGTCTCGTCCGCCTCGCTCGCCGTCGCGGCCCTGGCGATGGGGACCCTGGCCCTCTTCGGCGCGACCACGCCGATCGCCTGGTACTCGGCGGTCATGGTGGTCCAGGGAACCGCGATCGGCATGGTCATCGCCCCCGTCACGGGCGCGGTACTGGGCTCCCTGCCGCTGGAGCGCTCCGGCGCGGGCAGCGCGGTCAACAGCACCCTGCGCCAGACCGGCAGCGTCCTGGGCATCGCGGCCGGCGGCACGATCACCTCGATCGTCTACCGGCGCGCGATGGACGGCTCCCTCACCGGCCTCCCGGAAGAGGTACGGATCCAGGCCCGGGTCTCGGCGGAGCTCGCCAGGCACGTGGCGGCCGCCACCCACGACGCCGGGCTCGCCCGGGCGGCCGACACCGCGTTCTTCCACGCCATGCACGTCGGCGCGCTCTGGACGGCGGGTTTCGCGCTCGCCGGCGCGGTGGTCCTGGCCATCGGGTTCCGGCCGGACCGCCGCCGCACAGGACCGGTGGACGCGTAGGCAGGGCGGGCCGGCGGGAGGGCGCCCGGACATCGGGCGCCCTCCCGCCTTGCCGTGTGGTCCCGCTGCTCCGGACGGCCCACCCCTGCGGCAAGGCCCCCGCCGATTCCGACCGCCCTGTGCTCGGGTGGCCCTGTGTGAACCGGCCGTTCCCGCCGCTCCGCCACGTGTCCCCACGGCGCCGGGCGGCTTGCGCGGCCGGCGGCCCTCCCTTCGGCAGGAGAACGCAATGAACCCCCTCCGCTCACGCTGCGCGGCGGCCCTCGGCACGCTGCTGGCCTCGGTGGCCCTCGGCTCCCTCGCCCCGTCGTCCGCCGCGTCCCAGCCGCGCGAACTGGTGGTGCCGTCGGCCGCCTACCCGACCGTCCAGTCCGCGGTCGACGCCGCACGCCCCGGGGACCGCATCGCGCTGCGCCCGGGCGTCTACCGCGAGCAGGTGACGATCCACAAGAACCTCTCCCTCACGGGGGCGGGCGCCGGCCGGACCACCATCCTCGCTCCCGAACAGCTGGTGGCGGGCTCCGACGGCCGCAACGCGATCGTGTCCCTGGACAACTCGGCGTCCGTGAAGATCTCCCGTCTCACGGTGAGCGGGCCGGGCTCCGGCACCTGCGAGGAGGGCGCCCTCGGAGCCGGCGTCCGGGTCCTGGACGGGGCGCACCTGGACCTGAGCCACGCGGCGGTCAGCCACATCAAGGACACCCCGATGGCCCCGTGCTTCCGGAGCGCCAACGCCGTCCTCATCGGGGACTTCCCCGTCGGAGCGGGGTCGGCGGACATCCGCGACTCCAAGATCACGGACTATCAGGGGTCCGGCATCGTCGTGCTCGGCGAAGCCTCGAAGGCCACCGTGCTCGACAACGTCGTCACCGGGCAGAAGAGCATCTCCACCGACGGCATCGAGTACGTCGAGGCGACCGGCCGGGCCGAGCGGAACACCGTGAGCGACAACGCCTGCCGCGAGCCGGACCCGGGCTGCGGCCCCGACTTCTTCACCGAGATCCAGCACGCCGGCATCCTGGCCAACACCGGCGTCGTGGTCGGCAAGAACCGCCTCCTCCGCAACCAGCTGGGCATCTACGCCTTCGGCTCGATGGACACCAGCCACAACACCCTCATCGACAACGAGTACTTCGGGATCGCCTTCCAGGACGGCAGGTTCAACGCCGTCAAGGACACCATCCGGGGCGGCGGGGGAGGGATCGCGGCCGTCGCCACCGCCGTCGACACCACCGTACGGCTGGACCAGGTGAAGATCACGAAGGTCTCCGGAGACCGCATCCGGAAGTTCGAGTGCTGCGGCTTCACCGCGACGGTGACCAACGGACGCTAGACCGCGCAGCTTTCCGGGGCTTCAACGCCGAACCGGCGCAGTGGCCGCTCGGCGCCTGAGCCGCCGCGCCCTTGGTGACGGTCTGCCGAAACCGGGCCGTCCCGGGGCCGGTGGCATGACGCGTCAACCAGCCGCCGACTAGCCGGAGTCGACCGGATGGGCGCCGTCGTGACGACCGGTTCCGGGGCGGGCGGGCCCGCCAGCAGGCGAGCCTCCGAGTGGCCGGAGCCCTTGGCGGTGTGCTCCCCGGGGTCCCGTTCAGGAGGGAGACCGTCCTGGCGGCTGGGCTCCGGGAGCAGGGGCGGCGGCCGTCCCTCGCCGGGATCGGGAAGCCCTGACCCCGTCCCGCTCGCGCTGCGCGCGGAACACGACAGCGGCGTCACACCGCGAGTGCCGTGGCCGGCGCGTCGAGGAGCGCGTCGTCGCAGCCCGCCCACAGCACGCCGGCCGCCGCGGTCACCGCCTCCGCGCAGCGTGCGTGCGGATCGTCCACGGGGACACGGGTCCAGGGCGGCAGGGCCAGGCGGGTCCTGTCCCACAGCTCCCGCACGGTGGTGTCCTCCGGCATCCGCCAAGGTATCGAACGGTCGGCGTACGGATGCGGGACACCCCCTTTCTGCTTAGTTTTGCCTTGCGAACCGAAAGGTCTTGTACATCCGGTCTGTCCTGCCAGGAAGGTCTCCCATGAAGAGAATCCCCGTGATCGGCGTGCTCTGCGTCAGTGCGGTGTTCGGACTCGCCGCCTGCTCCGACAGCGGCGACGACAATTCGGCCGCCGAGCAGGCCACCCAGGCCGCGGCCGACCTCTGCACGGACCTGAACGCCCTCAAGTCGGACAACGCCAAGCTGAAGGCCATGAACCCCGCCTCCGCGACCAAGGACCAGGTCAAGGACGCCTACGACGCCGTCCAGAAGGACTGGGGCAACGTCAAGGACAACGTCTCCAAGCTCGAGAAGGCGCAGCAGGACGCGGTCAAGGAAGCCGCCGAGAACCTCAAGAAGGGCTACGAGGACCTGCCGGGCGACACCACCGGGAAGGACGCCCTCACCCAGCTCCAGCCGCAGATCCAGAAGCTGGACGAGGCCTCGACGGCCGCCTCCACCGGCCTCAAGTGCTGACGGTGCCCTGACCTCACGCGCGGACCCCGAAGCCGAAACCCGACCCGGCCCGGCACACGACGTGCCGGGCCGGGTCCGGCGTGCCAGCCGGAGGACGCCGACCGCTTCTTCACACCGCGTCCGGCACACCCCCGCCGGCCGACGCCGTGCACGACGCCAGGCTCGCCGTCGGACCGAGGAGCGGCCGGGAACCGTGCGAGGCCCGCCCCCTACCGCGGCACGACCGGCGGCAGGGGTTCACGGGCCGCGTGCCAGGCGGGCGGGAGAGCGGCGACGCCCGTGCGGGCGGCGATCACACCGCCCGCGATGGCGCAGGTGGTGTCGATGTCGCCGCGCCCCGCGACGGTGAACCACAACCCCTCGTGGAGGTCGTCGAGGTGTCCCGCCGCGCACCACAGGGCGAAGGGGACGGTGTCGGGGCCGGACATCCGGTACCCGGATCCCAGCACCTCCGCGGCGTGCCGGACCGAGGTGTGCTCCGGCATCCGGGCCGCGATCCGCACGCCGGAACGGACATCCCCGACGGGCAGCCGTTCGGCGACGGCCCGCAGGAACTCCGGCCGCGCCGGCGCCGCCCCGCCCCGGCTGCGGGCGGCCAGCGCCGAGGCCACGGCGACCGCCACCGCCCCGGCGGCGGCCTCCGGGTGGTGGTGCGAGACCGCGCTCTGCTCGGCGGCCCGCCCGGCGGCGACGTCGAGGTCGGCGGCGTGCCAGGCGCCGAGCGGGGCGGCGCGCATGGCCGCGCCGTTGCCCCAGGACCCCTGGCCGCCGAACTGCCCGCCGACCACCTCCCGCCACGGCTCGCCCGCGCCGATCCGGCGGAGCACGTCGTGCATGGAGGCCCCGTAGCCGCGGTGCGTGTCGGCGGCATAGGCCTCGGCGAGGCGCCGGGCGAAGCGGTCGTGGTCGACGGCGCCGCCGCCCTCGACGAGTTCCCGTACGAGAACGACCGCCTGCGCGGTGTCGTCGCTCCACCTCCAGAGCGGCTCCGGGGGCAGGACCCGGGCCTCCAGGGCCGCCGGGCCCTCCCGGCGGAGGATCCCGAACCAGCGGTCACCGAAGGCGTCACCGAAGGCGAGGCCGGACAGCGAGTCCATCGCGGGAGTGGGCAGAACGGTCATCGCAGCAGTATCACAAGGCGGCGCCGTGGCGGGCACCCCGATTTCGGCGGGGGAGGGCCACCGTCACGGTGCCGGGCGCTCCGTCTGCCACGCCGCCATCTGCTCCCGGAACTTCGGGCACCTGACGATGTCCTCCTCCCCGCACTTGAGGGCGTGGGTCAGGAGCTGATGGGCGTGGTCGAGGTCGACCATCCGCTGCTCGATCTCGCCGATCTTGGCGCGGATCATCGCCTCGCGGCGCGACTGCTCCCGCTGGAACTCGCCGATCTCGACCAGGGTCAGACCGGCCTGCTGGCACTTGCGCAGCACCGTGATCCGCTCGGCGGCCTCCGGCGGGTAGCGCCGCTGCCCGCTCACCCGCTCCGGTGCCGGCAGCAGGCCGTGCCGCTCCCAGTACCGGATGGCCGAAGCGGGGACCCCCGTGATCTCGGCGAGCCGCCCGATCGTCATGCCCACGTTCCGTTCCCCCTCCGGCTGCCGCCTGCCCGCCGTTCCCGGCACTTGACTTGAACCTTAGTTCAAGTTGAAGAGTGGTCGGCACGTGGACAGCGGCGAACGAGCGCCCGCTGACAGCACACTTGGAGATACGCCATGAGCGACACGCACGTACGGGAAGAGCGCGCCGGACAGCTGGCGCGAGCCGCGGAACAGCTCCTCGAGGCCGGGGTCATGTCCCACTCCGGACACGCCAACCTCAGCGCCCGGCTCGACGGCGAACGCCTCCTGCTGACGCCGGGGTTCGTCCGTGGCCTGCGCCCCGAGGAGCTCGCGACCGTCGGCTTCGACGGCCAGGTCCTCGAAGGCGAGCTGCAGTCCGTCAGCGCCGAGATCATCGCCATGCACAGCGCCGTGTACCGGGCCCGCCCCCGGGTGGGCGCCATCATCCACACCCACTCGCCCTCCGCGACCGCCTTCGCCGTGGCCCACCGGCCGCTGCCCTGCCGCACCGAGCCGATGCTGCGCTTCGGACAGGCCGAGGACGTCCCCGTCGTCCCCTGGGGACCTCGCGGATCGGACGTGTCGGTGCGCGGCATCGCCGAGGTGCTGGAACGCTGCCCCACGACGGCCGCGGTCCTGCTGGCCAACCACGGCCTGCTGGTGTTCGGCCCGGACGCGGCGGCCACCGCCCACCTCGTGGTGGCCATCGAGGAGAGCGCCGAAGCCGAGATCGCCGCCGCGGCGATCGGAGGGGCCGTGGACTTCCCCCCGGGCGCCCAGGAAGCCGTCCGCGCCGCGATCGCCCGGATCGCATCGTGACGCGGGACACGCACGCCTCCCGTACGGAGGCCGTACGCGACCGCTACCGCTCCACCCTCGGAACCGTTCCCGGCGGGGTACAGGACCGGCTGCGCCTGGCCGAGGAGTTCGGCCGGCTGCCGACCGAGGAGGCCCTCGCGGCGCTGCGCCACATCGTGCTGACGGACAGTCCGCTGGGCGCGAAGGTGCAGCAGCTCGTCCACTTCGGGCAGCTGCTGGCCCTCGGCCGGGCCCACCCCGCCCGCATCCACGCCCGGGGCGCCCTGCACGCCGGAGCCGCCATGGCCGACCTCATCGGCGTCGCCGAGACCGCGCTCATCACCGCCGGCGTACCGGCGTACGCACTCGGCACCGAGATCGTCGCCGAACTCCTGCCGCAGCCGGACCACCCCGACGCCCCGGCCGGCCCCTGAGGAGACAGGGCCGCTGCTGTCACCGGAGGCCGGCCCAGGGGCTCCGTGACGCACCAGGGAGGGAGGCCGCCGGCATCCGCGCCGGGATGTACGGCCACGTGCGCGCTACTCCTGCGGCAGTAGCGGGCTCCTGCCGCAGGAGTACGGAGCGCTGCCCTCCCCGGGCGGACGCGGACGCGGCCGCCGCCGACCACCATGGGCACCGTCCGAAAGCCCGGAGGAAGGAGCCAGAACATGTACGGACCGGTGGCGGCAGGAGTATCGGGAACGGGAGCGGCCGGGGTGCCGGCCACCGCCGGCATCGGCGTACTCGGGTGGACGGTGGCCGCCACGACGCTCCTGTTCGCAGCCCTGGCCCTGGGCAAGCTCCTGCCGAGCCCGGGCAGGTGGCGACAGGAGCGCCGCCAGCGCGGCTGATCCGCTACCTGGACTGCGTGGAGAGGCTCACCCCGCTGAAGCCCTGCGCGCCGGCGAGGCTGAAGTACACCCAGCCGGACGGCGGGTTGTCGATCGTCAGGGTCTCGCCGTTGTCGGCGTTGGCGGACTTCGCCTGGTGGCTGCCGGTGGTGGCCCAGTTGTCGCCGTTGTAGTAGAGGTCGGCGTTGCCGGTGCCGCCGCTGCTGGTGATGGTCAGTTGCTTGACGCCGGCCGGCAGGTACACGAAGTGGTGGCTGTAGTTGCCGGCGGCGGCCGCGAGGCCGTCCCGGCGGCAGTTGCCGTCGAACTGGCGGGCATCGGCGAGGGTGCACAGCGGGGTGGACGGGGCCGCCTCCGGCAGCGGGCCGCAGCCGTCGGTCGCGCAGGCCGTCGTCAGCCAGGTGGCGAAGCCGGCGTCGTAGCCGGTGCCGATGGTCTGCTTCAGGAAGGTGCGGGCACCGTTCCAGTCACCGGCCCGGTACTTGCCGAGGACGGTCTGGACGTCGGCGGGGTGCGCCTGGAGCATGTAGCGGACCGCGAGGAAGCCCCAGCGGTAGACCCGGTCCGAGTTGACCTGCGGATCCTCGTCCTGGCCGTAGACGGTGTCGAACAGCTCGCTGAGCTTGTACGTCTTCTTGCCGGCCGCGGCGATCGCGTCGGCGTTGCGCTCGCCCCGGTAGCCGAACGAGATGTTCTCCGCGATGCCCTCGACCCACCAGATGGTCGGCGTGGTCATGCCGGCCTCGAAGTCGCCCGCCATGTTGTAGCGGCCGTCGAGGTAGTGGGTGTACTCGTGGTTGAGGTTCCAGATCCGGAAGTCCGGACGCAGCCACTGGGCCTCGTGGGCGATGAAGCGGGCCTGGTTGCCGGCGGCGGCGGGGTTGCCCTCCTCGTACATGCCGCCGTTGTCGACGTCGATGTTGTAGATGGCCCAGGCGTACAGCGAGTAGTTGGTGTAGTCGTCGAAGACGACGACCTCCAGGTCGGTGTTCAGGTCACCGGGGATCGCGCCCTTGTCGCCGATGATCCGGTGGAAGTAGGCGTCCTGGTTGACCAGGCCGGCGCAGGTGCCCGCCAGCTGGCCGGGGGACATGTCCTGGGCGCGGATCTTCAGGCCCGGGGTGCAGGTGTGCTGGATCGGCAGGATCGCCGGGAGCACGCGCTCGCCCAGGTCGCAGATGGCGTAGGCCGCGCAGTTGCCCCTGTCGTACTGGCGCGTGTACCAGCCGAGGTTCATGGTGATCGGGGCCGTGGGGCCCACGTTCGGGTAGCGGTTGACCAGGTCCTTCAGCAGCGGCCGCAGCCGGTCCTTGAGCTCGGGGACGTCGAGGGCGTGCCCGAGGTGGCGGCCGACGTTGCTGACGACGTCCAGGCGGTTCAGCTGAGCGCCGTTGCGCGTGATGAAGCCGGCCCAGGTGTCGAGGATGGCGGGGTCGGCCTTGAGGGCGGCCCGCCAGCCGCGGCCGTCGTTCTTCGCCTTGAACCCGTTCTCGACGACCCACTCGACGTGCTGCATGGCGAGGTCCATCTGACCGGGCCAGGTGCTGTCGTAGCCGCCGAGCATCCACTTGACGACGCCGGCGTACCGGCCGGCCGTGTGGGTGCTGTCGATCAGCGTGACGACCTCGTTGAGGATCTCGCCGTTGGCGTCGGTGACGTCCTTGCTGCGCGGGGAGGCGAAGAAGGCGTCCAGCGCGTCGCGCGCCGCGGTGTCCAGCGCCGTGCCGTACTCGCCGACGACGTCCGCGTGGTTGTCCTGCACGTAGTAGCCGGCGCGCAGGAACAGCACGAGCTGCCCGATGGCGGCGCGGTTGTCGCCGGAGTAGCCGGCGGAGGCGTCGCGCAGCGCGCCCGCGACGGTCACCATCTGGGACTCGCGGAAGGCCTTGCGGGCGTCCTCCCCGGTGAGGCCGAACAGCGGGTAGGTACAGGTGATCTGGGGCAGGGCCTTGAGCCGCTGCACCAGCGTGCCGCCGGTGGCGTTGACCACCCCGGAGAGGTCGCCGCACTCGTTCCCGGCGGCGGCCGGGGACTGCTTGTCGCCCTTGGCGGGCCTGACGGCGGGGGCGGGTGCCGGGGCGGACTCCTCGGTGCCGTCCTGCGAGGAGATCCGGAGGCGGGAGCCGCTGCTCATGGCGTCGGGAGACTTGGGGACCGGGATCGACCGGGGCGCCGGGGCCGCGGCGGGGCCCGCGTACGCACCGGTCGGGGTCGTGGCGCCGGCGGGCGCGGCCTGGCTCTGTGGCGCGAGCAGACCGAGCGCGAGGAAGGCGGCTGCGCCGAGCACGGGAAGTCTGCGCGCGCCGGCCTTCGATATCCGGAAGGGATGCATCTGTGGGGGCCTCCGGGGCCGTTGGGGCCTTGTGCGGGGACACAGGCGATTGACATGTGACATGTAAAATTGCACAAGCCGCACCGCTTCGGAAGTCCTCGCGCACGGATTTCCGGCCGCCGCTTTGCCCGCCGGCGTTCGGCTGTCGTCCCGCCGGGCCTCCCGGGGGGGCGTTGGCCGGATGTCGGCCTCCGGCTTGGGCTTGTGGATCATCGGCCGCTACCCTCCCACTAGTTGCTCAAGTCAACCAATGGGGACGGTCATGAACGACACCGCCGAACGCTTCCACAGCCACGTGGAAGAGATTCTCGACGCACTCGAAAAGGAGCCCGGCCGTGAGGCCTTAGTGCACGGGGACCGGCGCGTGACCGCGGGTGAACTGCGCGGCCTCGTCCACGGCATGGCCCGCGCGCTGCGGTCCCAGGGGGTGGGGCGAGGTGAGACGGTCACCCTCCTTTCCGGCAACCTCCCCGAGACGATCGCGGCCCGCTACGCCGCCGGTCTCCTCGGCTGCGCCGTCAACCACCTCTACGCCGGCCTTTCGGCCGATGTGCACGCCGCCATCCTCCGCGACGTCGAGACCCGGACCCTGATAGCCGACCCCGCCCAGCGCGGGCGCGCCGCCGAGCTGGCCCGGCGGGTCCCGCTGGAACGGGTGCTCGTCCTCGGCTCGGGCAGCGCGACGGAGACGGAGCCGGAGGGGCAGCCGGGCCCGGGCCTGGACCTCGTGGAGCTGGCCGCCGAGGAGTCCGGCGAGCCGCTGCCCGGTTCGGCGCGCCCGCAGGACATCTGCACCATCCGCCACACCGGTGGGACCACCGGGCATCCCAAGGCCATCTGCACCACCTTCGAGCAGTGGGTCTCGGCCGGACCGCACTGGTCCGAACAGGGGCAGGTCAGGAGCCTGGTGTGCACCACCCTCGCGCACGCGGCGGGCATCATGGCCGACACCGCGCTGCACCGCGGCGGCACCGTCGTCCTGCTGGACGGGTTCGAACCCGGTTCCGTGCTGGCCGCCATCGAGCGCGAGCGCATCACCCACACGTTCCTGCTGCCGCCGCTCCTCTACCAGTTGATGGACCACCCCGAGATCGACCGCACCGACACCTCCAGCCTGCGCATGCTGACCTACGGCGGCTGCGCCTCCTCCCCGACCCGGCTCGCGGCGGCGGTCCGGCGCTTCGGCCCCGTGCTCAACCAGTTCTACGGGCAGAACGAAGCGGGAGGGATCAGCGTGCTCTCCCCGCAGGACCACGACCCGCGGCGCCCGGAGCTGCTGCGGACCGCCGGGAAGGCCATCGAGGGCGTCGAGATCGCCGTACGTGACGCCGCCGGCAGGCACCTTCCCGCCGGCGAGCACGGCGAGATCTGCGTACGTTCCCCGCACGTGATGAAGGGCTACTGGAAGCAGCCCGAGCTCACCGCCGAGGTGCTGCGGGACGGCTGGCTGCACACCGGTGACATCGGGTTCGTCGACCAGGAGGGCTACATCACCATCGTCGACCGCCTGAAGGACATGATCGTGGTGGTGGGGGGCCACGTGTACACGGTGGAACTGGAGGACGTGCTGAACTCCCACCCGCAGGTACTGCAGAGCGCGGTGCTCGGAGTCCCCGACGCCAATCTCATGGAGCGGGTCCACGCGGTCGTCGTCCGCACGCCGGGCGCCGACGTCGGCGAAGGGGAGCTGCGCGCCATGGTGCGGGACCGGAAGGGCGCCATGTACGAGCCCGCGTCCATCGTCTTCGTCGACGCGCTGCCCCTGACCGACGCGGGCAAGCCGGACAAGAAGCTGCTCCGCGGCCGGGCCGCCGCACCCGTCGCTTCCCCCTGACCGCTCGAAGGACCGCGCGGTCCTCCGGAGTCCGCGGCGGAGTACTACCGGCCCGACGGCCGGTTCGCCCCGCAGACCGCGACCGGCGTACTCGGCTGGGACCGGCTCACCCTGCTGCGCAAGGCCACCGGCCGCGAGCCGCTCGACGCGGCGGAGACCGCGCGGGTCGAGCGGCTCGGGCTCCGGTGGCTCACCCCGGGCTGACGCCGCGCAGGGACACCCGCGGGCGTGACTCCGGCGCCGCGCCCGGGCCCGGCCCCGGGCTCAGCCGCAGAGCGCCGCCGTCTGGGCCGCCGGCAGCCCCGCCCCCGGGGGGAAGGGCTGCCGGTGCCGCAGGTCCGCGCCGATGTCGTAGGCTCTCCCCCCCCCTTCCGCCTACCGGGGTACGGGCCCGGCCCCGTCCCGCAGCCGCTCGGCGAACGCCCGGGCGGCGGCCAGGTCCCCGGTGCCGGGACGCTGCTTGTTGACGCCGCCGACCAGCCTGAAGGCGCCCCAGGTGTCGAACGCCCGGCACGTGAAGGTCCCGTCCACCCGGAAGCCCTTGTCCACGAGGCGCCGGACCAGGGGCCGCGTGAAGGGCGCCGGAGGCAGCTCGGGCAGCCCGCTGGTGGCGAACACGAAGGCCCGCCCGCGCCCGTTCGGGAGCGCCCGGACCAGGTCGGCCAGGCTGGGGTGGAGCCGGCCGTAGAAGACTCCCGACCCGAACCCCACGAGGTCGGCGGCGGCCAACTCCGCCAGGTCGGCCTCACCGGGGGAGACGACCTCCGCGCCCAGGACGCGGGCCATGGCGTCGGCGACCCGACGCGTGTTGCCGTGAGACACGGAGGCGCAGACGATGACGGACTTCATCGGGGTGGTCCCTTCTCTCGATTCCGCAGAGGAGACAATCCGGCGTCCCCGGACGTGACACCCGGGCCGGGGTCCGCGGTCGCCGGAGTGCTCGCGGTGATCCGTGTCGTCCAGGTCCTCCGGCCCCGCCGGTCCTCCTTGTCCGCCTTCCGCCGGCGGCGGCGTCGCCAGTCCGTCAGCCGTCGGGTGGGGGGCGAGCCGTGGGGAGCGCCGACCATCCGGACCGGTGGACCGTACGGCGGGGCCGGTGGTCAGGCCGGGCGCGGGACGTACGCCAGGCCGTGGGCGCCGGGTTCGCCGAGCTTGGCGATGTCCAGCCGGCCCACGCGCTCCAGCACCTCCAGGTCGACGATGCCGACGGTGGAGGAGATGACGCAGGACACGTGGGCCAGCCGGCCGTCGGGGGAGGAGGCGATGGTCAGCGGGAAGAGCCCGACCTCGACCTCGCCCACCTGCTCGCGGGTGTCGGCATCGCCCGCCGCGGCCACCCGCTGTTCGACGGGCGGATCGACGCCCGCCGCTTCGCCGCCGCCGACCACATCGGCATCTCCCGCCTCGGCAAACGCCTCGGGCCCATCGGCACCGCGCTCGCCGAGCTCGGTCTGCGGCGCCGGACCGCGGTCGTGGTGCCCAGCCACACCAGCGCGATGATGCTCGCCCGGGACACCGACCTGGTCGCCCTCAGCCTCGCCGACTGGCTCCCCGACACCATCGCGGCCATGGGGCCGCGGACGTTCCCCGTCCCCCTCGACCTGGAACCCCTGGACCTCGGCATGGCCTGGCACCCCCGGAACTCGGCCGACCCGGGCCACCGCTGGTTCCGCGACCACCTGGCGTCCGCCGTACTCGGCCCGCCCCACCCCCGGGGCCCCGGGCTGTAGGCGGAGAGGGGAAAGGTGAGAGGGGAGAGGGGGCGGCAACCCCCTCTCCCCTCTCACCCGGGTCCGCTGACCGGAGGCTGCCTAACGGGCGGTCCCGAACGTCCACACGGCACGGTCGCCGGGGCCGACCACGAGGGTCGAACGGCCGATCTGCTCCTCGTGCCGGGTGAACACCGGGCGGTTGAGGGACATCTCGACCTGGCGCAGCCCGGCCTGTTCGCGCGCCACCGTGTCCAGGCGGATGGTGGTACCGCCGCCCAGCGCCAGGACGCCGCCGCCGGGGAGCTCGCGTACGACGAAGCCTCCCGCCCGGAGCAGGGGCACCGTGTTGGCCAGGTCGCCCGCGGTGACTCCGAGGCGGATCGAGGTCACGTCCTTCATGAGGCGGTCGCGGTAGCCGTCGGACAGGTACCGCTCGCGGCCGACGTCACCCGGGTAGGAGGCCGGCTCGGTGTTGCCGCGAGGGTCGGCGAAGTACTCCGGCAGGTACTCCATGCCCCAGGCGCCGAAGGCGTCGTACGTGCCGCTCGTGAAGACGGCGTCGAACCACGGCACCGGCACCCCGTCGCCGAAGTCCCGGGTCTGGCGGAAGGCCACCGGATTCGGCACGCCCTGGTCCCGCAGTCGCGCCGTGACCGTGGGGAGGTCCCCGGCCCGTTCGGCGGACAGCCCCATCCCGCCGGCGCCGAGCGTGCCGTCCTGGCCGGGGACGTCACCCACGCCGAAGAGTTCGAGGTAGGTTTCGCGGCCCATCAGGTACCGGCCGGTCCAGGTCTCGCCGCCCGAACCGGTCGTGGTACGGACCTGGAAGTTGGCGAAGTCCCGCAAGTAGGCGGAGTGTTCGATGGCGTCGGCGGTTTCCCGGTCGAGCACCCCGTAGGCGTGGTTGTAGAACAGCAGTTGGCGTCCCGTCGGCGACCCTTCCTCCTCCGCCGACGCGATTCCCGTGGCTCCTCCGACCCATCCGGTCAGTGCCACGACGAGGACCATTAATACGTGCAGTACACGACGATGCGACATGCGGGCGATCGTAGGCCGCGCGGCGAGGGTCCGCCGCCCATTAAGCGGCACGGGGTGGAGGGCCGGCGCCGGCGGCTGGGAATGCCGTGTTCGGCGTGCCCGTTTCCTTCGATTCGGGTGCCGGAAGTGATCGGGGCCACTCAGCTCAGCGGGTCTGATCGGCTACGGGGGGTGAGTTTCGGGGTTTCGGCCGGTGAGGCGGCCCACAGGACCCACGTCACATCCGGTGCGGGGTAGTAGGGCGGCGGGCCGGTAGTCGTACGGGTTGCCGGGCGGGGCGTTGGGCCCGGGCTGCGAGGGGGGTTAGTAGGTGGGGGGCGTTGCCAGGG
>NZ_JBVIXO010000028.1:0-36818 GCF_055593565.1 Streptomyces sp. NPDC040718 | reverse complement strand
CCCGCGGAGCGGGTTCTCACGCGCTGCGCGCGTGAGAGGTACGCGCCCTCGCTGCGCTCGGGCGGCCGGCCCTTCGGGCCAGTGGGGGCCACCGCTTCGCGGTGGCTGGTCAGTTCGCTTCGCTCTCTGACCTGCGGGAATCCGCTTCGCTCCTTCCCGCTGCGGGCTGCGCTGCGCTCCGCCCGAGGGCAGCCGCTGCGCGGCCGCGGGGCCTGGGTCGCTGCGCTCCCCTGGCCCTGGGCCCGCTTCGCGGGCGGCTGGCAACAGCGAAGGGGCTGGGCGCGGTGGGCACGGGACCGGGAGGGAACCAAGTTCTGTGTCCCTGAGTGCCCCTGACAGGCCGTCTCCAGACCTCTGAACTGGGGTGATACCGGCGGGGACATCCCAGAACAAGAACGGGACCTACGCGAGCGTACAGCCCCTCGGCCCGTCCCCCAAGGCCCCACTCACCACCAAAACACAGCAAACTGACGGACCGTCAGTTACTTGGGATGAATTCAGAACGTCGCGTCAACAAATTCAGCAGGCTTCACCAAAAACTATTGGATGGCGCCCGGAATTACGTGTCACTAGCTCCCGAAGAAAAATTCTGGCTGCCCAGAGACGGGGGACTTGCGCGGCTTGCATGCGCCCTAGGCAACCTCGACCCAGCGATCGGGGCACCCCGTGACACGGCGCCGTGTCAAGCCTTCGCGAATCTGCGCTCCAGTCGCCCCGAGGGGCCTCTGACTAGCCACGGAACGGAAATTCGCGAGAACTCGATCCCGTCCTCGATCGCTCGCAGAGTGGCCCTCGCCCAACAACCCCCGGCCCGACGCCGGGCATTCGAGAGGAACACCCATGTCCACCACGACCACCACCCAGACCCCCGAGCCCGATCCGCAAGAGCTGGCCCGGGGGCGCCAACAGCGGCTCGTCCTCCTCCTGGCGCTCACCTTCGCCCTCACGGTGCTCGGCACCGTGCTCGCCATCGGCGCAGCGCTCTTCGTCCGATGGGCGCCGGCCTGGGCCGACCCCGCCGCAGTCGGCATCGCCACCTTCGCCGCGTTCACGTCCCTGGCCCTACCCGCCCTGCTGTACCTGTCGCGCCGGTAACACCACGCAACGCGCGGGCCCGGCCACGGGAGGGACGGCCGGGCCCAGCACCTTCAGGTACGGGAGTAGCCCTCTCCCTCCTTCGAGTAGGCGTCCGTTGGCAGGATGCTCTTGAAGGGGGGCTCCATGATCAAAAAGCCGGGTTTACCCAGAAAACCTCCAGAAGAGGTGGCCGCAGAGGTTCGGGTATTCCTGACTCGCATCCACCGACGTCGGAGGCGGTTCCGAGCGGCCGACGAGAAGCACCTGCGCGAGGTTCGGAGACGCGTCGTCGAAGCCGTCTCGGCCGGCATCAGCCTCGAGGAGGTGGCCAAGACCTCCGGCTACGCGCTGAAGACGGTCTCGAAGTGGATGGCCAAGTGCCGGGTCACGGCGCAGGTGGTCGAGACCGAGGCGGCCAGGGAGAGGCTGAACACGATCCAGGCTCGGCGGCGTCGTATGGCCGCGGAGGAACTGATGATCTCGACCAAGGCCCGGTCCGTGATCCGGAAGGCCATGGGAGTGGGGATCCCGGCCACCGAGTTCGCCGAGCTCACGACCTACGAGATAGCCACTGTTGAGCGCTGGTTTGCGTCGACTCGTCGTGTCCTGGCACAGGCTCATCGCCGTCAGGAGATCGCGTCGGTCAAGCGGGGCAAGGCAAACCGGCCCCCGCAGGACCTGTCTGCCATCGAGTACGACCGGTGGCTCGTGCAGAGCGACCTGGCCCGCAAGGCCCTGTTGCGGAAGTACGGGCTCACGTCGAAGCGCCGGCGCCGTGGACGCTTCAGTGCGAGTCGGAGGCAACGTCATCTGCGCAAAGGGTGAGGTGGGTCACATGCGCGCTACGCGTGCGCGGGCGGGCGCACGCGTAGCGGCTCCACCTTTTGCTACCTGAGGGTAACCGTGCTGCTCAGCGCCCCGCCTGACGGTGCGTCTGGGGCTACTGTCGCTCTCACTCCCCAAGCGGGAGCACGCATCGGCAGGCCGCACAACTGCGGGCGCCGTCCATTCGCCAGAGGGCCTCACCAGCGAGATGAACGCCTCGGCGGGGTGCGGAGTAGCAGTCCTCGGACCACCCGGGCCGAGGAAACAAGTCGGGGCCTGCCCGTTGGAATCTTCCCGGATCGTGGCGAGCAGGCCCCCAGACCCCAGGGGTCCATCCATGACGGTACACAGCGAAGAGCAGCCTGGCAGCCGTGGAATCGAACACATGAGCAGTGAGATCGCCCGACCGCGGCGCCCAGACGCCAGGGTGAAGGTGCTCTTCGTGCTCCTGGCGGTGATGACGGGCATCGCCGGCGCCCTTGCCGCGTACATCGCGGCCACCCGCACGGGCAGCGAGGCCGATCCCATCATCTGGGTGGCCGCGACGTTCGTCGGCACGACGACCCTCGTCCTTCTGCTGGGCGAGAAGACGGGCCTCATCGAGTAGCGCGCGGGCTCCAACTCCCAGTCGCGGATCCCCGGCAGGGCAATCCCCTGCGTGGCGATCTGACGGCCGAGCAGGCCCCGCTCCGCCCGAAACCGTCCCGGCGGAGCGAAAGGCGGCGAGGGCGGCGCACAGCGCCCTCGCCGGGCCTCCCCATCTCATCGGTCGCGCTCAGAGGTTCACGTCGTTGTAGTCAATGTCCGTGAACTCCACCAAGAGGCCTTGGGCGCGGTCACCACTGCCCTGGAAGTACACGTCCGGCAGTTCCTCAGCCGCGATCCGCTTGTAGGTCGGCCTCGGAGGCCCCGGCACCCTGGGCAGCCAGCAGCCGGCTCTCGCACTCCCGTGGAAAGTGCTGGGTGATCTGGCGCATCCGACCGTCGTGCCGGGCGCGGGGCTCGATGACCAAGCCGGTCTGCTGGGCCGCCTGCTGGCGGGCGCGCTTGCGTACCTGGGACTGCCACCGGCGCCGGACGTCGCCCACCATCCGGTCGGCCAGCGCCGCTTGGGCGTACGGATCTGGTCACCGACGTACCGCTCCACCGTGCGCCGCGAAACGCCGAGCAAGCAGGGCGCAGCCTTCGTGGAGCCCTTGCGCTGGCGGACCAGGTACCGCATCTGCACGCCCGGCCCGGACGGAGGCCTATCCCTCGCGGCTCCGAGCCTATCCGCCCAGGTCAGAGCCTGGACCGTGACTCCGTCCGGTCAAGTTCAAAAGATTTTTAGAACCTCGTGTGACATCCGCAGGTTTCCCCCGCACAGGAGCCCCTACAACAAGGCGACTCCGTCACCTATCTCGCGCGACAAAGAAACATCGTCGCTGATCAGGAGCGGAGGGTAAACAGGGAGATTTATATGCGTATGAAGGGTGAGATCGCGGAGGCCGTCGAGACGGGCCTGCCCGGCGACCGCGAGGCTCGGATCCAGCAGGACGCCGCCCTGCTGAAGGAGTTGAAGGACTGCAAGTTCGAGGGACCGGCGTACGACGTGTTCGCCGACCGCCTGTGCTTGGAGAGCCTGCCGATCCTCAGGGGCATGCTCCGCAAGGGCACGCTCGCCCGCCACGCCCAGCGGCGGTGCGCGGAGCGGGGCATCGGGTTCTGGGTCCACCCCGACGACGTCAGGGCCCTGCACAGCGACCCCGCGGCCCGTGACGAGATCCTCGTCGACGTCATGGTCAACGCGTTGAAGACGTTCCGCAGCAACGCGCTGCGCGGACGCGGCTGGGACCCGAACCACAACGGTCCCAGCGGGGCCAGCACCCTACTGACGTACTTCATCGGCCAGTGCATCTGGCAGTTCCGGCGCGTGTACGTGACCTGGGCGAAGAAGCGGCTGGCCTGGGCCGAGGTGCACGCGGCGTACGACTTCTCCGAGGACGCGACGCGTAGGTACGACGGGATCGCCGGTCCGCTCCAGGCCTGCGGCCACCTGGCCGAGCCCGAAGCCATCGTCTTCAGCACCGACTTCGAGGACATCCTGGACGAACAGCCGCCCGAGACCCAGGCTGTCGTCCGCCTGACCGGCGCCGGATACCAGGACACCGAGATCGCGGACATGTTGAAGATCAGCTACGGAGCCGTACGCATGCGCAAGAGCCGCTTCCGGCGCGTCCTGTACCAGGCTGCCCGGGACCGGCGCATCTGGATCCCCAAGCAGCTCCACACGAAGACCGTCGCCGACAAGCAGCTGCGAGGTGCCGCGTGAGCGCCCCGACCACCCCCGCGGCCCCGCCCAACCCCCCGGTCCCGGCGGGACCGAACGTCAGCGCCACGGCCGAGGTGCCCTCCACGACCACTAAGGTCATGGCGATCCTGATCGCGCTCCTCTGTGGGGCGGTCGCCGCGCTCATCGCCTTCCCCCTCACCCGCCACCTCGGGGCGGACCGGCTCGTGGCGATCTGCTCGGCCGGCGTCACCTTCATCGCCGCCACCGGGCTGGTGAAGTACATCGAGGAGAAGCTCGGACTGCTGTGACCGGGCACCGGGACGCCGCCGCCCCCGCCCGGGGGCAGCGGCCCACCCGGCCGACCCGACGACCTGGGCCGAGACACCCCCGTACCCGTGCACGTACAGCAACGCGGGGCCGCCACCGATGTGGTGACGACCCCGCGGAGTGGTACCCGTGAGCAGCTGCTGGCCCGCGGGCCGGTCAGACCTTGAGCCAGCCCCCGGCCTGGGGGCGCTGGCGGGCCTTCAGGCGGCGCCACACGGACACCCACTCCTCGGTGTCCCGGATCCCGCACAGCTTCACGAAGGCGATGCACCGGTCCAGGTCGGGGATCCTCTGCGTCTCGTTGACCTTCTTGGTGTTCAGCATGTCGCTGATGGTGGCGCGGCGCAGGATCCCGTTGCTGGCGTCCTGCAGCGTGCGGAGCGACGGGCTACCAGCCCAGATGTGCACCGCGTTGAGCGCCTCCGCGAGTTCCACCGGCGTGGCGATCGGCGTCGGATCGGGCCTGCCAGCCTGGGACTGCGGCCTGATCGCCACGATGCGGTCGACCATCCGCTCGGTTCGAAGGCCCGTTCCCGTGATCCGTGCCTCCTCGCGGGCACGATGGAAGTTGTGCACCTCGTCGGACCCCCTGGGGCGGAAGCCGTAGTGCTTCAGGACCGCCTCACGTTCCGACCTAGACGCGTCCAGCAGGCCCAGCACCGGGTCGAGTCGGTCTCTTCTGGGAGTAGTCTCCCCGGTCTCCCATCGCACGAGGGTCGCAATCGGCATGCCGGCCTTGTCCGCCAGCTCTCTTAGCGTGATCCCCCTCGACCTGCGCAGGGCCTGCAGGGGTCCCTGAGGAACCTCCACTACAGCCATCAGACCTCACTACCAGACCAGGGCGCCGCGAGCGCGGCACGAAGATCATGAAGGGTCTGCTTGATCGGCTTCGTCATCTCGATGAGAACCGCAGCCAGCAGGGCGCCGATGACCTCGATGGTGTGGCCGTACACGCACAGCCACAGCATCGCGAGGGCCGCGACGACGGCAACAATCGTGCGGACGGAGTTCTTGAAGCCGAACCCGCGGTGGGTGCCAGCGGTGATGATGCAGCCCTGAAGGGCCGGGGCGGTCGGCTGGAGGACCCAGCCGCCTCCCGGCGTGGGAAGCCAAAACACGAGAAGCCACGCTCCTGACGTTGCGTTGATAGCCCGGACGGGGTGGTGCAAGGGGCTTCACAGGCCCCTGCAGCCGATCGGCGGCTGCTCCTTGAGGATGCCTCGCCACCGGATCCATGCACAACGCCGCTTTCTGGTGCGGGAGTTCGCCCAAGGGAAAGGGAACCCGTGGTTCCGATGGCGGAACTGGCACGGCGACAGGAGTCAACTGGCCTGTGCACATGTCGGGGTTTCTGCAGGCGTCCGGCACTGTCCGCAGGGGTGTCCGAGAGTGTCCGCAGCCGTCCGGGGCGCCCGCTGCGATCTGGCGATGCAGCCCGATGTAGAGACCGCTTCCATCGACACGCTGTCCGAAACGCCGTCCGGGGGTGTCCGAGGACGTCCGACACGGATGACTTAAGTAATCACCCCCCCGATAGTGGGGTTCGAAGCCGCTCCCTAGCCCGGACGGTTTGCTGGGCCGTCTGTTCACAGCAGATCCGGCCCCCCTTTTGTGATGCACTTCACGTGCATGGGAAGAGCCCGCGTCCCTGGACGCGGGCTCTTTTCGTTCCTGCGGCCCGCCGATCAGAGGTTCACGTCGATGTAGTCGATGTCGGTGAACTCGACCTGCAAGCCGTCCGCGCGGCTCCCGTTGTCGCGGAAGTAGAGCTCTCCGAGCCCGTTCGCGGCGATCTGCTGCAGCTCGGCCTCGGAAGCGCCGGCGTCCTGGGCTGCCAGCAGTCGGCTCGCGACCTCCGGCGGGAGGTGCTGCGTGATCCGCCGCATCCGCCCATCGTCCGAGGTGCCCGGCGCGGCGGTGAACCCGAACCGCGCCCGGGTGGCTACGTAGGCCACATGCAGGAACGGTTGTTGCCGGATTCTGGGAACGACCGTGGGAGGCTGCTGCGGGAAATGTTGGCGAGAAACAGGAACGGAGCCCGCGGGTGTCGCGCGACGACAGCCAGCAGAGGCAGCGCGCCGGCCAGGGTAGTGGAACGTCCTGGCTAGCTGCTGTCCTGGCGGTCTTCCCGGGGTGCGAAGCGGGCCTGGGCCGCCAGGACGGCTTCGGTGTAGCGTCCCGCCCACGCGCCCATCGCATGGATCGGGACCAGCAGTGCGAGGCCCGCCTCGGTGAGTGAGTAGTCGACGCGCGGCGGGGCCTCGGCGTACGCCGTGCGTGCGACCAGGCCGTTGTACTCGAGGCGGCGCAGGGCTTCGTTGAGGACCTTGGGGCTGATCCCGCCGATGCGGGTGATCAGCGCACGGGGCCTCATGGGCCCGCTCTCGCCGAGGATGTACACAATCACGCTGTCCCAGCGGTTCGACAGGACTTCGAAGGCCACCCTTGCCTGGCAGTCCGCGGCGTACTCGCCACCGCCCAGGTCCTCGCCCAGGCCTTGTCCGTCTGCCTCTGCCGCCGTGCCGCTCATGCGTTCATCCTGCCCGGCCCGATGCACACCGTGTGGTGTGCATCGGCGCGCCTAGCGTCTGGTCCGTCACACCTCGCACATCTCGCGACACGGACGACAGGAGCAAGCACATGCGCATCGGCATTCTTGGTACAGGGGCGATGGCCACCGCTCTGGGCGCGGCCTGGGTACGCGCCGGCCATGACGTTCGGGTGGGCGGTCGGGACACCGAAGCGGCCTCCCGCACCGCCCTGCTCACCGGCGCCTCCGGGCACGGCAGCCTCGCCGAGGCCGCGGCCCACGGGGACGTGGTACTCATCGCCGTACCGGCGGACGCCGCCCCGCAGTTGGCCAGGGAACTGGCCCCCCTGCTCGCCGGGCGGACGGTGATCGACTGCACCGTTCCCATGTCGCCAGGCGAGGACGGCCCTGCCCTGACCACGGGCGGCAACACCTCCGTCGCCCGGCTCATCGCGGACGCCGCCCCCGGCGCCCATGTGGTGAAGGCGTTCGGGGTCTGCCACGAGAGCATCTGGACCCTGGACCGGCCGGCCTTCGAAGGGTCCCCTCTGGCGGTCCCGTTCTGCACCGACCAGCCGGGCGCCGCCACGCGGGTGACGGAGGTCATCACCTCCATGGACTGCACGCCTCTGCCCTGCGGCGGGCTCGATCGCGCTGCCCTCCTGGAGGCCACTGCCGTCTTCGCCATCGGGGTCTGGTGGTCGGGCGCCGAGGCCCGCTTCGCGTTCCCGGCCCCCGCCCTCGCCCCGGGGGGCGTCGACGACTAGCCAGACCTGCCCGGCCGATCCCGCGTGGGGCTGGGGATCGAACGGGTCCTGCCAAGTCCGTTGCATCGCGCACGTGGACACAACCACGGTGCCGAAGCAAGCACCGAGGTGTTCTCAATATTCGACGACATCACTCTCCGGATGAGGCGACTGTTCCTGCGGCCGGACGACAAACGTTCTCGAAACCCGGCTACAGAGCCACCCGCTCGCCCGACGATCATCACTCAGAGTGCATGCTCCACGGAAAGTGAGCCAGAACCATCTCTCGTGAACATTCCGAGGCCCAGTGATCACCAACTGACGCCCAAACCGGCAGACAAACGCTGCTGCTGAACGTGAGCAAAGCCAGCGGGGAAAATCCAGGGGATCGGACGGCCGCGCGCTGCTACGGTCGGGCGCCATGAGCTGGCTTCCCGATGACTTCGTCCACCCCGTCCTGGTACCGCTGCCGGGCGGTGGTCATCACCTGCGGCCGATCCGGGAGGCCGACACCCCGCTCGACTATCCGGCTGTGATGGGTTCGCGCGAGCGGCTGTGGACCATCTTCGGCCCGGCCTGGGGCTGGCCTGCGGCCACCATGACCTACGAGGGCGACCAGGCCGACCTGTTGCGGCACGAGAAGGAGATCGCCGCGCACCAGTCCTTCAACTACGCGCTGTTCGACGCGGCGGAGACAGCTCTGCTCGGCTGTGTCTACATCGACCCTCCGGAGAGGGCCGGCGCGGACGGCGAGATCTCCTGGTGGGTGGTGGACGAGCTGGTGGGCGGCGAGGTCGAGCAGGCCCTCGACGCGCTGGTGCCAGAGTGGATCGCCGCCGACTGGCCGTTCGAGCAGCCGCGCTTCCTCGGCCGTGAGATCTCCTGGTCGGACTGGCTCGCCCTACCGCAGCATCCCGACACGTAAGTGGTCGTTGCCCGTACCGATCTCGAAGGCTGTCGATCGAACGGGAGTCTCGATCGAGTGACTGCGGCGGTTTCCGCGCCTGAAGCAGGGCCTCCTGGTGGCCATCCGGACCGGGTACGCCGGTATCCGTCGGACATGACGGACGCGGAGTGGGTGGCCGTCCAGCCGTTTTGCTGTCGGTGCCTGCCTCGTTCCAGGGGGGCAGTGGACAGCCCGAGGGCTGCTGTCATCGACAAGTGCTGGACGCGATCCGCTACCTGGTCGCGGGCGGGATCTCGTGGCGGGCGATACCCACGGACTTCCCCGATTGAGGCCGGGTCTACGCCTTCATCCGCCGCTGGCGCGAGCACGGGCTGATCGCCGAGTCACGACCGGCTGCGCCGTGTGCACCACGACATCACCCTCGTGTGGGCCGACGGCGGCTACACCGGCGGCCTTGTCGGCTGGTGTCGGGAGAAGCTCGCTCTGACCTTTGACAGTCTGGCGCCAGAACCGTCACCGGCAGCAGCTGCTGTTGTCCCAGCCCCGCACACTGAGCGAAAGGCGCCGGCAGCCGTAGTCTCGACCTCGTTACGCGCGCTCTTTCCTGGATCGACAGGTGTGCGCGTTTACAGGCGCCCTGACTGCTACTGGCTCCAACCAAGGCACACCCCAGGGACATTGCGGGTCACGTTGGCGCGTGCCCCGCGCGGCGGCCGATGAACGTACCGTGATGCGTGCATCGGCCTTTGCCGTGCAGCAGCTGATCCCGGACTCGCAGCTGTTCGACTGTGCAGGGCGGCCTCGGGTCGGGCGTGCTTCATTTTTTGGTCTGGATAGAAATGGGATTTGAAGGCGTGAGCCCTGGTCTTGGGGGTGTCTGCCGCAGCCGCGGCCGTTCGTGATGAGCGGCGCCTTTCCCGTCTTGGCAGGGCTGTCGGGTTTCGGGTCAGGCTTGTCGGGGTGGGAAGGCGTACGTGACTCCGGTGAGGTTCTCCGACAGGTCCCACAGGCGGCGGGCGGTTTCGGGGTTCTTGGCGGATTCGGTCGGCTGTACGAGGGTGGGGTGGCCCTTGGACTCGTTGCGGCCGTCGGGGCCGATGAACTGGCCGCCCCGGGCGTGCGGGGAAGCGGCCGCGTAGAGCTGGTTGAGCGCGCCCGTCCCGACGTCCTGGGCGACGAGCCGGTTGGTGACCTTGAGGATCGACCTGAGCAGCCCGGTGGGTCCGGAGGACTGGAGGTTCGTGGCCGAGTAGCCGGGGTGTGCCAGGAGGCTGTGGACCGGGGCGGCGCTCGCGCGCAGTCGGCGGTCCAGTTCCAGGGCGAACAGCACGTTGGCGTACTTGGACTGGGCGTAGAAGCCGCGTGGTGAGTACGAGCGGGCGCCGTCGAGGTCGTCGAAGTGGATGGCGCCGTTCTTGTGCAGGGTCGAGGTGACCGTCACGACGCGCGGGTCCCGGCCGGCTCGCAGCCGGTCCAGCAGGAGGCCGGTGAGGGCGAAGTGTCCCAGGTGGTTGGTGGCGAACTGGGACTCGAACCCCTGCTTGGTGAGGGAGCGGGGCGGCATCATGATCCCCGCGTTGTTGACGAGTACGTCCACGGGCGTGTCGAGGGCGTCGGCGAACGCGTGGACCGAGTCCAGGTCGGCGAGGTCCAGGGGGCGCAGCTCCGCGGAGGCTTCCGGGAGTTCGCCGCGGAGTCTGTCCAGTGCGGCTCTGCCCTTGTCGGCGTTCCTCGCGGTGAGGATGACGTGCGCGCCGCGGCGGGCGAGTTCGCGGGCGGTGACGTAGCCCAGGCCGCTGTTGGCGCCGGTCACCAGGACCGTGCGGCCGGTCTGGTCCGGGATGTCGTCGGTCGTCCATCGGGTGGTCATCGTGCGCCTCCTTGCAGGTCGTCGACGCTCGCCGCCAGCAGGCGGTGGAGGTGGGCGCGGTCGACGGGGAGCTTGCGGATGGAGTGCAGGGCGGCGAGGCCGTGCGCGGTGGCCCAGATGCGGGCGACGCGGTCGTCGTAGGGGTCCGTGGTCCCGAGGGCGTCCGCGATGACCGCGCCGACGGCGTCGCCCTCGGTGACGGTCTGTGCGGCGGGTACGTGGACGCCGCCGAGGCCGTACATGACCTGGTAGAGGTCCGGCTCGTCGAGGGCGAAGTCCAGGTAGGCGGCGGCCGCGGCCTGGAGGGACGTACCGCTGGAGCGCATGCCGGCGGCGAGGCGGACGAACCCGTCCTTGACGAAGGCCAGCAGGATGTCGTCGCGGCCCTTGAAGTAGCGGTAGGCGTAGTTGGCGGAGTAGCCGATCCGGTCGGCCAGCCGGCGCATGCTCACCGCTTCCCAGCCCTCGGCCTTGGCCAGGTCGCGGGCGGCTTGCAGGATTTCGGTGCGTGCTGCGGCGCGTTCGCGCTCGCGGCGCTGCTGGGAGGGGGAGGGCTCGCGCTCCTGCGGCGGGGGTGTCACGACGTCGCCGCCTCTGCCGGGTCCTGCGCGCCGGCGGGCGCGAGGAGGCCCAGTTGGGTGAAGAACTCGAGGGTGTTGAGCTCGTCCCAGTGCTCGACCGCCATGCCGTCGTGGACCCGCCAGATGTCCAGCGACCGCATTTCCACCGTCCGTCCCGTGGGCTGCTCGCCGAGCAGCGATCCGAGGTGGGTGGCGCGGTAGGTGAACCTGCCGACGACCCGGTCGCCGTCGGTCAGGACGTCTTCGAGGGTGACGCGGGTGTCGGGGAAGGCGGCGAACCAGCGGCCCCAGAAGGCCCGGTTGGCCTCGCGTCCGTCCTCGACGTAGGGGTTGTGGTTGACGTACTCCTCGGCGACGAAGCCGTCCACGGCGTCGGGGTCGTGACCGTTCATCAGGGCGGCGAACGCGTGCGCGACAGTCGGGTGGGACATCGGTTCCTCCGATCGACGATGTGGTTACACCGTACACAATGTGTACGGTGTAACCAATAGAGAACCGGATCGGTTCTTCATCGGGGGAACGGCTTGGGGCCGGTCGCGGTGACCGACAGGTCCCAGAGCCTTGCGGCGGCGTCCGAGGCGTCGAGGTGGACGGCGAAGAGGGAGTTGGCGGTCTTCGCCTGCCCGTAGGCCGGCCACTTGTCGTAGCCGGTGCGGAAGTGCGGTCGTGCCAGCGGATGTCGGTCAAGGTGTGTCCGGCCGAGCTGTTGACGACCACGCGGGCGCCGCCGGCGGCGGCCGGGAGCGGATGGAGCTCGCAGGCGAGGGTGACGTGCCCGAGGTGGTTGGCGGCGAGCTGGCTCTCCCAGCCGGCCCGGCGGCGATCAGGGCCCCGGTGGTCTCCAGGCCGAGTCCGGAGTAGCCGCCGGTCACGACGGCGCTCGCGCCGGAGAGCCGCCAGGGCCAGCGGATCGGAGCAGTCGAGTGTTATCGCGCACAGCTTCATCCGCAGGGGCACGTCACCTCCGGGTCGACGGGTGCCCACCGTACGGCGGCCTGCTCCCGTTGTAGGGTGTCGGCGGTGGGTGGATACCGGGATGAGACCAGGGCCGGCTATGACGGGGTCGTCGAGCTGTACGCCTCCTTGTTCGCCGATCGGCTGGAGACGCGGCCGTTCGCGCGGGCCATGGTGGGGACCTTCGCCGAGCTGGTACGGGGCGCGGGGAGGCTGCGGGTGGCCGATGTCGGGTGCGGGCCCGGGCATCTGACGGCTCTGCTGGACGATCTGGGGCTGGACGCCTTCGGGGTCGATCTCTCGCCGGGCATGGTGGACCACGCCCGGCGGGCGCATCCGGCTCTGCGGTTCGACGAGGCGCGGATGGAGGCCCTGCCGGTGGAGGACGGCGCGCTCGGCGGGGTGCTCGCGCACTACTCGATGATCCACACCCCGCCCGGGGAGCTGCCCGCGCTGCTCGCCGAGCAGCTGCGCGTCCTGGCGCCGGGGGGCTTGTTGCTGGTCTCGTTCTGCGTGGCCGAAGGAACGGAGCCGGTCCGCTTCGACCACAAGGTGGCGCCCGCGTACAGCTGGCCGGTGGACCGGTTCGCCGAGGTGCTGGCCGGGGCCGGGCTCGTCCCGTTCGCCCGGCTGGTCCACGGTCCTGCGTCCGAACGGGGCTTCCTCGACGCGCACTTGCTGGCCCGGGCCGACGGGGTCAGGGGCTGACGTCCCAGCGGGTGACCTCGCCGCTCTCCTGTGCGACGTACAGGGTTCCGTCGGGGGCGAAGGCGAGGCCGTGGGGTTCGCAGTCGGGGGTGGGGAGGGGGAACTCGGTGACGTCGCCGTCCGGGGTGACGCGGCCGATGCGGCCGGTGGCCCATGCCGTGTACCAGCAGGAGCCGTCCGGGGCCACCGCCACGGCGTGCGGGCGGCACTGGGGTTCCGGCAGGGGGTGTTCGGTGATTCCGGCGGGGGTCAGGCGGCCGATGCTGCCGGTGCCGATCTCGGCGAACCAGAGGGTGCCGTCCGGGGCCGCGGCGAGGCCGACGGGGGCGGCGCCGGGGGTGGAGGGTGGTCTCGCCGGTGGCGGTGGTCCGGGCGAGGGCGTTGCCCTGGTTGAGGGTGCACCACAGGGCGCCGTCGGCGGCGGTGGTGACGAAGGACGGGAAGGAGCCGTCGGGGAGGGCGTGTTCGGTGAGTTCGCCGGCCGGGGTGACGCGGGTGACGGTGGCGGTGTTCAGGGTGGTGAACCAGACGGCGCCGTCCGGGCCGGCGGTGATGCCGTACGGGCCCGGGGCGGTGCCGGGGAGGGGGTGGCTGCGGGCTTCGCCGTCGGGGGTGATGCGGCCGATGCGGTGGTCGCGGTTGCGGGTGAACCACAGGGCGCCGTCGGGGCCGGCGGTGATCAGGGTCGGTCCGCAGTCGGGCGAGTCCAGGGGGAACTCGTCGGTGCGGCCGTCGGGGGTGAGGCGGGCGATGCGGCCGGCGTGGACCAGGGTGCACCAGATGTTGCCGTCGGGGCCGGTGGTGAGGGCGTAGGGGCCGGCTCCCGGGGTGGGGAGGGTGTACGTGTGGATCAGGCGGGTCAAGGGGGGCCTTTCGGTGGGTGAGGGAGGGTCAGGCCGCGGTGGCGGGGGCGCGGAGGACGAGGCGGTCGCCCTGCCAGCGGGCGCACAGGCGGCGGTCGTGGCTGACGACGGCCACGGCGCCGGGGAAGGAGGCGAGGGCCTCGTCGAGTTCCTCGGCCAGCGCGGGCGAGAGGTGGTTGGTCGGCTCGTCCAGGAGCAGGACGTCGGCGGGTTCGGTGACCAGCCGGGCGAGGGCGAGCCGCTGCCGCTGGCCGGCGGAGAGGGTGCCGACCGGGGTGGTGAGCCGGCTGGGGGCGAACAGGCCGAGCGACAGCAGCTGTTCGGTGTGCTCCTCGGGCGTGCCGGGGCGGCCCGCGGCGAAGGCCGCGAGGAGCGGGCGGTGGGCCGGGCCCGGGTGGGTCCGCTGGGTCAGCAGTCCGGTCCGGGCGCGGCGTACGACGCGGCCCCGGTCGGGGGTGAGGGTGCCTGCCAGGACGCCGAGCAGGGTGCTCTTGCCGGCTCCGTTGGGGCCGGTGATCAGGAGCCGGCCGCCGGCCGGCAGGGCGAGGTCCACGGGTGCCAGGCGGCCCGCCAGCGACACGCCGTCCGCCGTGAGGGCCGGGCCCTGCGGGGTGGCGGTGGCGGTGGTGCGCGGGACGGCGGTGAACCGGAGCGGGTCGGCCGGTGCGGGGACCGGGTGGGCCAGCAGGCGGGCGAGGCGTTCCTCGGCGTTGCGGACCCGGCCGGCCAGGGACTTCTGGACGCGGCCGGCGGCGCGGTCGTAGGCCATCTTGTTGCCGTCCTTCATGGCCCGGCCGGGGGCCACCTCGCGGGCGGTGACGGCGGCGGATTCCCGCAGCCTCTCGGTCTCCTCGCGCCATGTGGTGTGGGCCTGGGAGCGGCGCTTCCGTTCGGCGGCGCGGCCGGTGAGGTAGCCGGCGTAGCCGTTGCCGTAGCGGACCGTGCGGTGGAGGTCGCCGTCGACCTCCAGGAGGGCGGTGGTGACGCGTTCGAGGAACCGGCGGTCGTGGGAGACGGCGACGGTGATGCCTCGGCGGGCGCGGAGGTGGTCCTCCAGCCAGGTCAGGGCCGTGTGGTCGAGGTGGTTCGTGGGTTCGTCGAGGAGCAGGACCTCGGGGGCGGAGGCCAGCAGAACCGCGAGGCGCAGGCGGGCCTGTTGGCCGCCGGAGAGTTCGCCGGCGGTGCGGTCGCGGGGCAGGCCGAGCAGTCCGAGGCCGTGCAGGGCGCGTTCGGTGCGGGCGTCGGCGTCGTGGCCGCCGCGCAGTTCGAAGGCGGTGAGGAGGTCCGCGTAGGCGGTGAGGGTCTCGTCCGCGGTGTCGCCGTCGGCCATGCGGGCCTCCAGGCGGCGCATGCGGTCTTCCATGGTGCGGAGTTCGGTGGGGGAGCGGTCGATGACCTGCTGGACGGTGAGGTGGGCGGGGAGGTGCTCCTCTTGGGCGAGGTAGCCGATGCCTCCTTCGGCGCGGACGGTGACGGTGCCGCTGTCGGGGCGTTCGGCTCCGGCGAGCAGGCGGAGGAGGGTCGACTTGCCCGATCCGTTCTCGCCGACGATGCCGAGGCGGGTTCCGTCGGTGACGGAACAGTGGACGGAGTCGAGGACGGTGCGGCCGGCGTAGGACTTGCCGAGGTCAGTCGCGGTGAGCTGTGCGGTCATGGAGCGGCTCCGGGTATTCGGGGGCGGGCGGGAGGGCGGCGTGGTGGCGGGAGCTGCGGGTGAGGATCATCAGAGACTCCTTATAGCGACTAATGTTGCTTTAAGATCGTTCCATGGATGCTGCTGAGCACGCAAGCGAGGGTTCCGGCCATGAAGATCATCTGGATCCGGCCATGCCGCGGCGCCGGACGGGCGGCCGCAGCGCGCGGGTCCGCGCCCAGGTCCTGGCGGCGGTGGGCGAGCTGCTGATCGCGGGCGGGTACGACGGGCTGACGGTCGACGCGGTCGCCGAACGGGCGGGTGTACACCGCACCACCGTGTACCGGCGCTGGCGCGACGTCGGGGGCCTGCTGGCCGACGTACTCGACGCCGCGTCCGACGACACGTGGAGCCCGCCGGACACCGGGTCGCTGGAGGGGGACCTCACCGCGCTCAACCAGGAGGTCTACGAGGCCCTGGCGGGCGGCGGGCCCAGCCTGACCGCGGCGCTGATCGCGGCCGGATTCCGCTCGGCCGAGGCGGCGGGCGCCCTGGCCCGCTTCTGGGAGGACCGTTACGCCCGCTGCGCGGTGGTCGCCACCCGCGCCGCCGGGCGGGGCGAGCTGCCGGGTCCGGCGGACGCCCGCGCGCTGCTGGTCGCGGCGACCTCCCCGCTCTACCACGAGCTGCTGCTCCTGCGGGCGGACCCGGACCCGGCCCTGCCCGGCCGGGCGGCGGCGGGTGCCGCGGCGGCGGGGCGGGCGGGCGTCTACGGGGTCCCGGGGGCCTGACGGCGGGCTGGTGGCGTCCGCCGCTCGGGCCGGGGGTTCACGGGGTCTCGTCCGCGGGCGCGGCGAAGGTTTCGGGGCGTGCGCCGGAGAGGAGTGCGTAGCCGCGCTCCAGGGTCCTGGTGAAGGCGGCGGGGTCGCTGATGGACATGACGTGCGGGCCGCGCACGTGGAACAGGCGGGCGTATCCGCCGCCGGCTCGGACCGCTGCGACGAACTCCCTCTCCTGGGCGCGGAAGAGGGTGTCGCCGAGGCCGTTGACGAACAGGACGGGGAGCCCGCAGCGGCCGGCGACGTCGAGGAAGTCGCGCCGGGTGAGGTCTTCGACGACTTCGGCGACGGCGTGCACGGCGAGCCCGCCGCGCATGACGGCCTCGTGGCTCTCGGCGGGCAGCCGCCGCCTGAGCGCCCGGCAGTCGAGGCGGGCGGCGCGGTCCGGGCCGAGTGCTCCGACGACGCGGGCGGCGCCGCGGTAGATCCGGCCGGTGAACCCGTCGGGCCGGGCGGTCGAACCCTGGACGAGGACTGCGGCGGCGGTGGCGGGGTGTGCGGCGCCGTAGGCGAGGGCGGCGTACCCGCCGAGGGAGGCGCCGGCCACCAGGGGACGCCGGCCGGTGGCCAGGGCGGCTTCCTCCACGGCGTCGCCGACCCGCGCGACCGCCTCCTCGAGGCTGAACGGGCGGTCGCGCCGGGTTCCGTGTCCGGGCAGATCGGGGGCCGTGATCCGGAAACGGGGGGCCAGCCGGCGGGCGTGGGGGTCCCACATCCGGGCGGACAACCGGATCCCGTGGACGAGGACCAGCGGAATGCCGTCGGGTGTTCCGGCGGTCCAGATGCCCGGACGGCCCGGGGCGGGACGGAGTCCGGTGACCGCGGCCGCCGGCCGGTGTGCGCTCATGCTCTCCCCCTGGCAGGTGCGGCGTCCTCGTCCAGGGGCGGAAGCACCCCGGAATGCGCCGCAACGTTGCGTTGCATATTAGGGGTGGGGGGCCCATATCACAACGCCACGTTGCGTTGCAGTAGGCTGGCCCTCCCACTCGTACGGAAGGGGCCAGGGGTGACGCAGAGACAAGACGGAGAGCGCGGCGGGCCGCGGCGCAGGGCCGAGATCTTCACGGCCACGCTCGACATGCTGGGCGACCTGGGCTTCGACTCCCTCACCATCGAGGGGGTGGCCCAGCGCTCCGGGGTCAACAAGACGACCATCTACCGCTGGTGGTCGTCCAAGACGGAGCTGCTGCGGGACGCACTGCTGCACTCGCACGTCCTCCGGTTCGATCCGCCCGACACCGGCAGCCTGCGCGGCGACCTGACCGCGCTCGCCGAGCAGGTGCAGCACCTGCTGGACGACGAACACCGGCGGACCGTCGTCGAGGCCGCGCTGGTCGGGGCGGTGCGCCACCAGGCGATGCGGGACCTCGTGGTCTCCTTCCTCGACGACCGCTTCGGCCGCCACCAGCCCCTGTTCGAGCGCGCGGTGGCCCGGGGCGACCTGCCGCCCGACGCCGATCCGGCGCCGCTGGTGGACGCCTTGGCCGGAGCGCTGTGGATGCGGATCCTGGTGCGGCGGGGCGCGGTCGCCGACACCTACACCCGCGACCTCGTCGGGATCCTGATGGACGGGGTCGCCGCGGGCGCCGGGCGTTCCGGCGCACCCGCTCCCCGCCCCCCGGCGGGCTGACACGGACCCGGCAACCGCGGATCCTCCCCGGCACCGTGCGGCTTTTGGTAGGACACACACAAAACTCAGGTTGCGGACTCCGTCGATCGCGACACCTGATGGTTCGTGAATTCCCTGACAGATTGGCGAATGTCTTGATCACCTCCGCCCCGGACCGGGCTGCGGAGCTGTGCCGATCCAACAAAGGGGGCTGTGTGATGACCACGGGTATGACGGACGTGGTGGTGACGGGGATGGGTGCCACGACGCCGCTCGGCGGGGACGTCCCCTCGACCTGGGCGGCGCTGCTGGCCGGGGAGTCGGGGATCAGCGCGATCGAGGAGGAGTGGGCGGCCGGCCTGCCGGTGCGGATCGCCGGCCGGCTGCGGGTCGAACCGGCCGAGGTCATGGACCGGGTGCAGGCCCGGCGGCTGGACCGGTGCGAGCAGGTGGCGCTGATCGCGGCCCGGGAGGCGTGGGCCGACGCCGGGCGGCCGCAGGTCGAGCCGGAACGGCTGGCCGTGGTGATCGGTACGGGCACGGGCGGCGCGCTGAGCATGCTCGGGCAGGACGACGTCCTGGAGGCGTCCGGGGTCCGCAAGGTCTCGCCGCACACCGTGCCGATGCTGATGGCGAACGGACCGGCGGCCTGGGTCAGCATCGAACTCGGCGCCCGGGGCGGCGCCCACACCCCGGTCAGCGCCTGTGCCTCCGGCGCCGAGGCGATCGCGATGGGCCTGGACCTGATCCGGCTGGGGCGTGCGGACGTGGTCGTCGCGGGCGGGGCCGAGGCGTGCATCCACCCGCTGCCGCTGGCCGGGTTCGCCCAGGCCAAGGCGCACTCCACGCGCAACGACGCACCGCGCGAGGCCTCCAGGCCGTTCGACACCGGCCGGGACGGCTTCGTCATCGGGGAGGGGGCCGCCCTGGTGGTCCTGGAGCGGGCCGGCTTCGCGGCCGCGCGTGCCGCCCGCGTGCACGCGGTACTGGCCGGGGCGGGCGTCACCTCCGACGCGCACCACATCACCGCCGCCCACCGGGACGGGCAGGTGCGCGCGATGCGCCTCGCGCTGGCCTCGGCCGGGCTCGGCCCGCTCGACGTCCGGCACGTGCACGCCCACGCGACCTCCACCCCCACGGGCGACCTCACCGAGGCCGAGTCGACGGCCGAGGCCATCGGCACCCATCCCGTCGTCACCGCGACCAAGTCGATGACGGGGCACCTCTTCGGCGCGGCGGGCGCACTGGGCGCCGTCGCCGCGATCCTCGCCCTGCGCGATCAGGTCGTGCCGGCCACGCGGAACCTCGACGAGCTCGATCCGCGGGTGGAGCTCGACGTCGTCGCCGGACGGCCCCGGCGGGGCGCGCTCGGCGCGGCGCTGTCCAACTCCTTCGGCTTCGGCGGGCACAACGCCTCGCTGGTGTTCACCGCCGGACGTGGCTGACGGTCCGGTCGCCGACCGAGTCGGCGAAGGCGCGGGCCAGGGGGGTGAGGGCGTCCCAGCGGCGGACCGCCCAGCCGACGGGGAGGGGCGGGAGGGCGGGTACGGGGACCAGGCGCAGGGGGCCGTCGGGGGCGGTGCGCAGGCCCGGGACGGCCGGTACGACGGTGTGGCCCAGGCCGAGTTCGGCGAGCAGGAGGGCGGTGTCCCAGTCCGCCACGCTGGTGTCGGAGCCGACCCGGACGCCGAGTTCGGTGAAGGCCGCGTCCAGGCGGGCGCCGGAGATGGAGTTCGGGGGCAGGCGGACGAGGCGGAGGTCCGTGAGGTCGGCGGCGGCGATGCCCGGGCGGGCGGCGAGCGGGTCGTCGGCACGGACCGCGAGGACCCAGGGCAGGTCGACCACCGGGCGCTGCTCGATGCCGGGTACGGGTGGGCCGATGGTGATCCAGGCCAGGTCCAGGGTGCCGGCCAGGAGGGCCTCGAAGCAGCGGCGGCTGGAGGTCTCGGTGCGGAACTCCAGGCTCGTCCGGGGATGGTGGCGGCGGAAGTCGACGATGGCCTCGGCCATGAAGTGGCGGACGGTCACGCCGCCGGTGCCGATGCGTACGGATCCGCCCTCGCCGTTCGCCAGGTCGCCGAGGCGGCGCAGCGCCTGGTCCAGGCCGGTGATCCCGTCGGCGGCGGCCTCGTAGAGGATCCGGCCGGCCTCGGTGGGGGCCACTCCGCGGGGGCGGCGTTCGAGCAGGGCGGTCGCCGTCTCGCGTTCGAGGCGTTTGACGTGCTGGCTGACCGCGGACTGGGTGCGGCCCAGTTCGCGGGCCGCCGCGCTGAGGCTCCCGGCCCGGCACACAGCCACGAACACCCGTAGATCGTCCAGGGTCATGACATCCAAGGTATTTCTTGGGTGTCGGCAAGGAAACCCAAGGATTGACTGGATGTCAGGAGGGGCGGAGGATTTTCGGTGGGCCGGGACCCAGGCGGCAACCCTGTCCGGTGGCCGCGGCCGGGTCCGGAACCGGGGAGCGGGTTTCGCCGGACGGGTGCCGACCACCGGGTCCCGGCCGACGGGACGCCGCACCGCCTCCCGGGTCCGGCGCGGCCCGGGAGGCGGTGCGGCGTTCCGTCAGCCGGCGGGGCAGCGGAGGGCGTTCGCGGTGACGGGGGCGCCGTCGGCCTTGTTGCGGTCCCAGGTCACCGTCTTGACCTGGACCGGGGTGGTGCCGACGGTGACGTCGAAGGTGTTGTCGTGGTCGGGGACGGGGTTCAGGCGGGCGCCGGGGAGGGCTGCCGCGAGGGTGGCCGCGTCCGCCCGCAGGGCGGGGGCGTACGTGATGACGGGCGGGCCTTCGGGGCGTGCGGGGGGTGCGGGCCTGGGGGTCGCCTGGAAGCCGGCGCGGGTGAGGGCCTCGGCGACGGCGGGGTCGTCCACGCGGAGCCTGATGGCGGCCGGGTTGGTCTCTACGGGGGTTTCGGGGACGGGCTGGATGCGGGGGTCGCCGGTGATGGGGCGGTCGTCGGCGAGGGCGTCCCAGAGGGCGGCGGAGCGGGCCTCGTGCCAGACCAGGGTGGAGCCGACCCCGGGGACGCGGTGGTCGAAGAGGCGGATGGGGACGGTGGCGAACTCGGTGCGGTCGGCGCGGAGCCGGCCGAGGGCCCAGCCGATGCGGACGAGGTCGTGCAGGTCCGTCGCGGCGTCGGTGCGTACGGTCTTGAGGAGGGTGCGGACGGTGCGGGCCGTGTTGACGGGGCCGGAGAGGGCCCCTTCGGCGGTGAGGCGGGCCAGCAGGTTGGTGACGGTGCGCTGCTGGCGGCGGACGCGGCCGAGGTCGCCGGGCCGTGTGTTGACGTGGCGGGCCCGGACGTAGCGCAGGGTCCGGTTGCCGTCGGTGCGGTGGACGCCGGCGGTGATGTCGAGGCCGGAGCCCTCGTCGTGGAGGGGTTCGTCGGTGCAGACGGTGGCGCCGCCGAGGTTGTCGACGGTCTGCTCGAAGCCGGTGAAACCGGTCTCCAGGTAGTGGTCGACGCGGAGGCCGGTGACCTGTTCGACGGTGCGTACGGTCAGGGGGCCGCCGCCGATCTTGTACGCCGCGTTGATCTTGCCGAAGCGGGGCGGGCCGGGGACCGGGTACTGGACGTAGGAGTCCCGGGGGATGGAGACGACGCTGGCGCGGCGCCCGTTCGCGGAGAGGTGGACGAGCATCATCACGTCGGTGCAGTTGCAGCCCTCGCCGCCCACGTGCAGGCGGCGCTTCTCGGCGGCGGAGAGGCCGGCGCGGCTGTCGACTCCGACGACGAGGAAGTTCGTTCCGCGGCCGCCGGTCCCGCCGGTGCCGCGCTCGGCGGACAGGGCCGTCGGGCCCGTGTGGGCGCCCGCGGCGAGGGTGGCCAGCAGCGTGAGGGCAACGGTGAGTCGACGCAACGCGCATCCCCTGACGTGGTGTGGTGAGGTGGTGGCGGAAGCCGCGGGAGGACCGTACTGCGGTTGCCGGGGGCGGGTGGGGGTTACGCGCCGGGGCGGACGCCCGGATTGCCCAGCGGTACGACGTCCGGTTCTCGTGGCGGTCCGGTGCCCCGTTCCTGTCAGGTTCGACTCCCGTTCGAGGCGTTCTCCTTCGCGTCCTGGGAGCTTCGTGACGCGAGGCTCCACTGGGGACGAAAGGACGACAGGAATGACCAAGTCAAGGCGCAAGTTCGGCATCGCCACCGTGGTGGCCGCGACCGCGGCCGCGATGATCACCTTCGTGGGACCGCAGGCGGCAAGTGCGCAGGACACGGCGCGCCGCGGCTGGGACCACTTCGGCTTCGGGGTGGCCTGGGAGGAGACCTACGGCTACTCGCAGGCGATCAAGGCCGGCGACGAGATCTACATCTCGGGGCAGCTGTCGCACGACGCGGCCGGGAACCTGGTCGGCGTCGGCGACTTCGAGAAGCAGGTCCGCACGTCGTTCGAGAACCTGGACAAGGTCCTCAAGCACTACAAGGTGCCGCGCAGCCAGATCATCAGCATGAAGATCTACACGAAGGACCTGCGCCAGAACTTCGACACGGCGGCCCGCCTGCACAAGGAGTACGTCGGCAAGCACCGCACGACGGACACCATCGTCGGCGTCTCCGACCTGGCCTTCGCCGACCAGCTGGTGGAGATCGAGGCCATCGTCAAGGTCTCGCCGCGCTCCTGACCGGGCGTCCCGCACGGTGACCGCCGCGCGACCCCCTCACAGCCCGCGTCCGGGGCCAGTCCTGCTGGCCCCGGACGCGGGCTGTCGTCGTGGGGCCGCCGGAGGCCCGGGGATCTTGATGCAGGGGGCACCGATCGGCGGGTTTCGGCCTTCTGGTACTTCTTCAGGCCATGAAGAAGATCACTCGCCGACAGGCTCTGGGGATCGGTGCCGGGGCGTCCATCGCCCTGGGGCTGAGCGCCTGCTCGTCCTCGTCGGCCCCGGCCCCGGCGGCCGGGACGTCAGGTGCCTCCGGAGCCCCCGGCGCCTCCGGAGCGCCCCTGTCCATACCCACCGGCGGCATCGACGAGGTGTACGAGGGGCGCCGCATCCAGATCACGCTGGGTGCCGCGGGGCACCACGGCATGCCGGTGCCCAGCATCAAGATCGACGGCAAAGAGCTGCACCTGATGGGGAACGCGGACGGCAGCTGGGTCACCGTCGTCAACCACTACGAGAGCTTCCCGGACCCGGTCTCGGCCGCCCGCGCCGCCATCCGTGACCTCCAGGGCGCCGAACTCGCCCCGTTCGTCCTCCCGAAGGAGGCTCCGCAGCTGTGACCGTACGCAAGAGCGTGGCCGCGCTGACCCCCGACGAGAAGCGCGCCTTCGTCAACGCGGTGCTGGAGCTGAAGCGGACCGGCGTCTACGACCGGTACGTCAACGCCCACAACTACTACCTGATGAGCGACTCGGACTTCGGGCCCCGGATCGGGCACCGCACGCCGTCCTTCCTGCCCTGGCACCGGCGGTTCCTGCTGGACTTCGAGGCCGCGCTCCAGCGGGTGGACCGCAACGTCGCGCTTCCGTACTGGGACTGGACCGTCGACCGGGCGGCCAACTCCCCCCTGTGGGCATCCGACTTCATGGGCGGCAGCAGGCGGGGCCGGGACGGCCAGGTGCTGGACGGGCCGTTCGCCTACACGGGCGGCAGGTGGCCCGTGACGGTGGGCGTGGACCGGCGCGACTACCTGCGGCGCGTCCTGGGGTCGGGGGTGCCGCAGCTGCCGACCAGGGCCGAGGTGGACTCCGTGCTCGCCATGCCGGTCTACGACACCGCGCCCTGGAACAGCTCGTCGAGCGGGTTCCGCAACCACCTGGAGGGCTGGCGCGGGACCAACCTGCACAACCGGGTCCACGTGTGGGTGGGCGGGCACATGGCCACCGCGGCCTCCCCCAACGACCCGGTGTTCTGGCTGCACCACGCCTTCATCGACAAGCTGTGGGCGGACTGGCAGGCCCGCAACCCCAAAGCCGGCTACCTGCCCGCGGCGCGGACGCAGAACGTGATCGACCTGCGGGGCGCTCTGCCGCCGTGGAACAACGTGACTCCGGCCGACATGCTGGACCACCGCCGTTTCTACACCTTCGACAAGCCGTAACGACCGGCCGGAGCCGGTGGCGGCGGGCCGTCAGACCGGGCCGGGGTCCCCGGGGCCGTCGGCGGCTCCGGCGCTCTCCAGGGTCTCGGCCAGCAGCCGCCAGATCTCGGCGGCCAGGCTGGAGGGGGAGGACCTCTTCGACGAGCCCGTCGGTGACCTGCGCGGGGCCGCCGTGGGCCTGGGCCGCTTCGCGGCGGCGCTGCGGCGGGTGGACACGGCCGGCGCGCCGGCGTCGTTCCGGGGCGGGCCGGCGGGGACGGCGGACGCGAAGGTGCGGGCCGCGATCGGGGACCTGGGCGCGGACGGCACGGTGGACGCGGACGCGGCGGCCGCCGCCTGGGAGGAGACGCTGCGCCTTCCGCAGTGGCGGGGCGAGCCCGTCTGGCTGCACGGGGACCTGTTGCCGGGCAATCTGCCGGGCCGGGGCGGGCGGCTCAGCGCCGTCATCGACTTCGGGACCGTGGGGGTGGGCGATCCGGCCTGCGACATGATGGCGGCCTGGACCCTGCTGTCCGCCGACGCGCGCGGGGCGTTCCGCGAGGAGGCGGCGGTGGACGACGCGACGTGGGCCCGGGGGCGGGGCTGGGCGCTGCGGTTCGGGCTCACCGCCGAGCACGAGTACCGGGTCACCAACCCGGTGCTGGCCGCGGTCGGGCACCGGGCGGCGGCCGAGGCGCTGGCCGACCACCACGGAAGCCGAGCCGCGCGCGGCGGAGGCCCGCGCCCCCTCGGTGGGGGCGCGGGCCTCTTCGTCGGCGTTGCGGGGCCGGTCAGGCGGCGGCGGGCTCGGACTCGGCGGCGGGCGCGGCGGGCTCGGCCTGCTTGCGGCTCCGCATGACCATGGTGGCGAGGACCGCGGCGGCCAGGATGGCGGCGGCGCTGACGGTGAAGGTCGTCGACATCGAGGAGACGAAGGCCTCGCGGGCCGTGCGGACCATCTCCTGGTCCCCGCCGGCGGCGGCCAGGGCTCCGGCGATGGAGTGCCGGGCCTGTTCGGGCGTTCCGGCCGGCATCCCGGCGGCGAAGCCGGAGGCGAGGAGCGAGCCGAGGATGGCGATGCCGAGGGCGCTGCCGGCCTGCCCGATGGTGTCGTTCAGGGCCGAGCCGACGCCCGCCTTCTCCTCGGGGATGGTGGCCATCAGGGCGCCGACGGCGGCCGGCATGGCCAGGCCCGCACCGAGGCCGAGCAGGCCCAGGGCGACCGCCGGCACGGTGAAGCCGCTGGTCGGGGAGACGGTGGTGAGCAGGGCGAAGGAGCCGGCCATCACGACCATGCCGCCTGCGATCAGGGGGCGGTTGCCCACCTTGGCGGCGAGGCCGGCGCCCGCTCCGTTGCCGATCAGGGCGGCCACGGCGAGCGGGACGAAGGCCAGGCCGGCCTTGAGGGGCGAGTAGCCGAGGACGAACTGCAGGTACTGGGTCAGGACCAGCAGCAGGCCGCCGTTGCCGATCTGGACGAGGGTCAGGGAGAGCGAACCGCCGCTGAAGTCGCGGTTCCTGAAGAGGACCAGCGGGACCATCGGGGAGGCGGTGGTGTTCTCCCAGACCACGAAGCCGAGGAGGCCGACCACGGCGACGGCCAGGGTGAGCGCGGCGCGGCCCTCGAAGGCGCCGTGCTGCGGGATCTCGATGATCCACCAGACGAGGGCGGTCATGCCGACGGCGGAGAGGACGGCGCCCAGCGGGTCGGGCTTCTGCCAGGGGCCCTTGGACTCGGGCATGAGGGTGAGGGCGGCGATCACGGCGAGGACGACGACCGGGACGTTGATGAGGAAGATCGACTGCCAGGAGAAGTGGTCGATCAGGACGCCGCCGAGGACCGGGCTGCCGATCAGGCCGAGCATGGAGACCGAGCCCCAGGCCGCCATCGCCCTGGGCCGTTCGTCCTCGTCGAAGACCGTGATGAGGATGGAGAGGGTGGACGGCATGATGAGCGCGCCGCCGACGCCCATGGCGACGCGTACGGCTATCACTTCGCCGGGGTCGGAGCAGAAGGTCGCGGCCAGTGACGCCGCCCCGAAGAGGACCAGGCCGACCAGCATGACCAGGCGCCGGCCGAAGCGGTCGCCGAGGCTGCCGGAGGTGAGCAGGAGGCCGGCGAAGACCAGGATGTAGGAGTCGAGGATCCACTGGGTGTCCTGCGCGCTCGCGCCGAGGTCCGTGGTCATGGACGGCACCGCGACGGTCAGGGCCATGGAGTCGACGACCAGGACCAGCGAGCTCAGGCACAGCACGATCAGGATCCACCAGCGGCGCGGGTTCCTGGTTTCCATGGGGGCGTCCTTTTCCTCTTCGTCTCGATGCGTACGACGTTTCGTTCTGCGGACACTGTACGCACGACGGAACGGTGTACGCAAGGGCTGGCGCGGACGGCAGGGGCCGGGGGTTCGGTCAGGGCTGGCTAGGCCGGGCGGTAGGCCGACTCCGGGGCGCGGGCGGCGCCTTCGGCGAAGGCCGCCGCGAAGGCGTCCGGGCCGAGGGCGGTGCGCGCCGAGCCGGCGACGCGGTCGACGTCGGCGCGTTCCTCCGGGGGCAGGGGCGCCCCGGTGGAGCGGCGGGCGGCGTCGGCGGCGCCGAGCAGCGCGGCCGCGGCCGATGGGTCGCCGGCCAGGGCGAGGGCTCCGGAGAGGCCTTCGAGGGCCAGGGCCAGGGCGCGCGGGTCGCCGGTGGCGCGGGCGGTGGCGAGGCCTTCCTCCTGGAGGGCGAGGGCGGCCTCCGCGTCGCCGCGCAGCTCGGCGGCGTAGCCCAGTTCGGCGAGTATCAGGGCGTTGGCGTCGTCGAGGCCGACCGAGCGGTGCCAGTCCAGGACGCGGCGCATGTGGGTCTCGGCCCCGTCCAGGTCGCCGGCGCGGCGGGCGATGAGGCCGAGACCGAGGACGGCGTTGATCTCCCCGGCCTGGAAGCCCTGTTCGGCGGCCCGGCGGCGGGAGCGCTCGTGCAGCTCGCGGGAGGCTTCGAGGTCGCCGGTGAGCAGGGCGCCGCGGCCCAGGCCGGACAGCAGGTCGGCGGCCTGGGTGGCCAGGCCCAGGCTCTCGGCGGTGGCCAGGGCCTCGTGGCGCAGCCGGGCCGCCTCGCGGTGGTCGCCGTGGATCTCGGCGAGGGAGGCCAGCGGGTAGACCGTCCAGAGGCGGGCCGCGCCGTCGCCGAGCCGGGTGAAGAGCTCGGCGCTGCGGGCTCCGTCGCGGGCGGCGCCGTCGAGGTCGCCGGCGAGCAGGCGCTGGGCGGAGCGGTCGGCGAGGGCGGCCGCGGTGCCCCAGTCGTCGCGGGCGGCGGTGAACCCTTCGAGGGCGAGCCCGGTCAGCTCGCGGCCCCCGGCGAGGTCGCCGGTGCCGCACAGGGCGTGCGCGAGGAACCAGCGGGCCCGGGCGAGGTCGTGCGGGGTGCCGGTGTCCTCGTAGGCGCGCAGGGCGTGCGCGATGCGGGCGGTGCGGTCCGCGCCCTCGCCGGCCATGACGGCGAAGCCGGTGCGCAGGACCTCGGCGCGGTCCCGCAGGGCGGGCGGGGCCTGGTCCGGGGCGGCGGAGGCCGCGTCGAGTGCCGCGTCCAGGGCGCGGCGTCCCTCGCCGAGCCGGCCGCGCAGCACCCGGTACCAGGCCAGCGCGCAGGCCAGGCGCAGGGCTTCGGCGGTGGCGCCGGCGGCGAGGGCGTGGGCGAGGGCGGCGCGGAAGTTGGCGGCCTCTGCGTCGAGGCGCTCCAGCCAGGAGTGCTGCCCGGCGCCGAGGAGGCGGGGTTCGGCGGCTTCGGCGAGGGCCAGGTGGTGGGCGAGGTGGCGGGCGCGTACGGCCTCGGACTCGGCGGCCTCGTCGAGGCGTTCGGCGCAGTACGCGGCGACCGATTCCAGCAGCCGGTAGCGGGGGCCGGCCGGGGTGTGGGCGAGGGCCAGGAGGGAGCGGTCGACGAGGCGGGCGAGCAGGTCGAGCACGTCGGCGGGATCGGTGCCGGGGCCCGCGCAGACCTCTTCGGCGGCTTCCAGGGTGCAGCCCTCGGCGTGGACGGAGAGGCGGCGGAGCACGGTCCGTTCGGGCGCGGTGAGCAGTTCCCAGCTCCAGTCGATGACGGCGCGCAGGGTCTGCTGGCGGGCGGGGGCGCCGCGGCGGCCGGAGCTGAGGAGGCGGAACCGGTCGTCGAGGCGGTCGAGGACGCCGCGTACGCCGAGGGCGCGGACGCGGGTCGCGGCGAGTTCCAGGGCGAGCGGGATGCCGTCGAGGCGGCGGCAGATGGCCGCGACGGTCTCGCGGTCCTCGGCCGTGAGGGTGAGGCCGGGGGCGGTCGCGGTGGCGCGGGCGGTGAACAGGTCGGCGGCGGCGGCCGGTTCGAGGGTGGGGACGGCCCACAGGGTTTCCCCGGCCAGGGCGAGGGGTTCCTGGCTGGTGGTCAGGACGTGCAGGCCGGGGGCGGTGCGCAGGAGCACTTCGGCGAGGGCGGCCACGTCGTCGACGAGGTGCTCGCAGTTGTCGAGTACGAGGAGCAGCGCGCGGTCGCGGAGGGCGGCGGCGAGGCGTTCGCCGGGGGTCCGGCGGCGCTGGGCCTCGGGGGGCGTGCCCCATACGGCGTCGTCGCGGATGCCGAGGGCGGTGCCGACGGCGTCGGCGAGGCCGGCGGCGGTGGTGCCGGCGAGCTCGACGAGCCAGACGCCGTCGGGGAAGGCGTGGGGGGCGAGGGCGCGGGCGGTCTCGACGGCGAGGCTCGTCTTGCCGACGCCGCCGGGGCCGGTGAGGGTCACCAGCCGGCGGGTTCCGACGAGTTCCCGGACGGCCGCGACGGCCTCCTCCCGGCCGAGGAGGGGGGAGAGGGCGGCCGGAAGGTTGGTGGGGACGGGGACGGCGAAGCCGTTGCCGCCGGGGGCGGTCGGGACGGGGGCTCCCGGGCCGCCCGGGGGCGTGGAGCCGGGGGCTTCGGGGCCGGGGGCGCCGGAGCCGCCCGGGGCGGCAGAGCCCGGGAACCCGAGCGGGGCGGCAGAGCCCGTGGGCCCGAGCGGGACGGCAGAGCCCGTAGGCCCGCCCGGGGCCGCAGGACCCAGGGCCCCGGGCGGGACGGCCGCCCGGGAGGGGGGCGGGGTGGACGGCCAGGGGGTGGGCGGGGTGGCGAGGGTCGGGGACTGGGTGAGGATGGACTGGCGGAGGGCGGCCAGGGTGGGGCCGGGGTCGATGCCGAGGTCTTCCGCGAGGCGGGCGCGCAGGTCCTCGTACCCGTCGAGGGCCTCGCTCTGCCGGCCCGCGCGGTAGAGGGCGGTCAAGTGCGCGGCGCGCAGCCGCTCGCGGAGCGGGTGCAGGGCGACCAGTTCGGCGAGTTCGCCGGCCAGCCGGGTGTGTTCGCCGAGTTCCAGGCGGGCTTCGGCGTGTTCCTCCCGTACGGCGAGCCGGTCCTCCTCCAGCCGGTGGGCGGCGGCGCGGGCGAAGGCCTCCTGCTCGAACCCGGCGAAGGCCGGCCCGCGCCAGACGCCGAGGGCGTCGGCGAAGAGTGCGGCGCGGACCCCGGGGTCGGCGGCGGCGCGGGCGCGGGCCGCGAGGGAGGCGAACGCGGCGGTGTCGAGGCTGCCTTCGGGGGCGCGCAGGGCGTAGCCGGGGGCCTGGGACTCGACCAGGGCGCGGGCGCCGGGCTCGGCCTCGTCCAGGGCGCGGCGCAGCTGGGAGACCTTCGCCTGGAGGGCGCGGGTGGGGTTGCCGGGGGTCTCCTCGCCCCACAGGTCGTCGATCAGGCGGTGCGCGGCGACGGGCCGGCCCGGGTCGACGAGGAGGGAGGCGAGCAGGGCCCGGACCTTCGACTCGGGAACCCTGACGGGAGTTCCGTCGGCAGTCCACACGCCCAGCTGTCCCAGCACCCCGAATCGCATGCGGCCCACCGTAACCCGGCGTCCGAACAGGGCCGCAACGGATTCCGAGCCGGTTCCGAACCGCTTCCCGCGAGTCTCCTTCCTGCCGGGGCCGAAGAGCGGCGGCCGGCGAGGACCGACGGGTAGAAGGAGCAGTGTCATGGGGAAGCTGGACGGACGTACCGCGCTGGTGACCGGTTCGAGCCGCGGGATCGGCCGGAGCATCGCGCTGGCCCTGGCGGCCGAGGGGGCGCGGGTCGCCGTGCACCACGCGGGGAACGAGGCCGCGGCGAAGGAGACGGTGGACGCCATCGCCGCGGCGGGCGGCCGGGCCTTCGCGATCCGTGCCGAACTGGGGCTGCCGGGTGACGCGCAGGCGCTGTGGGAGGCCTTCGACGAGCACGCCGACGGGGTGGACATCCTGGTGAACAACGCCGGGATCGCCGGGCCCGGGCTGATCCACGAGGTGTCGGAAGCCGACTACGACAAGGTCTTCGCGGTCAACGCCAAGGCCCCCTTCTTCATCATCCAGAAGGGCCTGGAGCGGCTGCGCGACGGCGGACGGATCATCAACGTCTCCTCCGGGGTCACCAAGACGGCCTTCCCGGGGATGACCTCCTACGCGGCGAGCAAGGGCGCGGTGGAGGTGCTGACCCTGACGCTGGCGCAGACCCTGGGCGGGCGCGGGATCACGGTCAACGCGGTGTCGCCGGGGACGATCGAGACCGACATCCACCCGTGGATGGCCGACCCGGCGGCCAAGGCGCACGCGGCGCGCTTCTCGGTGTTCGACCGGGTCGGGCAGCCGGACGACGTCGCCGATGTGGTGGCCTTCCTGGCCTCGGACGACGCCCGCTGGATCACCGGCCAGAACATCGACGTCAGCGGCGGCTCGGGGCTGGGCATCTGACGGCTCCCGGTCCCCCTCCTCCGCTTCCGCCCGACCCGCCCGACGCGAAAGGCACCGTGATGTCCCGGACCCTGCTCGTACTCGCCCACCCCCGAAGCGACTCCCTGACCGGGCAGGTCGCCGGGCGCGCCCGGCTCGCGCTGGAGGAGGCCGGGGAGGAGGTCGACCTGCTCGACCTGTACGCCGAGGGCTTCGACCCGCGGCTGACGCCCGAGGACGAACCCGACTGGGAGGACCGCGAGAAGCGGTACTCGCCCGTGGTGCGTGAGCACATGCGGCGGATCGCCGCCGCCGACCGGGTGGTGGTGGTCTTCCCCGTGTGGTGGTTCGCCCCGCCGGCGGTGGTGAAGGGCTGGATCGACCGCGTGTGGAACTACGGCTTCGCGTACGGGCGGAGCAGGCCCCGGCTGGCCGGCAAGCGGATGCTCTGGCTGGGGCTGGCCGGCGGGACGCCCGAGTCCTACGAGAGCACGGGGCTGGGCCGGGCCCTGGAACTCCAGCTGACGGTGGGGGTGTCGCGGTTCTGCGGGATCGCGGACGCCGAGGTGCGGCTGGTGTACGGGACGGAGTTCTCGGGGGTTCCGCAGGCGCTGCGGGCGGATCGGGCGCGGGAGGTGTTCGCCTCGGCGGAGGCTGCGCTGGCGGCCTTCACGGCGGCCGGGGAAAGGAGTGGACAGCCTGTTGCTGGGTGATCTAGCTTTCTGCCTAGAGGGTCTAGGTTTGGGGGCACGATGGTGCGCGCGGGTCTGAACGCGGCACGGCTCACGGAGGCGGCCGCCGAGATGGCGGACGAGGCCGGGCTGGAGAAGGTGACGCTGTCCGCGCTCGCGCGGCGCTTCGGCGTCAAGGACGCGAGCCTGTACTCGCACGTCAGGAACCTGCGGGAGCTGCGCGTGCGGGTGGCCCTCGCGGCCTCCGAGGAGATGACGGAGCGGATCGCGGCGGCCGTCGCGGGACGGGCGGGCAAGGAGGCTCTGGCCGGCTTCGCCGACGCCTACCGGGCCTACGCGCTGGAACGCCCGGGCCGTTACGCGGCCACGCAGATGCGGTTCGAGCCGCATGAGGTGGAGGGCTCGGCCGGGCTGCGCCGGAGCGTGGAGCTGACCTACGGGATGCTGCGCGCCTACGGGCTGGCGGACCCGGACCTGACGGACGCCGCCCGGCTGCTGCGGGCGGCCTTCCACGGCTACGTCCACCTCGAACTGAGCGGCGGCTTCGGGCACTCCCGCGAGGTGGACGAGTCCTGGTCGCGGGGGCTGGACGCGCTGCACGTGGCCCTGGAGAACTGGCCGTCACCGGGAGGACGGAACGAGGAGGAGGCGCACTGATGGGCACGGACACGCTCACGACCGGCACGCTGGAGGTTCCCGGTGCCGCCCTGTACTACGAGAGGCGGGGCAGCGGCCCGGTGCTGCTGCTGATCCCGGGCGGCGGAGCCGACGCCGGGCTGTACGCGGGCATGGCGGACGGGCTCGCCGCCGCCGGGTACACGGTGGTCTCGTACGACCCGCGCGGCCAGTCGCGCAGCACGCTGGACGGGCCGCCCGCCGATCAGCGGGTGGGGGTCTGGGCCGAGGACGCCCACCGGGTGCTCGAACTGGTCTCCCCGCACGAGGCCGCGTACGTACTGGGGTGCAGCGCGGGGGCCGTGGCGGCGCTGGAGCTGCTGGCCCGTCATCCCGGGCGGGTGCGCCGGGTGGTGGCGCACGAGCCGCCGCTGGTGGAGGTGCTGGACGCGCCCGCGCCGTACCGGGCGCTCTTCGCCGAGGTACGGGACCTGCTGCGCGCCGAGGGGACGGGGGCGGCGATGGCCCGCCTCGGCGAGGGGCTGGGCGGGCCGGAGCCGGAGCGGCCCGCCGGGGAGCCGGCCGCCGAGCTTCCGCCGGAGGTACGGGAGATGGCGCCGCGGATGTACGCGAACCAGCCGTTCTTCCTGGAGCACGTGCTGGTCCCGTTCACGGGGAGCGCCCCGGACGTGGCGGGGCTGCGGCGGGAGTCCGGCCGGCTGGTGCTGGCGGCGGGCGCCGACTCGCGCGGGGCCGATGCGCTGTACGGGCCGGCGAGCCGGCTGGCGGAGCTGACCGGGGCCGCCTTCGCGGAGTTCCCGGGCGGGCACGTGGGGTGCGCCCAGCGCCCGGCGGAGTTCGCCGCGCGGCTGCTGGACGTACTCGCCGGAGAATAGTTCCGCCGGCGCCGTGATCACGGCCCGGTCCTCGCCCTGGCCCTGGCCCTGGCCCTGGCCCGGGACCGGGACCGGGACCGGGACCGGGACCGGGACCGGGACCGGGACCGGGACCGGAGGCGAGGATCGCTGTGGCGGCGTCAGGAAGCGTCGGGCGAGAGCGGCGTAATGCCGCGAGGACGGTCTCGCCCGCCTTGACCCAGGCCGTGGTGGGGGCGCGGGTCAGGGGGCGGGATCGCGCAGGCTGATGTCGGCGAGCGGCCCATGCGTTCCAGGAGCGCGCGGCGGGGGTCGGTCTCCGCCGAGGTGACCGCGGTGGTGCGGGACGCCGGGGAGGCCGCCGAGGCGGTGCGGCTGGAAGGCGCCCGCCGGGTGGTGACCGCGGACGCGGTGCCCGAGGCCTCCGAGGGCTCCTTCGGCATCGTGTACGAGGCCGCCGCGGGCGAGCTGACCGCCGACGGCCGGACGGTGTTCCTGTACGAGAGCTTCGCCCCGCGGGGCGCGGACATCGGCTTCTTCCGGTTCTTCGGCGGACCCGAGCAGGCGGGACTGCGGCACTTCGTCTTCCGTGCCGCGACGCCCGGGGACCGCGAACTGGCGCAGCCGCTGGACCTGCTGACCACGGGTGAGCTCTCCTTCGGGTGGCCCGCCGCCGCCGTCGGGGACCGGCGGATCAGCGCATAGCGGGTCCCCCGGAGCCCTCCTGGCGCGCGCGGTCGCGGCGGGAGGGCTCGGTGGCGTCCGGACGAGGGGCGGTGGAGGGCCGGTGGAGCGCCCGCTCGGCGGCGCTGTTCCTGGGTAGGCCCCGGGGATGAGCAACGTACGCCCCGACAAGGGTTACACGCGGGACAGCCGGTACATCACCACCCGGATCACCGCCGACGGACGCGACGGCTTCCCGGTGGAGCCCGGCCGCTACCGTCTCGTGGTGAGCCGCGCCTGCCCCTGGGCGCACCGCGCGACGATCGTCCGCCGGCTCCTCGGGCTGGAGAAGGCCCTGCCGCTGGCCGTCGCCGGGCCGACGCACGACAAGCGCAGCTGGACCTTCGACCTCGACCCGGACGGCCGCGACCCGGTACTCGGGATAGAGCGGCTCCAGGAGGCCTACTTCGCCCGCGACCCCGAGTACGACCGGGGCATCACCGTGCCCGCGATCGTGGACGTGCCGAGCGGCGAGGTGGTCACCAACGACTACGCGCAGATCACCCTGGACATGTCGCTGGAGTGGACGGCGTACCACCGCGACGGGGCGCCGGAGCTGTACCCGGCCGCGCTGCGGGCGGAGATCGACGCGGTCAGCGAGGAGATCTACAGGGACGTGAACAACGGCGTCTACCGCGCCGGGTTCGCCAAGTCCCAGGAGGCGTACGAGGAGGCGTACGAGGCGCTCTTCGACCGCCTCGACCGGTTCTCGGAGCGGCTGGAGCGGTCCCGCTACCTCGTCGGCGACACGATCACCGAGGCGGACATCCGGCTGTTCACCTCGCTGGTGCGCTTCGACGCCGTGTACCACGGCCACTTCAAGTGCAACCGGCAGCGGCTCTCGGACATGCCGGTGCTGTGGGCGTACGCCCGGGACCTGTTCCAGACGCCGGGGTTCGGGGACACGGTCGACTTCGACCACATCAAGCAGCACTTCTACGTCGTGCACAGCCACATCAACCCGTCCGGGATCGTTCCCGCCGGCCCCGACCCGTCGGGCTGGCTCGAAGCGCACGGCCGGGAGGCGCTGGGCGGGCGCCCGTTCGGGGACGGCACCCCGCCCGGGCCGCCCTCCCCCGCCGAGGCCGTCCCGCCGCTGGGTGCGCCGTCGCGGGCCTGAGGCGGCGGCCCGGCCGGGCACCGTACCGAGGGGGCGGCCCCGCGGCCGCCCCCTCCGTGCTGCCCTCGGGGTGTCAGTCCCGTACCGCCGGGCCCAGCCGTTCGGCGGGTTCCTCCAGTTGGCGCCGTAGTCCCGGAGCAGGGCGGCCGGGGCCTCGCCCCGGACGACGGCGGCGATCTTCCAGGCGAGGTCGTGGGCGTCCTGCACCCCGGTGTTCATGCCCTGGCCGCCGGCGGGGCCGTGCACGTGGGCGGCGTCGCCGGCGATGGAGACGCGGCCCAGCTGGTAGGTGCCCGCGTGCCGGGCGTGGATGCGGAAGACGGTCTCCCAGAGGGGTTCGACGAGGCGGACGCCGCGCGGGCCGCGCTCGTCGACGATCTGCTGCATCCGCTCCGGGCCGGCGCTCTCGCCGGGGGCGAGGCTGGAGAAGAACCGGTACCGACACCCCGAGCCTCGACGACGGCGTCGGCCTCGCGGATCAGCGAACGTACGCCTCGGGGTGCGGGTTCACTCCGGGCCGTCCGGGCCGCCGATCGGGGGGATGCGGCGCAGCAGGGCGGCCACCGCCACCGCCGTCAGGACGGCCAGGCCCGCGCTGACCAGGGCGGCCGTGTGGAAGCCGGCGGTGAACGCCTCCCGGGCCGTGGTGAGGAGTTCGGTGCCGAGGGTGCCGGGGAGCCGTGCCGCCGCGTCGGCCGCGCCGCCGATCGTGTCCCGGGCCGCGGCCAGCGCGTCGGCGGGCAGCCCGGACGGGGCCCCTGCGGTGACTCCGTCCCGGTACACGGCCACGGCGGCGCTGCCGGTGCCGGCGATGCCGAGGGCGAGTCCGAGGTCGTACGCGGTCTGGCCGGTCGCCGCCGCCGAACCGGCCTTCTCCGCCGGGGCGGAGCCCACCGCGAGGGCCGTGCCGAGGACGCTGATGGGGGCGATGCCGAACATGACCAGCGCCAGGCCGAGGGAGACGGGCACGACGCCGTCGGCCGTGGCCAGCCAGAACCCGGGCAGGGTGAGGGCCAGGCCGGCGAGGATGACGTGGGCGGGACGCGTCCGCCGTGCGAACACCGGGGTGAGCTGGGAGCCGAGGACCAGGCCCGCCGCTCCGGGCAGCAGCCACAGGCCGGCGGCCAGCGGGCTCAGCCCGCCGATGGCGAGAAAGTGCTGCGGGACGAGGTACTCGATGCCGTTGAGGGCGGTCATGCCGAGCAGCAGCGCCAGCAGGGCGCCGGTGAAGGCGGGCCGGGAGAAGAGGCGGAGGTCGAGGAGGGGGGTGGTGAGGCGGTTCTGGCGGTGTACGAAGAGAACGGCGAAGAGGGTGCCGGCCGCGACGGCCGCCAGCTGCGGGAGCTGCGGGCCGTGCTCGGCGAGCTTCTTGACCCCGTAGACGGCCGGGAGGACCGCGAGGAGGAACAGTCCGGCGCTGGGCAGGTCGATCCGGCCGGCGGCGGGGTCGCGGTACTCGGGGAGCAGCAGCGGTGCCAGGAACAGCACCGGGAGCATGACGGGGACGCCGAGGAGGAAGACCGAGCCCCACCAGTAGCTGTCCAGCAGCACTCCGCCGACGACGGGGCCGACGGCGATCCCGACCGAGAGGGCGGTGACCCACATGGCGATGGCGGTGGCCCGCTGGCGGGCGTCGGCGAACATGTGGCTGATCAGGGCGAGGGTGGACGGCAGTACCGCCGCGCCCGCCACGCCCAGCAGGGCCCGCGCCGCGATGAGCGTGCCCGGGCCGGGGGCGTACGCGGCGAGCAGCGAGGCGGCGACCACCCCGGCGGACCCGGCCAGCAGCAGCCGGCGGCGCCCGATCCGGTCGCCGAGCGTGCCCATGATCACCAGGAAGCCGGCGGTCATGAACCCGTACATGTCGGTGGTCCAGAGCAGTTGGCTGCTGGTGGGGTGCAGGTCGGCGGTGAGGTAGGGGGTGGCCAGCCAGAGCACCCCGAGGTCTGCGGTCATCAGGGTCACGGGCAGCAGCAGCACGGCGAGTCCCAGCCACTGCCGCGCCCCGGCCCGCCGGGGCAGGGCCGGGGCGGGCTCGGGGGATGTGGTCGTCGAAGTCATGGCGGCACTGTGCGGCCCGGCGCTTCGGATCCGGTTCGGGTCCTGTTGCGGACGTGTTGCGGTCGGGGGGCGGGGTGGGGCTTCAGCGCGGGACCGTCCAGCTGTCGGGGCCGGTGAGGAGGGCGGCGAGGTCCGCTTTGCCGTGCTGCTCTATGGCTGTGTCGAGCTGGTCGGCCATGAGGGTGTCGTAGACGGGTCGTTCCACGCTCCGGAAGACGCCGATGGGGGTCTGGTGGAGGGTGTCGGGGT
>NZ_JBVIXO010000027.1:0-41742 GCF_055593565.1 Streptomyces sp. NPDC040718 | reverse complement strand
GAACTCGCCGGCATCTACGACCTGACGCTCCTCAACAAGGTCCTCAAGGCCGCCGGCAAGCCCGAGGTCCCCGACGCCGGTCTCGGCGCCAAGTAGCCTCCCCCGGCACACCGCCCACAGCATCACCGGCTCCGCCGAGGCAACGGCCTCCGCGGGGCCGGTGCCGTCGTGCGTGGCGGACGAGTCGACCTCCTGCGCGTGTGCAGTGCGGCCCTTGCGGCCCCATCAGGCCAATGCGCAGGGTCTTGGGCTGCTTCCCCGCTACCTCTGCGCCCCCGTCCCCGTTGTCCCCAGCGATGATCACCGCTCGCCCCGTCCATCCGGTGCGGGTGGTGCCACGCGCCAAGAAGGGACACCCCCGCCGCATGAGCACGCACCACCTCGGCCGAGCGGCCGTCGTACTGGCCGCCACCCTCGCCCTGGCCACGTCCACGTCGGGGCTCGCCGCGTACGCCGCCCCCACCGACACCACCCGCGGCGGCGGTGGCGCGGCACAGTGCGAGGCCGGCCCGGGCGGCTGGAAGGGCGACGGACTGTGCCTGAACGCCGCGGACAACCGCAAGGTCGACGCGTACGTTGCACGCGCCCGCGCGGCGGAGCCGTCGATCAGCAGTGACGTCCGGGCCGCCGCCGGCCTCAGCGGGGCGGAGCTCGTCGGCTTCGACCACCGCCTCAAGTCCCCCGACTCCCTGAAGCGGAAGGTCGCCACGGACCTCGGGGAACATCCGGAGCGCAACACCGACGACGTCCTGGCGCGGTTCGGCGACGCGGTGCGCTACACCTTCCAGTGGCCCGACGAACGCTACGCCGCCGGGGTCACCATCGCCTCGCAGGTGCTGTCGGCCTGGGGCAGCGACTCCACGAAGTGGTCCAACACCTGGGGCCGCGAGAAGGGCTACAAGGGTCTCAACACGGGCTGGCGTGCGCCCGGGTCGCGGCAGCTGTTCGAGGTGCAGTTCCACACGCCGGCGAGCAAGTACGCCCAGGAGGAGACGCACAAGCTGTACGAGGAGCAGCGCCTGCCGTCGACCGGCCCCGAGCGCAAGAAGGAGCTCCAGGGCCAGCAGGACGCGATCTTCGCCGCGGTGCCCGTCCCCGACGGGGCTCCCGCCCTCGCACCCCCCGCCCCGCCCGCTCTGACCCCGGCCGCCTGACGCGCACCGAACGGACACGGCTCCCTCGACCACCCAGCGGTGACGCCCCAGGCGCTGTGAGGAGTCTGTGCGCCCTTCGGGCGCGGGCCTGCGCGACGGTGCGAGGTCGCGCCCCGGGTGCGCCGGTCCGGCCGGAGGCGGTCAGTAGGGGCCGGAGTCGTGGTAGCTGGTGGTGGCGGTGAGGCCGGAGGTGCGGCCCACCGCGCGGACGTGGATGGTGCTGCCGGCCTTGATGGCTCGCAGGACGCCGTAGTCGATCCTGCCGCCGCTGTCGGCCCGCCTCGGGCCGTACTTCGTCTCGCCGTGGCTGTCGGGCCAGGTGTAGTACAGGTCGACCAGCTCGCCGGGCGCGAACCCGCTGCCGTACACGCCGCAGCTCGCCCCGTTGCTGCACGGCAGCCCGTTCGGAACGAGTCGGGCCGGGCCGACACGCGGGCTGGGGCTGCCGTCCTCGGCCGGCTCGGGGGTGGCTCCGGACCCGGTGCCGCCGGTCCCGCCGCGGCCTTCGGCGGAGCCCGAACCGGCACCCGGGTCCTGCCGCGGCAGGGCGAACGTGCCGTTCCGCACTGCGGTGAAGGCGAGGGCGGCGAGCAGCAGCGCCGCGAGAGAGACCAGGAAGTTCTTCACGGCCGTTTCCTTCCGGGTGAATGTGAAGTCCGGGGCGGCGGGTCGCTCCGGAGCGCCTAGGACGGTGCCTGCTTGTAGATGTGGTGGAGGCCGGCGCACATCACGTCGGAGGAGCCGATCCACATGATCGTGAAGGTGTGTCCGCCGCTCTTCCTGGTCACGGCGTCGGCGCAGTAGGCCGGCTTGATCCCCTCGGGTGCGATGCCCTGGTCCTGCGGCGGGAACGGCAGCCGCTTGGGCAGCCAGCAGGCCCCGACGTCGACGATCCCCTTGAGGTCCTTCCGTACGACCGCCACCATGCCGATCGACCAGCGCGTGGCGGTGTGCTGGTACACCCCGACGGCCAGGCGGTCGGTCTCGTAGGCGCACTGCGCGAGGTCGTTGGCCGCGTCCAGCTTCCCGACGAACCGGCCGATCCCGCTGCGGAACTTCGTGTACTGCGGGCTGCCGCTCGTGGGGACGAAGCCGAGGATCCGGTCGGCCAGCCCGGCGAGGGGCAGGCAGGGGTTCTGGTTGATCCTGCCGACCCCGTCCGCCGGCGGGAAGGCCGGCAGCTGGGACCGGGTGAGGGGTCCGGGGGTGGGACAGGTACCGGCGGCGCCGCTCCGGCCGGACCCGGAGGAGGGCTCCGGGTCGGGGGACGCCGCGTCGGGCTGCCGGCTCTCGCCGCGGTCCGGGCCGGGATCCGGCCGCTGCGTGCATGACGCGCCCGTCAGTGCGACGACGACCGCCAACGTCACGGCCGCGACGACGGTGCCCTGGCGTGCTCGCATCATGTTCTCTCCCTGGGTGTCGCGAGGTGTGCGTCCGGCCGGGGCGGCGGGTTCTCTCCCGAGCCGCCTCCGGGTGGTGCGCGGACCACAGTGGCGTGCGCGGGTCGCCCGGGGCATCAGTACTGCCACTGAACCGTGGTACGCAGCCGCCGCCACCGGCGCCCACCGGGTGCGGCTGCGGGATACTGCCCGGGTGGGAAGCGAACTCATCGGCAGGGCATCCGAGTTGGCGGTCCTTGCCCAGCGCCTGGAGGCGGCGGCGCGGGGCTCGGGATCCGTGGTGCTGCTCGCGGGGCCGGCAGGCGTCGGCAAGAGCACGCTCGCGGCCGAGGCGCTGCGCCGGCACGCCGACCGCGAACGCGTCACCGTCGTACGGGGCCACTGCCCGCGGGACTCGGTCGCACCACCCCTGTGGCCGTGGCAGCAGGCACTGCGCTCGGCCGGGGTCACCCTCGGGTTCCCCGGACCGCGACAGGCCGAGCCGGGTGCGACGGAGCCGGCCGACGCGGCGGCGGCGCGGTTCCTGGAGCTGGCCCGTCTGGGTGAGGCGCTGGCCGCGGCGGCCGCCGAACGCGCTCTCGTCGTCCTGTTGGAGGACCTGCACTGGGCCGACACCGCCAGCCTCGATCTGTTGCGGCAGCTGACCGGTGAGGTCACCGGCCGCGGGCTGCTCGTCATCGGCACGTTCCGGGAACCGGCCCCCGAGGAACCCGCCGGAGCGCTGGCGGAGCTGGGCCGCTACGGTGCCGAGACACTGCTCCTGGCTCCGTTCACCCCGGCAGAGGTCGCCCAGTGCGTCGGGGAGGCGGACGCGGCGCAGTGCTACAGGAGGACGGGTGGGCTGCCGCTCCTCGTCAGCGCGCTGCGCACCCGCGCGGGCGGCCTCGGCACCGTCGTCAGCGGCCTGCTGAGCGGACTCACCTCCGAACAGAGGGACGTGGTGCGGGCGGCGGCCGTCCTCGGCGAACCGCTGGACACGGACCTCCTCGCACCGGTACTGCCGCAGCTCGGCGCTGCCGTCGTCACCGGGGCGCTGGAAGCGGCCTGGCACGCCGGGATCCTCACCGCGGAGAACGGCACCGGCGGCGGACGCGCCTACCGCTTCGGCCACGACCTGGTGCGCGAGGAGCTCCTCAGCCGGACCCGCCCGGACGCCTCCCGGGCTCTGCACCGTGCGGCCGCGCGGGTACTGGAGCGGACCGGGGACCCCGGCGAGGCGGCCCGTATCGCGGCACACTGGCGGCACGCCGGCCCGGAGCCCGCGCACCGCGCCGCCGCGGCGCGCTGGTCGCGGACCGCGGCGGATGTGGCCCGCCGCCGGCACGCCTACGCGGACGCCGCCCGGCACATGGCCGACGCCGCCGCCGTCCTCGACGCGGCGGACCCGGGGCGGGCGTCGGCGCTGATCGACCTGGCCCGCGCCGAGTACCTGGTCGGGAACTATCCCGCCGCCCTGCGGCACTGCGACGAAGCCTCCGACGCGGCGATGGGCGACGGCCGGCCCGCACTGCTCGCCGAGGCCGCCCTGGTGGTGCAGGGAGTCACGTACCCCCACGCCTCACGGGCCATCGCCCGGCTGTGCGAGGCGGCCCTGGCCGTCGAGGACCTGCCCGACGCGCTGCGTGCCCGGGTGCTCGCTCAGCTCGCCACCGTCTCGGCCGATCTGGGTTCGCTCGGGGCGGCAGCCGAACAGGCCCACGCCGCACTCGAACTGGCCGGGGCCAGCGGTGACGGCCGGGCCGAGCTCGACGCCGCCCGGGCGCTGCAGATGATCCTGGCCCATCCCGACGACACCGCCGAACGCCTGCGCCTGGGCGAGTTGGCCGTGTCCAGGGCCGAGCGGCTCGGTGACCCGCTGGCCTCGGTCCTGGGCCACCAGTGGCGTGTTCAGGCCGGATACCTGCTCGGCCGGCTCGACCTGGTGGACGACGCCGTCCGCGGCATCGAGGCGATCGCCGACCGCTCGTCGCTGCCGTTGACCCGCTGGCACCGGCTGCGCGTGGGTGCGGCTCGGGCGGTGCAGGAAGGACGGTTCGCGGACGCCCGCGGCGCCAACGAGGAGGCCACCGGACTCGCCCGCGCCGGTGGCGACCAGTACGCGATCATGATGGGTTACGTACTGCAGCTGCAACTGGCACTGGTGCGCGGCGACGCGTCGGAACTGTGCGAGGAGATGTGGCACGACCTCGACCGCGCGCCGAAGAACCCGCTGATCCAGTCCGTGCGGGCACGCGCGCTGTTCGCCGCCGGGCGGCCGGACGAGGCGCGGGAGGCCTACGGCCGGCTGCGCCCGCTGCTCCCGGTCCCGACGGCGAACCCGACGTGGCCCGCGCTCCTGCTGAACCTGGTCGACCTGATCGAACCGGCCGGTGACGCCGCCGCCGCACGGCTGGTGTACGACCAGCTCGCGTTGTTCAGGCCGTACCCCGGAGCGCTCGGCACACCCACGGCGTACTTCTCCGGCACGGTCAGCCGCGAACTCGGCCGGCTGGCCCTCACCGCCGGCCGGCCGGACCGGGCCGAGGAGCTGCTCCGTGAAGCACTGGTCCGCAACCGGTCCCTCGGCGCGATCCCGTACGTGGCGCTGACCTGCCTGGACCTCGCCACCGTGGAACGCGACAGGGGCGCCCTCGCCGATGCGGCCGCCCTCGCCGGGGAGGCCCTGGCCGTCTCCGACCGGCTGGACCTGCCCGGCCCCTCCGCCGCCGCCGCACGCCTCATCGCCGAGATCGCCGCCCTGCGCGACGACGCCGGGCCGCTCACCCCGCGCGAGCGGGAGATCGCCGAACTCGTCGTGCTGGCGCGCACGAACCGTCAGATCGCCGACGACCTGGTCATCTCCGTGCGTACGGTGGAGAGCCACGTCCGCAGCATCCTCGCCAAGCTCGGACACTCCAACCGGACCGAGATGACCGCGCGGTACGAACGCGGCCACGCCGGTCCGCCGCCGCCCTGAGGGACGGGCCGACACGGTGTACGGACCAGCCGTCCACCGGAGGCCGGCCCGGCTGAAGGCCGCGTACGATCCCGCGAACACGTTCCGGGTCAGCCACAACATCCGGCCGGACCGGGGATCACGACGCCGCTAGCACCGGCAGGTCCCGCGGTCCGTTGGCGATGAAGGGTTCCGGGCGAGGGGGCTCGCGCAGGTGACCACCCGGGTCATGGACGGGCAGGTGCCGGACTTCCCGGCCCACCGGTTCGACGCGGTGATCGGCAGCTTCAGCGTCTTCATCTGGACGCACGGCGCCGCCGAACTCCGTCCCTACCGTACGCTCCTCCGCCCGGGCGGGACCTTCGCTGCGAGCGCCCCTTCCTTCTTTCCGACCGGCACGGGCAAGTGGGGATTCCTTCCCGAGGCCGTCCACGACCTGCTGCTCCCCCACCTGACCCAGCCCAAGGACGGCGATTCCTACGACTGTCCCTTCACGAACATCCACAACAACTGGCTGGTGACCCCCGACAGCGTCGGGACGACCCTGACCGAGGCCGGCTTCGTCGACGTGACCGTGCAGGAGGAGGACCTGCCCATCGTCGTGGACTCGGGTGCCGAATGGGTGAAGTGGACCCGGTCGCACGGGATGCGCCGGCTGTGGGACCGCATGGACGAGGGTGAGGCCCGGGAACTGGCCGCGGAGGTGGCCGGACGCCTGGACGGACTGCGCTCCGCCGACGGCACCATCACGCTGCCGACGCCGATCGTGTACATGCGTGCCCGAGCCCCTCGGGCCTGACCGTCATCCCGCGGACGTCACCCGCCGCAGACCGGCGTACTCCAACGCCGCGTACACCGCCACGACCAGTGCGCCGATCAGCATGAACACCACGCCGAAGCCCGTGAGGGGCACGAAGTCGGCGGCGGCCACCACCAGGCAGGCGACGGCGGAGAAGAGGTTCACCCCGATCACGGCGCGCACGAGTCCGGCCGGGATCACCGGATAGCCGGCGATCAGAGCGAGTGCGGCCGCCCCGCCGAGCTGGTAGAGCCCGAAGCCCACGGAGAAGGCCACCGGCATTCCGGTCGCGCCGCCGAGGGGGCCGCTCGCCGCGATCAGCACCGCCGCCATGACCGCGGTGCTGATGCTGTCGACACGCAGGACCAGCCGCAGGAAGTGGTCGGACGGCCGCCGGCCGGCCGTGCCGGTCTTGGCCATGGGCATGGTCTGTGTCATCGCGAGACTCCTTCACTGCGGGATGTGCCCCCACCGTGACACGGGAGAGGTCGCGGACTCCATGACCTCCGAGGTCATGGAGTCCGCGACCCCGCGGGTTACCGTGTCGGACATGAAGACGGATGACGTGCCCCGCATCGGGCTGTTGTTGCGCGACTGGCGCCGGCGTCGGAACTACAGCCAACTCGACCTCGCCCTGCGCGCCGACACGTCCACCCGGCACCTCTCCTGTGTGGAGACGGGCCGGGCCAGGCCCAGCCGGGACATGGTGCTGCGCCTGGCCGAACACCTCGACGTCCCGCTGCGCGACCGCAACGGCCTGCTGCTGGCGGCCGGTTACGCTCCCGCCTACTCGGAGAGCCCCCTGGACAGCGACCGCATGACGATGGCCCGCCAGGCACTCACGAGCATGCTGGCGGGGCACGAGCCGTACCCGGCGGCCGTCGTCGACCGGGTCTGGGACATCGTGGAGTGCAACCGGGCCATGTCGGTCCTGATGGGCAGTGTCTCCCCGGCCCTGACCGGCGGGGGAGCGAACGTGATGCGGCTGATCCTCCACCCGGACGGACTTCCGCGGCACTGCCTCAACTTCCCGGAGGTGCGGGCCCACGCGCTCGGCCGCCTGCTGCACCAGGTCAATGCCACGGGCCACCCCGAACTACGGGCCCTGTACGCGGAAGTGTCCTCCTACCCGGCCCCGGAGGGCGCGGTCCCTCCGCCAGGCCCGGTCGACCCCACGGGCATGGTCGTCCCGCTGCGCATCCGTACGCCGTTCGGAGACATGGCGCTGTTCAGCATGATCGCCACCTTCGGAGCACCCGCGGACGTGACGCTGTCCGAACTCGCGGTCGAGACGTTCTTTCCGATGGACGAGGAAACGGCCCGGATCCTGCACGAACACGCGGCGGCCTCCGCGGCGGGGACGGCACCGGCCGTCCCGCAGGACGGCGTCACTGCTCCTGCGGCGGCTTCCCCTCCGCCGCCGACACCTCGACGAACTCGACCTGGCCCTTGCCGTTGAGGCGCAGGATCGGGACGGCCTTGTTGCGCGGATTGCCGTTGTTCTGGAAGGAGATGAAGCCGCCGGCCCCGGCCACCTGCTGGGTGCCGTCCATCTGGTGGAACATCCGGGCCACCGCGTCACCGGCGACCTGCCCCTGCCAGCGGGCGGCCATCTGGATGCCGTGGGCCGCGGTGAGGACCGCGTCGTGACCCATCAGCGCCCCGCCGTCCGCACGGGGGTCGTGCGGGAACCACTGGTCCAGCAGCCCGCCCGGCTGGAAGTTCTTCGCCGACGGCGCGGACACCGCCTGCGGCGCGGAGCGGTACATGTCGGGGTGGGAGAGGCCCGTGTAGAGCACCTCGATGCCCGTCTCGGCGGCGTGGGCGAGCTGCTCGGCGCTCAGGTTGGTCGTGTCGTCCCCGGTGAACACGGTGAACTGCAGGTCGGTGCAGCTGCGGTTGGAGAGCGCGTCGAGGAAGTGGGTGAGGTGCCTGCCGCGCCCCGCGAAGTAGACGAGCTGCGGGCGCTGCTGGCACAACTGCCCCGGGATGTAGCGCAGTTCGTTCTGCCAGGCACTGCTGACGGAGGAGTCGTAGGTCATCCGCTCGGAGACGAGCCTGTGCTTGTCGCCTTCCTGGAAGGCCTTGGTGAACGCGGTGCCGAGGGTCGAGGCGTAGAGGTTTCCCTCCGCCACGTCCTGGAGGACGACGGCGGTGGCGACGCCGCGCCGTTTGAGGTAGCCGGCGGCCGCGTACGCCTCGTCCTCGTTGGTGGGGGCGATCCGGACGAAGCCGTTGATGCCCTGGATGTTCGTGGCCGTCATGGTGGCACCGACCATGGCGATGCCGTTCTCGGAGAGGCGCTGGATCGCCGCGAGGTTCTCCTTGGTGCTGGGGCCCAGGCCGGCCACCGCGACGAGCCGGTCCGGGGTGTCCTTGCGGGCGATCAGCTCGTCGACGGTGTGCTTCCACCGCGTGGACCTGCTGCCCGGGTTGGCGATCAGCAAGCGGATCTTGGGGGTGGCGGCGAGGTCGCCCTGGTTGTGCCGGTACTGGGCGAGGTAGGCCCCCTGCAGTTCGTGGCGGACGCCCTCGGCGGAGTTGCTGTCCTCGGCCGTGGTGGTGAAGGAGGTGAAGTACGCGACGCTGACGTACGGTTCCTTGTCTGCGTTGGCGAGGACCCTGCGGTTCTCCTCCTCGATCTTCTTGCTGACGGCGTCGAGGTGCGGTGCGAAGACGTAGGAGCCGTCGGTCACCCCGACGCACTCGTCGTCCGGTCCCTGTTCCACGACTCCGTCCCCGCACCTCGCCTGGCGTTCCTGGAGCCAGCCGGCCCCGAACCAGAACGCCGCGGCCAGTACGACGGAGGCCGCGGCGGCGAGGGCGACGCGGCGCACGACGTGCAGGGGCCATTCGAGTCTGGGCACGCGCTCAGCCCTCCCAGCCCGTGGTCTGGGGATCGCGCCAGTGACGGTACCGTTCCGCCTCGTTGAACAGGGCCACGATGTCGTTCCTCCGCAGTTGGGACAGCTGGGTGTAGCCGTCGGCCATCAAGTCGCCCAGCCGCATGGCGGGGTCGGCGAGCGGATCGCTCCACACCCAGCGGGTGGTCACCAGGGTGTGGATCACGGATTCGGTGTCCATGACGCGCCCGGGCCCGCGCTGGACGAGCCCGGCGAGGAGTTCCAGCGGTCCACTGCCGGCGGGCAGGCGGTTCGGCGCGGCGGTGACCGTGTCGAGCTCGGAGATCCACTGCGCGGCCGGTACGGCGGTGAAGCGCCGCGCCAGGTGGGCGGTGACCTCCTCGGTCCGCCCGCGGGCGAGCTGGTGGTACATCTCCTGCACCGGTTTGCCCTCGTCGCGGTAGTACTCGGCGAGGAGTTCGTGCACGGCGTCCCACCTCTCCGGACGTGCCGCGAGCCGCCACAGCAGCAGACGGCGCAGCCAGGGGTGGAGTACGGGGACGACGGCGACGGGCCCGTTCAGCAGCCAGCGGGAACGGATGTCGCCGAACAGTGAATCGTCCGGGCTGAGCAGCCGGGTGGCGACGGAGAAGTCGCGGGCCGCCGCGCATTCGGCGAGGGTGGCGCGCTGGGTCCCGTCGAAGTCGCGCAAGAGGTGCCCGAGGGCGGTGTCGGCGAGGGAGGCGGAGTCCTCGCCGGCACGCAGCGGCCGGTCCGGCAGGGTGCGCAGCCAGCGGTCCTGCTGGGGCCCGGAATCCCGAGGGGGCCCGGCCTGGCGGAGTACGTCGAGTACCTGGTGGACGGCGCGCGGCAGTCCGCCGGTGAGGCGGTGCACGAAGGGGGTGAGCCGGGTCAGCGGGGCCAGCTCGCTGTTCCCGCCGAGCTGGAGTTCTATCCGGATCCGCACCTCGTCCAGGTTGAGGTCGCGCAGGCGTAACGGGTACCACCAGGAGTCCTCGCTGTCGCGGGTCGGCCGATGGGCGTTCCAGTCGGCCAGGGAGGCCCGGTCGGGGCCCCGCAGCTGCCAGGGCCAGGACTCGCCGGTGGCCGGGCCCCAGCGGGGCAGCCAGCGGTTGGAACTGGCGACGACGGTCAGCGGGTCGCTCGCGTGGCCGGCGACGACCGTCTCGTCGTGCCGGGCACGCAGCAGCAGGTCGAGGAAGCGGCGGCCGTACTCGGTGTGGGAGTTGTCGAGGAGCAGCAGGTAGGAGCGGGGCATGAAGTTGCGGGCGGTGTTGCGTCTGAGGTCCTCCAGGAAGGCCTGGAAGAGGACGAGGTCGAGCCGCTCCTGCTCGTTCTCGTCGCCCTCGTGGCGCCAGAGGTTCAGCTCCACGAGGGCCTCCATGGGGTCCGCACTGCGGGTCATGGGGTGGCGTCCGTACCAAGTGGCCCCGGCGGTGAGCCGATTGCCCGGCCTGCCGCCGAACAGTCCGGGCATGGTACGGCGGCCCCGCCGCAGGGCGTCCTGGAAGAGGGCGTGCGCGGCGGTGGAGGCCCCTTCGGGCATGCCGACCGCGCCCATGGCCACCTCGAAGAAGGCGGCCAGGTAGTCGCCGTGGCGGGCCTCGTTCTCCTCCTGGAACCGGTCGAGCTGCCGCCGCACCGCTCGCCGGCCGTCGGGAAGGCTGCGCATGCGCAGCTCCTGGTCGGAGGCGAGCAGGCCGAGGCTGAGCAGCGGGAAGTGGGAACGGCCGTAGCGGGGCAGTTTGCGTTCGAGCTGGCGGGCCAGGAGTCCGAGGGCGTAACGCGGCAGCAGGGACTGGGCCCCGCCGAAGTTGACGAAGGCGAAGGGGTAGTCGGGCCCGAAGTGCTCCATGAGGGCGCTGTGCGCCTCGCTGGCTCCGCTGCCCGCGGGCCCGAGGAGTACGGTCAGGGGCCGCTCGGCCGCCGGATCCTCCTTCAGGCATGCGTCGACCAGCGACAGGATGCCGCTGCGGCCCCGCAGTCCCATGCCCGTACCCGGCTCCATCACGCGTGATCCCCCCCGGGACGACGTTTCCGAGAAGTAGAGACTGCCATCCGAAGCCGGAGTCAGACAGGGGTTTCGGCCACTGGAATCGTTCCGCTCCGCGACGCCTGCCCCGCGCGGGCCGCGGGACCCTGGCATCGGCAATCCCCCGCCAGGGTGACAGGACCCTGTTCGAGCGAGTTTCAGCGGCGTCACCACAGGCCCGCCAAGCCCCGCACGACGGACCGGAACATCCGTTCACCATCCGCCCCCGATCCGGGCGTGACCGGCCCGATCGGGCGCCGTTCATGGAGCACCAGTACCAGCCGTGCGCCCATCCGGAGGACTCCGTGGATCCGCTGCCGAAGCACCCCGACGCTCCTGCCGCAATCCCGACCGGCACCCCAAGCGCCGCCAGATGATTCGGCAGCGGCCCTGGGCGTGCCCAGGGGGCCGACCCTGACCCAGCTCATGATCGTCGCCGCGGTCCAGGGAGCCGCAGGCGTACTGCACGACGCGGCGGCGATCAGCCTCCTTCCCCAACGCCGCCTTCGCCCGTCCCGCCCTGTCCACGGCCCGGCGCCCCGGTGGAGCGGCCGGCCGAACCTGCGCGCCGCGTTCCTCGACGGCTACGGCCGCCACCTCACCCCCGTCGAGGAGCTGCGGCTGAACGGCGGGGCCGCCTTCGACGCCGTCTCCGGCATCGCCTGCGCCGCCTGCACGCCACCCACCACCCTTGGTCCGTGGACCCCGCCCGCCCGTTCGAGAGAGGAACTTCCGTGTCCGAACCCCGCCCCGCCACCCCCGAGGACGCTGCGGAGATCGCCCGCCTGCGCTCGGAGAACATCCTCGGCGAACCCCTCGACGCAGCCTGGCCGGCCACGTGCGCCGACCAGCTGGCCTTACGCCTCCAGGACGGCGGCGACGCCCGCGCGTACGTCGTCGACGCGCCCGACGGCGGCCTGGCCACCTGCGCCCCCGGCCTGGTCCACCCCGTCCTGCCGGCCCCGAAGTACCCCAAGGGGCTGGCCGTGCGGATCCACGCGGTGGCCACCGACCCCGCCCACCGGCGCCGCGGCCACGCCCGGGCCGCGCTCGCCGCGCTCCTCGACCACCTGGAGCACGAGGGGGTCACCCTGTACGACCTGTACGCCGGCGCCGGATCCGCCCCGCTGTACGAAGGGCTCGGCTTCGCGGCCGACCCCGCGCTCATGCGCATGACCCGCTTCCCCGCCGAAGGGACCGCGTCGTGAGCGGGAAGTGGCTTCCTCCGGAGGAGTTCGCCGCGACGCTGCCGAAGGCGGCGGTCTTCGGAGCGGTGTTCTTCACCGACGAGGACGACCGGCCCGTCCAGCTGCGCGCCACGTACTCCAGCGCCCACCCCTGGCAGTGGCCCGGCGGCGTCGCCGAGGCCGGCGAGCGGCCCTGGGAGACCGCCGTGCGCGAGTGCCGGGAGGAGACCGGACTCCACGTGGCGGGACCCCCGAAGCTCCTGGCCACGGTGTTCGGACTGCCGGGCAAGGCCTGGCCGCTCGCCTCCGTCGGGTTCGTCTTCGACGGCGGCCGGCTCTCGGCCGGTCAGCTCGCCGGGATCGTGCTGGACCCGGACGAGCACGACGAGGTCCGCGCCCTGACCGTGCCGGCATGGCAGGAGCTGATGCCGGGACGGGACCACGCACGGCTCGAGGCCGTGATGGCCGCCCGCGACGCGGGGATCCCGGCGTACTTCGACACCTGGGACTGGGAGGCCTGATGGGCATCGTCTTGACCTCCGGCCCACGGATCGCCGCGGTCCCGGTCGCCGACGACGGCCTCTCCCTCCACCGGGCCCACCTCCCGGCACGGCCTTTCGAACCCGCTTGAGCAGCCCCGACGAACAGGGAGCCCCCACCGCCATGAGCACCACGCACACCGCCCAGGACTGGCACGCCCACTACGAGGCCGGCCGCGACTTCCGACCGCTGACCGACACCGAGAAGGCCGTCCTGACCGCACGCCTGGCCCTGGCGGAGGACGCCCGGGGTGCCCGGGCCCTGGACGTGGCCTGCGGGACCGGTTGTTTCTGCAGAGGCCGTGTCCCCCGCTGGTCGTGTCGCTTTACGAGGCGGCCCATCCAGAGCTATGACGAAGCCCACACTCTACTGGGTGTGCCTCCCCAGCCTCGATGAAAATCCGCCCAACTGCTCGGCTGTGCAGGTCGGTTGCGTCGATGTGGCTCCTCCCCTCCCTTGGCGTGCGTGCGGGGAACCGTCAGAATCTGAAGGTGACAGAGATCTCAGAGGATGCAGCAGTTTCGTCGGTTTGGGACCAGCAGAGCATCTGGTCTCAGAGTGCGAACCGACTCAAGGTGTCGGTCGAGCGGGCACGCGTGTTGGCATTGGCACTGGGCATTGCCGCAGCAGCCATGGGGACGGCGGCGTCCCAGATGATGAGCTGGAACTCCCTACTGGGCAAGACACTCGCCTTTGCCGCCGCGGCGGCTGCTGGAGCGGCTCCCCTGGTGGCACAGCGCGGCGGCCCGAATCGGTTGAGCGATTGGACGCGCCTGCGGGCCGTATCCGAGGCGCTCAAGGCCGAGGTGTATACCTATCTGGCGAGAGTTGGTCCTTACCGCACGGCGACGTCGCCGACAGCACTGCTCGCCGAGCGCAGCCGCAGCTACCGTTCCGACGGCATCGACCTGGTGCGTTACACCACCGGGATCGCAGCACGGCCGCGATCGGTCCCGGCGGTAGTCGATGCCGGCACCTACGTGGAGTATCGCCTGCGACAGCAGATCGCGACGTACTACCGGCCCAAAGCGGAGGCGATGCATCGCAGGGTCCGATTCGTCGAACGGATCGAGTTGCTACTGGGGGGCTTCGGGGCGGTACTCGCTGCTGCCGCGGGTGTCTTTTCCGTGGAGCGGGCGGCAGCGTGGATTGCCGTTATCGCCTCGGTCTCGATCGCGGTAACCGCGCATGCAATCGCTCAGCGGTACGCGTATCAGCAACTTGAGTTCACGCGCACCGCCGAGGAACTGGAACGTCTTCTTGAACGATGGAGCACGACGCCTCATCACTCTGCGGAGTTCGCTGACGCATTCGTCGCCGAGTGTGAAGGTGTCATCTCCGTCCAGAATGAGGCATGGATGATCCGCTGGAACGTGGGGTAAACCGTTCCGTGAGCGGGGCGGCTTTCAGCATGGTGACCTGTAGTGCTCCCTCGGTGCCACGTCTTGCCAATCGGAGTTGCTGAGTGGGCCCGTGAGTATTCCGCACAGAGCCGCCGACCACGCCGAAGGGTCTACACGGATCCTCGTGATGCCGTTTCCGTCTGCGACGTCAACCCGGGTGGCATCGGGGCTGAAACCGACAGCCGCGTCGCGGTGTGTCACGAACAAGTCAGGACCAACCTGTCGTTGACCTGCAACGTCCCACAAGGTTAGAGCCACATCGGAAACATCCCCATCTCCGATCACAACCAGCGTGAGACCGTCGGGACTGAACAGCACACGAGAGGCGCCTCCTTCGGGTACGAGGCTTTTCCCGATCTTCTTTTGGGTAGTGACGTCCCACAACGTCACGGAGCCACCACCAAAATCGTCATTGTTGTCCTCACCGACTGTCGCGAGGACGCGTCCGTCAGGACTCAGCGCAGCGTTCCTGGCGTTGCGGACTTTGAAGGAGAGCTGGTTTCCAGAGTCGGTATCCCACAAACTGACGGTCAGTTGACGGTCGGTGAGAGTCAGCGTCGCCCCGTCCCCGCTAAGTGCAGCCTGATCAGCGAATCCGTTACTGGCGGGATCTGGGCCGTAACTATGGGTCTCATGTCCGGTTGATAGATCCCACTCTGCAACCCTGGATTCCCCCTGTAGCGTGCCGTACAGCTCTTTACTGTCGGGGGAGAAAAGCAGCGTCGGGAGACCGCTCTTCAGACCGGGCGTGTAGTGCATTTGGGCTACACGATGACCACTAGGCACCTCGAAGACTTCGACCGGGGAGCGTTGGGCGGCGCCTGCACGTTCGGCCACAGCGAGCAGTGATCCGTCCTCGTTGAACGCCAGGGTCGTGCCTGTCTCGGCAAGGCGGATCGTGCCGGTGAGGGTTCCTGCGCGGCTATCCCGCAGTTGCACCACGGGCTGTTGAGAGTCCGCCGTGGCGAAGGTGTTCGTGCTGGGACTTACGGCGAACGCATTGAATGGGGTCTTGGCCTCGGGGAGGGCGTGGTGCTCGGCGAGCCGTCCGGTAGTCGTGCGTTCCCAGATGACCACTGACCCATCCTTGGTCACGGTTGCAACCCGTTCTTCATCAGCAGTGGCCGTTTCGCGGGCACCGTGCGTGTCGCTGTACTGGGGCTCGACAGGAGCGTCCGCTCGGACGGAGTGGGCAGCTTCCTTTTGGTCGGTCGTGGTCCGCAGCCTCTTGTGTGACTTCAGGTCCCACAGCTCCCAGCGACTCATGTCTGGCGAGTGGACTACCGCATGCCGACCATCTTCCGTCAGGAGACCGTAGTTCAGCGACATATTCTTTGATGGAATCCAAGGTTGGGAGGATCCTGGCTCATAAACCCTGGCCTCACCTACAAGGTCCGCCGTCTCACCGTAGTTCACCACCACACCGTCATCTGAGGTGTAACCTTCGAAACTCCAGCCCGACGTGGAGATCGTTTGCCGAGTCCCCAGGTCTGGCAACCCGAGCACTTGCACACTCTCCTCCCTTCCGCAGGTGACACTCTCCCCTGAGGGCGCCATTTCGGCCACATCGCACGAAATAGTTTTTAAAGTGCGATGGTTGGGAACGTCCCACACGGCAATCGATGCTCCAGCGCCGAATGATCCTCCAGCCATGAGAATCTCGCCATTCGGACTCAGCCCGCCACCGCTGTCACCGATTGAACCTGTGCCTCCGGTCCTCGGGACTGAGAAGCTTTCCTTGATTCGCAGATTACCGGTGTCCACTAGGTCGACCTGCTCGCCATGCTGTCCGGTCCGCAACGCCAGAGTCTTGCCATCGGCGGTAAGGGAACGCGCCCCGCCGTCACTCCAACTGAGCAGAGTTCCTTGCAAAGTTCCTCGACTGCGTGCCGTATTCGCATCCCAAATCTGGACGTTGCCGTAATCCCGCTCGATAAAGAGAAGTCCTCCATCGGGGCTGAAGGACAGCCGTGACACCACACCCTTCTTAGGCGGAATGATGGTGCGTACCTTGTTGAGGCTCGCCAGGTGTGAGGCCAATGCGCTCCGAGCCTCGGCCGTGGACTCCTGCCCGTAGGCGGCCAAAGCCAACTGAACGGCCTTCTCCGGTTCGGTCTTGGACAGACCTAACGAGGCGGCGGCGAGCTTCCGAGAGAGCGCCGTACGTCGCTGGGTCTCAGCGTCCCCCTGTGCAGATACGGCCAGCGAGCTTAGGCCGACCACGGCCGCAGTGACGACGGCAACGCCCGCCCGGAGCCGCCTAGCACGCCGCTTGACCGCGCGCCGACTATCACTGAGATATCGGATCTCTCGCTCGGTCAGGCCAATTTCGTGTTCTTCACCCCAAGAGTGCTCTTCCCATTTTTCAGCAAGAGCTAGCTCCTCGGCGCGGAGCAACAGGCCGTCTTTGCAGCCACTCTGCCACCATTCGTGAGCTAGATTACCCAGGCGTGTGTGGAAGGCATCCCAGCGATGGCGTTGCGTGACGAAGGAAACGATGCGGTGAATCCCTCGATCAGAATCTTCATCGCTTCCCTCAATCATGTGGAAGCTCTGGTACGAGCGGAGCGGTTCCCAACCATGCTCGTTCATTGCGGCCGTGACGCCCGTGGCCAGGTTCGGGTCGATGATGACAGGCAGAATCCGCTTGTGTAAATCGATTGCCTTCATGCACTCGTCCCGACAGTAAGGGGATCGCAGTGAATCCTCGCTCACGAGAAGGATGAAGGCATCGGAGGTTCGGATTCCCTCGTCGATAGCCTGCCGCCACTTCTCGGAGGGCTCGATCGCCTCCCAGTCCACCCAGACGTGGCGCAGCTTGCCTTCCAGACTCTCTCGGATCCCACGGGCGACGGCGCCATCCTTGCGTGAATAGCTAAGGAACACCTTGCCCGTCGCTTCCGGCAACGGGGCGTCCGCCCGCGGCTCGGAGGAGGCGTCGCTGAACGGGTCCGATGCTGTGCCGAGCCGTGATGCGAGATCCCGGAGGAGAGCCGAGGAGAGAGTTGCAAGCAGTCCGGCGCCGGCAACCAGCCCCACCCAGTACTGCTGATGTTCGTATGTCGGCCCGAACAGGCTGGCGGAGAACTGCGCGTCGAGCCAACGTACCGCGTCTGCAACTTGCTCCTTGGCTGGAGCAACTTCGGCTGTGCCGAACGCAAGTGGGCGGCCGACGGTCCGCAGGACCCAGGCGCCGCCACCCGCTATCCCTGCAGCAACGAGGGCGTGGGTAGCGAGAAACCAACCCGAGGTGCGTACAGACCGTCGGCCTCCCCGTCCGATGTCCTCCTGCCCGCGGGGAACACCTTCCACCGTTATTTGAATCCCAGCCCACCAGGCGGTGCCCACGATTCCGAGGGGCAGGAGCGTCACGGCCTCCCAGAAGTAAAAGCTTCCGGACGGTGCCACGGTGACCTGCCATGCCAAAGCGACGGCAGTGGCGAACGGCACCGCGAGGGCCTCCGGCCGCAACAGACGTTGCCAAGCCCAGGAAGCCCCAAGCTTGCCGATTTTCCCGGCCCTCCATATGGCTACCGGCGAGGGACCTGGGAAGTACACAAAGAACGGCATGTACAGCCCTAGGAGTGCAGCCGATGGCCCGAAGAACGGGTATAGGAGCACCCAACTGACCAGGCAGGAGGCAAGCCAGGCCGCTGTCCTCTCGATGCCCGGCCGACGCTCCCTTGAAGTCGATTCGTCTGGTGAAGAATGCGCCTCGCGCGCCACACCTGCCCCCATGTGCGATCGTCCACCTGCAAGACGAAGCGCAGCCTACCGATGCTGGCAACCGGTTGGCGTCGTGTCCGTCGATCCGACTGGCCATACGCACAAGCGGGTTACAGCACTGAAACCGAACGAGGAGTGTGTCTGGAAGCCGCATGGCGGGCGTGGTCGATGAGACCGCTGAGCTGCTCGGGGCGCGGGCAGCAAACCTCCCATGCGGGGAGGGCTTCAGCTGCATGACCCGTACGGCGCCGTTCCCGCCCTGCCCGGAGGGAGCCTGCGGACGTTGCCGACAGCTGCGGTTTGTTCCCGTAGACGCTCGATCTCCAGGTGCTGGGCGGCAATCTGAGAGAGGGCACGTCGCTTGAAGTCCTTGAGCGTCTCCAACTCGGCATCACGCTGATCCAGCCGGGACTTGAGTGTGGTGTTGGCCTCTTTGAGCCTTTCGATCTGCGCAGCCCGGGGATCAGGGACCGAGCCGGCGTCGCGCAGGGCGGACAGGCGTCGTTCGAACTCCTGGGCCAGGTGCTGATACGGCCCTGGCCGGGTGGTGCCGTCGCGGTTCTTCTTGGCGTAGAAGGCTGTGCGGGGCACACCGGCCTCGCTCGCAAGCGTCCGCAGATCGCATTTGCCCCCGGGCGGCAGGTCGCCACGCAGTAGCCGGTCCATCGCGGCTCGGATCGCCTCCTCGTTGCGGGCTCGGGTGTCCTCGCTGATACGTCCCATGTCACGCTGCCGGTCTGGTTGCGGCGTCGATCTCGGCCAACACCCGTAGGTCGCGATCGAGTTCCCTCTGCAGGCGTGCCTTCTCGTCCTTCTGTCCACGCCCGATCTTGCCGATGAACACCTTCTTGTTCTCCGCGCTGGAGGCCCACACCGGCCTGTGTGCGCGATGATGGGTGGCCTGTGGGCAGCGGGCCGAGTCGCACATGCCGACCAGCGGCTTGTCCGCTTTCGGTGTGCCGGCCAGAAGCAGGCACAGCGCTCTGGAGGGATCGGCGAACCAGCAGTAGTTCGCGATTCCCAGGTGCAGGGTCTTCGCCCGGCGGGCCAGGAGTTGGATCACCTCCTCGTCCCCGGGACGGGTACCGGGTGACGATGTCTGCATCGCGAGGATCTCCTCATCGACGGATTTGAAATGGTCAACCAGATCGCGGGCACCAGGCCCGGCAGGACGGATCCCGTTCTGGTAGTCGCGAAACGCCGCCAGGGTAAGGTTCTTGTTGCGGGCCTGCTCCTCCGCGCTGACCTCCGCCATGAACTTGGCCTGGGAGCCGCCAGGGCTGGCGGCGTAGCCCTCGGTCGTGACGATCGAGACATGCTTGAGGTGGATCTTGGCGGCCAGCAGGCCGCCGGGCCGGTGCGCGAGTGCCACGGCCAGGGTACGGCGAGTGATGCGCATATTGATCTTGTCCTCGGGAATCGGCTCCAGGCCCAGGCGCTGTCCCTCGGGGCCGTTGACCCACCGGCGCAGCTTGGCGCAGCGGTTGGCCATCGTGGTGCGGCCGAAGACGTGCTTGGTGGGCCGACGGGGATCCACCAGTTGCACGGCGAGGGCGACCGCGTCGTAGGCGGGGGCCACGGTGACCCATTCCTCCCACACCCCGCCCAGTTTCTCCTGGCCCTTGATCAGCTTGGTCCGCAGGCGGTAGCGCATGCGTCCGGCGCCGAGGTCCTGCGGGGGGACGCACGCGTCGAGCGGCATCGCCGCCAACTCGCTGTTGCGTACGCCGGTGAGCAGGGCGACGACGACCTGGCAGGCGGTGCGGATCCGCTCCACCATGTGGCCCGCTTCTTCGGCGGTGGCGAAGCCTTCGGTCCACGGAACTGTTCCGGTGCCGTCGGCGCGGTCCACCTGGGCGGCGTTCCACGCCCATCTCGGCCGCAGTCCCACCGCCGCTAAGGTCTGTTCCAGCAGGGGACGCAGCGGGGGCAGGTACTGGTAGGCGAAGGACGTTATCCCCGCCTCCCGGGCGATGGAGAGCACGTTCACCGCGAGCAGGGGGTCCTCGGCGGACCAGCCCTCGTCGGTCCGCGAGCTGACCTCCCTGGCGCCGACCGGCTCCAGGGGGACGCCCTGGTCGAGGTGGGTACGTATGGCCGCTTCCAGGCGCTCCAGTTGAGTGCCCTCGCTCTTCCAGGGCGCCCCGTCGTCGTACTGCCGCACGGTGCGGATCAGTTCGAGCATGTGGGGACCGAGCGTCTGTACGATGTACAGGGCGGCGGCCAGCCAGGGCCGCAGTGCCTCGTCACGCAGCGGCTGGGCGATGTTCTCTCCGGCCCGCTTGCAGCCCGCGATTTCGTAGGGGCTTCGGCCGGCCCACGGGACGAACCCTTCGGCGAAGCGGTCCGTGGTGAACAGTTCGCTGTAGAAGGCAGGTTCCTGTACGACCTGGGCCGCGGCCATGCGTGTGCTCTGGCCGGACGGGCGCAACGGGCCTTTGTGCGTGCCCCGGGTATGCCGACGGGACTCGTAGAAGCCCTGGCAGTGCTCCTGTGTCACGTGTTCCAGTGACGTGACGCCGCGCTCGGTGAGCCAGTTGAGCCACCGCCTCAGCTCGTCCAAACGGTTTCCGCAGGTCTTGAGGTGGAGCGGGATACGGAACGCGCTGGGCAGGCGCCGCACTGCCTCGTGCCCCGGGGCCATGCGCGCGAACATGTACTCCTGGGCAAGGGTCCGCCACTTCGGGCTGTGGATGCCGGTGAAGTCCACTCGGGCCTGGGCCGGCTGCAGGTGGGCGGGCAAGTCCTCCAGATCGGCGAAGTCCCAGATCAGCTGGCCGACCAGCGGCCGGATCCCGCCCGGACGAACCGCCAGGCCCACGACCTGGCAGATGTCGACGTCCGCCAGCGGACTGGCGTGATGGTGGCCCTGGGACAGGACAGTGGTTGTGATGCGGCTCATCATCGCGTCGCCTCTTCCGGCCGCAGGGGCAACTCGTCGTCGGTATCGGTCACTTGAGCGGCAGCCTCCAGCAGCGTCGCGGAGGGGAAGTGGACATCGGGGGCGAGAATCTCGGCTACCCGCTGGTCGTACGGGCCGAAATTCCGCATGAACTCCTCGGCAGTCCTCTGGTCCCACTGGCGGGCAAAGAACGCGCGCAGGCGCATCAGGTTCGGCAGGTGCCGCGGAGTGAACAGTGCCAGCGGGCAGAGCAGGCAAACCCATGGACGGGCGGGACACGGCTTGCCCTTGGGCCCGTGCAGTCCCGACAGGTGGTCGCCGCAGGCAGCGCTGAAGACATCGCGTTCCCCGCGGACGAGCTCGGCGAGCGCCGTGTCGTCCAGTCCGAGAGCGGCGACCTGCTCGGGGTAATCCCGCACCAGGGTTGCGGCGTCCTCGGTGGCAATCACCATCGGCGTCTCGGCCTTGCGCAGCATGTCGTTCTGCGCCTCGATGATGATCTCCTCGACCAGAGCCTGCTGCTCGGGCGTGCCGGCGCCGAGGTAGTGGTCGGCTTCGACCTGCGGGCTGCGGTTGGGATCCAGCGTCGCACGTCGGCTGCCCGCCCAGGCGCGGCGGTCCCGCATCGAGTCATAGGTCGTCCGGATCCGGTGCAGATGCAGTTGCAGCGGTCCGCCGCCGTCGGCCAGGAGCCCTTGCGAAAGGACCCACTTCTGGCTGGTCTCGTTGGTGGTCGCCGTGGTCACCCAGTGGTGCACGCCGCGGGGTACGTAGCGCACCCACAAGGCGTCGCGCATGTGCGCCGGAGCGAACCTCCGGGTTACAGAGGAGTGGTCCAGCCACTGCTCCAGCAGCCGGCTGGCCCGCTTCGTCAGAGTCCGGCTCTCCTCGGCCGTGCGGCCCTTGATGTAAGAGAGCAGGACGGTCGACTCGCCGGCCCAGTCCACATCACCCAGCCCGAGGTCGTCCAAGCCGTCGGGCACGATGCCGGTGTAGATGCCCAACAACAGTCGGTAGGCCAGCACGGTGGAAGCATCGGGGAACAGCATCGCCGAGACGGCGACCTTGCGGTACGGGAACTGCTTCTCCGGCAGGCCGGAGAAGTGGCCCGGCGACCAGTCGGCATATGGCGTCGCCTCCACCGGTCCGAACTGCGCATAGGCCCAGTACACGTTGGCCTCGCTCCATCCGCCCTTGAGCGGATCCTGTCCGTCTTCAGCGGCTCTCCTTGCTCTGCCATAGGCGGAGTACGAATCCGTGACGACCGTCTCGCATGCCTTGGCGAGTCGGGCCCACTCGCTCTCGGTGTACGGAGCGAGCGTGTTCTCGGACTGGCGCTGGATCTGGAAATGGCGGCCGTCCACCATTGCCCGAACATCCGCTTTCAGCAGTCCGTGGAGATCGTCGGCGCGGGCGAGCATCCGTCGGCTGAGGGACTCCAGTGCGGCACGGTGGGCACCTCGCAGCCAGTGTTGGGCCAGGTGAGCACGTGTCAACTCGGCCGCGCCGCCGGTAAATCCCTGGTCGGCCAGACCGTTGGTCAGTGCGCGGATCGCCGCGGTGTAGTCGTTGAGTGTGCGCTTCGCGTCGATGTCGCCGTGCGGGTGTACGAGATCGGCGAGCCCCAGCAGCATGTCCTGAGCGAGGGCAGGGTTCCGTGTGGCGTAGGTCTTGCCGCCCGCCGTGACGTTCACCATCATCGACACGCTCGTCCCGTCGCTGAACACGGCCGCGATGCCCAGTGGGTCCTCGAGTACGGTGGCAGGCATCAGATGTCCTCGCTGTCGTCGTCTGCGTCGTCGAACTCCGCTTCGGCCTCGCGGACGGCCGACGCTGGCAAGAGCCCGGTGGCCTCGCCGACCCGCTGGTGCAGTTCGGCGAAGATTCGGGTCGTATCCAGGCGATTGAGATAAACTTCCGTGGTCAGGACACTGGAGTGGCCAAGAAGGTCGCGCAGGACCAGCAGCGGCTCGGTGGTCTTGAGGTACAACGCCAGTCCCGCGTCCTCATCGCTGTCCTTGACCAGGCGTGCGGCCCGTTCGTAGTAGCCGCGTACCAGCTTGGCCATGGTCTGCATGGCGAAGGTGTGGCGCCCGCGGTGGGGGGTGACATGGGGGAATCGCGGTTCGTAGCGTTCACGGATCCGGTCCGACGCGCGCTCGAACACGGTGTTCCAGTCGGTGAACGGGCGCCCCGGGCCGCACACGGAGAGCAGCATCGACCCGCCTCCGGGCGCGACGAGGCGGCGACGTTCGGGCGGGCCCAGCGTTTCCCAGGTCGTCCAGGTGCCGTTGACCCTGCCGCCCAGGGCCGTCACCTCGGTCACGACGAGCGGTTCGCCCCAGCGCCGCGGCGGCATCCAGGTTGATCCCTGAACTGCTGCGGCCCGCTCAAACTCCAGGTAGTTGTGCAGCTCAGCCAGCGCGTCGTAGTTGATCCATGCGTTTCGGAACTTGCTGCCCTTGGTGATGCCCTCTGGCAGCGGGACGAGCACTGGCACCTCGCTGCGACGGCTGGGCAACTTCGGTACCTCGCAGGCCAGAAGGTAGGAGAATTCTTGCTTGCGCGGCCCGGAGGAGAAGACAAACCGGCCAACCGCCGCGTTGCGGGCCATCTCGCGGCCGCGGTAGCCGCGTTCCACCGATCCATCGGGCTGCAGCCGGGCCAGGCCCTTGTGGAACAGGTCGGCGAACTCGTCTTCCAGGTACTTGATGGTCACGTGGGGCTTCGGCTGGCGGCGCCTGGCGGAGTTCCGGCGGACCTCCCGCCGCTGCCCGGAGAAGACGGCCGTGGCCTGCCGGTAGGTGAACGGCAGGGAGGTGGTGTAGCCGTTCTCGATCGCCCAGGCGTAGAAGATGCTGAGCATGGTCATGTGCTGGTTCCAGGTGGTGACCCTGAACCTCTGTCTGCCGCTGATGGGGCCTTGCGAGCGGTAGACCGCGTAGGCGCTCAGCAGCGCCTTGAGCCGCTCTCGACTGTCGAAGAGGCCGACCCCGTGTTCTTCTCCGAACTCCGACCACTGGCGTACGGCGCCGACATACGATGTCCAGGAGTTCGCCGCGGGGCATCCGTTAGTCGGAAGCTCGCAGGCCCACCGGTTCACGATCGCTGAAGTACGCAAGCCGTGCTCGTCTTCAAACCGAAGGTCGTCATTGAAGACGAGCACCATCCCCTCAGGAATAACCGGCTTGAACTCCAAGCCCCAACTTTCCCAGCCCTCTGATGAGTAGAACGCCTGTTCCATGCCGGGGATGCTAGCCAAAGAGACACCCCCGGCTCCCTCACAGCTGCTGGCCAGCGGGAGGCTCGGCCATCAAAGAGACACTGCACTTATGTCGAAACAAGACCGGCGAGCTCGCCCGCCTCCTGGCCACGGCCGGGTACATGGTCGACGCGGTGGACTGGGCCGAGTCCGCCATCGAGCGGGCCGCCGCCGCACCGTCCGACGGAATCGCCTACCACCGGCTCGACATCACCAGCGGGGACATCACCGCCCTCGCCCCGTCCGCCGGGCCCGGATACCGGGCCATCACCATGCGCAGGGCCCTGGCCCACCTGCCCGACCGCACCCGCACGGTCACCGAACTGGCCGCCCTGCTCGACGAGGACGGCACCCTGTGCGTGATCACCCCGCACGCCGACCGGCACCGGCAGGAGCTGCGCGGAATCTGCCTGGACGACGCCGAGATCGACCTCCTCACCGCCGGCTGGCAGCACACCGACCGCATCGAGGCCGGCGACACCACCATCCTGCTGCTCAGCAGGCCCAAGACCGACCCGGTCGCCTACAGCGAGAAGCGAACCCCGAAGCCGACCGCGATGGCCGGTGTCGCGGTCGTCGTCACCAACGACCGCGGGCAGGTCCTCCTCGGCTGGAACCACGCCCGCGCCATGTGGGAACTCCCCGCCGGGAAGGTAGAGCCGGGCGAGGCGTTCGAGGCCACCGCCGTACGCGAACTCGCCGAAGAGGCAGGCCTGAACGCCCGGCCGCAGGACGTGCTCCTGCTGGGCACGCTGTGTGACGCCACCCACGGCTTCACCCGCATCACCGAGATCGCCCGCATCACGGACCACACCGGCCGGCCCGCGGCACGGGAACCCGAGCTGGTCAGCCGCTGGGAATGGCACAGCCCCTCCGCCCTGGGTCATCTGCCGCAGCCGCTGTTCACGGCCTCCGCCCAGGCCCTGAACGTCGCATGGCCGGGCCTGCTGCCCGAGGTCCCGCCCGCACACCACACCCCCAGGCCCGTCGGCCACGTACCGCCGGCCTCGGGCGAGCCGGCTGCGGCGGTCCGGCTCCGCGAGCAGTCGGTCCGGAACCTGCCGTCCGCCCTTCCGGCTCCTTCTCAGGGAGACCGACGCCGATGAGCAGCACCACCCCCACCGACCACCCCCACCGCCGAGGGCCGGCTCGGCGACACGTCGCACTGGCCCCCGTGCCCCTGCCCAGCCTGCTCGGCGTCTTCGCCCACCCCGACGACGAGTCCCTCGTAGCCGGCGGAGTCCTCGCCCAGCACGCCGACTCCGGAGCCCGGACGGCCGTCGTCACCACCACCTGGGCGCCCGACAGCCACCGCGCCGCCGAACTCGCCGCCGCCACGGCCGCCCTCGGCGCCGGCGAACCCCGCATGCTGGGGTACGCCGACCACCGCATCCCCCACTCCGCCCCCGGCCGCCCGCGCCTGTGCGACGCACCACTCGACGAAGTGATCGAGGCCCTCGTGCGGCACATCAGGCAGTTCCGGCCCGACCTCGTGGTCACCCACGACGCCTACGGACAGCTCACCGGCCACCCCGACCACCGCCACACCCACCGCGCCACCACCCTGGCTTTCAGCGCCGCCGGGTTGGAACACCTCTACCCCGAGGCCGGGCAGCCCTGGCAGCCCGCGGCCCTGTACGCGGCCACCCACCCCCACTCCGCCCTCGGCTACCTGGGCCCCGTACTCACAGGCGTGGACAAGTCGCTCCTGAGCGTGCCCGACGAAATGATCACGGCGACGGTCGACGTGCGGCCGTGGCTCGCCACGAAGTGGGCCGCGATCCTCTCCCACCGCAGCGAAGTCGCCAAGGAACGCCCCCTTCCCGCCCTCCTGTCCCGCCTCCCGGACACGATCCGGAACAAGATCATCGGCACGGAGCACTTCTACCGGCTCCACTCCGAGAGTGCAGTCAGGGGGCTCACCCAGCTCGCGCCATAGGGCGAACTCCGCAAGGCCATCCCGGCAGGAGTCATCCACCGCGACCGGCGATGGGGGCACAGCCCTTTCCCCTAGCCTGGGTACCGGTTGCCTACCCGGCCACATCGACCAGGAAGAGAGCATGGTGACGACCGTCCTCATCGCCGGAGGGGCCGGCTACACCGGTAGCACCGTCGCCTCTGCCTGGAGGCAGGCATCACCCCCGTGATCCTCGACGACCTCAGCCGAGGGCGGAGGGAGTTCACCAAGGGATTCCGGTGCGCGACGCACTGCTGACGGACTGACCGTCCCGCGCCGCCTTCACCCCTCCTGCACGTTCGGGGTGGGGTGGAGGCCGGCTTCGAGGGCGAGGAGGCGGCCCGGGACCGGACGCGCGCGGCTCGCCCGCATCAGGGGCGCAGCCAGATCGGATTGTCCGGGCCTCTGGCCGGGCTCGTCCGTACCGCGGAGACGGGGCGCCGCTTGCTCCGTGTGGGCCACGGCGGGCCGTCCCATGGCTATCGGAGGCCCCGACGGGGCACCTGTGGGGCCGTGACAGAACGAAGGAACCACCGGTACGCGGTCGCCGTAGCCCGCCAGGACGGCCGCCGGCAGTGCACCCGACTGGACCGCACCGCGCTCACGGGCCTGGCCGAGGCGGTCGCCGCGGTACGCGGCGCGGGGACCTCGGACGCGTCGTTCGGGTTCTTCAACGCGGACGAGGCGTTCTTCCTGATCCTGCGCGTCACGCCGGCCGGAACGGCCCTGCTGCTGTCCGACGCACGGGCGGCGCACCGGCACACGCTCGCCGCGCAGGCACTGGACGCCCTGGGCTCCGCCCCGCCCGACGAGGACGCGCGGGGCGGGCTCCCGGTCGGGGACCTGGGCATCGTCTCCGACCTGGGGCTCACCGCCGACGGAATGACCGCCGTGCTGGCGGGGCCGGACAGCCTGCCGGACGACCAGCTGCGGGTGATCGCGGAGCGGTGCGGGTTCGCCGCCGAGTTCGACCGCGTGAAGGCATGAGCGGTGGTGCCGGGCGACCGCGGCCACGACCACGACCACGACAAGTACCGCCGCCTCGTCCGGGACCTCGGCGTGAAGCCGCTGATCGCCCGCCGGGGCACCGAGCACGGCTCGGGCCCGGGCACACGCAACGCTGGGTCGTGGAGCGAGCATTCGCCCACCTGCACTGGTTCCGCCGCCTGCGGATCCGCTGGGAGATCCGCGACGACATCCACGAAGCCTTCCTCCCCCTCGGATGCGCACTGATCTGCCGGCGACGCCTGCACTGCCGATGGAAGTTCGAAACAGGCCCGGCCGACGTTTGCGGCCCGGTGGCCGACCTCAGGCCGGCTTGCGCCACACGGAGACGTGCTTCGCGGAGTCCTGGGTGAACGGAGACCCGTCCCAGTCCGCAACGCGACGTTCCAGCTCGAGCCCGGCGATCCGCGCCATGAGGTCGAGCTCCGCCGGCCAGGCGTACCGGTGCCGGGAGTTTTCGCGGCGGTAGCGGCCGTCGTCGCCGTCGCGGGTGAGGTGGTGCGAGACGAGCATCTGCTCGACCAGGTCGAAGGTGTCGAAGCCGAGATGCTGCTGAGAGACGTCGAACGGCACCGCGACCTGGCCGGGAGGCAGGAGCCGCAGCGGCGGCACACCCAGCTCGATGACGAACCGGCCGCCGGGCTCCAGATGCCGTGCGGCGTTGCGGAAGCACTCGACCTGCTCGTCCTGCGTGAGCAGGTTCGTGATGGTGTTGTAGACGAGATAGACCAGGGTGAACCCGCCGGGAACGACCGTGGTGGCCATGTCCCCGATGACCACCGGCAGGGTGCCCTCGTCGATCTTGCGCCGCAGCACCGCTGCCATGTGCTCGGACAGTTCGACGCCCACCACCGGCACGCCCCGTTCTCGGAGCGGGACGCCCACCCGTCCGGTTCCGATGGCGAACTCCAGCGCCCGGCCGTCTCCGGCGAGCTCGGCGAGGAAGGCGAGGGTCGGTCCGAGAACGGCGGCCGAGGACGCCTCGGCCTCCTCGGCGTCGTAGCGGTCGGCGGTCGCGCGGGTCCACAGTTCACTGCTCGTCACGGGTAGCCACTGTGCCGCGTGCCGCGGCGCGCTGTCGACGCATTTGAGTTCTCCGCGGCTCAGCGTGCACCGCCCGCAACTCGTCGTCGCCTCGCCAGGGCTTCGGCCGTACCGCCCCGCACCCCGGAGTGGAGAAACGGGGCCGAGCGGCCCTGGACAAGCCTGTGCAGGCAGCCGCCGCTGTCGCGCAGCTCAGCGTTCGCAGACCGAGGAACCGACCGTTGGCTGAACGTCAGGCTCAGAGGCTGTCCCACAGCTTGCGCCAGAAGTTGTCGCGGACGTCGCGCAGCCAGTGGTCGGCGGAGCAGGTCAGCCTGGCCGCGCCCGGGAAGGGCTGGGGGACCGGCCGGCCGCACCACTGGCACGGGCGGACGCGGCGGGCCTCCGGGAAGCGGGACCAGGACCAGGACCTGAACCGGTCCCAACGTCCTCGCTCCTGCTCGGGGTTCGATGTGGGCATGACCCCAGTGAACCCGTGCCCCCGGCCCGGCGTCACGGTCGGAATACTCACAGCGCCCCGTACCCGCTACTCATTTCGGGATCCGCACCTGGGGCCGTTGATCCGCGCGACGAGATCCGGCGCCAGGACGCGGCCGGATCCTTTTCGTCCTCTTGACGATATGACGGCAGCCCTCTTATCGTCGCCTTGACGAGATAGAGGGGGTTCCCATGGCCGACATCACCCGGCGCCTCGGCTGGCGCCATCTGCGATCCGCACCCACCGCTCACATCCGCCACCACAAGCGCGGCCGGCTGGTCCACGACGGACGGGGGCTCAGCTTCTGGTACCGGTCGCTGTCGGCGGCGCTTTCCGAAGTACCGGTCGACGACCGGGAGCTGGCCATGGCCTTCCACGCCCGCACGGCCGACTTCCAGGACGTCACGGTGCAGGCCACCGTCACCTACCGGATCAGCGACCCGGCCTCAGCCGCGGACCGGCTCGACTTCTCCGTCGACCCGGACACCGGCAGCTGGCGCGGCGCGCCCCTGGAGCAGATCGCCACCCTCCTCACCGAGACCGCGCAGCAGCACACACTGGACGTACTGGCCCGGACCCCGCTGGCCGCCACCCTGGCGGACGGCGTCGCGGCCGTGCGGCAGCGGGTCGCCGACGGTCTCGCCGCCGAGCCCCGGCTCCCGGCCACCGGCATCGACGTGGTGGCCGTACGGGTCGTGGCGATCCGCCCCGAGGCCGAGGTGGAGCGCGCCCTGCGCACCCCGGCCCGCGAGCAGATCCAGCAGGAGGCGGACCGGGCCACGTACGAACGGCGGGCCGTCGCCGTCGAGCGCGAGCGGGCCATCGCCGAGAACGAGCTGGCCAGTCAGATCGAACTGGCCCGGCGCGAGGAGCAGCTGGTCGACCAGCGCGGCACCAACGCCCGGCGCGAGGCGGAGGAGAAGGCGGCGGCGGACGCCGTACGGACCGAGGCCGAGGCGGCCCGCAAGGTCCGGCTGGCCCGCGCGGACGCCGAGGCGGCCCGCGAGACGGGCGCGGCGCGCGCCGAAGCCCAGGCAGCCTGGCTGCGGGTGCACGGCGAGGCCGGCCCCGGCACGCTGCACGCCCTGGCGGCGACCCGGCTGGCGGAGAACCTGCCGCGGATCGACAGCATCACCCTCTCCCCCGACGTCCTCACCGGACTCCTCGCCCGGCTGGGACGTCCGGACGGCGGGGCGGACGAGTGAGCCTGGCCCCGCGTGCGGTGCTCGTGCACCGCACGACCGAGTACGAGGAGCTGCTCGCGCGGCACGGGACGCACGGGCAGGCCGCGTTCTTCCTCTCCAGCCGGGGCCGCTCGATCGACGAGGTGGCCCGCCGCCACGACCGCGCGCAGCGGGCGCTGCGGGAAGTGGCGGCGGCGGTGCCGCTCACCTGGCGCACCACCCGGGTCGAGCGGGCGGACCTGGACCGCTTCCTGTTCGGCCCGGAGGACGTGGTGGTCGTGGTGGGGCAGGACGGGCTGGTCGCCAACACCGCGAAGTACCTCCTCGGGCAACCGGTGGTGGGCATCGACACCGACCCGGGGCGCAACCCGGGGATCCTGGTCCGGCACCGCAGCGCCGACGCCGCCGCCCTGCTGGGCGCCGCGGTTGCCGCCGGGGGCCGGGCGGAGGAGCTGACCATGGTCGAGGCCGTCGCCGACGACACCCAGCGCCTTCTCGCCCTGAACGAGATCTACCTGGGCCCGCCGGGCCACCAGACCGCCCGCTACCGTCTGGGCCCCGACGGCGAGGAGGGCCCGGGCGAGGCCCAGGCGTCCTCCGGTGTGCTGGTGGGCACCGGCACGGGAGCGACCGGCTGGCTGCGCTCCCTGTGGCTGGAGCGCGGCAGCACGGCGGCGCTGCCGGCACCGTGCGACCGGCGGCTCCTGTGGTTCGTACGCGAGGCCTGGCCGTCGCCCGCGACCGGAACGACGAGGGTCACCGGCGAGCTGGGGCACGGGCAGGGGCTGCGGCTGACGGTGGAGTCGGACCGGATCGTCGTGTTCGGCGACGGGATGGAGGCCGACGCCCTGGAACTCACCTGGGGCCAGAGCGTACGGCTGGGCATCGCGGCGACGTCGCTGCGCCTGGTGACGTGAGCGGCCTCCCGCCGGTCAGGTCAGGTTTCAGGTCAGGTCAGGTTTCAGGTCGATGCGACGATGTCGATCCGGACCCCGCTGGGATCGGTGACGACCAGGTGTTTCCGGTCCGGGTCTCCCGCCGCCCCCAGCGCTGCGAGCCGCGCCCACTCCTGCGGACGGTCCTCCACGGTGAGGGTGAGCCGTACGGCGCGCACCGGCCGGCGGAGGGCTTCGGGCAGGTCCGGATGCGCGTGGTCGAGCAGGGCGAGCTCGTGGCGCGGCGAACCGGGCCGGCTCAGGCCGGCGTGCCACGGGGTCACGTGGGTGGCGGTGAAGCCGAACAGTCTGTTGTAGAAGCTGCGGGATTCCTCCGGCCGAGAGGTGCAGATCACGGGACAGAAGCTGCTCAGCATGGAACGCCATCTCCGTTCGCGTACCAACAGTGTGCGAACCGAAGCTAGTGACGCGCCGTTCGGCATGTCAACACGGCCCCTCCCCCTCAACTCGGCCGCTGTGCACAGGACATGGCGGCAGCCGGACCAACGCCACGCAGGGATCGCCCGCCGGGGCCGGCGAGCAGGACCGGGCGTGACGCACGGGCGGGCGCGTCGTTGTGATGAAACGACCGCATACCCGCCCCAGAACGGTGCCGCGATGACCTCCTCCGCCCTGACCGGCTTCTATCCCGTGCTCTGTACCGAGCGGCTCGGCGAGTCCGTGGCGTTCTACACCTCGCTGTTCGGATTCGAGACGACCTATACCAGCGACTGGTACGTCAGCCTGCGGCGGCCCGAGCCGCCGCACTACGAGCTCGCCCTGGTCTCCGCGGGGCACGAGACCGTGCCGGAGGCCTTCCGCCGGCCGGCGCGGGGGCTGCTCCTCAACTTCGAGGTGGCCGACGTGGACGCCGAGTACGCGCGCCTCGTGACCGGGGCCGGACTGCGACCGGAACTCCCGCTGCGCAGCGAGGCGTTCGGCCAGAGGCACTTCATCGTGGCCGCCCCAGACGGCGTCCTGATCGACGTCATCACGCCCATCGCCCCGACGGCCGCCTACGCCGCCGGCTACCAGGACGGTTCCGGGGCCGGGGGCTGACGGGTGCGGCCCGCGTCGTGGGACGCGGGCCGCACCGGCCTCCGGCCTGCCCCGGCAGGGTCGGTGAGGCGCGTCACGCCTCCACGTTGACGGCGGGGACGGCGCCGTCGGCCGGACCGTCGGAAGCGACGGGGTCCCCGTCCGTTCCGGTGGCCGGCGACTTGATGACGACCGCCACCAGCACGGCGGAGGCGAGCGCCACGAGCGCCCCGATGCCGCCGATGAGGTTCAGGCCGTCGGCGAAGGCTTCCCGGGCAGAGGCCAGCAGGGTGGTCGCCGCGTCCCCCGAGAGGCCCCGCGCCGCCTCGACCGCTCCGGCGAGCGTGTCACCGGCGGCCTCCGGCGCACCCGCGGGGACGTCCACCCCACCGCGGTACACGGCGGTCCCGAGGCTGCCGAGCAGGGCCACGCCCAGTGCCATGCCGAGTTCGGTGCTCGTCTCGGAGAGGGCCGCGGCCGAGCCGGCCTGCTCGGGCCGGGCCGATCCGACGACGATGTCCGTGCCCAGGGCGATCAGCGGACCGCCTCCGGCGTAGACGAGGGCGAAGCCGGTCACCACCTGGGCGATGCCCGAGGAGCTGTCGGCGGTGCTCAGCACCAGGTGACCGACGCCGGACAGGGCCAGGCCGGCGGCGACGACGTACGCGGGACGGTACCTGGCCGCCGCCATCGGGGACACCACCGCCGTCACGATCAGCGCGAACGCCGCGGGCAGCAGGTACAGGCCGGCCTTCAGGGGGGACAGTCCGCCGACGAGCTGGAGGAACTGCGTCACCGTCAGGTAGGTGCCGCCGGCCACGAGCATGCTGAGCAGCAGTGTCACCAGTGCGGTGCGGAACGTCCGGCTGCGGAAGAGGCCGAGGTCCAGCAGCGGGCTCTCCAGCGTGCGCTGCCGGCGGACGAACACCGTGCCGAGGAACAGCCCCACGACGAGCGCCCCGAGCGGGACCGGGCCGAGGCCGTCGTTGGCGATCTCCTTCAGCCCGTAGATCACCGGAAGGGTCGCGGCGAGCGACAGCAGCACGCTGGCCAGGTCGAGCCGGCCGGCCTCCTCGTCGCGGTACTCCGGCAGCAGGGCGGGGCCCGCCACCAGGAGCAGCGCCATGATGGGCACGCCGAGCAGGAAGACCGAACCCCACCAGAAGTATTCGAGCATGGCGCCTCCGACCACCGGGCCGAGGGCGATGCCCACCGAGAACATGGTGACCCAGACGGCGATCGCCACGCCGCGCTGCCGCGCGTCGCCGAACATGTTGATGATCAGGGCGAGGGTCGAGGGCATCAGCGTGGCTCCGGCGATGCCCATCGCCGCCCGCGCCGCGATCAGCGTGGCCGGGTCGTCGGCGAAGACGGCGGCCAGGGAGGCGAGGCCGAACGCGGCCGCGCCGATGAGGAGCAGCTTGCGGCGGCCGATGCGGTCGCCGAGCGTCCCCATGGTCACCAGGAAGCCGGCGATCAGGAAGCCGTAGATGTCGATGATCCACAGCATCTGCGAGGCGGAGGGGTTCAGGCCCTGGCTGATGTGCGGTACCGCCAGGTGCAGCACGCTCACATCGATGGACAGCAGCAGGGTGGGCAGCGCCAGTACGGCCAGGCCCAACCACTCCCGGGGTCCGGCCTGTAAGGGGGTTTCAGCGTGGGTGCTCACGGTAGTTCCTTTCGGGGTGGTGCTCATCGGTGCCCGACACGGTCGTAGGGCGGGGGTGCGGGGGCGAGCGTCCTCGACCGGGGGTCGTCGAGGCCGGGCACGAGGTGCGCGGCGACCGTCGCCGCGTTGGCGGGTGTGTAGAGGTAGAAGTGGCCGCCGGTGAAGGTCCGCCGGCCGAAACCGCCCGAGGTCTCCAGCGACCACAGGTGCATCCGGTCGTCGATGACCACCGGATCGTCGACCGCGCTGAGCGCCAGGATGGGGACGCGGGTGCCGGACAGGGGCCGCCGGTAGGTTTCCATCGCCTCCAGGTCGGCACGGATCGCGCGGAGTGACGGCCGCATCAGATCGGCACGCTCCATCAGCCCCGGGGACATCCCGCCGATGTCCGTCAGGTGCCCCATCAGCTCGGTGTCGTCGCGGAGGTGCGCGAACGGGGGCTCACTGGGGAAGCACGGGGGCTGGCGGGCCGAGACGGCCAGCAGGGCGGGGGGCAGTCCCTTCTGCTCCATGGCGCGGGTGAGTTCGTAGCCGAGCACGCTGCCGAAGCTGTGCCCGATGACCGCGTACGGCAGCGGCTCCAGCTCCGCGAGGTCCCGTGCGAGGGCCTCCACCAGCGGCTCGACGCGGGTCAGCGGCTGCTCGTTGATCCGGGCGCCCCGGCCGGGCAGCTGGGCGATCACGCACTCGACGTCCTCGGCCAGCACCTGCCACCAGGAGCGGAACGCGGAGGGCCACCCGCCGGCGTGCGGGAGCGCCACGACCCGGAACCGGGGGCGGGCCGGGCCCGGCACCCTGCCGGTGCCGGCCACGCGCCGGGCACCGCTGCCCACCGTCATCCACCAGCCGCCCATCACGGCCCCCCGTTGGAGGACGCGGCCGAAGGCACGGGCGCGGCCCCCGGCACGGCCCCGGCCGGGGAGCCCGCCAGCAGGGGGTGGTGCTCCTCAAGGTGGGTGATCACCCGGTCCTGGTGCCGCTGGAGGCGCTGGCCCGGAAGGTGCTCCAGGGAGTGCAGGAACGGGTCCTGCGGGGCCGGCAGGCCGGCGATCGCCGCCGCCGTGCCCAGGACCAGCATCGGCTGGTACCACGCCGAATAGCCGCCTTCGTGGGCGAAGACGATCCTGCCCCCGGTCAGTTCGTCCGCGAGCCGGCACATCGCCGAGGTCATGCTGTGGAAGGTGCGGCTGGTGCACAGCATCCGGCCCATGGGGTCGTGGCCGCTCGCGTCGACCCCCGCCGCCACCAGGATCAGGTCGGGGCGGAACGCGCGGGCGGCCGGCTCCACGATCCGGTCCATCACGGCGAGGTAGGCGCCCTCGCCCGAGCCGGCGGGCAGCGGCACGTTGAGCGTGCTGCCCGCTCCCCCGCCCGCACCGGTCTCCATCACGAGACCGGACGCGGCCGGGAACAGCCCGTCCTGGTGCACCGATACGTACAGCACGTCGGGGTCCTCGTAGAACGTCCGCTGGATGCCGTTCCCGTGGTGGACGTCCCAGTCCAGGATCAGCACCCGGCGCGCCCCGCGGCGCTGCGCGGCGCGGGCGGCCACCGCCAGGTTGTTGTACAGGCACAGGGCCATCGCCCTGTCCGGCTCGGCGTGGTGGCCGGGCGGCCGCACCAGGCAGTACGCCCGGTCGAAGCGGCCCTCCACGACGCCCGTGGCCGCCTGCACGCAGGCCCCGACGGCGAGCCGTGCGGCCTGCGCACTGTGGTAGTTGACGTACGCGTAGACGCCCGCGTCACCCGCGCCGGCGGCCGAGGCCGCCTCGACCCGCTCGATGTGTTCGGGTACGTGCACGAGCAGCAGGTCCTCGTCGGAGGCCGGCGCCGGGGTGACGCCGGTGAACCGGTCCATCACGCCGGACGCCTTCACCAGGCCTTCGGCACGCCGGAGGTCGGGGTCGACCGCGAACTGGCGCAGCGGCTCGACGCCCGGTCCGACCGGCACGTACCCCGATCCGGGACCGGGGTCGTGCCAGAAGCAGATCTCGTGGCTGTACCACGCGAGACGGGAGGCGCTCATCAGCCGGACACGCCCAGGGAGGCGCGGCTGAGCCCGGCGACCTTCTCGATGTACTGGAGGTAGTACTCGCGCTCCTCGTCCGCCGTGCGCTTGGTGCGCAGGGTGGTCTCCAGCAGGCCGAGCACCTCTCCGGCCTCGGTGGTGGTGAGCCGCCGGTCGCCGACCTCCTTCTCGAAGGTGCGGATCCGCGCGGTGGGCTCCACCACGCCGGACGCGAACTCGCTGAGGTCGGTGCCGTGGTTGCGGGTCGAGGCGATGGTCTTCAGAACCGCTCCGAAGAACGCCGTGGTGTCTATGTCGGTCATCCCGGTACCCCCTTCGTCGCCGTGCGCGCGGTCGGCGCACGGTGGTGTCCGTCCGGTTCGGTTGCTCAGTGGATGAGGCCGCAGGCGCGGCCGGCCTTCTCCAGCGTCACGACGGCCGCGTCCAGGTCGGCGTCCGAGTGGCTGAGGTTGACGATGGTCCGCAGCCGGGGCAGCGTGCGCGGCACGGCCGGGTAGACGATCGGCTGGACGAAGAGGCCGTCGAGCTGGCACAGCCTGGCCATCGCCCCCGCCTGGTCGGCGGTCCTGCAGATGATCGGCACCACCGGTGTCTCGCCGGCCAGGGTGTCGAAGCCGAGGGCGCGCAGCTGCTCGCGGTAGCGGGTGGTCCTGGCGCGCAGTTCCCGGGTGAGGGACGGAGCGGCCGCCATCACTTCGAGCGCGGCCTTCGCCGCCGCCACCTGGGCCGGGGGCGCCGCGGCCGAGAACATCCAGCCCCGGGCGTTGTTCTTCAGCGCGAAGACGAGGTCCCGGGACCCGGCGACGTAGCCGCCCGCGCTCGGCACCGTCTTGGAGAGGGTGCCCATCTTGACGTCGACCCGTGCCGGGTCGATGCCGAAGTGCTCGGTGATGCCGCGGCCGGTGTCGCCGAGCACGCCCAGGCTGTGCGCCTCGTCGACCATCAGCGGGGCGTCGTAGCGCTCGCAGAGTTCCACGATGCCGGGCAGGTCGGCCACGTCGCCGTCCATGCTGAACACGGCGTCGGTGACGACCAGGCGGCCCGCGTCGCCCGCCTTGCGCAGGGCGCGTTCCAGGTCGGCGAGGTCGTTGTGGGCGTAGGTGATGACCGAGGCGCCGGACAGCCGGTACCCGTCCAGGATGCTGGCGTGGTTGTAGACGTCGCCGATGACGAAGTCCCCGGGGCCCACGAGGGCGCCGACGGTCGCCACGTTCGCCATGTAGCCGCTGGAGAAGACGATGGCGTCCTCGGTGCCCAGGAAGCGGGCCAGGGCCAGTTCCAGCTCGCGGTGCAGGTGCAGGGTGCCCGCCAGCAGCCGCACGCCGTGCGCGCCGGTGCCGTGCCGCTCGACGGCGCGCAGGACCTGGTCGTCGATGTAGTCGTGGCCGATGAGTCCGAGGTAGCTGTAGGAGGCGAAGTTCAGGAACCACCGGCCGTCGAACTTGATCCGGGGGCCCGTCGCCTCCTCGATGACGGGCTCGTAGAAGTACTCGTCCTTGGCGACGATCAGGCGGTCCTCCGCCGACAGGGCGTCGATGCGGCGGTCGAGGAACCTGCCGTGGGGGGCGTCGGCCAGCCGGCCGGGCAGGGTCCGCCGCGGTATCCGGTCCGCCGCCGGCGCGGGCACGGACGCGGGTGCCGCGGCCGGCGCCGGGGCGGGCGGGGCCTGCGGCACGTCCCTGAAGCGGTCCCAGTCGGGGACGAAGGAGTCGGCGGGGACCCGGCCCGCGGCGGCCGGCGGGCGGTCCGCCGGCACGGCCGGCCGCGGCGGCGGCACGGGGAGCGTCGCGGCCGCCGGAGCCGCCGAGGGCACCTCACGGACCGGTGCGGGGACGGGCCCCCGCACCGCTGCGGTGACCGGGGCCGGGGCGGCTGCCGGTACGGTCCGGGACGTCGGGGCGGGAACGCTGCGCGGGAGCGATTCGAGGTGGGTGAGCAGCCCGCCGACGTTGGTGTGCTCGAAGAACACCATCGGGTCGATGTCGAGCCCGTCGGGGGTCAGTTCCGCGGCCAGCTCGACGGCCATCATCGAGTCCAGGCCCAGCTCCAGCAGATCGTCCTCGGCGGCCACGCCGTCGACGAGCAGGACCTTGCCGATCGCCCGGGTGAGCGACGGCCACAGTCCGGTTTCGGACGTGGGAGCAGTCATGGGTACATCCCTCGCTTTCGCGGCGGCGGACAGAACGTAGTGGGCGGGTGGCCGGCCCAGGGCCGTACGGAGCAGGTCGATGCCGTCGTCGGCGGTGAGGGCCGGGATGCCGTGCGCGGCGGCCTTCGGGGCGATGGACTCGCCCATGCCGACGGTCCACAGGCCCCAGCCGAGGCTGTACCAGGGCCGGCCCTCGGCACGTTGGCGGGCGGCGTAGCCGTCCAGGTAGGCGTTGGCCGCGGCGTAGGCGCTCTGGCCGAGGTTCGCCCGTACCGCCGCGACCGAGGAGAACAGGGCGACGAACGCGGGCCTCTCGTAGCCGGAGACCAGGTCGGCGAGCGCGTGCGCTCCGCCGATCTTGGGCCCGAGTACGGCGTCCACCTGCTCCGGGGTCAGGCCGCGCGCCAGTCCGTCGCGCAGCACGCCGGCGCTGTGGAACACCCCGTCGTAGCGTGCGTCGGCGGGCAGTGCCTCGCGCAGGGTGCGGACGTCCGCCGCCACGACGGCCAGGTCGCAGCGTTCCGCGAGCCGGTCGAGGCGTTCCCGGGCCCCTCCCCGGTCCGGCACGGTGCGTCCGGCCAGGGTCAGGTGGGCGCAGCCCTCCTCCGCGAGGAACTCCGCGACGCGCAGTCCGATGCCGCCCATGCCGCCGGTCACCAGGAAGCGGCCGCCCCGGTAGCGCTCCGGGCCGGTGGCGCCCTCGGGCGCATGGGGCCGCAAGGAGGGTTCGTACCAGGTGTCGCCGCGCCGGGCGAGTTCGGGCCGGTCCCCGCCGAGCGCCGTCCACACGGCCGCGGCGTCATCGCCGTCCGGGCCGGTCCGCTCGCCGGTGCCGAGGTCGAGGAGGCGGACTCCGCTGCGGGGGTGCTCGACCCGCAGCGTGCGGCCGAGGCCCCACAGGGCGGTCATGAAGGGGTCGACGAGGTCCTGCGCCGTCACCTGATGGGCGCCGGCGGTGACGATCAGCAGGGCGGGCATCGGCCGGCGGGCCGCGAGTCGGCGCACCAGCGCGAACACCTCCCGCAGGGCCCGTGTCACCTCGGCCCCGCCTGTGAGCGCGCGCGGTGCCACGTAGACCACGTCCCGGACGTCGGCGCCGGCCGGCAGGGCGTCCTCGTCCTCTGCCGAGAGCTGCGCCGGGGTCAGGTGCAGGAGGCGCCGGCCCTCCGGGCCGCGGAGGGCATGTGCGGACACGACCAGCACGGGCCCCCCGGCCGCCTGCGGCGGCGCGGAAGCGGGGTCGCCGGTCTCCCGCCAGACGAGGGTCTCGATCGACGGAACCGAGGCCGCTACCGCCGGCGGCGCCGGCCTCGGCTCCGCCGCCCCGGCGGGCGCGGCGGCCGCGGTGGGGGTGGTGGGCCCCGCGGTGGGGGTGGTGGGCCCCGCGGTGGCCGCCGACGCCCCGGGGGTCGCCGGCGTCCCGATGCCCCCCGGCACCGGGGATCCGGCGGCCTTGAGGGTGATGCGGTCCAGTTCCAGCAGCACCTCCCCCTGCTGGTTGCAGACCATGGCCCTTCCCCGTACGGCACCGCCCCGGCTCCCGGCGTCGACCGGCTCCTCCCGCTCGACCAGGGCGATCACCGTGCCGGAGATCCGCCGGCGGGCCACCAGCCTGCCGATGTACCAGGGCAGGCACGCCCCGGCCGCACCGCCGTCGAGCATGCCGAGCGCCTGGAAGACGCTGTCGAGCAACGGCGGCGGCACGAAGGGGGACGCCGACGCCGTGTCGGGACCGTCGGCGGCCCGGAGCATCAGCAGCATGCGGTCCGGGCCGCGGTGCGCCGACCGGATCACCCGGTAGGCCGGCCCGTACGCGATCCCGCTCGCCTCGCGCCACGCCGCCACGGCCGACAGCGGCACCTGCTCCGTGCAGCCGGCCCGCAGCGCCGCCACGTCGACGTAGCGGGGCGGCCGGAGCGGGCTGCCGGCCGCCCGGGCGGTGCTGTGCTCGACCGGCCCGCCGTCGTCCTCCGGGAGCACGGAACGGAGCGCGCACCGGCCGTCCTCGCCCGTACGGACCTCGATCTCGGCACCGGCCCCGGCGATGAGCAGGGGCGCCCGGAAGGCGACCTGCGCCAGCGTCCACTGGCAGTCGGGGCGTCCGGCGTCACAGGCCGACAGCATGGCGTCGATCTGCGCGGCGGCGGGGACGACCGGGACACCGCCGATCCGGTGGTCGGAGACGAGCGGATCGGCGGCGCGCAGGAACGACCCGGGGCCGCTCATGTGCGCAGGCCGAATCGTTCGGTGGCCTGGACGAGGCCGTTCACCTGGATGTCGATGCTGTGCTCGCCCGGGTAGTAGCGGCGGGTCTGCACTTCCCTGATGGCGTGCGCCTTCTCCAGGGACCGCTTCTCGCCGGCGCCGAGTTCGAGGGTGGTCAGCTTGAAGACCTTCGGAATGGTGCGTCCGTTCTTGCGCACGTGGTGCACCACGTAGTCGACGGCGATGCTGTGCGGCCGGTCGTCGGTGTTCTCGATGTCGAAGCTGATCAGGAGGGTGTCGCCGATGGTCACCGACCCGGGGGTGATCCGCAGCCGGGGCACCCTGACGTGCTCGCCTCCCGTCGCGCCGAGCAGGGCCAGGGCCTGCTGGTCGCCCTGCTTCACGAGGGTGCGCAGCCCGTGCTTGACGACCCATTGGGTCTCGGGGGTCGGGCTCTCCTCCAACCAGCGCAGCGCGGTCCCGAGCGCGACGTCGGGGTGGTCCTTGGAGATGTCGTTGAGGTTGTTGGCGACGGACTTGCGCACGTACTCGGAGGAGTCGCTGCGCAGCGGTTCGAGGATCTCCAGGACCGGCATCGGGTCCTTGACGAACACGGTCAGGGTCCGGGCCCAGGGCAGCCGGGAGCGGACGCCCTCGGTCGCCAGGCGGCGCACGTTGTGGCTCGGGCTCAGGGCCCATTGGGCGACGCGCTGCATCGTCGGTCCGTAGTGCTGTTCGAGGTAGGGGCGGATCGCGTACTCGCCGGTGTGCCGCTTGGTGATCGCCTCGATGGCGTCGAGCGACTCCTCGGGGTGGTCCAGCCCGTACTCCTCGACGAAGCGGGCGACCGGCATGAGGTACCAGCTGGTGTTGAACATGCCTTCGCCTTCGGCGAGTTCGTCGCCGAGGACGGACAGGAGGATCGGCAGGGCCGCGCAGTAGTCCGCGGGCAGGCGGGTGCGCAGCCCCTCGGCCAGGACGAGGACTCGGTCCTTCAGCTCCTTGCCGGGAATGCGCGCCTCGACCTCTGCCGCGTATCCCTCCACGTCGAACCCGGGGTGGACGGCGCGGATCCGGTCGCCGATCAGGCGGGCCGCCTCGCCGTTGAAGTGTCGCTTCAGTCCGTATTCACTAGCCATGGTTCAGCTGCCTCTTCGTCTCGTTCTCGTGGTCCGTCGTGGTGCTCGTGACGTGCGGGTCGGCGGATATCCAGAACCGCTGGCGTGTGAAGGGGTAGGTGGGGAGGGTGATCGTGCGCTGTCCCTTGCCGGTGTGCAGACCCGACCAGTCCAGATCGGCCGGACTCCCGTTCACGTACGCGGCCAGGGCCGCGTGCAGCTCGGCCTGGTCGACACGGTCGCGGCGCAGGGTGCTCAGCCACACCGGCTGCGCCTCACCCCACGAAGCCCGCGCGAGCGCAGTCAGCTGCGGATGGGAACCGATCTCCCACACCGCACCCGCACCCAGGGTGCCGAGCGTCTGCACCGCCTCGCCGAACCGCACCGGCTCCCGGATCGCCCGGCCCCAATACGCCGGGTCCATGGCCGATTCGGGTGAATGCCAGCCGCCCGACACCGACGATGCGAACGCGGGCACCGGAGCCGACAACCGGGTGCCCGCCACCGCGTCCGTGAAGGGGGCGACGGCCCCCTCCATCAGCGCCGAGTGGAAGGCGTGGCTGACCACCAGCGGCGTGGTCCGCAGCCCCGAACCCTCACGGAAGGCGGCCACCGCGTCCGCCGGCCCCGACACCGTCACCGCCCGCGGGGCGTTGAAAGCCGCGACCTCCACCCCCGGATACGCGGCCAGGGCCGACACCACCGCATCCGCGTCCGCGTGGACCAC
>NZ_JBVIXO010000026.1:0-42247 GCF_055593565.1 Streptomyces sp. NPDC040718 | reverse complement strand
GCCGCCGGCATCTGGCACAACTGGACCACCGGCACCAAGATCAAACGATCCCTGATCGCCTACGACCACTAAGAACATCGGACTCACTCATCTAGCCGCTACGGGACCAGCCCGGCGCTCTTCAGGTGCGGCATCAGGGCCGCCGGCTTCAGGCCGGCGGCCTTCGCCGCGTCCAGGGCCCGCTGGAGGTCGGCCGCCAGGGTCGGCGTGAAGTGCAGCAGCACGATGTCCCCGGCCTTCAGCTGCGGGGCGGGCGGGGTCTGGCCCCAGGTGGTGAAGTCGTGCGTCCAGGTGACCAGCGCCTTCACCCCACAGGCCTTCGCGGCGAGCCGCACGTCGTCGTCGACCGCCCCGTACGGCGGGCGCAGCAGCTTCGGCGTCCTCCCGAAGGTCTCGGCAAGCCGCTCCCCGGCCCCGCACACCTCGGCGTCCTTGCCGGCGGCGTCGAGGGCGGTGAGGTCGGGGTGGTTGACGGTGTGGTTCTCGACGGTGGCCCGGCCCTGGTCGACCAGGCCGGTGAAGTAGGCGGTGTCGTACGAGGTCGCCCCGGGCAGCAGGAACATCGACACCGGCACCCGCCTGTCGGACAGGATCCGGGCGGCCTCGGGGTCGTGGTTCCAGCCGTCGTCGATGGTGATGAAGACGACCTTCTCCTGGGTCGGCACGTGCGACACGACGGGCGGCAGCCCCACCCCCGCCTGCGCGGACCCGGCGGCTCCGAGGGCGAGCGACAACGACGCGAGCGCGGCGACAAGCACACGAGTTCTCCACATGCCGCACACCTTGGTCTAGACCACCTCCCCCCGTCAATCCCCCTTCCACAAACGGAAGTTGCACCCCCGGCCCCCCTTCCGAGCCCGTACGGGCGAATCCGGGCCTATTGCCCGCGGGCCCCGACGCGCTCCCGCCCATGAGGCACGACACCGCAGTCGCGGACGGCACGTCCGTCCCGATCCCCGGATCCATCGGCATCAGCCCCGAACTGCCCGTGGACCTCGCCCTGGACGGGAGGAGCAGCAGGACCGGGCACGAAACATCGGCCGATCGGCGCCATTTGTGACACCTATCTGATGATCAGACCTCGCGCCTCACGTCGTACGGGCTCCGGCGGGCGAACCATGCAGTCCGAGGCCGCAAACGCCTCCAGGTCAGACCCCCGGTTCCCACGAGGAGCACCACACATGAGTCCTGAGACAAGGACCCCGTCGGGCATGGGCCCGCTGCCCCGGCGGAGCAGATGGCTCGCCGGCAGCGCGGTGGCGTCGATGGCCATCGCCATGCTCGCCTTCACCGCCCCCGCACAGGCCGACACCGAAGCGCCGGAGGCGGCCACCACGACCGCCCTCGCCGGCGACAAGTGCAGGGACGACGACTACGACGACGACCCTGGCCTCAAGGGCGCCGAAGCCAAGCCGCGCAAGGACAAGTGCGACGAGAAGGTCGGCCCCCCCGGGCCTCCCGGACGCCCCGGACGCCCCGGGCCCCCCGGGCCGCCCGGACCGGCCGGACCCGCCGGACCCGCCGGAGCCCCCGGTAAGGACGGCGCGAACGGTGCCCCCGGCGCAGCCGGTGCCCCCGGCGCTCCGGGGAAGGACGGCGTGGACGGCCGGGACGGACGGGACGGACGGGACGGCGCACCGGGCGCACCCGGCTTGCCCGGGCCCCCCGGACCTCCCGGACCTCCCGGACCCCCCGGGCCCCCCGCACATCACGGGCCCGGCGCGTGCGACAACGGCAAGGGCAGGGACAAGGACACCGCCCCCGGCCCCGCCGCCGACCCCGACCTCGAGGAGGAGTCCGACGAGTTCGGCGTCTTCCTGATCGACGGGGTCACGTACGTGGGCCACCGGGACGCCGGCCAGGCCGGACCCTCCTCCCGTCCGGACAGCACGACCGTGCACCCCGGCGACCCCGCCAAGGCCGCCGTCTGCGCCCCCGGCGACGCGACCCTGAGCGCCGCGCCGGCCATCAAGCCCGCGGCGACGGGCAGGACCGTGTACGAACGCCGGACCCCGCAGCGCTGGAACCTCGTCGCCCTCGACACGCTGCTTCCCAACGGACTGCCCGCAGCCGAGAAGGGCAGCCCGACACACTCCCGGCGCCCCTGACCCGACCCGTCAGGACCGCCGGAGAGGACCGCAGAAACACGTGTGCCGTGTCCGGAGCCTCCCGGACACGGCACAGTGCGTCAGCCGGCCCTCGGCCGCCCGGGTGCGTTCAGCCCTTCACGCAGACCACGGCCTTGAGCTTCGCCACGACCCGCACCAGGTCGGTCTGCTGGTCGATGACCTGCTCGATCGACTTGTACGCGCCCGGGATCTCGTCCACGATGCCGGAGTCCTTGCGGCACTCCACGCCCTGCGTCTGCTCCGCCAGGTCCCGCGTCGAGAACCGCTTCTTCGCCGCCGTCCGGCTCATCTTGCGGCCCGCTCCGTGCGAGGCGGAGTTGAAGGCCTTCTCGTTCCCGAGCCCCTTCACGATGTACGAGCCCGTGCCCATCGAGCCCGGGATGATCCCGTACTCGCCGCTGCCGGCGCGGATCGCGCCCTTGCGGGTGACCAGCAGGTCCATGCCGTCGTACCGCTCCTCCGCCACGTAGTTGTGGTGGCAGCTGATCTCCCGCTCGAAGGAGACCTTCGCCTTGCGGAACTCCTTGCGGACGACCTCCTTGAGCAGGCTCATCATCGCCGCGCGGTTGTACTTCGCGTACTCCTGCGCCCAGAAGAGGTCGCTGCGGTACGCGTCCATCTCCGGGGTCGCCGCGAGGAACACCGCGAGGTCCCGGTCCACGAGGTTCTGGTTGTGCGACAGCCCCCGTGCCACACCGATGTGGTGGGCGGCGAGCTCGTTGCCGATGCCGCGCGAGCCCGAGTGCAGCATCAGCCACACCACCCCGGACTCATCGATCGTGACCTCGATGAAGTGGTTTCCGGAGCCAAGTGTTCCGGTTTGCCGCAGCGCCCGGTCCCGCCGGAACTTGACCTCGTCCGCGAGGTGGTCGAAGCGCTCCCACAGGTCCCCGAAGCCCGCCTCCGAGAAGCCGTACAGCCGTGACGGGTCCACCGGCTCGCGGTGCATGCCCGCGCCCACGGGGATCGCCCGCTCGATGCGCGAGCGCAGCTTCGACAGGTCCCCCGGGAGGTCGTTCGCCGTCAGCGACGTCCTGACCGCCGACATGCCGCAGCCGATGTCGACGCCGACCGCCGCCGGGCAGACCGCGTCCTTCATCGCGATCACCGAGCCGACCGTGGCGCCCTTTCCGTAGTGCACGTCCGGCATCACGGCCAGGCCCTTGATCCAGGGCAGCCCGGCCGTGTTCTGGAGCTGCCGCATCGCGCTGTCCTCGACCGACGCCGGATCCGCCCACATCCGGATCGGGACCTGCGCCCCGGGTACCTCTACATACGACATAAGACAACAATCCCCTGAAATCCACAGAAAAGTATGAATACGCGAAAAGCCGCGCTCATCACCCCAAAGCAGACAGGGAACCGGCGCCGGCACGTGCGTGTGCGATAGACATTGTGTCCATCCGTGCCCAAGTCGCGGCAACGGATTTTCCCGAGGGAGCCAAGGGGAGCCAGTGGACGTGGACCCAATGCCGGTACACCGGATGCCGGTGCGTCGTCGCCGAGTCCTGCCGGGCATCGCGATGCTCACCGCGCTCGTGGCCGGAGCGGCCGGGCTCACCGGCTGCACCGACGGCAACGGCATCGGGACGAGCGACCCGAAGGGCGGCGGGAGCACCGCCGCCCCCGCGCAGCCCGGCAAGTACCGCAGCCTGCCGCAGCCCTGCAAGGCCGCCGATCCCAAGCGGCTCAAGGCCATGCTCCCGGCCGCCGACTCCCTCACCACGGAGCAGCGCGACCGGCTCTACGCCGGGACCGCGGACGCCTCGTACGACGGGGACCGGCACGTCGGCTGCCGCTGGAACGCGCAGACCCCCGAGGGGAACCTGCTGCTGTCCGTCACCTTCGAGCGCGTGGTCTCGTACGACCGCGCCACGACGAGCGACGACGACAAGGCCCGCCAGGTGTACGTGCGCCGGCTGACCGACGCGAAGCTGCCCTTCCCCGGACCGACGGGACCCACGGGACCGACGGGACCCTCGGGAAGCCCGACCCCCGGCGCCTCCGGTAACGGTACGAATACGAGTACGGGCCCCAGCACGCCCCCCGCCACCACCCCCGGCGGCAGCACCGCACCCTCCCCGGCCGCCTCCGCTCCCGGTTCCGCTTCGCCGTCCGCGCCGCCCTCCCCGACCGCGCCGCCCGAGCTCGGGTCGCGCGTACTGGAGGGGCTCGGCAGCGAGGCGTTCCTCGACGACAAGCTCGGCGCGGCCGGCGCCACCGCCGCCCAGGCGCGGACGGTGCGGATCGTGTTCCGCACCTCGAACGTCCTCGTCACCGTCGAGTACAGCGTCCAGCCGTCCGGACCGGGCTCGGTCCCCCCGAGCGCGGACACGCAGGAGAAGGCACGCCAGTTGGCGCAGGCCCTGGCCGAGCGTTTCAACGAGTGACAGCGCCGCCCCGAGGGGGCGCGCACGCCCCGCGTGACGGCGCGCACAGCAGCCGGGCGCCCGCTCGGGCTACCGTTGCTCGGGTCCAGCGCCCGTAACGCGCCCCGAAGAAGACCCCAACGTCTGAAGGAACCATGCACCGATCAGCCTCGCGCCTCACCCGCGTTCTCGCCTGCGCAGCCGTCCCGGTGATCCTCACCGTCGCCGGCTGCTCGTCCGACTCGGACAAGTCCTCGGGTGCCAAGGACTCCGGCAAGAAGTCCGATTCCTCCTCGTCCGCCAAGCCGAACGCGAAGTCCGCGGCTCCGCTGGAGAAGGTGGCCTTCGCGAAGCTGCCGGACCCGTGCAAGGCGGTGACCGGCAAGAGCATCGACTCGCTCGTGCCCGAGGCGAAGGAGAAGAACGGCACGGCGGCCAAGTCGAACGACCTGTCCAACCGCGCCAGCTGCTCCTGGAACGGCCTCAAGACGGACGGCGCGAAGGGCTCGCAGTACCGCTGGCTCTCCGTCTCCCTGGTCCGCTACGACTCGCACGCCTCCCTCGGCAGCGGCAACAAGCGCGCGGAGGACCAGTTCAACAAGCAGATCGAGCTGGCGAAGACCACCGAGGGCGCGCACGACGTCAAGGCCGAGCCGGCCGAGGGCGTGGGCGACGCGGCCACCTCCGTGGTCTTCGGCGTGAAGAAGGACGTCGACTTCGCCAACAACTCGATCGTCGTCCGCGCCCAGAACGTGGTCATCACCGTCGACTACAACGGTGCCGCCTACGAGGGCGCCGGCGCCCCCGACCAGGGCAAGCTGCTCCAGGACGCGATCACCGCGGCCAAGGAGACGGTGGCCGCGGTCGGCGCCGCCAACACGGGTGAGGGCGCGGCTCCGTCGGGTTCCGCTTCGGCCTCCGCTTCCCCGTCGGCGCAGTCGTAACGACACCCCCTGCGACAAGAGGGGGCCTAGGGCACGGGTGACGCGCAGTCACCCGTACGCTGTGCCTGCCGTAGCTCGACAAGGGGAGGGGATCGCGGGTGGCCGCGATGCAGCTGACTCGTACGCACCGGATACTCATCGGTGTCGTGGTCGCCGGGGCCGTGGTCATCGCGGCCATCGGTTTCGCGGGTTCGTACGCCGCGGTGCGCGCGCTGGCCTTGAAGAAAGGCTTCGGCAGCTTCTCGCTGGTGTTCCCGATCGGCATCGACGCGGGCATCTGCGTCCTGCTGGCGCTGGACCTGCTGCTGACCTGGATCCGCATCCCGTTCCCCCTGCTGCGCCAGACGGCGTGGCTGCTGACGGCGGCGACGATCGCGTTCAACGGCGCGGCGGCCTGGCCGGACCCGCTGGGCGTGGGCATGCACGCGGTGATCCCGGTGCTGTTCGTGGTCACGGTCGAGGCGGCCCGGCACGCCGTGGGCCGGATCGCGGACATCACCGCGGACCGGCACATGGAGGGCGTGCGGATCACCCGCTGGCTCCTCTCCCCCGTGCCCACCTTCAAACTGTGGCGCCGGATGAAGCTGTGGGAGCTGCGCTCCTACGAGCAGGCCGTCGGCATGGAGCAGGACCGGCTGATCTACCAGGCGCGGCTCCAGGCCCGGTACGGGCGGGCCTGGCGGCGCAAGGCGCCCGTGGAGGCGCTGATGCCGCTGCGGCTGGCCCGGATCGGCGTGCCGCTGTCGCAGACGGCCCCCGAGGGGCTGGCGGCGGCGGGCATCGACCCGGTGCTCCTGCCTCCGGCGGTCGCGAAGAGTCCGGCCGTCGCCGCCGGGCCGGCGGTGACGGGCCCGGACGCGCACGCCGTCCCGGCCCTGCCGGCGGCGCCCGGGGCCGCGGGAGGCACCTCTGCCGCGGTGCCGGCCCAGGCGGGGCCCGCGCCGGCGGCCACCGCCGGGGCCGACGGGTCCGACGGCGGCGCGGCGCCGGAGGTTCCCGAGCAGCGGGAGGGGCCGGACCGGGCCGCGGTGCAGCCGCGGCAGGCCGCCGCGGCGGTGCCGGCCCCGTTCGCGGTGGACCCCACGGCCATGCCGGCCGCGCACGACAGCGCCTGGTTCGCGGGGCCGCGGGCTCCGCAGGCCACGTACGAGGGCGACTACAACCCCCAGTACGTCGAGGGCCTGGAGCCGACCCCGGTCATGGCCCCGGCCGGCCCGGACGAGGAGCGGCCGGAGCGGCCGGAGCAGCTGGAGCCGGAGGCGGAGCCGGACGACGCCGAGGAGGAGAAGTTCGCGGAGGCCGCGTACGAGGTCTTCCGGGCGTACATCGACAAGTACTCCCAGTTCCCGGAGCCGGACGAGCTGGACAAGCACCTCTCCGCCCGTCTCGGGATGACGCACCCGCGCAGCGAGGCCGAGCTCAAGCGGCGGATGCCCGCGCTCAAGCAGCGCTACCAGCGCGACCTGGAGAGCGAGCACATCGCGTAGCCGGCGCGACCACGCGGAAGGGCCCGCACCCCCCGGGGGTGCGGGCCCTTCCTCATGCGCGGCGCGCGGCGTGCGGGATCAGGCGGCGAGCAGCTTGCGCACCCGCTCCGCCCCGACCGCGAGCAGCAGCGTGGGCAGACGCGGGCCGGTCTCCCGGGTCACGAGCAGGCGGTACAGCAGGGCGAAGAACTCGCGCTGGGCGACCTTCAGCTCGGGCGTCGGCTTGGCATCGGGCTCCAGCCCGGCCATGACCTTGGGGACGCCGTAGACGAGGGTGGTGAGCCCGTCCAGCGACCAGTGCGAGTCGAGGCCCTCCAGCAGCAGCCGCAGGGATTCGCGCCCGGCCTCGTCCAGGGAGGACAGCAGCTCGGTGTCGGCGTCCTCGCGGACCAGGGTGCGCTGGTCTGCCGGGACCTGGGTGGTGATCCAGTTCTCGGCGCGGTCCAGGCGCGGCCGTACCTCGTCGAGGGAGGTCAGCGGCTGCGACGGGTCCAGGTCGGAGAGGATCCGCAGGGTCTGCTCGTCGTGCCCGGCGGTGATGTCGACGACCGACGCGAGGGTGCGGTACGGCATCGGACGCGGGGTGCGGGGCAGCTCGTGGGAGGCGACGCGCACGGCGCGGGCGTGCGCGGCGGCGTCGGCCGGCAGCACGGAGCCGTCGGCGACCTTGCCCTCCAGCTTGTCCCACTCGTCGTACAGGCGCTGGATCTCCTGGTCGAAGGCGATCTTGAAGGACTGGTTCGGGCGGCGGCGCGCGTACAGCCAGCGCAGCAGCTGCGGCTCCATGATCTTCAGCGCGTCGGCCGGGGTCGGAACCCCGCCCTTGCTGGAGGACATCTTCGCCATGCCGGAGATGCCGACGAAGGCGTACATCGGGCCGATCGGCTGCTCGCCGCCGAACAGGCCGACGACCTGCCCGCCGACCTGGAAGGAGGAGCCGGGCGAGGAGTGGTCAACGCCGGAGGGCTCGAAGACGACGCCCTCGAACGCCCAGCGCATCGGCCAGTCGACCTTCCAGACCAGCTTGCCGCGGTTGAACTCGGACAGCTTGACGGTCTCGGTGAACTGGTCCTCCGTGCAGACGTAGGTCAGCTCGGTGGTCTCGTCGTCGTACGCGGTGACCTTGGTGAAGTCCTTGTTGCACTCGGCGCAGTACGGCTTGTACGGGAAGTACTCCGCGCCCTCGGCGCTGCCGTCGTCCTCGCCGGCCGCGCCGGAGCCCTCGGCGGCCTCCAGCTCGGCCTCGTCGACCTGCTTCTGCTGGGGCTTCTTGCCGCCCGGCTTCTGCTTGGTGCGGTACTGGGCGAGGATCGCGTCGATGTCACCGCGGTGCTTCATCGCGAACAGCACCTGCTCGCGGTAGGCGCCGGAGGTGTACTGCTCGGTCTGGCTGATGGGGTCGTACTCGACGCCCAGCTCGGCCAGGGAGTCGACCATGGCGGCCTTGAAGTGCTCGGCCCAGTTCGGGTACGAGGAACCCTCGGGCGCCGGGACGGCGGTCAGCGGGCGGCCGATGTGCTGGGCGTGGGACTCCTCGGTGACACCGGGGATGCCCTTGGGGACCTTGCGGTAGCGGTCGTAGTCGTCCCACGAGATGAGGTGCCGGACCTCATGGCCCCGCCGGCGGATCTCGTCCGCGACCAGGTGCGGGGTCATGACCTCGCGCAGGTTGCCCAGGTGGATCGGGCCGGACGGGGAGAGTCCGGACGCGACGACGATGTCTTTGCCGGGGGCTCGGCGCTCCGCCTCGGCGATGACCTCGTCCGCGAAACGGGAGACCCAGTCGGTCTCTGTGCTGCTGCTCTGCGCGCTCTGAGCCACGACACGTCCTTCTATCTCGAATGCTGGCTACGGCCATTCTCCCAGACGGAAGGGGCCGCTCCGGGGTTGCTTCCGCCCACTGATACGCGCCGCCATATGCCGGGAAACGGGCAGCCTCCGCGTGGGATACTCGGCACTTGTCGGAACAACCAAGTGCACGCGCACGTGCAACCTCACAGGAACGGCAGCTCATGGCCTCGGTCCCTTCCCTCGCTTCTTCCGTCGAACAGCGCGTCTCGGACGCCCTCGCCTCCGCCCTGCCGGAGGCCGGTGCCGCCGACCCGCTGCTGCGACGAAGCGACCGGGCCGACTTCCAGGCCAACGGCATCCTGGCGCTCGCGAAGAAGGCCAAGGCCAACCCGCGCGAGCTCGCCGCGACCGTCCTCGAAGGCCTGGACAAGGGCGGCGTGATCAAGGACGTCGAGGTCTCCGGCCCCGGCTTCCTCAACATCACCGTCTCCGACGAGGCGATCGTCAGGACGCTGGCCGCCCGCGCGGCCGACGACCGGCTCGGCGTGCCGCTGAGCCCGTCCGCCGGCACCACGGTGATCGACTACGCGCAGCCGAACGTGGCCAAGGAGATGCACGTCGGCCACCTGCGGTCCGCCGTGATCGGCGCGGCGATGGTGGAGATCCTGGAGTTCACGGGCGAGAAGGTCATCCGCCGCCACCACATCGGCGACTGGGGCACCCAGTTCGGCATGCTCATCCAGTACCTGCTGGAGCACCCGCACGAGCTGGACCACAAGGCCGGTGACGCGGGCGAGGCGGCCGGCGAAGAGGCCATGTCCAACCTCAACCGCCTCTACAAGGCCTCGCGCGCCCTCTTCGACTCCGACGAGGAGTTCAAGACGCGCGCCCGGGCCCGGGTGGTGGACCTCCAGGCGGGCGACCCGGAGACCCTGGCACTGTGGCAGCGGTTCGTCGACGAGTCGAAGATCTACTTCTACTCCGTCTTCAACAAGCTGGACATGGACATCCAGGACCCCGACGTCGTCGGCGAGTCCGGCTACAACGACATGCTGGTCGAGACCTGCAAGCTGCTGGAGGAGTCGGGCGTCGCCGTCCGCTCCAACGGCGCGCTGTGCGTGTTCTTCGACGAGTACAAGGGCCCGGACGGCAACCCGACCCCGCTGATCGTCCAGAAGTCCGACGGCGGCTTCGGCTACGCCGCCACCGACCTCTCCGCGATCCGCAACCGCGTCTCCGACCTGGCGGCCACCAGCCTGATCTACGTGGTGGACGCGCGGCAGTCGCTGCACTTCAAGATGGTCTTCGAGACGGCCCGCCGGGCCGGCTGGCTGAACGACGGGGTCAAGGCCGTGCAGCTGGCCTTCGGCACGGTCCTCGGCAAGGACGGCAAGCCGTTCAAGACCCGTGAGGGCGAGACGGTCCGGCTGGTCGACCTCCTGGACGAGGCGGTGGACCGGGCCGCCGCGGTCGTCCGCGAGAAGGCCCAGGACCTCACGGAGGAGGAGATCGCCGAGCGTGCCGCGCAGGTGGGCATCGGCGCGGTGAAGTACGCGGACCTCTCCACCTCCGCCTCGCGCGACTACAAGTTCGACCTGGACCAGATGGTCTCGCTGACCGGTGACACGTCCGTGTACCTCCAGTACGCGTACGCGCGCATCCAGTCGATCCTGCGCAAGGCGGGCGAGGCCCGCCCGGCCGCCCACCCCGAGCTGGAGCTCACGGCCTCCGAGCGGGCCCTGGGCCTGCACCTGGACGGCTTCGGCGCCCTGCTCGCCGAGGCCGCGGCCGAGTACGCCCCGCACAAGCTGGCCGCGTACCTGTACCAGCTGGCGTCGCTGTACACGACGTTCTACGCCGAGTGCCCGGTGCTCAAGGCCGACACCCCGGAGCAGGTCGAGAACCGCCTGTTCCTGTGCGACCTGACCGCCCGCACCCTCACCAAGGGCATGTCCCTCCTCGGCATCCGCACCCCCGAGAAGCTCTGACGAACCGCCCGGCGGCCCCCTGTGCACCCGGCGGTTTCTAGGGGCCGTCGCGTTTCCGGGGCCCTCGCGCAACACGTGCGGGGTGTGCCGGGCGGGCCACACGGAGGAGGACGACGCGAAGCGGGCCGGCCGCCTGCTGGCCTCCGCCGCGATCCCCTCGGAGGAGCGCCCGGACGCGGTGGACGCGCCGGCCGCGGTCTACGGGACGTCTCGGCCTTCCTCGCGGGCAAGCGCTTACCGGGCTGACCCGCCTTCCACGTGACGCGCGTCACGGGGAACGTTCCCCCGGGGCCGGTCCTCTTCGGTGTGTCAGGGCGCGGCACGGCGGAGGGGATCACGCACATGAACGGCATGGAGCGCACGGCGCGGCGGCGGGCCGCGGTCGCGGTGGCGGGGCTGCTGGGGGCCGACGGCCTCGTCCACCTGTACTGGGCCACCGGCGCCACCTGGCCCGCCTCCGAGGAGCGGAGCCTGTCGCTGGCGGTACTCGGCACGGAGGTGTCCTTCGGCCCGCCCGTCGTCCTCCCGCTGGCCGCGCTGACCCTGACCGCCGGAGCAGCCGTCCTCGCGCACGGGTACGGTCGCGGCGGCCGACTGACGCGGGCCGTCACGGTCGCGGTGGCCGCGGGCCTGGCCGTACGCGGCCTCGCGGGCCTGGGCTGGGCCGCCGGCCTCCTCGACAGCCCGCCGGACAGCCCCTTCCACGCCCTCAACCTCGCGGTGTACACCCCGGCCTGCCTCGGCTTCGGCTGGGCCGCGGCCCGGCTGGCGCGGGAGCGGTGAGGGTCACCGCCGCCGCAGCCGCCGCCACCAGCCGCGCAGGCCCCGGTGGCGGACGGCTTCGTACGACCGCTCGGCGCGGAGCGCGTCCTCCTCACGGCCGGACTCCCGGAACAGGGCGGCGGCCTCCCGGTATGCCTCCGCGGACCGGACGAAGTCGCCCGTCCGGTGGTACGCGGTACCGAGCGCGTACAGCGCGTCGGCCGACCACGTGGGTTCGTCGGCGGACCGGCCTTGCCTGAGGGCCTCGTTGAGCACGCACACGGCACCGGCCGCGTCCGAGAGCCAGAGCAGGGTCACACCCATCTGGGTCAGGGCGGAGCCTGCTTCGCCGTGGGCCCCGGCCGCCGCGGCACACTGCGCCGCATCCCACAGCGCGAGGGCTGCCTCGTCGAGGCGACCCAGCTCCCGGAGCAGCAAGCCGAGTTGCAGCATCACCGCGCCCTCCTCGTACCGTTCTCCGACGCGCCGGAACATCACGGCGGCCTCCCGGAATCGGGGGATCGCCTCGCCGGCCCACCCGTCCGCCACCAGGGCCGAGGCCAGGTGGCCGAGCGCGCGTGCCCTGTTCAGGGACTCGCCGTACTCCGACAGCACGCCCACGGCGCGTTCCAGTGTGTCGGCGGCCTCTGCGGTCAGGCCTTGTTCGGCCAGGGTCACGCCCAGGGCGGTCAGGGCCTCGCCCTCGGTCTCGCGCGCGCCCAGCGCCCGCAGGAGGTCGACGGACCGTTCGATCGCGGTGCGGGCTTCCTCCGGGTGCCCGGCGGCCGACCGCCAGGACGCGAGGTTCCCCAGGGCCACGGCTGTGGCCACGTCGTCGTCCCGCGCGCTGTAGAAGTCGAGGATCTGCTCGCCCAGTTCGGCCGCCTCCTCGGAGCGGGAGGTCTCCCACAGCGCCGTGGCGAGCGCGCTCAGCAGGAGGTGCTCGGCTTCCACGTCCTCGGCCCTCCGGGCCGCCTCGGCTCCGATCCGGGCGTTGGCGATCGCGTCGTCGAAGAGCCGACGCCTGATCAGGTAACCGGACAGCCTCACGGCGAGGACGGCCGCCTTCGCCGGCCTGCCGTGTGCGGCACAGAAGGACACGGCGGCCAGCAGGTTGGCGCGCTCCTCGTCCAGCCAGCGCAGGACCGTCCCGGCATCCGGGAAGTTCGGCGCCTGGGGCTCGCCGGGCCGCCGGGGCAGCAGGTGGTCCTCCGCGCCGAGCATCATGCCGGCGTAGACCGTCAGGACCTGGTCCACGACCGCTTCCCGTCCGTCCTCCTCGGCGTGCGCCGCCGCGAGTTCGGCCGCGTACAGCCGGACCAGGTCGTGCATCCGCCAGCGTTGGGAGCCCTTCGGCTGCTCCGCGAGGAGCCCGGCGCCGGCGAGGGCGGCCAGCAGGGCCCGCGTGCCTGCGACGGCGGTGTCCCAGTCCGCCTCCGCGACCGGTCCGCGCAAGGTGGAGGCCGCGAAGCCGGTCTCGCAGTCCGGCCCCGGCACCGCCGTCAGCAGCCGCAGCATCCGCTGCTGTTCCGCCGGCAGCCGGGCGTACGACAGCCCGAACGCGGCCCGCACCCCGGTCGGGAGGCCGTCGCGGTCGCGGGGGCTCAGGGCCTCCAGGCGGGTGCGGGCGTCCGCGAGCTGGCGGGCCAGCTGCGCCGCCCGCAGGCCGGGGTCGCCCGCCAGGACCGCCGCCGCCACGCTCAGCGCCAGCGGCAGCCGCCCGCAGTGCCCCGCCACCTCGGCCAGGGCCACCGCCTCCGCACCCGGCCTCGGGTCGTCGGGCCGTACGCGGCGCAGCGCGTCGGCGAGGAGGTCCGCGGCGGCGTCCGCCGCAAGCACCTCCAGGTCCAGCACCCGCGCCCTGAAGTCCGGGGCGACGAGCCGGTCCCGGGAGGTGACGAGCAGCCGGTGGGCGTCCCCGCCGGGCGGTACGAGGTCCCGGACCTGGGCGGCGTCGCCCGCGTCGTCGGCGACGACCAGCACGCGGAGCCCCTCCCCCGCACGGGCCGCCAGCTCCGACCGGTACCGGGCGAGCTGCCCGTCGGGGCCGGCCGGCAGCTCGGCGTCCACACCGCACAGGCCCTCCAGCAGGGTCCCGACGGCCTGCCCGGAGCCCACCGCCCCGGACGGGTCGTACCCGCGCAGCGACAGGAGGAGCACCCCGCCGGTGAACCAGCCGCGCGCCACGGCCCGTTCGGCGGCGGTGACGGCGAGCGCGCTCTTGCCGACCCCGGCGAGCCCGGCGACGACCACGGCCCGCTCCCCGCTGCCGGGCTCCAGCGCGGCCAGCAGCCCCCCGAGCTCCTCCTCCCGCCCGACCAGCGCCTCGGGGGCGTCGGGCAGGGCACGCGGCGGCACCGGCCCCCGGCCCGCACCGGCGTAGTAGTCCCCGCTCACGACGAACTGTTGGATCCGGGCGCCCCCTTCGGCCCGGGCCCACTGCTCCGAACTCGCCATGCCCCCACGATGGCACCGGCGGCGGACCGCGCCCAGGCCCGGGTGTCACCCGTTCGGCCCGATTCCGGGTGCCGGAGCCGGGTAGGGGATGGCCCGTCCAGCCCCAGCACCACCGACGGAGGCATCCGTGCCCGACATGAACGGCCCCTACAAGCCCGGCACCCCCTGCTGGATCGACCTGATGGTCCCCGACCAGCAGGCGGCGCTCGACTTCTACTGCGACCTCTTCGGCTGGCAGGGCGAGGTAGGCCCGGCGGAGCAGGGCGGCTACTCCGTCTGCACCCTCAAGGGGAAGCCCGTAGCGGGGATCATGAAGGCGATGAACCCGGACGGTACGGTGCCGGACCCGCTGCCGCCGACCGTGTGGACGACCTACCTGTCCACGGACAGCATCGACGCCACCCTCAAGTCCGTCACCGACGCGGGCGGCACGGTCATGATGGGCCCGATGGACGTCATGGAGCTCGGCCGGATGGCCGTGATCTCCGACCCGACGGGCGCCGTCGTCGGCCTGTGGCAGCCCGGTACGTTCGACGGCGCGGGCATCGTCAACGAGCACGGCGCGCTGATCTGGAACGAGCTGACCACCGGGGACCTGAAGGCGGCCTCGGCGTTCTACTCCTCGATCCTGCCCGTCACGACGGCGGAGTCGGAGATGGAAGGCGCCGAGGGTTACGTCGAGTTCAAGGTGAACGACCGGGCGGTGGGCGGGATGATGGACATGAGCAAGCTGCCGCCGGGCGTGCCGCCGCACTGGCAGCCGTACTTCCACGTGGACAGCGTGGACGACGTCCAGGCGGCCGCCGTCCGCGCGGGCGCGACGGTCCTGGCCCCGGCGTTCGACATGGTCGCGGGCCGCATGGCGGTCCTGGCCGACCCGCAGGGCGGCGCGTTCTCCGTCATCACGGCGTCGATGCAGGAGGACCCGGCCTAGGACTCGTCCCCAGCCTGTGGACGCGCGCCGCCTCTACACGCGGGGCGGCGCGCACGAGGCTCCGGCCTGGGGTCGTCGGCATCGGTAGCGGTGGCGGGGCCGGGGGCGGCGACGGGGTGGGGTCCGGGGCGGAGCTCCGGGGAACCGGCGAAGGGCGGGTAGGGGACGGCCCCGCGGGGCCCCTCAGCGGCGCCGCCACCGGCGGCGGGGGCGGGCTGCCTGTCCGCGCAGCGAGGCGGCGGACGCCCGGGCCACCGCCTCCCGTTCGGTGTCGCCGAGCCCCGCGTGGAGTCCCGCCGCACGCTCGAAGGCATCGGCGGCGTCCGCGTGCCGGTCCAGGGCGTGCAGCGTCAGGCCGAGCGCGCCCGCGAAGGCGGCCTCGCTGTGCCGGTCCCCCGCCTCCGCAAGGAGCCCGCAGGCACGCTCCAGTGCCTCCCGCGCCTGGTCCAACCGCCCCGCGCGGCGGTGGAGCAGGCCGAGGTTGCCCAGGGTCATCCCCTGGCGGTGCGGGTCCTCCTCCGCGACGGCGTCGAGGGCCTCCTCGTACCGCGCCCTGGCTTCCTCCTCCCGTCCCAGCTCGATCAGCGACTCCGCGAGGGCGGTCAGCGTCCGCGCCGCCTGCTTCCGGTTGCCGAACTCCCGGTGGGTGGCCAGCGCCCGTTCCCGTGCGGCCACGGCCTCCTCCCGCTGTCCGGCCCGCCAGAGCACGTCCGAGAGGGAGTTCAGCGAGGACGCCTCCCGGTGGCGGTCGTCCAGGTCGTTCATGAGGGAGACCGACTGCCGCAAGGCGGCGATGGCCTCGTCCAGGCGGTCCGTGTGCTCGTAGATCTGGGCGAGACCGGCCAGCACGGTGCCTTCGGCGTGCCGGATACGCAGCTCCCGGAAGACGTCCAGCGCCTCTCTGAGCACCTTCTCCGCCTCCGCCCACCGGTTCTCCACGGCGTACAGGCTGCCCAGCATGTTCAGGGCCTTGCCCTCCCCCATGCGCAGGGAGTTCTCACGGAACACCGCCAGCGCCCGGGTCAGCGGCCCCGCCGCCTCCTGCGGCCGGTCCGTGCCGAGCCAGGCGAGGCCGAGGTCGTACAGCCGCCCCCCGACCTGCTCGGGGGTCCCCCTGCCTTCCGTGGCCGCGAGGAGCAGGCGCGCCACCGTGAGCGCGTCCTGCCGGTACCGGTAGATCTGGAGGTACGACATCAAGGTGCCGCCCAGTTCCACGGCGGTCCCCGGCCGTCCGGAGTCGACGGCGAAGCCCACGGCCGCGACCAGCATGGCCCGTTCGGCTCCGAGCCAGTCCAGGACCTCGCCCATCGACGGCAGATCCGGCCCCGCCGCCCGCCGCGTGTCCACGCCGAGGACGTACTGCGCCACTTCGGCCTGGATGACCAGACACCCCAACAGGGTGTCCACCGCCTCCTCCCGGCCGTCCTCCGCCGCGCACTCCTCCCCGCGCTCCCGTGCGTACAGCCGGACCAGGTCGTGCATCCGCCAGCGCCCCGAGCCGACCGGCTCCTCCACGAGGAGGGAGGCCCGTACGAGTGCCGCCAGCTTCGGCCGCAGGTCGGCCGGCCTCTCGCCCGTGAGCAGCGCGGCGTACTGCGTAGCGCAGTCCGGGCCCGGGTTCACCGTCAGCAGGCGGAAGACGCGGGCCTGGTCGGCCGGGAGCCGCCCGTACGAGAGGTCGAACGCCGCCCGGACGCCGTCGGCCAGCTCCGAGTCCAGCTTCGCCAGCCGGGTCCGGGCGTCGGCCAGTTGGGCCGCCAACTGCGTTACGGGGAGTCCCGGATCTCCCGCCATGAGCGCCCCCGCCACCGTCAGGGCCAGCGGCAGGCGCCCGCACTGTTCGGCCACCTCCGCGAGGGCGTCCGGTTCCGCCGCCGGGCGGGGGTCCTGCGGCCAGGTGCGCAGCAACGCCCCCGCGAGGAGTTCGGAGGACGGGTCGGGCGCCAGTTCGTCCAGCAGCACGACCCGCGCGAAGAAGCCCGGGCCGACGAGCCGGTGCCGGGAGGTGATCAGCAGCCGGTGTCCGGGGTGCGCCGGTACGAGGCCCCGGACCTGGGCCACCTCGCCCGCGTCGTCGGCGACGATCAGCACCCGCTGCCCGGCCTTCGCGTACTCCGCCAGCCGCGCCCGGTACAGCGCCGCCCGGCCGTCCGGGGACTCCGGCATGTCCGCGTCCCGGATCCCGAGGAGGCGCAGTATCTCCCGTACCGCGTCGGGCCCGCCGCCGGGGGCGTAGCCGTGCAGGCGCAGGAAGAACACCCGGTCCCCGAACCAGCCCAGCTCCGCCGCCCGGTGCGCCGTCGCCACGGCGAGCGCGCTCTTGCCGACCCCGGCCAGGCCGGCGACGACGGCGACCGTGGGCCCGCCGTCGGCGAGGAGGGCGATCAGCTCCTCGGCCGGCCCGTCCCGTCCGAGGAGTACGGGGGGCGCCTCGGGCAGGCCGAGCCCGGCGCGGGGCGCGGGTCCGGCGCCGGGGGCGTAGTTGATCTGGTCACCCGCGATCTGGGTGATCCGCGCGTTGCCGCCGGCCCTGGCGCGCTGCTCGGCCGTCACGGGCACTGCTCCTCGGCCTCACCGCCGCCGCGCTGCTGGATGCGGGAGTCACCGTCGGCGCGGGCCTGCTGGTCGACCCGGTCGGGGGCGGTGCGACCGCCGTCCTGGGTGATCTGAGAGGTGCCGGATGCCCGGGCGCGCTGGCGTACGGAGTTCCCGCCGTCCCCACCGGAACCTCCGGCCCACCAGCCGCCGACGAGGGCGATCACGGCGGCCATGGCCCCGCCGAAGCCGGCGGCGACGGAGGCCCGGTCGGACTCCTTCTCGGGGAACCAGCCGAAGGGGTCCCAGAGCCCGAACCTGAAGGCGATCAGGAACCCGATCCCGGTGGCCGCCACGACCACGACCCATCGCCACGGACGCGACATTGCTCCCCCTACGGCCATATCTTCCGATCAGCCGAAACTAGCAGTCCCCGGACCGGAACTCGGCCCATACGACCTTCCCGGGCGAGCGCGGCAACACCCCCCACAGGTCGGCGACGGCTCCGACGATCCGCAGCCCGTTGCCGTGCGGCCGCCCGAGGATCCGCGACCGCCCGGGCCCGCTGTCGTGCACCTCGACGCGCACGCAGCAGCCGAAGTTCAGCAGGCGGAGGCGGTACGCGCGGCCGCGCGGGATCCCGTGGCGGAGGGCGTTGGTGGCCAGCTCGCTGACGCAGAGCACGATGTCCTCGCGGCGAGCGGGAAGGTCCCAGGCGGCGAGCGTCTCGCGGGTGAACACCCTCGCGGTGCCCACTGTTTGGAAGGCCCGGGGGAACAACCGCTCCCGCATCAGGCCGGGTTGAGCATTTAGATTCACGGGACGACGATCGCGCACTGTGACTAGTCTGCAACAGTGCGTCGGCCCGTACTCTTCGAGGAGTACGGGTCAGCAAGGGGTAATCCACCTCCGAGGGCGGGGAGTTCATCGCCATGCCACCGAAGAAGCGCCCGCGCGCGAACGCGACGACCATGAAGATGGTCGGCCGACAGGCTGCCACTGCCAGGGCCGCCAAAGGCCTGACCCAGAGGGAACTCGCCGCCCGGATCAAGGTGGACGAGGAGACCATCGCCTCCATCGAACAGGGCCGCCGCCGACTGATGCCGAACGTCGCCGAGCTGCTGGATCTCCACCTGGGCCTGCCCGGGCTGCTGACCATCGCGGCCAATGAGATGCCGGAACGGGACCCCCTTCCCACCTGGTCCGAGCACTACATGGAGCTGGAGAAGCAGGCGATTTCCCTCGACTGGTACGAATGCCTCGTCATCCCGGGGCTACTCCAGACCGAGAGCTACATGCGCGCCCTCTTCCACAACCGCATCCCGGCGTTCCCCCAGGAGGAGATCGAGACCCTGACGGCCAAGCGGCTGGCGCGCACGCAGATGCTGTATCGACAGGACCCACCCAGTCTGAGTTTGGTCGTCCTGGAGGGAGCCCTCCGCGACCGGATCGGCGGCGACGCTGTCTACGTCGAGCAGGTGCGCCATCTGCTGGCGTGCATGGAGCTTTCCCACGTCACGCTCCAGGTGCTGCCCTTCGGCCAGACCGCCCACCCTGGCCTCTCGGGCCCCTTCACCATGCTGGAAACCCCTGAACACGAGCACCTTGGATACTTCGAAGGCCAGCGAGGCAGCAGGATCATCAGCAGCCCCGACGACGTAAGCATCATGGCGCGCCGGTATGCCATGCTGCGGACACAGGCCCTCAACCCCCAGGAGACGGGCTGCCTGTTGACCCGCTTGCTAGGAGCAGCTATGAGCACCGAACTCACTTGGTTCAAGTCCAGCTACAGCAGCGACGAGGGCGACAAGTGCGTCGAGGTCGCCACCACCCCCGCCACCGTCCACGTCCGGGACTCCAAGGTCCCGGACGGCGACACGCTGACCCTCGCCCCCGCGAGCTGGGCGGCGCTCACCGGCTGGGTCGGCCGGTAGGGGCACCGCCCAGAATCGGAATCAGCGCGTGATCGGGTACGACGTGCGTCCCGATGCCCCGTCGATCTCGTCGTGCGCCTTGGTCAGCAACTGCTCCTTCAGATCGTTGAGCGCGCGCGCCGCCGCGAGCTCCTCGCCCACCCTGGGCTGATTACCGTCACTGGGGTGACGGCTGGCGTAGCCGTGAGAGCGCAGCTCGCTCCCGTCCGGCAGCCGGACGAGGGCGGCGGCGCGGGTGCGTTCGCTGTCCTCGTCGAACTTCACGTCGACGTGCCATCCGACGGCATCCTTCATGGCGATCACCTCCGTGGCCGCTGGCTTCCAGCGTGCACCCGTACGCGGCTAAGCGCTCGGCGGGGCCTCCTGTGCCTCGCGTTCCGCGATCAGGCGGGCCAGGCCGTCGAGGATGCGGTCCAGGCCGAAGCGGAACTGGAAGTCGGGTTCGCCGGAGCCGGCGAAGGCGGCCGAGTCGAGCAGGCGGGTCAGGGCGGGGTGGGTGTCGGAGGCGGTCAGCAGGCGCAGGGAGTTCACGTAGCGGCCCATGACCTGGTCCGGGGGGAGGCCGCCCTTGATGATCGCGTCCATCATGTCGGCGGCCATGGTGGCCTCGTTCCGGACGAGCCCGCCGATCAGGATGATCGCCGAGAGCTTCTCGCCCTCTTCCAGGACCGTGCCGGCCATGGAGGCGAGGCCGCGTTCCATCCAGGCCAGCTGGTTCGGTGAGGCCGGGGCCGCCGTGAGCGGGATGCGCAGGATCCAGGGCTTCGTCATCAGCAGGGTGCGCTGGGAGTGGGCCCAGTCCGTCAGCAGGGCCCGCCAGTCCCACCCCTCCGCCTCGGGCGGTAGCGGCGGCGGGGTGCCGACGCCCGCCTCGGACATCAGGATGTACAGCTCTTCCTTCGCCGTGACGTAGCGGTAGAGGGACATCGTCGAGACGCCCAGCTCCTTGGCCACGCGGCCCATGGAGACGGCGGCGACGCCCTCGCCCGCGGCGAGGGCGACGGCCGCGTCGACGATCTTCGGCAGGGTGAGGCTGGGACGCGGGCCCTTGCCGGGGCGTTCGCGCAGGCCCCAGGCCATTTGCAGGCTCAGCGGGAGCCCGGTTTCATCCGGTTCGTCCTTCGCCACGGTCACCCCTCCCCTCTCGTCTCGTTGACCCACATCCTAGTTCTGTGTATTACTTACACAGAAGCGCGTAACCCATACGCAGAAGGGATGACCCGTGAACGACCACGCCCTGTACGCCCGCGCCCTGACCAAGTCCTACGGCGGCACCCGCGTCCTCGACGGCCTCGATCTGGCCGTCCCGCGAGGCTCCGTACTCGCCCTGCTCGGCCCCAACGGGGCGGGCAAGACCACCTCCGTCCGCATCCTCGCCACCCTCACCGAGCCCGACTCCGGGACCGCGAGCGTCGCCGGGCACGACATCACCGGTGCGCGGGCACTCGTACGCGAACGAATCGCGCTCACCGGGCAGTTCGCCGCCCTGGACGACCTCCAGACCGGCATCGAGACCCTGCGCATGATCGGCCGCCTGACCGGGCTCTCCGCCCGCGACGCACGGACCCGCGCCGACGGACTCCTGGAGCGCTTCGGCCTGACCGAGGCCGCCGGCCGGCTCACCAAGACCTACTCCGGCGGGATGCGGCGGCGCCTGGACCTCGCCGCGAGCCTCGTCGGCAGGCCGGAGGTGCTCTTCCTGGACGAGCCCACCACCGGGCTCGACCCGCGCAGCCGCCTCGAACTCTGGGACGTCGTACGGGAGATGCGCGCCGACGGGACCACCGTCCTGCTCACCACCCAGTACCTGGAGGAGGCCGACCGGCTCGCCGACCGGGTCACCGTCCTCGACGCCGGCCGGATCACCGCCGAGGGCACCCCGGCCGAGCTGAAGGCGCGCGTCGCCGGGCACCGCCTCGACCTCACCCTGACCAGCCTGAAGGCCTACGAGGCCCTCGCCGCCCGTGCCGTGCACCACGCCCCCGACGAGCTGACGCTGGGCCTGGCCACCGACGGCTCCGCCGCCCAGGTACGGGCACTGCTCGACGAACTCGACCCCGACCACACCGACATCGCCCGCTTCGCCGTGCGCAGCGCCACCCTCGACGACGTCTTCCTCGCCCTGACGGGAGCAGCCAGATGACCGCCACCGCCCTCACCATGGCCGGGCGCAGCCTGCGCATCAGCCGGCGCAGCCCGGACGCGCTGATCGCCGCCCTGATGCTGCCGGTCATGCTGATGCTGATCTTCGTCTACTTCTTCGGCGGGGCCATCGACACCGGAACGGAGTACGTGACGTACGTGGTCCCGGGGGCGATGCTGCTGTGCGCGGGGTTCGGCGCGGCGAGCACCGCCGTGAGCGTGGCCGACGACATGAAGAACGGCATCATCGACCGCTTCCGCTCCCTGGACATCGGCGGGGTCCCGGTCCTGGCCGGGCACGTCGCGGCCTCGGTCGTACGGAACCTGCTGTCCACCACCCTGGTGCTGCTGGTCGCCCTCGCCATCGGCTTCCGGCCCTCGGGCGGGCCGCTCGCCCTGTCGGCCGCCGCCGGGCTGCTCGTCGCGTACATCACCGCGATCTCCTGGCTCGCGGCGGCGCTGGGGCTGCTGGCCAAGACCCCCGAGGCGGCGGGCGGGTTCACCTTCCTGATGATGTTCCTGCCCTACCCGTCCAGCGCCTTCGTCCCGATCGAGACCATGCCGTCCTGGCTGCACGGCTTCGCCGGGAACCAGCCGCTGACCCCGGTCATCGAATCGCTGCGGGCCCTGCTCCTGGACCAGTCCGCCGGCGACACCCCGTGGACGGCCCTCGCCTGGTGCGCGGGGATCACCGCCCTGGCGCTCACCCTGGCGGTGACCCTGTTCCGGTCCCGGACCCGCTAGGCGCGGGGCGTGCGCCGGCCGGTCAGCCGGTCAGCGGGTACGAGTGCTTGCCCGTGGCCTCGTCGATCTCCGTGTGCGCCTTCCGCAGCAGCTGGGACGCGAGGTCCATGAGCGCCCGCGCCCCCGCGATCTCCTCTCCGACCCGCAGCTGCCCGGGGTCGGAGGGGTGGCGCATGGCATAGCCGCGCGCCCTCAGTTCGCAGCCGTCACCGAGTCTGAGCAGGGCCGCCGCACCGGTGCGGTGGCCGTCCTCGTCGAACTCCAGCTCCACGTGCCACCCGGCGAGCGTGGCCATGGCGGATCACCTCCACAGTCGGCCTACCCCTCCAGGGTGCGCCCGCCCCGCCCCGCCCGCACCCCCTCGGCCCCGCCGCTCACACCCGCTCCCCCCTGCGGGCCAGCAGCCGGTGGAAGCGGCCCGGCCGCGCGCCGTCCCCGGCGGGCGGCGGCCCGGGCAGGCAGGCGCGCAGCCAGGGCGCGTCGAGGCGGGTGTCCTGCGGCCGGAGCCCGGTCGTGGTGATCTCCGCCAGTGTCCCGTCCGGGCGGTACGAGGCCACGCGCAGCCCCGACAGCCCGCGGCGGGGCCACAGGCCCACGGCGACCACCAGCCTCCCCAGGTCCTCCCCTGTGGGACCCGGAGGGGCGGCGGTCTCGTGGACGTAGACGGCGCAGTCGGCGTCCAGCTGCCGCAGCCGTCTGCGCAGGCCCTCCGACTCCGCCTGGTCGGGCAGCGAGTCGAGGGGCGCGGTCCTGGGATGCCGGTACACCCAGAGCCTGCTGGGCAGGGCGCCGTGCAGGCGCATGGTGGTGCAGGCCTGCCGGAAGGCTTCCCGCTGGACGCGTTCCAGGAACGCCTCCGGTTCCGGCTGCGGTTCTGCGTCGTGACCGCTCGTCATGACGGAGAGTCTGGCGCCCCGGACCGCCTTTATGGAAGTTTTTTCTAGAAAGATCTTCTAGAACAGGTCTGGATACCGGTGGTATCGCGCCAGGCCGGTCAGGGCTCCAGGGAGCGCCAGATGACGTCCGGCAGGTACTTCACGGCCTGGTCGAGGTCCATCTCGTACGTACTGGCCAGCCACCGCTTGGCCGCCTCGCACGGCGGGCCCATCACCATCACCTCGACCACCGGCCCCGGAATCGGCCGGATCTCACCCTTCGCCATCCGGTCCCCCATCCACGCCGCCATCGGCCCGAGCTTCGCCTCCTTGGCCGCCTGGATCTCCGCCGCGTGCCCCGCGAGGTAGCCGGAGTAGGCGGAGGCGTGCAGGAAGAGCGCGGCGTCCCGGTGGTCCCGGGTGAACTCCAAATAGGCCCGCACCAGGGCCCGTACGCCGGTCCGGGCCGTGCGGCAGCGCAGCACGGCGGCCGTCATCGCGTCGAACAGCTCGCCCATGCAGCGGATGTACAGGGCGGCGGCCAGCCCGTCGAAGCTGCCGAAGTGGTGGTAGAGGCTGCCGAGGCTGACCCCGCTGGCCGCCGTCACGGACTGCACGGTGAATCCCTGCTGGCCGGACTCGGCGTACACGCGCAGGGCGGCGGTCAGGAGCTGGTCGACCGTGGCCGCGCCACGCTGTTGCTTCACCATCCCGCCAGCCTAGGACACAAGGCAGGACTGGAACATTCTTCTAGAACGAAATGGGGGGTGCGGGCCCGCCGGGCTCGCACCCCCACCGGTTTCCGGCTCAGCGCTCCGCGCGCAGCCGGCCCGCGACCTCGGTCGCCCAGTACGTCAGGATCGTGTCCGCGCCCGCCCGCTTGATGCCGAGCAGCGTCTCCATGATCGCCCGGTCGCGCTCGATCCAGCCCTTCTCCGCGGCCGCCTCGACCATCGCGTACTCGCCGCTGATCTGGTACGCCGCCACCGGCACGTCCACGGCCTCGGCGACCCGGTGCAGGATGTCCAGGTAGGGACCGGCCGGCTTCACCATGACCATGTCGGCGCCCTCCTCCAGGTCCAGCGCCAGCTCCCGCAGCGACTCGCGGGCGTTCGCCGGGTCCTGCTGGTAGGTCTTGCGGTCGCCCTGGAGGGAAGAGGCGACGGCCTCGCGGAAGGGCCCGTAGAAGGCGGAGGAGTACTTCGCCGTGTAGGCGAGGACCGCGACGTCCTCGTGGCCCGTCTCGTCCAGCGCGTCGCGGATCACGCCGACCTGGCCGTCCATCATCCCGCTCGGGCCCACCACGTGGACGCCCGCGTCGGCCTGGACCTGCGCCATCTCCGCGTACCGCTCCAGCGTGGCGTCGTTGTCGACGCGGCCGTGCTCGTCGAGGACCCCGCAGTGGCCGTGATCGGTGTACTCGTCCAGGCACAGGTCCGACATGATCACGAGGTCGTCGCCGACCTCGGCCTTCACGTCGCGGATCGCGACCTGGAGGATGCCGTCCGGCTCCGTGCCCGCCGTGCCCAGCGCGTCCTTGTTCTCGTCCGCCGGAACCCCGAAGAGCATGATCCCCGAGACCCCCGCCTCGACCGCCTCGACGGCGGCCTTCCGCAGCGTGTCCCGGGTGTGCTGCACCACGCCCGGCATCGCCGAGATCGGGAGCGGCTCGCTGATGCCCTCCCGGACGAACGCCGGCAGGATCAGGTCCGAGGGGTGCAGCCGGTACTCCGCGACCATCCGCCGCATCGCCGGGGTGGTGCGCAGCCGACGGGGCCGCGAACCGGGGAAGGAACCGTACGCGCTCATCTTCTAGTCGCCTCTTCGAGCTTCGACAGCAGTCCACTCAGCGTAGAGCCCGCCCCCGCCCCGCCCGCGCAGGGCCTACGCCGGCCAGTCCACCAGCCCGTAGAAGACGGCCGCGTTGAACAGGACCAAGCCCGGCGCGACCAGCGCGAGCACCACGCGCCGGGCGGAGTTGCGGCGCCGCCACGGCAGCAGCCAGGACGCCAGCAGGGTGATCAGAACCACCACCAGCCCGCCCAGGAACACCGGCCAGGCGACGTCGAAGCCGGCTTCGAAGACGTCGGAGGCCTCCTCGTCGCAGGAGTCGCAGGCCATCGGCGACAGCCCCGCGCCGAACAGCGACAGCAGGCCCATGGGCACCGTCAGCAGCGTGGAGAGCAGCGGCGCCACGAACGCCCGCCGGTCGGTGGCGCCTCCGGCTGCGGCGGCGGGGGCGGGGGCGAGGTTCTCGGTCATGGCCCCACTGAACCGCGCACCCCGCCCCGCCGGCATCCGCGCGGCTACTCACCCCGCTACTCAGCCCCGCACGGGTACCGCGCCGCGACGACCGCCGGGAACGCCGAAGGGGCCCGGGGACGTACACCGCTCCCGGACCCCTCCAGCCGCTAACCTCACGTCGCGCGACGCCGGCGCGCGCCCGGACGGCGCTCGCTCGGGCGGGCCACCGTCTCGCCGGCCGCCTTGGCCGCCTCCCGGCGCGCCTCCCCGTACGCGGCCAGCGCCTCCGCCAGCTTGCCCACGCTCGGCTCCGGCGACAGCACGTCCACGCGCAGGCCGTGCTCCTCCGCCGTCTTGGCCGTCGCCGGCCCGATACAGGCGATGACGGTCACGTTGTGCGGCTTGCCGGCGATGCCGACCAGGTTCCGCACGGTGGACGACGACGTGAACAGAACGGCGTCGAAACCGCCGCCCTTGATCGCCTCACGGGTGTCCGCCGGCGGCGGCGACGCGCGCACGGTCCGGTACGCCGTGACGTCGTCGACCTCCCAGCCCAGCTCTATCAGCCCGGCCACCAGCGTCTCCGTGGCGATGTCGGCGCGCGGCAGGAAGACGCGGTCGATCGGGTCGAAGACCGGGTCGTACGGCGGCCAGTCCTCCAGCAGACCGGCGGCCGACTGCTCACCGCTCGGCACCAGGTCCGGCTTCACGCCGAACTCCACCAGCGCGGCCGCGGTCTGCTCGCCCACCGCGGCGACCTTGATGCCCGCGAAGGCACGCGCGTCGAGCCCGTACTCCTCGAACTTCTCCCGCACCGCCTTCACGGCGTTCACCGAGGTGAAGGCGATCCACTCGTAGCGGCCCGTCACCAGGCCCTTGACCGCCCGCTCCATCTGCTGCGGGGTGCGCGGCGGCTCCACGGCGATGGTCGGCACCTCGTGCGGCACCGCGCCGTACGAACGCAGCTGGTCGGAGAGCGAAGCGGCCTGCTCCTTCGTACGCGGTACGAGGACCCGCCAGCCGAACAGCGGCTTCGACTCGAACCAGGCCAGCTCCTCGCGCCGCGCCGCGGCACCCTGCTCACCGACCACGGCTATGACCGGCCGCGAGCCCTCGGGCGAGGGGAGCACCTTGCCCTGCTTGAACACCTGGGCGATCGTGCCCAGGGTCGCGCTCCAGGTCCGCTGCCGGGTCGTCGTACCGCCCACGGTCACCGTCAGCGGGGTCTCCGGCTTGCGGCCGGCCGACACCAGCTCGGCGGCCGCGCTCGCGACCGTCTCCAGCGTCGCCGAGACCACGACGCCGCAGTCGCTCGTGCCGACCTCGCTCCAGCAGCGCGCCGAGGCGTGCCGGGCGTCCACGAAGCGCACGTCCGCGCCCTGCTCGCCGCGCAGCGGAACACCCGCGTACGCGGGCACGCCGACGGCGGTGGCCACACCGGGCACCACCTCGAAGGGGATCCCCTGGTGGGCGCAGGCGAGCATCTCCGCGGCCGCGTTCCCCTCCAGTCCGGGGTCGCCCGTCACCGCACGGACGACCCGCCTGCCGGAGCGCGCGACCTCCATGACAAGATTGGCAACGTCCGCGGCGGTCGACGGAGTACGGATCGCCGGGACACCGGCGGCGGCTGACACTTCGTCAGCGACCGTCAGCTGCGGCGTGTCGACGCCCGCCCGCGCATGGGTCCGTACGACCTCTAGCACCTCGGGCTCCGCGATCAGTACGTCCGCGGCGGCGAGCGCCTCCACGGCGCGCAGCGTGAGCAGACCCGGGTCGCCCGGACCCGCACCGAGGAAGGTGACGAGCCCGGGGGCGGCTACGCCCGCGAAGGGGGAGGTGGTGGGGCTTGAGGGGTTCAAAGGGATCGCTCCCCCATCAGACCGGCCGCGCCCTTGGCCAGCATCTCGTCCGCGAGTTCGCGGCCGAGCGCCATGGCCTCGTCGTACGACTGGGGCACGGGACCGGTGGTGGACAGCTGCACCAGCGTCGAACCGTCGAGGGTCCCGACGACACCACGCAGGCGCATTTCATTGACAATCTGCCCGTCGGCCAGCAGGTCGGCGAGCGCGCCCACGGGTGCGCTGCACCCGGCTTCCAGGGCGGCGAGGAGCGCACGCTCCGCGGTCACGGCGGCCCGCGTGTGCGGGTCGTCGAGCCGGCCGAGCGCGGAGATGAGGTCCGCGTCGGAGGCGAGGCACTCCACGGCCAGGGCACCCTGGCCGGGCGCGGGCAGGACGTTGTCGACCGACAGCAGGTCGGTCGCCTCGTCGGCACGCCCGATCCGGTTCAGGCCGGCCGCGGCCAGCACGACCGCGTCGAGCTCACCGGCCCGCACGAAGCCGATCCGGGTGTCGACGTTGCCGCGGATCGCGACGGTCTCGATGGACTTGCCCAGGCTGCGGGCGTACGCGTTCAGCTGCGCCATGCGGCGCGGCGAACCGGTACCCACGCGGGCCCCGTCGGGCAGCTCCTCGAAGGTCAGGCCGTCGCGGGCCACCAGCGCGTCGCGCGGGTCCTCGCGCTTCGGCATGGCCGCGATGACCAGCTCGTCGGGCTGCGCCGTCGGCAGGTCCTTCAGCGAGTGCACGGCGAAGTCGACCTCGCCGCGCACCAGGGCCTCGCGCAGCGCCGTGACGAACACGCCGGTGCCGCCGATCTGCGCGAGGTTCTCGCGGGACACGTCACCGTAGGTCGTGATCTCCACGAGCTCGACGGGACGGCCGGTGATCGCCCGTACCGCCTCGGCGACGTGCCCGGACTGGGACATGGCCAGCTTGCTGCGCCGCGTGCCGAGCCTGAGGGGCTGGTCGGGACGTGTGTTCATGATGCCCGTCCTGGGTCGTCGTTCATCGGATCGGCCGCGTCCGCCCGGCTGACGGATGCCACCGTCTGAGGGTCGAGGTCGAAGAGTTCGCGCAGCGCCTCCGCGTACCCGGCGCCGCCGGGCTCGCTCGCGAGCTGCTTGACGCGCACGGTCGGCGCGTGGAGGAGCTTGTCGACGACGCGGCGCACGGTCTGGGTGACCTCCGCGCGCTGCCGCTCGTCGAGATCGGGTACCCGCCCGTCGAGCCGTGCCACCTCCATGGCGACGACCTCGGCGGCCATCGCCCGCAGGGCGACGACGGTGGGCGTGATGTGCGCGGCCCGCTGCGCGGCGCCGAACGCGGCCACTTCCCCGGCCACGATCCCGCGCACGGCGTCGACGTCGGCGGCCATGGGCGCGTCGGCGGAGGCCTCGGCGAGGCTCTCGATGTCGACGAGCCGCACGCCCGGGATCCGGTGCACGGCGGCGTCGATGTCCCGGGGCATGGCCAGGTCCAGCAGCGCCAGCCGTACGGGAACGGCCCCGTCGGCCAGGCTCCGCGCCGCCCGGCGCGGCTGCCGCTGCGCGGCGGCCTCACCCTGATCGGCCCAGGCCCCGTGCAGTTCGAGCGACCCGGCGTCGACCCCGGCGAGCGCCGAGCGGCCGCCGCCGGCCGGAGCGTCGACCGGCGCGTCCAGCCCGACGGGACACCCGTCGCCCTCTACGGCGGCGGGCGCCGCGATGGTCCGCACGGCCCCGGCATCGGCGATCCGCCGCCCGCCTTCGGCGGCGGCGACGAGCCGGGCGACGACCTCGGCGTCGGCGAAGCCGCCGACCACCGCCCGCGGCACCGCCGAGGACGGGGCCGCGGCGAAGCCGTCGGCCGTCCCCGGCCCGGAGGCCCGGGGCGCGACCCCGTTCTCCAACCCCGCCGACGCCTGAGGCCCGGAGGCCCGGGGCGCGGCCCCGGCACCTTCCAACCCCGCCGACGCCTGAGGCCCGGAGGTCCGGGGCGCGGCCCCGGCACCTTCCAACCCCGCCGGCGCCTGAGGCCCGGAGGTCCGGGGCGCGGCCCCGGCACCTTCCAGCCCCGCCGGCGTTTGAGGCCCGGGGGTCCGGGGGCGGAGCCCCCAGGAGGGGGCCGGGGGCTCGCCCCCGGTTTCGGGAAGGGGCGGGGTGGGGGAGAGCCCCGCAGGGCCCGCCACCCCAGCGGCAGCGGACACGGCGGCGGCGACGTCGTCCCCGGTCAGCACCAGCCCGGTCGCCCCGGTACAGGACACGACGACGTCCACCCGCGCGAGCTCACCGGCGACGGCCGACATCGGAACGGCCCGCGCGGCGACACCAGTGCCCGAGGCAACCAAAATCTCCGCAAGACGCTCCGCCCGCTCCGCGGTCCGGTTCGCCACGACCACCTCGGCGACGCCCACCCGCGCCAGCGTCGCCGCCGCCAGCGAGGACATCGACCCGGCACCGATCACCAGCGCACGCTTCCCGGCGGCCCACTCCCCCACCGGCAGGTGCACGGCGAGCTGCTCCAGCCCGAAGGTCACCAGCGACTGCCCGGCCCGGTCGATCCCGGTCTCCGAGTGCGCCCGCTTGCCGACGCGCAGCGCCTGCTGGAAGAGGTCGTTGATCAGCCGGCCGGCCGTGTGGAGCTCCTGCCCCAGCGCCAGCGCGTCCTTGATCTGGCCGAGGATCTGGCCCTCGCCCACGACCATCGAGTCCAGCCCGCACGCCACCGAGAACAGGTGGTGCACCGCCCGGTCCTCGTAGTGCACGTACAGGTAGGGGGTGAGCTCCTCCAGCGCGACCCCGCTGTGCTGGGCCAGCAGCGTGGACAGCTCGGCGACACCGGCGTGGAACTTCTCCACGTCGGCGTAGAGCTCGATCCGGTTGCAGGTGGCCAGCACGGTCGCCTCGGCCGCCGGCTCGGCGGCCAGGGTGTCGTGCAGCAGCTTGACCTTGGCGTCGGCGGACAGCGAGGCCCGCTCCAGCACGCTCACCGGCGCGCTGCGGTGGCTCAGGCCTACGACGAGCAGACTCATGCCGGCATCACCGCCGGCACGTCGCCCTCGGGGCCGCCCTTGCGCGCGGCCGCGGCGGCCCGCCCGGCCGGCGGCTCGACGGCGGCGGCGGGCGCGGCACCGCTCGCGGCGGCGACGGTGTCCGCCCCGGACTCCTCCTCGGCGTCCGCGTCCGAACCGCCGCCGGCGCCCTCGCCGGCCTTGCGCTGTTCGTGGAACGCCAGGATCTGGAGCTCGATGGACAGGTCGACCTTGCGCACGTCCACGCCCTCGGGCACGGACAGCACGGTCGGCGCGAAGTTCAGGATGGAGGTCACACCGGCGGCGATCAACCGCTCACTGACCTGCTGGGCCGCACCCGCGGGCGTGGCGATGACGCCGATAGAGACGCCGTTCTCCTCGATGATCTTCTCCAGATCATCGGTGTGCTGCACGGGCATGCCGGCCACCGGCTTGCCGGCCATGGCCGGGTCGGCGTCGATCAGCGCGGCCACGCGGAAGCCGCGCGACGCGAAACCGCCGTAGTTGGCCAGGGCGGCGCCGAGGTTGCCGATGCCGACGATGACGACCGGCCAGTCCTGGGTCAGGCCGAGTTCGCGGGAGATCTGGTAGACGAGGTACTCGACGTCGTAGCCGACACCGCGCGTGCCGTAGGAGCCGAGGTACGAGAAGTCCTTGCGCAGCTTCGCGGAGTTGACTCCGGCGGCGGCCGCGAGCTCCTCGGAGGACACCGTGGGCACCGATCGCTCGGAGAGCGCGGTGAGCGCGCGCAAGTACAGCGGAAGCCGGGCGACAGTGGCCTCGGGAATACCTCGGCTGCGGGTCGCCGGTCGGTGAGTTCGGCCAGTTGCCACGATGCTCCTGCGGGATGAGCGGGGCTGCAGGCGGCCTCTTGTCCCAGGACCGCCCCGTCGAATGCAGGCTATGTCTTTGTGAACGCGTGCACAAAGATTGTGTCCGCTTTGTCCGAGCAAAGTGACCGGGGTCACGCGGGCTGGGCAGTAGGGGCCCGGGCCGGGAACGGGCCGAACCCGTTCAAATCCCGAGGGGGGCAAAGCGGTACACACTCCTCATCGATACGCCCCCGAGTCCCCATAAATCGCCCACGATGGTAACGGGCGAAACGGTCAGGCTCCCAATGCCCGACGCAGCCGGTCGGGGTTCACCCTCCAGAAGGTGTGCTGTTCACCGTCCACCAGCACCACCGGGATCTGCTCCCAGTGCAGCCGGTAGAGCTCCTCGTCCTGCGAGATGTCCTTCTTCTCCCACTGCGCCCCCGTCTCGGCGCAGACCTTCTCGATCACTTCCTGGGCGTCATCGCACAGATGGCACCCCGGCTTCCCGATGAGCGTCACCATCCGCTCCCCGGGACGCTTCTTCTCCTTACGGCGCAGCAAAGGGCTCATGCCGCCATTGTCCCGCGCCGGGCCGTGGTGCCCGAAGAGTTAACCGCTCCGTTTCCCGGCGGTTCGGGAACTCCCGAACACAATGGCTATGCTCGCGTCATGGCCGCTCTGGGATGGCTCACCCCCCGTAGGCGCTCCGCGACGGCGCGGAGCGTGCTGGCAGGCGAGGCCTCGGCCGAGGCCGCCCGCAAGACCGCGCAGGCCGGTGCGCCACACGCCCCCGAGGCGGCCGGCGGACCGGAGACCGCGCCTGCGGCCGTCACCGGGGAAACCCCCGGCGGCGAAGCCCCGGCAGCGGAGGCCGAAGCCGCGGAGCCGGAGTTCCCGGTCCACGGGGACGACCTGGCGGCCGCGTTCTTCGACCTCGACAACACCGTCATGCAGGGCGCCGCGATCTTCCACTTCGGCCGCGGCCTCTACAAGCGCGAGTTCTTCCGCCGCCGCGAACTGGCCCGCTTCGCCTGGCAGCAGGCCTGGTTCCGGCTCGCCGGGGTCGAGGACCCGGAGCACATGCAGGACGCGCGCGACAGCGCCCTCTCCATCGTCAAGGGCCACAAGGTCTCCGAACTGATGGCCATCGGGGAGGAGATCTACGACGAGTACATGGCGGAGCGGATCTGGCCGGGCACCCGCGCCCTGGCCCAGGCGCACCTCGACGCCGGCCAGAAGGTGTGGCTGGTCACCGCGGCCCCCGTCGAAACCGCCACGATCATCGCCCGCCGCCTCGGCCTGACCGGCGCCCTGGGCACCGTCGCCGAGTCCGTGGACGGGATCTACACCGGGCGCCTGGTGGGCGAGCCGCTGCACGGCCCCGCGAAGGCGGAGGCGGTGCGCGCGCTGGCCGCCGCCGAGGACCTCGACCTCGAACGCTGCGCGGCGTACAGCGATTCGCACAACGACATCCCGATGCTGTCCCTGGTCGGACATCCGTACGCGATCAATCCCGACACAAAACTGCGCAAGCATGCCCGCGCCAACGACTGGCGGCTGCGCGACTATCGGACCGGCCGCAAGGCCGTGAAGGTCGGCGTCCCGGCCGCCGCCGGAGTCGGCGCGATCGCGGGCGGCACGGCCGCCGCCATCGCCCTGCACCGGCGCCGCAAGTAGCAACGCCGGGCCCCCGCCCTCCCGCGGGCCGCCCGGCGGTCATTCGCTCCCCTTTACCCGCGCCGTCGGCGCGGCACTCCGGCCTGCCCGACTCGGTCGCGAGCCACCGTGGAAGCGTCCATTCCGCGCATCCAAGCGATCAGGAATCGATCACCAACCGGGCCTGAATATGCCCTGGACACGCAACAGAAGTGTCGTAACCGGTGATTTAGGCAACTGGGTGTAGCGCTGCCTGTACGAAGCGTTATTCTCCTCAAACGCATGCCACCGCCCATCCGTCCCCACGACGGGTGAACGGTCCCGCACTGCACGTGATGGAAGCTCTGCCTCTGGGAGTCCCGTGTACCCACCTGTCGGGGTTGACGCCTCGGGCCTGGCTACGCTGCGCGCAACGGTCCTCGACCACCTGCGCGGCTTCGTCCCCACCGCGTACGCCGTCCCCGCCTTCGCCGCCGCGGTCCCTGCCGGCCTCGGCCCGGCCGGCCCCTGCTACGCCCTGACGGACGGCGGGGCGACCGTGGGCAGACGCGGTCGCGCGGGCTCCGCCGCCTCCGCCGGCACCAGCACGCCCACCGCCCGCCGGCCCACGGCGGACAGCGACCAGGCCCGCATGATGGACCTGGTCGAACGCGCCCAGGCCGGCGAGGCGGAGGCCTTCGGCCGCCTCTACGACCAGTACAGCGACACGGTGTACCGCTACATCTACTACCGCGTCGGCGGCAAGGCGACCGCGGAGGATCTCACCAGCGAGACCTTCCTGCGCGCGCTGCGCCGCATCTCCACCTTCACCTGGCAGGGCCGCGACTTCGGCGCCTGGCTGGTGACCATCGCGCGGAACCTGGTGGCGGACCACTTCAAGTCCAGCCGCTTCCGCCTGGAGGTCACCACCGGCGAGATGCTCGACGCCAACGAGGTGGAGCGCAGCCCCGAGGACTCCGTCCTGGAGTCCCTCTCCAACGCGGCCCTGCTCGAAGCCGTGCGGAAACTCAACCCCCAGCAGCAGGAGTGCGTCACCTTGCGCTTCCTCCAGGGCCTCTCGGTCGCCGAGACCGCCCGGGTGATGGGCAAGAACGAAGGGGCGATCAAAACGCTCCAGTACCGGGCGGTCCGCACCCTGGCCCGCCTGCTGCCGGACGACGCCCGCTGACCCGCTCCCGCACACAAGACGACCCCACTACCGGTGACCCCTCGATGACGCTGTGGTCCGATCATCCTTCGTCCGTAACCCAAGTGCCGCGCCGCTCGTTGTGCGGGATGCAGGCTCCCTGTGGACAAGCCCTGCCCGAAGCCGCTCACCCGAAAGTGTGGATGTGCTCAAGGAAGGCAACCTTCCGGACACCTTGGGGAGTCGATCGTCATGACGAGAGGAGGTGCCGCCAGTGATCGCGAACGTGACTCCGCACCGGCGGGCGAACGCCTTCGCCCAGGCCCTGGAGGATCGGACCCCGTCCGCTCTTTCGGAACCGGAACCGGCGGCCGAGCAGTCCGAGGCACCTGCCGAATCCGCCGACCACGACCGGTTGTTGGCCCTGGCGAGCGTGCTCGGCGAAATGCCGCGCCCGGTGCTGGACCCCGAGGTCAAAGTGGTGCAACGAGCACAGCTCGTCGCCGCCATGGAGGCCATGGTGATGGAGGAGAGGGCCGGGGGCGGTGCCGCCGCGGACCCTCTGGTGCCCGAGCAGCGGACCGGCCGCGGCGCCCACCGGGCGACCTCGCTCCGGAAATTGCGGCCCCGCTCCCGCTGGTCCAAGGGCATCGCAGCGGGGGGCCTCACCGTGGGTGTGGCCGCAGGGGCCTTCAGCGGAGTGGCCGCTGCCAGCACCGACGCCCTGCCCGGTGATCCCCTGTACCCGGTCAAGCTGGGTATGGAGGACCTGAAGCTGGGCATGGCCGACGAGGGCGCGGACCGGGGCGAGGTCTACCTCGACCGGGCCTCGAACCGCCTGTCGGAAGCGCGCCGGCTGATGGAACGCGGCCGTTCCGGGCCCCTGGACCACGAGGTCCTGGGCGAGATCCGGCGGGCGCTGGCAGGCATGCAGCACGACGCGGCGGAGGGCCACCGGCTGCTCCAGGCGGCCTACAAGCGGGACGGCTCGCTCGGCCCGATCCAGACCCTGTCCTCGTTCTCCAACTCCCACCGCGACGCGTGGGGCCGACTCCGGTCCAACCTGCCGCCGCAGCTGATGGACGTGGGCGATCAGGTGACCTCCGTCTTCCAGGCCATAGACGATGAGGTGGCGCCGCTCCAGAGCATGCTGCCCAAGCCCCCGGAGCAGCACCGGGGCGGCCCCGGCGGCACCCCCGCCAGGCCGAGCACCCCGGCGACGGGCAAGCAGCAGCCCGTACCGGCACCGGACGCCCCCGCGGCGGGGCAGGCCCCGGCCGCGCCCAGCCCCTCCGGCAGCCACGCCCCGGCCCCCGGCAGCGGCCTCCTGGGCGGCACGGGCAACCTGCTCAACCCGCCCGCGCACGGCCAGTCCGCCCCGCCACCCTCGGCACCCCCGGCCCAACCCCAGCCGGACATCACCCTCCCGCCCCTCCTCCCGGGCCTCCTCCCGGGTCTGGGCATCCAGGCGGAGGACGCCGAGTAACACGCCCGAACGCCGGCGGGGAAATCCAGCCCCGCCGGCGTTTGAGGCGCGGGGTCCGGGGCGGAGCCCCGGGAGACGGAGAAAGGGCGGGGCGGGGAGCAGCTCCGCGCAGCGGCACCCCGCACCCCCGCCCCACCGTCAGAAGAACACGGACCGCCGCTGCACCAGCAGCTTGTACAGCGCGTGCTGGATCTGCTCCCGCACCTGGTCCGTCAGGTTGAACATCAGCATCGGATCCTCCGCGGCCTCCGGCGCGTACCCGTCCGTCGGGATCGGCTCGCCGAACTGGATCGTCCACTTCGTCGGCAGCGGCACCGCCCCCAACGGCCCGAGCCAGGGGAACGTCGGCGTCACCGGGAAGTACGGCAGCCCCAGCAGCCGCGCCAGCGTCTTCGCGTTGCCGATCATCGGGTAGATCTCCTCCGCCCCCACGATCGAGCACGGCACGATCGGCGTGCCCGCCCGCAGCGCCGTCGAGACGAACCCGCCCCGCCCGAACCGCTGGAGCTTGTACCGGTCGCCGAACGGCTTCCCTATGCCCTTGAAGCCCTCCGGCATCACCCCGACGAGTTCCCCGGCCTCCAGCAGCCGCTGCGCGTCCTCCGCGCACGCCAGCGTGTGCCCGGCCTTCCGCGCGAGCTCGTTCACCACGGGCAGCATGAACACCAGGTCCGCCGCCAGCAGCCGCAGGTGCCGCTGCGCCGGGTGGTGGTCGTGGACGGCCACCTGGAGCATCAGACCGTCCAGCGGGAGCGTCCCCGAGTGGTTCGCCACGATCAGCGCGCCGCCCTCCTTCGGGATGTTCTCGACGCCCCTGACCTCCACCCGGAAGTACTTCTCGAACAGCGGCCGCATCAAGGACATCAGGACCTGGTCCGTCAGCTCCTTGTCGTAGCCGAACTCGTCGACCTCGTACTCGCCCGTGATCCGCCGCCGCAGGAACGCCAGCCCGCCCGCGATCCGCCGGTCCCAGCCACCCTCGCCGCCGCCCCTCACGGGGGCCTCCACGACCGGCTCCACCGGCTCCTGCCGGTCCGGGACCGCCCGCACCTTCCGGGCCGCACCCGCCCGCCGGCGCGGCCGGTCCTCGTCGAACGGGATGACCTTGGCGTCGGCCACTATCGCTCCACTCCCTCGGGAACCTCGTCAACGTTCAACAGCCCCGCGACCCGCCCCACGGCCCGCGCCACCCGCTCCGGAGGCAGCAGCCCGCTCCCCCGGCTCCGCGCGAAGTCCGCGAAGGTCTCGGCGGTCGTGTACATCGGCCGGAAGCCCAGCGTCTCCCGCATCTGCGTGGTCTCCACGACCCGCCCGTGCGTCAGCAGCCGGATCTGCTCCGGCGAGAAGTCCGTCACCCCCACCGCCCGCAGCGCCTGCCCCACCCACGTCACCGCGGGCAGCAGGAACGGCACCGTCGGCCGGCCCAGCCGCCGCGCGCACTGCGACAGCAGCAGCACCCCGTCACCCGCGATGTTGAAGGTCCCGCTGTTCAGCGTGCCCCGCTCCGGCTCCCCCGCCGCCAGCCTCAGGACGTCCACCACGTCGTCCTCGTGGACGAACTGCAGCCTCGGGTCGTAACCCAGCACCGTCGGCATCACCGGCATCGAGAAGTACTCCGCGAGCGCGGAGTCCGCGAACGGCCCCAGGATGTTCGCGAAGCGCAGCACGCACACCGCCACGTCCGGCCGCCGGCGCGCGAAGCCCCGTACGTAGCCCTCGACCTCGGCGGCGTCCTTCGCGAAGCCGCCCGCCGGCAGCGACTTCGGCTGCGTGGTCTCCGTGAAGACGGCCGGGTCCCGTGCCGTGCCCCCGTACACGCTGGTGCTCGACTTCACCACGAGCCGCCGTACCGTCGGGGACTTCTGGCAGGCCCCCAGGAGCTGCATCGTCCCGATGACGTTCGTCTCCTTGACGGTGCTGCGCCCGCCCGGCGCCCCCGCGGCGGCGCCGCCGGTGACCGCGAGGTGGACCACCGTGTCCACGGCGTGCTCCGCGAGCACCCGGGCGATGGCCGACTGCCTGATGTCCGTCCGCACGAACTCGGCCGAGCCGAGCCGGTGCGGCGGGCTCACCGCGTCGACCGCGATGACCCGCTCCACCTCCGGGTCGCGCTGGACGCGGCGCACGAAGCGGCCCCCCAGCTGCCGGGACGCCCCGGTGACGAGCACGACCTTCCCCACGAGCTCAGCGCCTCCCTCGAAGAAGTACCCCCGGCTGCACCGCAGCCCCTCCACCAGGATGGTGGAGGGGCTGCGGAGAACACGTACAGCTGCCGTTTACTTCTTGTTACGGCGCTGGACGCGGGTGCGCTTGAGCAGCTTGCGGTGCTTCTTCTTAGCCATCCGCTTGCGCCGCTTCTTGATAACAGAGCCCACGACTACCCTCGCTCACTTCTCTTCACTGGTGCGGGGCGTCTGGGCCCACACGACCTACGTCGGCCTAGCCTACCCGCCCAAAGTCAGAGCTTGTAATCCGAGCCCTCCGCAGGAGTTACCGAGCCCCGGCAGGAGGCCCGGACATCAGGCCGACTCCACCCCCACGAAGGACTCCCGGAGGTACTCGTGGACCGCGTTCTCGGGGACCCGGAAGGACCGGCCCACCCGGATCGCGGGCAGATGACCGTTGTGCACCAGCCGGTACACGGTCATCTTCGACACTCGCATCACCGAGGCGACCTCCGCCACGGTCAGGAACTGAACCTCACTGAGAGGCCTCTCGCCAGCAGCCATGACACCCACCTGACCTTCCGCGCATGACGGGCACCGGCTTCCCCTCCGGTTACTCCTCGTCGTCGCACGCTCACTCCCCAGAGTAGGGGCGGGTGATACGAGTGGGGAAGAGGAGCTACGGCCACTCCTGACGCTCCGACAGTCCGGCGCGATTCAACACGTGCCGGATGAGCGGGCCGTAGTAGTCCGAGCGCACCCCGTCATCAAGCGGAACGGCCACCGCCACCCGCCCCTCGGCCTCCCCGACGAACAGCGCCGGATCATCCGTATCGCCCAGCCCGATCGCCTCCACACCCAGCTGACCTGCACCGCAGACCCACCCGTGGTCACCCACCACCAGTTCCGGCAGCGGCCCCCCGGCCTCCGCCAGCGCACCCAGCGCGATCCGAACCGGCAGCGGCGAATGCGAGTGTGCGCCGGTGGCACTCCCGGCCCCCCGCGCGCCGGGCTCCCGCACCAGCGCGACCCCCCGTACGTAATCGATCCGGTGCGGACGTACGCCGAACCGGGTCGCCATGTCGACATCCACCCCCTGCGCCGGAGTGAGGACAACACATCCCGCCGCCGACAACGCCTGCGCCAAACCGGCGTAGAAGGACAGGAGCCGGTGCGGGTGCCCCGTCCCGAACAGCACCGGCGACCGGGCCCCCGCCGCCGCCCCCAGCCGCTCCGCGAAGGCCTCCAGGGCCGCCAGCGTCAGCTCCGGATCGATCATGTCCGGGCCCCTGACGTGCGCCGGATCCGCCGAGACCCCGCACTTGGCCGCCATCAGCCCCAGCAGGTCACCCACGCCCCACCGCCGCTCCGGCTCCAGCCCCAGCAACACCCGGGGGTCCCCCGCCGCGAACAGCCGGTAACTGCGCAGGCTCTCCTCCCGCGTCGTCGCGACGGGCCCGGCCAACCGGGCGGCCAGCAGATGCGCACGCAACGCGCCGGTGCTCAACACCCTCCGATGCTGCCGCACCGGATCTGCCGGTTCATCAATTCTGCCGAACCGCCCCACAGTTGGCGTAACCACGCCAAGGGCTGACCCTGCGTCACACCAGCATCCCGCGCAGCGGGAACACCGCCCTCCGCGTCGCGAGAACGGCCTGATCCGTACGGTCCGCCGGGTCGTAGCCGGCGTCCCAATCCCGCCATCCCGGTGTCCGCCCGTCCGTCATCCGGGCCGGCCCGCCCTGCCGCGTCCGCGCGTACACCTCGTCCCGCCACGACTGCGGCACCATCGCCAGCGGATCCACCGGCCGGTGCGCCGCGATCCCCACCAGGTGCGTCCATGACCGCGGTACGACGTCCACCACCGCGTACCCGCCGCCGCCCAGCGCCAGCCACCGGCCGCCCGCGTGCTCGTGCGCCAGCGCGTGGCACGCCTCCTGCACCGCACGCTGCGCGTCCAGCGACACCGCCAGGTGGGCGAGGGGGTCCTCGAAGTGCGTGTCCGCCCCGTGCTGCGTCACCAGCACCTGCGGCCGGAAGTCCGCCAGCAGCTCCGGCACCGTCGCGTGGAAGGCCCGCAGCCACCCCTCGTCCCCGGTCCCGGCCGGCAGCGCCACGTTCACCGCGGACCCCTCGGCCGCCGGACCGCCCGTCTCCTCCGGCCAGCCCGTCTGCGGGAACAGCGTCCGCGGGTGCTCGTGCAGCGACACCGTCAGCACCCGGGGGTCGTCCCAGAACGCCGCCTGCACCCCGTCCCCGTGGTGCACGTCCACGTCCACGTACGCGACCCGCTCGGCGCCCAGCTCCAGCAGCCGCGCGATCGCCACCGCCGCGTCGTTGTACACGCAGAACCCGGCCGCCCCGCCCGGCATCGCGTGGTGCAGCCCGCCCGCGAAGTTCACCGCGTGCCCGGCCTCACCCCGCCACAGGGCCTCCGCCGCCGCCACCGACTGCCCCGCGATCAGCGCGGACGCCTCGTGGATCCCGTGGAACGCCGGATCGTCGATGGTCCCCAGCCCGTACGAACCGTCCGCCACCCCCGGATCCGCCGACACCTCCCGCACCGCGGCCACGTAGTCCTCCCGGTGCACCAGCCGCAGCGTCGAGTCCCCGGCCGCCGGAGCCGCACGCACCTCCATCTCCCGGTCCAGCCCGAAGGCGCGCACCAGGCCCATGGTCAGCGCCAGGCGCACCGGGTCCATCGGATGGCTCGGTCCGAAGTCATACCTCGTTACCGCCTCGTCCCACATCAACAGCCCGGTCACCGGCTCGCCGCTCATGCCCGACACCGTATCGGGCCCGGCCGACGCCGAATGAACGGGCGTAGAACAAGGTCGCCAACACCAGCACCATCGGCACCACCATCGCGCCCCGGTAGTTCCAGGCGTCCCCGATCCCGCCCACCAGCGGCGAACCGATCAGGAAACCCACGTAGTTGAAGATGTTCAGCCGAGCCACCGCCGTGTCGGAAGAACCGGGGAACAACCGCCCGGCCGCCGCGAAGGTCTGCGGCACGATCACGCACAGCCCGATCCCCAGCAGCGTGAAGCCCAGCATCCCCACCCAGGCCCCCGGCGCCACCGCCACCACCCCGAACCCGCCGGCCGCCACCACCGTCCCGGCCCGCACGACCGCCGCCGCCCCGAACCGGCGCACCCCGAGGTCCCCGACCGCCCGCCCGACCAGCGTCGTCACCATGTACACGTTGTACGGGACCGTCGCCAGCTGCTCCGAACTCCCCAGCACGTCCTGGAGGTACTTGGCACTCCAGTTCGCCACCGTCGAATCCCCGATGTACGCGCACGCCATCACCAGGCACAACGGCAGCAGCAGCTTCCCCCCTCCCGCCGGCCACCCCTGCTCGGCCTTCCCGCCCCCGGCCGCCGCGTCCACGTAGAACCGGCTCCCCGCGAACGCCACCGGCAACAGCACCACCACGGCCGGCAAGTAGCCCGAGAACAGCGACAGGTGCCAGTGCGCCCCCGCCCACGCCGCCGACGCCCCCAGGATCCCGCCGAGGCTGTACGAGGCGTGGAAACCCAGCATGATGCTGCGCCCGTACGCCCGCTGGAGGCTCACCCCGAGCATGTTCATCGAGGCGTCCAGCGCGCCCACCGCCAGCCCGAACACCCCCAGGGCCACCGCCACCTGCCACATCCCGCTGCCGGCCCCCACCCCGAGCAGGGCCAGCAGGACGACGGGCTGCGCCCACCGCAGCACCGTGCTGGGCGCGACGCGCTTCACCAGGTGCTCCGTGGCGACGCTGGACACCCCGGCAAGGACCGGCACGGCGGCGAGGAAGGCGGGCAGCAGCCCGTCGGATATCCCGTACCGGTCCTGAATGGCCGGGATCCGCGTCACCAGCAGGGCGAAGGCGACACCCTGCACGAAGAAGCTGAACCCGAGCGCCCCGCGCCCGCGGCGAAGCCGTACGTCAACCGTCATGGCGGCACAGCGTAGGCCCCGCCGCTACTGGTGGGTAGAGCGATCACGCACCCAATCCGAGCAGGGCGGACAGCTCTTTCATCTCCCCGAAGCAGGCGGTGGCACCGGCGAGCCTGTCGGCGGGCACCATGGACGTGAAGCCGAGGACGTCCATCCCGGCGGCCCGGGCGGCCTCCACCCCGAGCGGGCTGTCCTCGACCACCACGCACCGCGAGGGCGGGACGCCCATCATGTCGGCGGCGTGCAGGAACAGGTCCGGCGCCGGCTTGCCCTTCCCGACTTCCTCCGCGCTGAAGATCCACTCCTCTTCGAACCACTCGTCCATCCCGGACACCCGGTGCCCGACGCGGATCCGCTCGTGGCTGGAGGACGAGGCCACGCAGTAGGGCATGCCGATCGCGGACAGTTCCCCGAGCAGGTCGGCCACGCCGGGCACGGGCCGCAGTTCCCGCTCGAAGGCGGCGAACACCCGCTCGTTGAGGACCCGCTCGAAGTCCGCCGGCAGCTGCTGCCCGGTCCGCTCCTGGACGAGGTCGTGCACCCGGTGCACGGCGGAGCCCATGTAGTCCCGCAGGGAGTCCTCGTACGTGGTGGGGTGCCCGAGCTCCGTCAGGTACTCGGAGAGGATCGTGTTGGCGAGCGGCTCACTGTCCACGAGGACGCCGTCGTTGTCGAAGATGACCAGCTCATAGCCCATCGGCCCACCATACGAGCAGTCACCTCACGTTGACGGGAACCGCGTGCCGGTAAACGGCTGAACGCGCCCGAACGGGCCCGTAAACGCAGAAAAGCCCCGCACCAGAAGGTGCGGGGCTTTCCCACAATGATTGTTCGGCGGCGTCCTACTCTCCCACAGGGTCCCCCCTGC
>NZ_JBVIXO010000025.1:5771-61419 GCF_055593565.1 Streptomyces sp. NPDC040718 | reverse complement strand
GCCAGAAGGGCGTCCAGGTTTGTCTTCACACACTGACCAACGGGCGCCCTTCGCCATGGTCGCGACCAGCACAGACATCGGACTCATTCATCTAGAGCTCGCGGTGGACCTTCGTGTTCGAGGCCTGGGCGCGGGGGCGGACCACCAGCAGGTCGATGTTGACGTGGCTGGGGCGCGTCACCGCCCAGGTGATCGTGTCGGCCACGTCGTCGGCGGAGAGGGGCTCCGCGACGCCCTCGTAGACCTTCTCGGCCTTCGCGGCGTCGCCGCGGAAGCGGGTCTTCGCGAACTCCTCGGTCTTGACCATGCCGGGCGCGACCTCGATGACGCGGACGGGCCGGCCGACGATCTCCAGGCGGAGGGTCTCGGCGAGGACGCGGGCGCCGTTCTTGGCGGCGACGTAGCCCGCGCCGCCCTCGTAGGTGGCGTGGCCGGCGGTGGAGGAGAGCACGACGACCGTGCCGTCCCCGGAGGCGACGAGGGCGGGCAGCAGCGCCTGGGTGACGTTGAGGGTGCCGATGACGTTGACCTCGTACATCGTGCGCCAGTCGGCCGGGTCGCCGGTGGCGACGGGCTCGGCGCCGATGGCACCGCCGGCGTTGTTGACGAGTACGTCGCAGCGCTCCAGGGAGGCGGCGAAGGCGTCGACGGCGGGCCGGTCGGTGACGTCGAGGGCGTGCGCGGTGGCCTCGTGGCCGGCCTCGGAGATCTCGGCGGCGAGCGCCTCGATGCGGTCCTTGCGGCGGGCGGTGAGGACGACGTGGTAGCCGGCCGCTGCGAGCTGCCGGGCGGTGGCCGCGCCGATTCCGCTGCTCGCGCCGGTGACTACGGCGGTTCGGGTGGCCGGGCGCGTGCTCATGGGCGGGGCTCCTCGTGGGGTCGCGGGGGTCGCGGGTCGCGGGTGACCTCGTGGATCGCGGGGTCGCGGGGGTCGCCCGCCGGTTCGGTCGTTCGTACGGACGAATCTCCGCCAGCATAGGCCGGGTCAGCGGCGCGGCGCGTACATGATCACGGCCATCCCGGCGAGGCAGACGAGCGCGCCCGCCACGTCCCAGCGGTCGGGCCGGTAGCCGTCGGCGACCACGCCCCACAGCAGGGACCCGGCGACGAAGACCCCGCCGTAGGCGGCGAGGACGCGGGCGAAGTCGCCCTGCGGCTGGAGGGTGGCGACGAACCCGTACAGGCCGAGGGCGATCACCCCGGCGCCGATCCAGGCCCGGCCCTTGTGCTCCCGTACCCCCTGCCAGACCAGCCAGGCGCCCCCGATCTCCAGGAGGGCGGCGAGGGCGAAGAGGGCGGCGGAGCGGGCGATCGGCATGGCTCGAAGCCTACGCACGGGGGCGGGGCGGGGCCGCCGGGCGAATGGCGGACGGCTCGCCCTCATTCGTGTGATGGTCCGATCGGCGGTCGGGCGGGGTGGCTACGGTCCGCGCGAGGAGGTGGTGGCGGTGCGCCGTGGTGCCGTACGCAGTGTGGTGGTGGCGGGCTTGCTGGTGCTGTGCGGGGCAGGGCCGGCGGGTGCCCGGCCGGGTTCGGACGAGGAGGCCGACGTGGCCTACCACGGACGGGTCCGGCTGGCGCACGGGCAGCTGAAGGTGTGGATGGTGCCGCAGAACGAGGGGCCGGCCGAGGTGCCGAACGCGACCGTGCGGGTGCGGCTGTCCGCGGACCTCGCGGACCGGCACGAGCTGTCCGAGGGGTGCGCGCGGGTGGGCCGGCGGGAGGTGGTGTGCGAGACGGGCCCGCTGCCGCGGCACGGGCGGGGACGCCACATCGCGCTGCTGCTCGGGCTGCGGGAGCGGCCGGCGGAGGTGGCCGTGCGGATCGACACCCTGTGGGACGGCGGCACGGCCGACCGCAACCACGCCAACAACGAGCACGTGGTGCTGGCCCTCGACACGGGCGACCCGTACGCCTTCTGAACCGAACGGGGTCAGACGGTGGCGCCGTTGCCGAACTCGGCCACGGCGTCGCCGACGATCCGCTCCAGGCGGGAGTGGTGGGCTCCGCGCCAGTAGACGCGCTCGCAGTCGGCGCACTGGGCGAAGACGTCGTACGAGCGCTGCGTGCCGTGCTCCAGCCGGTCGCCCACGCTGTCCTTGTCGGCTTCCCGGAGCGGGCCGTTGCAGGCGGTGCAGCGGCTCCAGGGCGCGAGCTCGGGGGCGAACCGGCCGAGGACGTCGCGCAGTTGGTCGTCGGGGTTGTCGCTGTAGACGTACGCGCCGGCGAAGATCTCGCGGCGGCGCAGCAGTCCGCGGTCGCGGGAGAGCAGGACGCGCTGCTCGGCGGCGGAGCGGGTGGCGAGGGCGGGGTCGCCGATGTCCTCGTTCTCGTAGGCGGCGTCGACGCCGAGCAGGCGCAGGCGGCGGGCGAGGGTGCCGAGGTGGACGTCGAGGAGGAAGCGCAGCGGGGCGCCGGTGACCTGCTGGGGCCGGTCGATGCCGAACACCTCGACCGATTCGCCGGCTCGGGGCACGTACGAGACGGTGACCTCCTGCCCGTCCACGAGCAGCCGGCCCACTTCGGTGAGGGGGACGCCGGCGGATTCGACGACGTGTCCGAGGCTGGAGGCGCCGTCGGTGGCGGTCGGTACGCGGTCGACGCGCCGGCTGGGCGGGGCGAAGAGGCGCAGCTCGGGCGCGAGGGTGAGGTGGATGCCGGGACCGTTCACGGTCCCAGCATGCCATTGGGGGCCGGGGCGGCGCGGCCGAATTTCGGAGGGGGCTCAGGTGGTGGCGGCGGCCTCGTCGTAGGCCTCGCGGTGGGCGCTGACCTCGTCGAAGTGGTTCTCGGCCCACTGTTTGACGGAGGAGAGGAGGCAGCCGAGGCTGCCGCCGAGTTCGGTGAGGCGGTAGTCGACGCGGACGGGGACGGTCGCGGTGACGGTGCGGGTGACGATGCCGTCGCGTTCGAGGGAGCGGAGGGTCTGGGTCAGCATCTTCTGGCTGACGCCGGGGATCTTGCGGCCGAGTTCGCTGTAGCGCATGGAGCCCTGTTCGGCCTGGCCGAGGGCGCTGAGGACGAGGCCGACCCACTTGTCGCTGATGCGGGCCAGGAGCTGGCTGGTGGGGCACTCCTTGACGAAGGCGTCGTAGGCGGCGCGGGCCTCCTCGCGGAGGGCGGCGGCGGTGCGGGTGGCCATGGGGTGCCCACTTCCGGGTCGGGTACGCACTCCGCAGTGCGCACTTACGAAAAGAGAGTACCTCTCCATAAGTTAGTGGTCATCGGGAACGGCCGAACGAACACGACGGGGAGAGAACGATGAGCGAGCAGCAGCAGACCCAGACCCAGACCCAGACCCAGACCCGGACCCGGACCCGCACCCGGATCCGGACCATGCGGGCGGCGGTCGTCAGCACCTTCGGCGGGCCGGAGCGGGTGGAACTGGCCGAGGTGGCGGTTCCGGAGCCGGGGGCCGGCCAGGTCCGGGTCCGGGTCCGGGCCGCCGGGGTGAACCCCGTCGACGGCGCCGTCCGGGCGGGCGTCTTCGGCGGGGCCGGGCAGCGGCTCGGGCTCGGCTGGGACGTGGCGGGCGAGATCGACGCGGTCGGCGCCGGCGTGGACGGCTGGACGGAGGGCCGCCGGGTGGTCGGGCTGCACTACGGCCCGGTGAAGCCGCTCGGCACGCACGCCGAGTACGCGGTGCTCGACGCCTCGGCGGTGGCGGCGGCCCCGGAGTCGGTGGACGACGCGGCCGCGGCGGCGCTGCCGCTGAGCGGCCTGACGGCGGCCCGGGCCGTGGACCTGCTGGGGCTCGCCCCGGGCGACTCGGTGCTGATCACCGGCGCGGCCGGCCTGGTCGGCGGCCTCGCGGTGCAGCTGGCGGCGCGGGCGGGGCTGGTGGTGACGGCGCTGGCGGGCGCGGGGGACGAGGAGTTCGTGCGCTCGCTCGGCGCGGCGGAGTTCGTGGCCCGGGGTTCGGCGCCGGCCGGTCCGGTGGACGGGGTGCTGGACACGGCGGTGCTGGGCGCTCCGGCGCTGGCCTCCGTCCGCGACGGCGGCGCGTACGTCGGCCTCATCCCGGGCGCGGCGCCGGCCGCGGAGCGGGGGATCCGGGTGGCGGAGCAGGAGGTCGCCCCGGACGGCGCGCTGCTGGCCCGGCTGTCCGCCCTGGTGGACGCGGGCGCGCTGACGCTCCGGGTGGCGGACACCTTCCCCCTCGCGGAGGCTGCGAAGGCCCACGAAGCCCTGGCCGTCCCGGGCACCCGGGGTCGCGTGGTCCTGACCCCCTGACGCGCTCCGCCCCCCGCGCTCCGCCCCCCGCGCTCCGCCCCCCGCGCTCCGCCCCCCGGGCTGCGCCCGGACCCGCTTTCCCGGGGGCTCCGCCCCCAGACCTCCGCGCCTCAAACGCCGGCGAGGCTGAGATCGTCGGCGGGGCTGGAACGTCCAGCCCCGCCGGCGTTTGAGGCGAGAACGGGTGAAGGGGCGCCGTGTACATGGCGGCGATCAAGCCCTTCCGGTACCTGGGCGTGTACCCGGCGCTGGTCAAGGCGATCGGCCGCACGTGGCAGGAGAACGCTGCCGTGCGCGGCGAGGCCTGAAGGCCCCGGCCGCCCCGGGCAGGGCCGCCAGGGCCAGGCGAGGCGGTGCAGCCGGTGGCCGTTCTCGTGGAGGCGTTGGGAGGAGTCCGCAGCCCGGCCGTGGAGGCCGTCCTTGCGGTCGCTGTGGCCCTGCCCTGATTCCGCACGGCGCTGCCTCGTTGGCCCGGCAGCGGCCTCGGCGCTGTGTCAGTGGCCAGGAAGGGCGAGAGGGCGAGGTGCCGGCTCCCGCGCGGTGGTGGCGTGATTGACGGCCGCGATCAGGTGGGGCAGTCCCTGGGGGCCGGCATATTGCGCAGAAATTCATCGGAATGGGGCTCGTCGCGGTTGCTGCGCGGTCTGCAATTCGTATGGATGGGAATTTACGAAATTCAGGCCGCTCTGCGCCCGGCGCGAACCAATTGCACGACACGGGGTCAAGGTGGATCCACGTGCGCTGGCCATGGCAATCTGCTTGCCAGCGCAAGGGTTTCGAGCGGAGGTACACGGCCCGTGGGTGTCAATGTCAATCCCACCGTCAGCAGGCGCAGGCTGGGATCGGAGCTCCGTCGGCTCCGGGAGATGAGGGGCATGACGACGCCGCAGGTGGCCGAGAGCCTGCTGATCTCCCAGCCCAAGATCAGTCTCATGGAGAACGGCCGCCGCCTCATCAAGCCGCGAGACGTGCGCGATCTCTGCGGGCTGTACGGAGTCCAGGACCAGCGGCTTGTCGACCAGTTGATGCGGCTGGCCAGGGAATCGGGGCAGCAGGGCTGGTGGAATTCCTACGGCGATATCCCGTACGGCGCCTACATCGGCCTGGAGGCCGAGGCCGCAGCGATCCGGTGCTTCGAGCCCCTGGTGATCCCCGGCCTGCTGCAGACCCCCGCCTACGCTCGGGCGGTCATTGCAGGAACGATCCCTCAGGCCACCGCCGAACAGGCCGCCATGCGTCTCCAGGTGCGGCTGCGGCGCCAGCGCAGGCTGGGCGTCCCGGACAATCCGCTGCGCTTATGGGCCGTACTGGACGAGTCGGCACTGCGGCGCCTCGTAGGCAGCCGCGAGGTCATGCGCGAGCAACTGGAGCATCTGACCCACCTCGGAGCCCAGCCGCACATCACCGTGCAGGTCCTCCCCCACGACGCGGGCGCGCATCCCGGTGTCTCTGGACAGTTCGCGCTGCTGGAGTTCGCCGACGCCACCGACGTGAGCGTGGTGTATTTGGAAAGGTTCACCAGCGATCTCTATTTGGAGAAACGATCCGACGTCAGGATCTACAGCGATATGTATGCCCACCTGCAGGCCCAGGCACTGAGCCCGGACAGTACCCGTCACTTCATCGACGAAGCCATCAAGCTGTATGTCGCCACGGAATCCTGGGGAGACGCCCGCACGCCCTTCCCGCCGAAGCCGTGAGCGTCGTGCGGTACGCGTCCTGAGACAGAGGACCGAGCCCCTGGACGACGTGTCCAGGGGCTCGGCTTCGGGCGCTGTCGAGACGGATCGGTCAGAGGCGCGAGGCTGTCACACCGGCCTTGTGCCGGCTAGTGCTGTCGACGAGCCGTACCTCGGCGGGTTCTCTTCATCGCGAAGACCGCCGAGCCTCCGACGAATACCAGGGCGGCTGCGGAAGCGGCCATGACGCCGGTCCCGCTGCTCGTGCTGGTAGCGGCGAGGTCGGGCGACGCCGGCTTCGGCTGCCGGGCCGTGGCGGCGCTCACGTGGGCGAAGTTGACGTTCTTGGCCGCCTGGCCGGGAAGCATGTGGCCCAGGGCGTCGTCGAGGCCGCCCGGCAGGAAGTCGGCCCACGGGGGCTTGCCCTGGTCGTGGTCGTCGGGACCGTGGCCGGGCTTGCCCTGGTCGTGGTCGTCGGGACCGTGACCCTGCTCGCCCTCACCCTCATCGTCGTGGTCGTAGTCGTCGCGACCGTGTTCGCCCTCGTCGCCGCCGTCGTGGTGGCCGTGATGGCCGTGGTCGTGATCGCCAGAGTCACCCTTCTCGCCCTTGTCGCCGCGAGGGCCCTTGGGTCCGGCGGGTCCGGTGGGTCCTACGGGTCCGGTGGGTCCGGCGGGTCCGGCGGGTCCGGCAGAACCGGTGGGTCCGGCGGGTCCGGCAGAACCGGTGGGTCCGGCGGGTCCGGCGGGTCCGGCAGAACCGGTGGGTCCGGCGGGTCCGGCGGGTCCGGCAGAACCGGTGGGTCCGGCGGGTCCGGCAGGTCCGGCAGAACCGGTCGGTCCGGCGGGTCCGGCGGGTCCGGAGGGTCCGGGTGCGCCGTCGGGTCCGGGTGCGCCGGGGCTACCGGTGGGGCCGGCGGGTCCGGCGGGTCCGGAGGGTCCGGGTGCGCCGTCGGGTCCGGGTGCGCCGGGGCTACCGGTGGGGCCGGCGGGTCCGGCAGGTCCGGAGGGTCCGGGTGCGCCGTCGGGTCCGGGTGCGCCGGGGCTGCCGGTGGGACCGGGCGAGCCCGTCGGCCCGGGCGGCCCGGCCGGGCCGGTCGGGCCGGGAGACCCGGTGGGGCCGGGGCTGCCGGTGGGGCCGGGAGGTCCGGGCGGGCCGGAAGGTCCGGGCGGGCCGGCGGCGCAGGTCGGCACCGTAATGGTGTTGTTGTCCATCGTGACCGCGGCCTCACGCGCCAGGGCGCGGCCTTCGATCACGGCGCTGTTGTTCAGCGTGATGGACTGCATGGCCAGGATGGTGCCCTTGAACTGGGTGGTCGTGCCGAGGGTGGCGGAGGTGCCCACCTGCCAGAACACGTTGCAGGCATTTGCTCCGTTGATGAAGGCCACGGAACTCGACGAAGCCGTGGTCAGGGTCGAGGGGATCCGGAAGATGAAGACGGAGTTGGGGTCGCCCTGGCCGTCGAGGGTGACCGTCCCGGTGAGTTGCAGGGACGGCGGGGACGCCGGGGCCGTGTAGACGCCGGGCGCCAGCGTGAGTCCGCCGATCTCGTCCGAAGCGAGAATGGTCCCGGGCCCCCGGCCTGCCGCGTCGTCGTAGGCGACGACGAGGTCGGACTTCGCCTGAGCGGCGGCGGCGTTGGGGGCTACGCGAATCACTCCGTTGACGATGCCGGGAGGGAAGCCGGTCACCGACGTGCCCGGATAGAGCCCCAGGTCACCGTCGATGACCGTGTCGTTCGTGTTGGTGACCGTAGAGCCGGCCAGGACCCCGTAACTGGCGGTGGTCCCCAGCAGCACGGGGGCTTCTGCGGCGTGGGCGAGGGTCGGGATCAGGGTGGCCGCTAGGAGCGCTGTGGGGAGCAGGGCGAAGGCCCCCCGTTTGAGCAGTTTGTGGTGGGGACTTGTGTCGGGTGGAGCCGACCGGATGGCGTCCAACGCCATGGCAGGACCTTTCTTGTTGCTTCGGGTCTCAGTCCCCCGTAGGAGGATCCCGAGCGCCCGCGACGATGGCTGCTGAGGGCCGCAGGCCCCCTATCGGCGCCGGTGCGAAGGCTCACCCCGAGCGGGAGCCGCAGACCGTCCCTTCCAGAGATGTGATGCGCCGTCACATGAGAGTATTCACGCATATTTCGCGGCAATAGACCGCAAATCGGGAAAAATGGTCTGCATGGGTGACGCGACGTCAGGGACCCGTGTGCGTTGAACGGCCATGCAAATCTGTTGGGCCGTCAGAGCGGAGCGCGTCGGACGCATCCGAGAGGCCCGCCGCCGCTACCTCGACGGGCAGCAGCGCAAGGAGAACTTCGGGACCGGGGCGGCGGCCGGCAGCCGGGCTGCCGAGGTCGACGCCGAGCTGCGGCACGGCGCGTAGGTCGTCCTCAGCGCGACCGAGGAGATGCCCGCCGGCTACGCGCAGAAATGGCTGGACGCGAATTCCGCCGGCCCGACGACCGCTCTCCGGTGCGAGGCCACGGTCCGCAACCACATCACCGCCCGCCTCGGACGGCGCGAGCTGCGCTCACTCGACGACCGCCTGCTGCCCGAGAAGGGTGGCCCCGACCGCCTGACGGGCGGCTTCCGGTCCGGGGCGGGCCGCCCACGCGGAAGGCCGCCCACCGTGGATGAGATCCCGGGTCAGGGCCAGACGAGGCAGTAGGCCTGATGGCCGTTCTCGTGGAGGCGGTGGGAGAAGTCCTGCCACTCGTGCAGCAGCTGGTAGACGTTGAAGGCGTCGCGCGGGCCGCCCCGGTCGGGGACCGTCGACCAGATGAAGGCGGCCGCGCCCACCGACTCCTCGCCCACCCCGCGCAGCGGGTCCACCACCGTCATGGGCAGCTTGACCACCGCGTAGTCGGGGTGCAGGACGACGAGCTCCAGCGGGGGCACCTTGTGCAGGGGTATGCCCTCGATGCCGGTCAGGACCATCGCGGCCATGGTCTCCGGCTTGATCTTGGTGAACATGCCGCCCATGCCGAGCTCGTCGCCGCCCAGCTCCTCCGGCCGCATCGTCTGCGGTACCCGCGCGGCCGTGGCGCCGTCGGGGGCGCCGAAGTACTTGTACGTCACCCCCATGCCGCGGCCCTTGGGCAGGCCGCCGGTGTCCTCCGCGTCGTCCTCGCCGCCGGGCGCCCGGCCCGGACCGGGCCCCGGTGCGGGATCGGCGGCCTCGGCCGCGCGCCGACGGTGCTTGCCGCGGCGGCGGGCTTCGCGGGCGCGCTGCGGGTCGAGGCCGTCGGTACCCTCGCCCGGTCCACCACCGCGTTGCATATCTCCACCCGACACGTATTGCCTGCCCCGGCCCCGCGGCCCCCGCCACGCAGCCTGATCATCATGGCAGTGACCTCCCCCGCGGCGGCGCGGTGAAACGCCCGTCCGCAAGTCTGTCGCGGCCTCTGAGACCATGGCTGGTGTGAGCTACCCGTACCCGTATGAAGCCCCAGTTTCGCAGACGCTCTTCGAGCGCGCGTCCCTCGTGACCCCCGGCGGCGTGAACTCTCCCGTGCGCGCCTTCCGCGCCGTGGGCGGTACGCCCCGGTTCATGGTGTCCGGTACCGGTCCCTACCTGACCGATGCCGACGGGCGCGAGTACGTCGACCTGGTCTGCTCGTGGGGGCCGATGATCCTCGGCCACTCCCACCCCGAGGTGATCGAGGCGGTGCAGGCGGCGGTCGCCCGCGGCACCTCCTTCGGCACGCCCGGCGAGGGCGAGGTCGCCCTCGCCGAGGAGATCGTCGCCCGTATCGAGCCCGTCGAGCAGGTCCGCCTGGTGTCCTCGGGCACCGAGGCGACCATGTCGGCGATCCGGCTGGCCCGCGGCTTCACCGGCCGCGCCAAGGTCGTCAAGTTCGCCGGCTGCTACCACGGACACGTCGACGCGCTGCTGGCCGCCGCCGGTTCCGGGCTGGCCACCTTCGCCCTGCCCGACACCCCCGGTGTCACGGGCGCGCAGGCCGGCGACACGATCGTGCTCCCCTACAACGACCTGGAAGCCGTGCGGGCCGCCTTCGCCGCGCACCCGGGCGAGATCGCCTGCGTGATCACCGAGGCCGCGCCCGGCAACATGGGCGTCGTCACCCCGGCCGAGGGCTTCAACCAGGGCCTCGCCGACCTGTGCCGCGAGAACGGCGCGCTGTACATCTCCGACGAGGTGATGACCGGTTTCCGGACCTCCCGCGCCGGCTGGTACGGGGTGGACGGGGTCAAGCCCGACCTGATGACCTTCGGCAAGGTCATGGGCGGCGGCTTCCCGGCCGCGGCCTTCGGCGGCCGCGCGGACGTCATGGGGCACCTGGCCCCGGCCGGCCCGGTCTACCAGGCGGGCACGCTCTCCGGTAACCCGATCGCCACCGCCGCCGGCCTCGCGCAGCTGCGGCTGCTGGACGCGGCGGCGTACGAGAAGGTCGACGCGGTCTCGAAGGAGATCCAGGGCCTGGTGACGGCGGCGCTGGCGAAGGAGGGCGTGGCGCACCGGCTCCAGACGGCGTCGAACATGTTCTCGGTGTTCTTCACCGCGGACCCGGTCCGCAACTACGACGAGGCGAAGACGCAGGAAGGGTTCCGCTTCAACGCGTTCTTCCACTCGATGCTGTCGCAGGGCGTGTACCTGCCGCCGTCGGCGTTCGAGTCCTGGTTCGTGTCCACGGCCCACGACGAGCGGGCGGTCGAGCGGATCGCGGCCGCGCTGCCGGCCGCCGCGCGCGCCGCCGCGGAGGCGACCGCATGAGCGACATCACCGTCGTCCACGTGGTGCGGCACGGAGAGGTGCACAACCCGGAGGGCGTCCTGTACGGCCGCCGGGCCGGCTACCACCTCTCCGAGCTGGGCCGGCAGATGGCCGACCGGGTCGCCGAGCACCTCCAGGACCGGGACGTCACCTACGTGGTGGCCTCGCCGCTGGAGCGGGCGCAGGAGACGGCCGCGCCGATCGCGAAGGTGCACGGCCTGGAGCTGGCCACCGACGGCCGGCTGATCGAGGCGGGCAACGTCTTCGAGGGCAAGACCTTCGGCGTCGGTGACGGCGCGCTGCGCAAGCCCGGCAACTGGAAGCACCTGACGAACCCGTTCAAGCCGTCGTGGGGCGAGCCGTACGTCGAGCAGGTCGTGCGGATGATGAGCGCGATCGAGGCGGCGCGGGACGCGGCGCGCGGGCACGAGGCGGTGGCGGTGAGCCACCAGCTGCCGATCTGGATCGTACGGAGCTTCGCGGAGCGGCGGCGGCTGTGGCACGACCCGCGGCGGCGCCAGTGCACGCTCGCTTCGCTGACGTCGTTCACGTACCAGGACGACAAGCTGGTGTCGGTCGGGTACAGCGAGCCGGCGCGGGACCTCGTTCCCGTACACCTCCTCGCGGGGGCGAAGCCGGTCAAGGGCAAGTCGAAGGCCTTCGGGGCCTAGGAGTCCGCGCCCCCGGCCAGGCCCCGGCCCGCCCCCGGGGGGCTGGCGGAACCTTTCCGCCAGCCCCTGACCAGGGCCTTAACACCCCGTCGGGGGGTGCGGAAGATCCGCAAATCGGTCATGCGAAACTTTTCACATGAGCCTTAGCCGCGCGCGTTCACCTCGAACCAGCTGCCGCTCGACCAGCGGCCGCGCCGTCCTGCTGACCGCGATCACCCTCGCGAGCGCCCTGACCCTGTCCGCGTGCGGCGATTCGGACGGCGGCGGCAAGTCGGCCGGGTCCGCCGGCGGGAACTACGTGACCGGCCCCAGCGGCATCTCCACCGTCGCCAAGGCCGACCGCGTCGACGCCCCCAAGCTCGACGGGGAGACCGTCGAGGGCAAGACGCTCGACACGACCGCCCTCAAGGGCAAGGTCGTCGTCCTCAACGTCTGGGGCTCCTGGTGCCCGCCCTGCCGCGCCGAGGCCCCGTACTTCGCGAAGGTCTCCAAGGACATGGCCGACGGCGGCAAGGACGTCGCGTTCGTCGGCATCAACACCCGCGACAACAGCAAGCAGAACGCCGCCGCCTTCGAAGAGAACTTCGGGATCACCTACCCGAGCCTCTACGACCCGGACGGCAAGCTGATGCTCCGCTTCCCCAAGGGCACGCTCAACGCGCAGTCCATCCCCTCGACGATCGTCCTCGACAAGCAGGGCAAGATCGCCGCCCGCACCCTCGTCGCGGTCAACGAGGAGCAGCTGCGCTCGATGATCGACCCGCTCCTCGCGGAGCAGTGACCGCGTGACACCGCACCTCCCGCTGGCCGCCGAGGCGATCGGCGCCAACACCACGGTCCTGAACGGGGCGCTGCTGCTGGCCCTGCCGATCGCGTTGTTCGCCGGGCTGATCTCGTTCTTCTCGCCGTGCGTGCTCCCGCTCGTCCCCGGCTACCTCTCCTACGTCACCGGCGTCAGCGGTGCCGACCTCGCCGAGGCCCGGCGCGGCCGGATGCTGGCCGGGGCGAGCCTGTTCGTCCTCGGCTTCACCGCCGTGTTCGTCTCGACGGGCGCGCTCTTCGGGCAGTTCGGCGACGTCTTCCAGGGTGAGAACAAGGAGGTCATCACCCGGGTGATGGGCGGCCTGGTGATCGTCCTCGGCCTCTTCTTCATGGGCGCGATCCCGGGCCTGACGATGCGGGAGTTCCGCTTCCACAGGAAGCCGACGGCGGGCCTGGTCGGCGCGCCCCTGCTGGGCGTGCTCTTCGGCGTCGGCTGGACGCCGTGCATGGGCCCGACCCTCGCCGCCGTCCAGACGCTCTCCATCGACCAGGCCACCGCCGGGCGCGGCGCGCTGCTGACGGCCGTCTACTGCCTCGGTCTCGGCCTGCCCTTCATCCTCGCCGCGCTCGCCTTCCGCAAGGCGCTCGGCGCTTTCGGCTGGGTGAAGAAGCACTATGCATGGGTGATGCGGATCGGCGGCGGCATGCTGATCCTGACCGGCCTGCTGCTCGTCACGGGGATGTGGACCGGCATCGTGAACGAGATGCAGAGCTGGACCCAAGGCTTCACGGTGGGGATCTGAGGACTACACGGACATGAGTACGACCGACAAGGCGCCCGTGGAGGCGCCCACGGACAGCGTCACGGACAAGGACACGGACGGCGACTCCGTCGACGCCGCCGCCGGAGCGCAGCTCTCCACGGCGCCCGTCGAGGAGAGCGCGGCCGCCCCCGCCGGCATCGGGGTGATCGGCTGGGCCCGCTGGTTCTGGCGCCAGCTCACCTCCATGCGGGTGGCGCTGATCCTGCTGTTCCTGCTCTCCCTCGGCTCCATCCCGGGCTCCCTCGTCCCCCAGACGCAGGTGGACCCGATGAAGGTCGCCGACTGGAAGCAGAAGCACGAGTTCTGGGTGCCGGTCGCCGAGAAGCTCCAGCTCTTCGACGTCTACAGCTCGGTGTGGTTCTCCGCGATCTACATCCTGCTGTTCGTGTCGCTGATCGGCTGCATCGTGCCGCGCACCTGGCAGTTCGTCGGCCAGCTCACCGGCCGCCCGCCGGGCGCGCCGCGCCACCTGAAGCGGCTGCCGGCATACGCGACGTGGCGCACGGAGGCCTCCCCGGCGGAGGTGCTCACCGCGGGGAAGGCCCTGCTCCGCAAGCGGGGTTTCCGTACGGAGCCCGTCGGCGACGCCGTCGCCGCCGAGAAGGGCTATCTGCGCGAGGCCGGGAACCTGGCCTTCCACATCGCCCTGATCGTGATGCTCGTGGCCTTCGCGGCCGGCCAGCTCTTCAAGTCCGAGGGCGGCAAGCTCGTCCTGCGCGGCAAGGGCTTCTCGAACACGCTCACCCAGTACGACGACTTCAAATCCGGCAGCCTCTTCTCCTCCGACAACCTCCCGCCGTTCTCGTTCACCCTGGACAAGTTCGACGCGAGCTACGAGAAGACCGGCCCGCAGAAGGGCACCCCGCGCGACTTCAAGGCGTACGTCACCTACAGCGAGGGCGCGCACGGGGAGCCGGAGAAGGCCGAGATCGAGGTCAACAAGCCGCTGGAGATCGACGGCTCCAAGATCTTCCTGCTGGGCCACGGCTACGCGCCGGTCATCTCGGTGACCGACCCCACCGGCAAGGTGATCTACAAGGACGCCGTGCCGATGCTGCCCTTCGACGCCAACCTGAGCTCCTCGGGCGCGGTCAAGGTCCCGGACGGCTACCGCAACAAGAACGGCGACAAGGAACAGCTCGGCTTCAACGCCATGTTCGTGCCGACCTTCGCGGGCGAGGGCAAGGGCACGATGCTCTCGCAGTTCCCGGCCCTGGACTTCCCGGTCCTCGCCCTCAGCGCCTACCACGGCAGCCTCGGCGTCGACGCGGGCCTCCCGCAGAACGTGTACCAGCTGAACACCTCCAAGATGCAGGAGTTCAAGAACCCCGAGGGGCAGCTCTTCAAGCAGCGGCTGCTGCCGGGCGAGACGATGACCCTGCCCGACGGCGCGGGCACCGTGAAGTTCGAGGGCATCGAGCGCTGGGCGACCTTCTCGGTCACCCAGCAGCCCGCCAACGGGCTGGCCCTCGCCGGCGCGGTGATCGCCATCGGCGGTCTCGCCGCGTCCCTGTTCATCCAGCGCCGCCGGATCTGGGTCCGCGCGGTCCCGGGCGAGGACGGCCTGACCGTCGTGGAGCTGGCGGGCCTGGGCCGCAGCGAGTCGGCGAAGCTGCCGGAGGAGCTGTCGGTGCTCTGCGCCGCCCTGTACGAACGGGCGCCCAGCCCGGCCGAAGCGGTAACCACAGAGGAAGAAGGGGAGCGCGCATGACGACGCTGCTCGCGGCGGCGACGAACGAGAGCCTCGCCGATCTCAGCAACAAGCTGGTGTACGCGTCGATGGCGGTCTACACGCTCGCCTTCCTCGCGCACATCACCGAGTGGGTCTTCGGCAGCCGCAGCAAGGTGGGCCGTACGGCCGCCGCGCTGACGGCGTCGAAGGCGGCGGCCGGCGCGGCACCCGCCGTCCAGGTGCGCACCAAGGGCGGGGGGACGGCCGTCCTCGACAAGCCCGAGGTCGTCACCCGCTCCGCGTCGGGCACCCGGGACGTCCCGGACGGCCCGGGCGCGGCCGGCGGCACCGAGCAGGGCGACCTGTACGGGCGGATCGCGGTCTCGCTGACCGTGCTCGGCTTCCTCATCGAGGCGGCCGGCGTGGTCTCCCGCGCGATGTCGGTGGAGCGGGCCCCCTGGGGCAACATGTACGAGTTCTCGGTGACCTTCTCCACGGTCGCGGTCGGCGCGTACCTGCTACTCCTGGCGCTGAAGAAGAACGTCCGCTGGCTCGGACTGATCCTGGTCACGACGGTCCTGCTGGACCTCGGCATCGCCACCACCTGGCTCTACACCGACAGCGACCAGCTGGTGCCGGCGCTGCACTCGTACTGGCTGTGGATCCACGTCTCCACCGCCATCTTCTGCGGCGCGGTCTTCTACATCGGCGCGGCCGGCGCGGTGCTCTACCTGTTCCGCGACGGCTACGAGAGCCACCTGGAGCAGGGCCGCACCCCGGGCCGGTTCCGCACCTCGGTGCTGGAGCGGCTGCCCTCGGCGGCCTCGCTCGACAAGTTCTCGTACCGGATCAACGCGGCGGTCTTCCCGCTGTGGACCTTCACCATCGTCGCGGGCGCCATCTGGGCGGGCGACGCGTGGGGCCGCTACTGGGGCTGGGACCCCAAGGAGGTCTGGTCCTTCGTCACCTGGGTGGCGTACGCCTGCTACCTGCACGCGCGGGCCACGGCCGGCTGGAAGGGCCGCAAGGCCGCCTACCTGGCACTCTTCGCCTTCGCCTGCTGGATCTGGAACTACTACGGCGTGAACATCCTGCTCAGCGGCAAGCACTCGTACGCGGGCGTCTGACCCGGGGGAGTGGGACGCTGGTGGTATGTCTCCTGTGAGCCATGCCACCAGCGAGCCGCGCGGCCCCGGCCGCTGGATCATCCGCTTCGAGATGCACCTGCCGTACGCGTACGAGGCCCTGTGGCCCGCCCTGACCACGGCGGATGGGCTGCTCGGCTGGCTGGCGGCGGCGGACGTGCTGGAACGCCGGCTCGGCGGGGCCGTCACCCTGCGCTGGCTGAACACCGGCACCACCGTGTCCGGGCAGGTCACCGCCTGGGACACCGAGCGGGTCGCCGAGTACACGGTCTCCGAGCACGGGCGGATCCGCTTCCACCTGGAGGCGGTGGGCACCGACTCGACGGTGGTCCGCTTCCTGAACGAGCGCGGCGGCTCCGACGAGGAGCGCCTGGACTGCCTGGCCGGCTGGCACGACCACTTCGAGCGGCTGGAGGCCCTCCTGGCCGGGCACCCGACGGACTGGGCGGCCTGGACCGACGCCCGCTGGGCGGAGCTGCGCGCCTCCTACGCGTCCTTCTCCAGGACGTAGGCGCCGCGCGCCGGGCCGGTCCCGAGGAAGAAGCCGAAGTACAGCTCCAGCGCCCCGCGCCCGTCGCGGCGCAGCTCGAAGGTCCACGCGTACCGCTGCGGCGCGCCCGCCGGGGGGCCGGTGCCGGCGCGGGAGGCGGTGGCGGTCGGGGCGGGCAGCCGCAGCCGCAGGTGCTGGCCGAGGGTGCGGCCGGCGGGCTGTTCGGCGGTGAGCCGCCAGGAGCCGGGGCCCGAGAGCCGCCAGCCGGCGGCGTAGTCGCGCTCCTGGCCGTCGAGGAGGGTGACGGCGGCGCTGCCGTCGGCCCGGAATTCCACCTCGGTGCCGTCGACGCAGCGCCAGGTGCCGACGATCTCGGAGATGTCGGCGTCGTACACGGCGGGCACGGGGCCCGTGTCGTGGCGCTGCGGGTCCCAGCCGCCCGTCATGGCGAGCAGGGCGCAGGTCAGCACCCCGTACGCGAGCAGGTTGCGCAGGACCGTGTCGAGGATCCGGATCCGGGGCCGGGTGCGCGGCGGTGGCATGGGCCGATTCTGCCAGCGGTGTTGAACGTGTTCAATGATCTTTCCGGCCGTTTTTCGTCACGTCGCCGAGGGCACCCGCGTCCTGCCCTGGGCGCGGTGACGCCTACTCCTGGCCGGCGTCGCCCTTGCCCCGGTCGTCGCGGTCCCTGTCGCCGTCCTCGCCCTTGTCCTTGTCCTTGTTCCTCTCCTGCTCCTCGCGCAGGGACTTCAGGAACTCCGGGTTGTCGTCCGGCGCCACCCACTGCTGCCGGCGCGCCCGGCCGCCACCGCCGCCGACCGCCGAGCGCTTGCGGCCGGCGAAGAGCCACACCACCGGGCCGACGATCGAGAACAGCAGGATGATCAGCACCCAGACCGTCTTCGGGAGGTGCTTGACCTCCTCCTCCGGGGTGTTCAGGCAGTCGATGAAGGCGTAGATGGTCAGCGCCAGGATCAGCAGGAACGGCAGATAGCGCAGCACGGTGTGGGACCGACTCCCGGGAAGTGACGACGGGCCCGCGCGGGGCCCCGGTGACGGTTCCAGGGTATGGGGTGACGGATACTGGGCTCCATGGCTTACGACGATCTCCGCTCGCTGCTCCGGGCTCTGGAGCGGGAGGGCGACCTCAAGCGCATCAAGGCCGAAGTCGACCCGTACCTGGAGGTCGGGGAGATCGTCGACAGAGTGAACAAGGCCGGCGGCCCGGCCCTGCTCTTCGAGAACGTCAAGGGTTCGGCGATGCCGCTCGCCATGAACGTCTTCGGGACCGACCGCCGCCTCCTGAAGGCCCTCGGCCTCAAGTCGTACGGCGAGATCAGCGAGAAGATCGGCGGCCTGCTCAAGCCCGAGCTGCCCCAGGGCTTCATCGGCGTCCGCGAGGCCTTCGGCAAGCTCGGCTCGATGGTCCACGTACCGCCGAAGAAGGTGAAGGGCGAGTCCGCGCCCGTCCAGGAGGTCGTCCTCACCGGCGACGACGTCGACCTCGACCGGCTCCCGGCCCTCTTCACCTGGCCCAAGGACGGCGGCTCCTTCTTCAACCTGGGCCTCACCCACACCAAGCACCCCGAGACCGGTGTCCGCAACCTCGGCCTCTACCGCCTCCAGCGCCACGACAAGCGCACCATCGGCATGCACTGGCAGATCCACAAGGACAGCCGCAACCACTACGCCGTCGCCGCCGCGCGCGGCGAGCGGCTGCCGGTCGCCATCGCCTTCGGCTGCCCGCCCGCCGTCACCTACGCCTCCACCGCGCCGCTGCCGGGCGACATCGACGAGTACCTCTTCGCCGGCTTCGTCGCGGGCAAGCGGATCGAGATGGTCGACTGCAAGACGGTCCCGCTCCAGGTCCCGGCCAATGCCGAGGTCGTGATCGAGGGCTGGCTGGAGCCCGGGGAGATGCTTCCCGAGGGCCCCTTCGGCGACCACACCGGCTTCTACACCCCGCAGGAGCCCTTCCCCGCGCTGAAGATCGACTGCGTGACGATGCGGAAGCGCCCGCTGCTCCAGTCGATCGTGGTCGGCCGGCCGCCCACGGAGGACGGCCCGCTGGGCCGCGCCACGGAGCGGTTCTTCCTCCCGCTCCTCAAGATCATCGTGCCGGACATCGTGGACTACCACCTGCCCGAGTCGGGCGGCTTCCACAACTGCGCGATCGTCTCGATCGACAAGAAGTACCCCAAGCACGCCCAGAAGGTCATGCACGCCATCTGGGGCGCCCACATGATGTCGCTGACCAAGCTGATCATCGTGGTCGACAAGGACTGCGACGTCCACGACCTCCACGAGGTCTCCTGGCGGGCGCTGGGCAACACCGACTACTCCCGCGACCTGACCGTGGTCGAGGGACCGGTCGACCACCTGGACCACGCCTCCTACCAGCAGTTCTGGGGAGGCAAGGCGGGCATCGACGCGACCAAGAAGCTGCCGGAGGAGGGCTACACCCGCGACGGCGGCTGGCCCGACATGGTCGAGTCCGACCCGGCGACGGCGGCCCTCGTGGACCGCCGCTGGAAGGAGTACGGCCTGTGAGCCCCATCGCCATGGGCGGCCCCGCCCTCTTCATCGGTGACGACACCACGTACGTGGCCCTCGTCCGCCCCGAGCTCGACCCGGCCGACCCGGAGGTCCGCGAGGCCGCCGCGGAGGCGGGTGTCAGCCCCGAGGAGTTCGTCGGCCCCGGCGGCGTCTGGGCGCTGATGTGGGACGAGGAGGACGGCGGCGGCGGCTTCGAGCTGCCCGGGCTGCGGGACGCGGACGCCGACGACTTCGCCGAACGCCTGCTCGCCGAGCTGTCCTTCGCCGAAGCCGAGCCGTTCACCGTCGAGGCCGGCCCCGTGCTGAGCCTGGAGGGCCGCCCGGCCGGCGACGACTGCGCCTTCCGGGCCCGGATCACCCCGCCGGAGGGCGAGGAGGTCCCCCCGCTCACCCTGGAGATCACCCCGGAGGCCGTGGACACCCTCCGCGCCGACCTCGAAGAATTCCGCAGGAGCCTGGCGTGATGACCACAGCCGACGGCATCATCGGCTCCGGCCCCACCCCGCAGGCACCCGGCAGGGTCAAGGCCTTCCTGCGGCTCGTGATGATCGAGCACTCGGTCTTCGCGCTGCCCTTCGCGTACATCGCCGCGCTGACGGCGATGTACCGGCTGGACGGGCGCATGCACTGGACCGAGCTGCTGCTCGTCACCGTCTGCATGGTGGGCCTGCGCACCTTCGCGATGGCGGCCAACCGGATCATCGACCGCGAGATCGACGCCCGCAACCCGCGCACCGCCGGGCGCGAGCTCGTCACGGGCGCGGTCTCGGTGCGGTCCGCCTGGACCGGCGCGGGGATCGCGCTGGCCGTCTTCCTCGGCGCGGCCGCCCTGCTGAACCCGCTGTGCCTGGCGCTGGCGCCGGTCGCCGTCATCCCGATGGTGGTGTACCCGTACGGCAAGCGCTTCACGAACTTCCCGCAGGCCATCCTGGGCCTCGCGCAGGCCATGGGGCCGGTCGGCGCCTGGCTGGCGATCACCGGGGAGTGGTCGTGGGAGGCGGTGGTCCTCGGTCTCGCCATCGGCGTCTGGATCGGCGGCTTCGACCTCATCTATGCCTGCCAGGACGTGGACTCCGACCGCGCGGACGGCGTCAAGTCGGTCCCGGCCCGCTTCGGCGTCCCGGCGGCCCTGTGGGGCGCCCGCGGCTGCCACGTGGTCACCACGGCCCTGCTGGCCTGGTACGCCGTCCTCACCGACGGCGGCGTCCTCCTCTGGCTGGGCCTGCTGATCGTCGCGGCGGCGTTCCTCTACGAGCACACCATCGTCAAGCCGCACGACCTGTCCCGCCTGAACCGGGCCTTCTTCACGGTCAACGGGTTCATCGGCATTGCCCTGTTCGTGTGCGCGCTGGCCGATCTGGTGGTGCGGGGTCTGACGGTCTAGCTACCGTGCGGCCTACCATCGAGTGCATGGACAGGGAGGCCGACGTGACCGTCTCGGAGAGCGACCGCCTGCACTCGCAGCTCAGCCGGTTCGAGGACATGTTCCCGGGCTACCGGATGGAGATTGTCGAGGGCGCCATCGTGATGAGTCCGGTCAAGCCGCATCACAACCAGACCATCTGGGAGGTTCAGTCCCTCCTGAGGCCGCAGCTTTCACCGGAGTGGGGCTTCATCTCCGACGTTGCGATCCCCCTCGACGGCGACAACGAGTTCTGCCCGGACCTCGCCGTCATCCCGGATACCGAGCGGCGCAAGAACCTCAGCGCCTACGCGCCCGACCTGATCGAGCTGGCCGTCGAAGTGGTGTCCCCGGGCAGCGTCCGCAACGACTACGAGGTCAAGGACAGGGCCTACGCCCGGCGCGGGATCCCGCACTACCTGGTCTTCGACCCCTACAAGGCGCACTGCGTCACCATGTGGAACCCGGGCCCCGACGGCTACCGCGGCCGTGACGTGATCCCCTACGGCGACGCGGTCGTGGTGGAGACCGGCCTCGGCAAACTGACCGTCGACACCTCGGCGCTCCCCGTCGACCCCGGGGCCGTCAGCTGAGCGCTGCGGCCTGCCGGGGGGCCGGGCGGCGGAAGTACAAGGCCGTCAGTACGCCGCCCACCAGCCCGCACAGGTGGCCCTGCCAGCTGATCGTCGGGTCCAGCGGCAGCAGGCCGAGGAAGAGCGTTCCTCCCCAGTACGCGGCGACGGCCACGCCCACCAGGACGCCCAGCACCCTGCGCTCGACGAACCCGCGGACCACCACGTAGCCGAACAGGCCGTAGACGACGCCCGAGGCGCCCAGGGTCATGGCATCCGACGGGGAGATCAGCCAGGTGCCGATGCCGTCCGCCAGGATGATCAGCCCGCAGACGGCGAGGAAGCGCCGGATCCCGGACAGGGCCGCTATGAAGCCGAGGACCAGCAGGGGGACGCTGTTGGAGGCGACGTGGTCGAAGCCGTAGTGCAGGAAGGACCCGGTGAGGACGCCCGAGAGGGTGTCCGGGTCGCGGCCCACGACCCCGTACGCGTCCAGCACGTGCCCGGTGGCGTAGTCGACCGCCTCGATCAGCCACAGCAGTGCCACCCAGCCCAGCATCAGCTGCGCGGCGGCCTTGGCGCGGTCCGTGCGGGTCCAGGACGGTTCGGCCGTCGTCGTGCTCATGGTGTTCCCCCTCGTGCCGTCCCACCCCCTGGGACGTGCGGACACCTTACAGAGTGCCTCCGCGCCGTGGCCGGATAGTCTCGGAGGTATGACTGACGGCAAGCGCACCCCGTGGGTGGTCGGGGTTTCCGGGGCGTCCGGGACGCCGTACGCGGCGGCGGTGGTACGGGGGCTGCTGGCGGCCGGCGAGAGCGTGGACCTGGTGGTCAGCCGGGCCTCGCGGCTCACCCTGCTGGACGAGACCGGGATCGCCTTCCGGGACGCGCACTGGCGCGCGGACCTGGAGGAGTGGCTGGGCCGCGGTGCGGACGGCAAGCCGGGGACCTTCGCGGGGTTCGACCTCGACGGGGTGCGGTACTGGGGTGCCGGGGACCTGGCGGCCGGCCCGAGTTCGGGCTCGTACCCCGTCAAGGGGATGCTGATCGTCCCGGCCTCCACCGCCTGTGTGGCGGGGGTGGCGCTCGGGCTGTCGAAGGACCTGCTCCAGCGCGTCGCGAGCGTGACGCTCAAGGAACGGCGCAGGCTGGTGGTCGCGGTGCGGGAGACCCCGCTGAACGGACAGACGCTGAAGCATCTGGTGGCGCTGGACGAGGCGGGCGCCGTGGTGCTGCCCGCCTCACCGGCGTTCTACGCGGGCGCGACGCACATCCAGGACCTCGTGGACTTCGTCGCGGGGCGGGTGCTCGACGCGGCAGGTGTACCGCACGGGCTGTACCGCCGTTGGGAGGGGGAGCTTGGCAGCGCCCGCCCCCGTGAGTAGTGGCGCTAGCGCTTCTTGGCGCTGCCGGGGCGACGGGTCTTGTCGACGCGGCGGGCGGCGGCGGGCTGGTCGGTGCGGGATCGGTTGGCCAGCTCCTGGAGCTGTCGCATGTGCGCGTAGGCCGCCTCGATCGTGTACACGGTGAACCACTCCTGAAGATCGTCATTGATCTGTTGAAAGATTCACAGGGTGTTGACCCTGTGTGCCTTTGATTCTATACCTAAACTTGCAGGATCGCCGAATAATGGAAGGCTCCACGTAATGGACACGGTGGACAGGCAGCTCATCCAGGCGCTTCGGGAGAACGGCCGCGCCTCGTACGCGGAGCTGGGCCGTCTCGTGGGCCTCTCCGGCCCCAGCGTCACTGACCGCATCAACCGGCTGGAGACCGCCGGCGTGATCACCGGCTACCGCGCGACGGTCGCCGCCGCCGAGCTCGGCCTCGGCGTCACCGCGCTGATCGGCATCTCCCTCTCCGACGCCGCGGACCACGAGGACGTGGCCCGCCGGCTGCGCGACTTCCAGGAGATCGAGGACTGCTGGTTCATCGCCGGCGACGACTCGTACATGCTCAAGGTGCGCGCAGGCGACGTCGACGGCCTGGAGAGGATCATCCGCAAGCTCTCCGGCACCAAGGGCGTCTCCCGCACCCGCACCACGATCGTGCTCTCCACCAAGTGGGAGAACCGGGTCGGCGAGCTGCCCGAGGACGCCTGAGAGTACGGTTGGTGGCGGTTGTACACAGGTCTGGACAGGGACAGGTAGAGGAGACACCGGAATGGACGCGGGGCTCAAGCGTGAGCTGGAGGAGAAGGTCCGCTCCGGCGAGCGGCTGACGCGTGAGGACGGCATCGCCCTCTACGGGTCGGACGACCTGGCCTGGCTGGGCGGCCTCGCCCACGAGGTGCGCACGCGCAAGAACGGCGACGTGGTCCACTTCAACGTCAACCGCCACCTCAACATGACGAACGTGTGCACCGCCTCGTGCGCCTACTGCTCGTTCCAGCGCAAGCCGGGCGAGAAGGACGCGTACACGATGCGCATTGAGGAAGCCGTCCGCCTGGCCAAGGCCATGGAGAACGAGAACCTCACCGAGCTGCACATCGTCAACGGCCTGCACCCCACCCTCCCGTGGCGGTACTACCCGCGCTCGCTGTCCGCCCTCAAGGAGGCGCTGCCGAACGTCTCGCTGAAGGCGTTCACGGCCACCGAGATCCACCACTTCGAGACGATCTCCGGCCTCACGGCCTCCGAGATCCTCGACGAGCTGATCGAGGCCGGCCTCGAATCGCTCACCGGCGGCGGCGCGGAGATCTTCGACTGGGAGGTCCGCCAGCACATCGTCGACCACGACACCCACTGGGAGGACTGGTCGCGCATCCACCGCCTGGCGCACGAGAAGGGCCTCAAGACCCCGGCGACGATGCTCTACGGGCACATCGAGGAGCCGCGCCACCGGGTGGACCACGTGCTGCGGCTGCGCGAGCTCCAGGACGAGACCGGCGGTTTCCAGGTCTTCATCCCGCTGCGCTACCAGCACGACTTCGTGGACATGAAGGACGGCAAGGTCCGCAACCGGCTCCAGGCGCGTACGACGATGGCCACGGGCGCCGAGGCGCTGAAGACCTTCGCGGTCTCCCGGCTGCTCTTCGACAACGTGCCGCACGTCAAGGTCTTCTGGGTGATGCACGGCGTGCAGACCGCCCAGCTCGCGCTCCAGCACGGCGCGGACGACATGGACGGCTCGGTGGTCGAGTACAAGATCACGCACGACGCGGACAACTACGGCACGCCGAACAAGCTGGGCCGTGACGACCTCCTGGAGCTCATCCGCGAGGCCGGCTTCCGTCCGGTCGAGCGCAACACCCGCTACGAGGTCATCCGCGAGTACCCGGGTCCGGACGCCTCCCTGCGCGAGACCCCGCAGGCGATGCGCGTCTGACGCCGACTCGGCTCCGTCGAGGCCCCGGTCCCCTGTGGACCGGGGCCTCTTCGTGTTCGTGCGGCCGGTCCGCGAAAGCCCGTTGCCCGGCGGGGCGGTAATAGATACTCTCCATCTATGACCCTTACCTTCACCTTCGATCCGGTCGTCGACCCCGCCCTGCGCGACGGCATCGCACAGCTGTGGACAGAGGTCACCAACGCCGGCGGCGCGGTCGGCTTCGTCCCGCCCGTCACCGTCGACGACATCCGGCCCGCGCTGGTCAGGCACCTCGTCGCGCTGGCCGAGGGCCGCCACCGGCTGCTGGTCGGGCGGGACGGGGAGGGCGCGGTCCAGGCCGTCGCCTTCCTGGCCTTCGAGGCGCACCCGTTGCGGAAGCACTGGGTCTGGGCGTACACGGTCATGGTCGGGCCGGCCCTCCAGGGCAGGGGCGCCGGGCGGGAGCTGATGGCCGCCCTCGCCGACGCGGCGCGCTCGCTGGAGGGCGTCGAGGCCATCCGCCTGGAGTGCCGCGGCGGAGTCGGACTGGAGCACTTCTACGCGGCGTGCGGCTACAAGGAAGTCGGCCGGGTGCCCGGCGCCATTCGCGTGGCCCCCGGCGACGACCGCGACGACATCACGATGCTGCTGCCCCTGCTCTGACCCCACCGGGCCGCAGCGGGGGCCCGGCGTGCTTCACTGGACGGGCACGTGCCGACGTAAGAAGAGAGGGAGGGGTCACCGTGGCCCTCAAGCCGAGCGCGACGATCCGCTACACCGCGATGCGCCTGGGCATCTTCGTCGGGTGCCTGGTGCTCGTCGCCGTCCTGGTCAAGCTGGGCTGGGTGCCCGCCGGGCTGGGCGACGCCAACTTCGCCTGGATCGTGCTCCTCGCGCTGGTGCTCTCCGCCCCGCTGTCCTTCGTCCTGCTGCGCAAGCAGCGCGACGAGATGTCCGAGCAGATCTCCGGCCGCGTCGCGGGTGCGAAGGAGAAGCTCGCCGCGAACCGCAGCCAGGAGGACGCGGCCGACGACGCCGCGCGCGCCTGAGTCCTTCCTCACAGCCGCCCCGCGGCCGCCGCGCACACCGATACGCCCCAGCGCCGGGAACACCCCCCGCCACGCTGGGGCTTCGGCGTTTCCGGGGCCTTGCCGGGCCGCAGGTTCCACCCGCGCGCCATCCGTGCTCAAAGCATTTCTTTGAGTTTCTCAAAGCCCAAGTGTTAGCGTGTCCAACATGTTGACCGCAGCCGCGCACCCGATGAGCCCGAGCGTCCCGCTCGTGGCGCGCCTGCACGTCGACTTCTGCCGCCGCGTGTCCGCGGCCTGTTGCTGTCACTGCTGAGGCTGAAGCCCAGCCGCCCCAGCAGCGGTCCCCGGCCGGCCCGGCCCCTTTCCGGCTGCCGCCGTACCGCACCCCTTGCAGAAACCTTCCGCCGTACGTCCGTGCGTCCCCCGGAGTGTGTCGTGTCCGCGTCCCCCCAGGCCCAGGCTCCCGCCAAGGCCTCCTTCAAGTTCCCGTTCTGGGCCCAGATCGTCACCGGCCTCGTGCTCGGCGTCCTCTTCGGCTGGCTGGCCCGCAGCCAGGACGTCAGCTGGCTGAAGACCACCCTGGAGCAGGTCGGCGACATATTCATCCAGCTCCTCAAGCTGGCCGTCGCCCCGCTCGTCTTCTTCGCCATCCTGGTGTCCATCACCAACCTCCGGAAGGTGAACAACGCCGCCCGGCTCGCCTCCCGCACCCTGCTCTGGTTCATGGTCACCTCGCTGATCTCGGTGGGCATCGGCCTCGCGATCGGCCTGCTGACGGACCCGGGCGCCGGCACCGGCCTCACCCCGGCCGACGGCAAGGAGCCCAAGCGGCACGGCTCCTGGATCGACTTCCTGACCGGCATCGTGCCGAAGGACATCGTCACGCCCTTCACCGAGCTGAACGTCCTCCAGATCGTCTTCCTCGCCGCCGTCGCCGGCGTCGCCGCCCTCCAGCTCGGCGCCAAGGCCCAGCCCGTCCTGAACCTCGCCGAGTCCGCTCTGGAGCTCCTCCAGAAGGCCCTGTGGTGGGTCATCCGCCTCGCCCCGATCGGCACCGTCGGCCTCATCGGCACCGCCATCGCCAGCTACGGCTGGGACCTCATCGGCAAGTACGCCACGTTCACCGCCGACATCTACATCGGCTCGGCGCTCGTCATGTTCGGCGTCTACCCGCTGCTCCTCGCGACGGTCGCCAAGGTCAACCCGGTCCAGTTCTTCAAGGGCGCCTGGCCCGCCATCCAGCTGGCCTTCGTCTCCCGCTCCTCGGTCGGCACCATGCCGGTCACCCAGAAGGTCACCGAGCGCCTCGGCGTCCCGAAGGAGTACGCCTCCTTCGCCGTCCCGTTCGGCGCCACGACCAAGATGGACGGCTGCGCCGCGATCTACCCGGCGCTCGCCGCGATCTTCATCGCGAACATCTTCGACGTGCAGCTCGGCATCAAGGAGTACCTGCTCATCGCGTTCGTCTCGGTGGTCGGCTCCGCCGCCACGGCCGGCCTGACCGGCGCGACCGTGATGCTCACCCTGACCCTCTCCACCCTGGGCCTGCCGCTCGCCGGCGTCGGCCTGCTGATGGCGATCGACCCGATCCTCGACATGATGCGCACGGCCACGAACGTCGCCGGCCAGGCGGTCGTCCCCGTGATCGTCGCCGCCCGTGAGGGGATCCTCGACAAGGAGGCCTACGCCGCCGCCTCGTCCTCCCCGCTGGACGAGAAGGCCGCCGCGCCGGTCCCCGTCGCCGCCTGATCACGACCCCACGGCATACGCCGCGGCCCCCGCCCGGGATTCCGGGCGGGGGCCGCGGCGTTCGTGCGTCAGTCCAGGCAGAACTCGTTGCCCTCGGGGTCGGCCAGCACGATGATGCCCTCGTCGATGCCGTCCGGTTCGAGGCGGTACAGGCGTTCGGCGCCCAGGGCCTCCAGCCTGGCGGCCTCCACCTCCAGCGCGTCCATCCGCTCCGTGCCCTTCAGGCCCGGGGCCGAGCGGACGTCCAGGTGCAGGCGGTTCTTCACCGTCTTGCCCTCCGGGATCTGCTGGAAGAAGATCCGCGGGCCCTTGCCGTCCGGGTCAGTGATCGCCGACCGGCTGTTGTGCTGCTCGGGCGGCACGCCCCACGCCGTCAGCGCGGCCGGCCAGTCGGCGAAGCCCTCCGGCGGTGGCTGGACGTGGTAGCCCAGCACCTCGGCCCAGAAGGCCGCCAGCGCCGCCGGGTCCGCGCAGTCGTACGTCACCTGGAATTCCTTGGCCATGACCAACGTATAGCGCAGCCCGGGGCTTGCCACAAGATCACCACCGTGGTGCAGACTCGCCAACCTGAGCCGGACACAGGGGATTTGGGAGTACGGAATGCGTGTAGTGCTGTCCGCCTACGATTCGCGCGGGGGCGTCGAGCCGCTCGTCGGGCTCGCGGTGCGGTTGCGGGAGCTGGGGGCCGAGGTGCTGGTGTGCGCGCCGCCGGACGAGGAGTTCGCCGGCCGCCTCGCCGGGGTCGGCGTGGAGATGGTCCCGACCGGCGCGTCGGTGCGCGACCTGGTGACCGGGAAGGTGCCGCCGTCGCCGGGGGGCCTCCCGAAGCGGGCGGCCGAGCTGGTCGCCGCGTTCTACGAGAACGTCATGGCCGTGGCCGCCGACGGCTGTGACGTACTGCTCGCGACGGGCCTGGTGCCGGCCGTGGCCGGGGTGAAGGCCGCCGCCGAGAAGCTGGGCGTCCCGTACGTGTACGCGAGCTACCAGCCCGTCAGCCTGCCCTCCCCGCACCACCCGCCGATCCCGCGCCCCGGCAGGCCGCTGCCGCCGGAGATCACCGACAACGAGGTGCTGTGGGAGCGGGACGCCCGCGACGCGCAGGACGTCTTCGGCGACGCCGTCAACGCCTTCCGCGAGTCGGTCGGCCTGCCGGCGGTGGACGACCTCCGCGACCACGTCTTCACCGACCGCCCCTGGCTGGCCACCGACCCCGTCCTCGCCCCGTGGGTGCGGCCGGCCGGACTGGACGTCGTACAGACCGGTGCGTGGGTGCTGCCCGACGAGCGGCAGCTCCCCGCCGACCTGGTGGAGTTCCTCGACGCCGGCGAGCCCCCGGTGTACGTCGGCTTCGGCAGCATCCCCATGGCCGACCCGGCAGGACTCGCCCGGGTGGTCGTGGAGGCCGTCCGCGCGCAGGGCCGCCGCGTGCTGCTCTCCCGGGGCTGGGCCGACTTGGCCCCGGCCGACGCCGCCGACGACTGCTTCGTCGTCGGCGAGGCCAACCACCAGGCGCTCTTCCCCCGGGTCGCCGCCGTCGTCCACCACGGCGGCGCGGGCACCACGACGACCGCCACCCGCTCCGGCGCGCCCCAGGTGATCGTCCCGCAGGGGGCGGACCAGCCGTACTTCGCCTCCCGCGTGGCCGGGCTCGGCATCGGCGCGGCCCACGACGGCCCGACCCCGACCGCGGAGTCCCTGTCGGCCGCGCTGGAGACCGCCCTGACCCCCGAGACCGCCGCCCGGGCGGCCGCGGTCGCCGCCGCGTTCGACACGGACGGGGCGGCGGTGGCGGCGAAGCTGCTGGCCGGCCTCGCCGGGGCGGAGTCCTAGACCGTCAGCCACCGCCAGTACGCGACCCCGGCCAGGAGGAACGGCACGGCGTACCACCACCGCCCGAGGTTGCGGTGGAAGACGGGGACGGCGGTCAGGAGCAGCCCGAGGAACCACATCCCGACCGAGAGCACGGCGTAGACGCGCGCGTCGTCGCGCATCGGGTCGTACGGGGAGTCCGGCCGCAGCACCAGCGCGCCGTAGAGGAAGAACGTGGCCGGGAGGTAGAGGAGGGCCAGGGGTACGGCGAGCACCCAGCGCAGGCACCCCTGGTCCTCGGGCCGGTCTATGGACGTCATCCGGCCATCTTCGCTGCCGTCAGGACCGTTTCCACACCCGGATGCTGTCGTCCTCGCTCGCACTGACGAGGGTGTCGCCCCTCGGGCTGAACGCGACCGAGGTCACGGCCGCGCCGTGTCCGTTGAGCGTCGCGCGCGGCCGGCGGGAAGCGACGTCCCACAGCCGGACGGTACGGCCGCCGCCGCTGGCGAGGGCCTGGCCGTCCGGGCTGAACGCCACCGACCGGACGATGGTGTTGTGGCCGGTGAGGCTGCCCGCGGTGGTGCGGGTTGCGATGTCCCAGAGGCGGATGCTGGTGTCGCCGCTCCCGCTGGCCAGGATCTTGCCGTCGGGGCTGAACGCCACCGAGGCGACGGCCTTGGTGTGGCCTGTGAGCGTGGCCGTGGAGGTGCGGTTCGCGGTGTCCCAGAGGCGGATGGTGCCGTCGGCGCAGCCGCTGGCGAGGGTCCCGTCGGGGCTGAACGCCAGCGACAGCACCGGCTTGGCGTGTCGGGTGAGGGTGGCGACGGCGGCGGTGGAGCGGGTCACCACGTCCCAGAGCCGGACGGTGCCGTCGTCGGCCGCGCTGGCCAGGGTCTTGCTGTCCGGGCTGAACGCCACCGCGCGCACCAGCCCGGTGTGTCCCGCCAGGACGGCGAGGGACTCCAGGTTGTAGACGTCGTGCAGGCGCAGGGACTTGTCGCTCCCGCTGACGATGACCTTGCCGTCAGGGCTGTAGGACACGCAGGTCACGGCCGCGTCCTCGATCGGGGTGAGGGTGATGCTGCCCCCGCCGGCGAAGTTGAACAGCTGGACGCTGCGGTCGTTGCCGCCGCTGACGACGTACCTGCTGTCCGGGCTCACCGACACCGAATCCACCGAGCCGGCGTGCTTCCTGACCTCCTGCACCGTGCGCAGCCCGTCGGTTCCGACCGCGTCGCCCCCGTCGCCGGGGTCCCCGCCGGTGTTCTTCTTGCCGCCGGAGCCCGCGGAGACGTTCTTCCTGTCGCCGGTCAGCCGCCACACGGCGTACGTCCCGCCGCCGGCCCCCGCCAGCAGCCCGAGCCCGCCGAGCAGGACGTTGCGGCGGTTCGGCCCGGGGGCGTCGGTGACCGTGGGGGCCGCCCCGAGGTTCATGGTGGGCACGTCGCGCACGGCGGGCCCGTGCAGGAGCGTACGCAGCCGGTCGGCGACGGCGAGGGCGTCGGGGCGGGCGTCCGGCTCCTTGGCCAGCAGCGCGTCCACCAGCTCCACCAGCGCGGGCGGCAGGTCGGCCCGTACGGCGCCCAGGGCCGGGGGCGCCTCCTCCAGGTGCATCCGCATCAGCACCCAGGCCTGCTCGGTCCCCGCGAACGGCGGCGCACCGGTCAGCAGCGCGTACAGCACGCACCCGAGGGCGTAGAGGTCGCAGCTCCCGTCGACGTGCTCGCCCCGCCACTGCTCGGGGGCCATGTACGACGGCGTCCCGAACACCCGGCCCGTGACGGTGAGCCCGCCCGTGGCGTCGGCGGTGCGGGCGATGCCGAAGTCGCAGATCTTGAGGCGGCCGTCGGAGAGGAGGAAGAGGTTCCCGGGCTTCAGGTCCCGGTGCACCACCTTCTGCGCGTGCGCGGCCGCCAGGGCCTCGGCCGTCTGGAGGGCGAGGTCGAGCACCTGGGGGAGGGGGAGGCCCACGCCGGGCGTGCGGGCCAGGAGCCGGGAGAGGTCCTGCCCCTCCAGCAGCTCCATCACCATGAACAGCCGGTCGCCGTGGCGGCCGATGTCGTGGACGACGGTGATCCCGGGATGCTGGAGCCGCGCCCCGATGGACGCCTCGCGGCGGAACCGGCCGAGCAGCTCCTCGGACGCGTCGAACTCCAGCAGCACCTTCACGGCCACGGCCCGGTCCAGCTCGACGTCCTGCGCCCGCCAGACCTCGCCGATCCCGCCCTGCCCGAGCCGCTCGACGAGCCGGTACCGCCCGGCCAGCTGTGCCCCCGGCTGCATTCCGCCCCCCTGGCCGAAACGTCAACTACTGCGATTGCAAGGGGTCATTGTGCCGCAAGGAAGCCGGTCCAGGCGGAGGGGCCGAAGGTGAGGTGGGGGAGGGCGGTGTCCTTGGAGTCGCGGACGTGGATGCGGGTGGGCGTGCCCGACACCTCGACGCAGGAGTCGCCCTCGCTGCCGTCGCTGTAGCTGCTCTTGTGCCAGGCCACCTCGATGCAGTCGTTGCCGTCGCTGCTGTCGCTGTAGCTGCTCTTGAACCAGGCGTGCGCCACCTCGACGCAGGAGTCGCCTTCGCTGCCGCTGCTATAGCTGCTCTTGAACCAGACCAACCCGGGGTTGTGGATCATGTCTCTCCCAGCAGTTCTTCGACGAAGTCACGAGACTCCAGGGGTGTCAGCGCCTGGGCTCGGATCATGCCATAGCGGAGTTCGAGGATCCTGAGCTGCCTCGGATCCGAAACCGGCCGCCCCCCGAAGGCGCCTTCCGAGCGGCCCACCGCTGTGCCGTCCGCGAACTTCAGCACTTCGATTCCGCCGTCCATTCCGGCGTGCACTTCGCGGTCTGCCGGCATCACCTGGAACGACACGTGCCGCAAGCGGCTTAGTTCCAACAGTCGTTCGAGTTGCCGCCGCCACACCATTGTGCCTCCGATGGGACGCCGTAGGGACGCCTCTTCCTGGACGAAGGTGAGCGACGGGGCGGGCTGGCGATCGAAGACGGATCGCCGGGCCATGCGTGCGCTCACGTAGGTCTCGATCTCGTCCCGAAGATAGGCGGGTTGCCGCATCTCGAAGAGCGCGCGAGCGTGTTCCGGGGTCTGTAGCAGCCCATGGACGAGGTGAGTGCTGTAGACCCCGATCTCCACGGCCTTGGCCTCCAGCTTGGCCAGGTCCCGCACCTTCTTGGGGTACCGGACCTGCTCCGTGTCCTCTTTCATCGCGGCGATCTGGCCGCCTGCCCCCAGCACTTCGTCCGCCCTGTCCAGGTATTCCGGGCGCGGGATTCTCTTCCCTCCCTCGACCTTGCGGACCTGGTCCTCGCCGTACCCGATCTCCACCCCGAAGGCGGCTGCCTTCATCCCTGCCTTCTCCCGCCAGGCCTTCAGCTGGCGGCCGAGTGCGGCCAGCACGGCGATTCCCTGCTCGTCATCCGGGTCGACTTCCCAGCCCGCGTCTTCTGCCCCAACCGCCATGCGTGCCCCACCTCCGACGCACCGAAGTTCCTCAACGCCCCTTGCCCGTAAGGCTTCCAGGACAGCCCGGACAGCACCGGACAAGCGCCGGACAAACCCCGGACGCACCGGCGTTAACGCTTCTCACGGTAGCCACGCCGCCCCACGCTGGGTGACGTGACCAATCAAATCTGGTGCTCTGCACATCAGTTCGGCGTCCAGCTGCCCGCAACGCCCCGAAGTGCCCAGCAGGTGCGGCGGCTCGCCGTCGAGAAGCTGCGTGAGTGGGGGCTGCCGACGGACGGGCCCGCGCTGATCGTGGCGGAGCTGGCGGCCAACGCCGTGACCCACGGGCGGGTGGCCGGGCGGGACTTCCTGGTGGTGCTCAGTCTGGCCGACGGGGCGCTCCGGATCGAGGTGGCGGACACCTGTCGTGACCGGATCCCGCTCCTCCGGGATGCGGCGTTGGACGCCGAGGGCGGCCGGGGGCTAGCAGTGGTGGCGGCGCTGGCCGACCGGTGGGGGGTGGAGCAGGGGCCGCCGCCGCGCAAGGCGGTGTGGGCGGAGGTGGACCTGCCTACAGGCGGGACGCCAGCAGGATCGTGACCGGAACCGGGACCACCGCGATCCAGCCCGTCCAGCGTCCGGCGGTGAGCAGGGCCGGGCGGCGGCGGAGGAGCCAGCCGGCGAGGGCGAGCGGCGGGGTGGCCGCCCAGGAGGCGAGCCAGAACACCTTCAGCACGGCCACGGCCTCGGGGTGGACCTGTTCGGCCATCCCGCCCAGGGCCCCGAAGAGGAACGCCACCGGGACCAGTGCCAACGCCAGTGCCGTGGCCCAGGCCAGTGCGGTGCTCTTGGTTTCGCGCATGGGCCCAGCCAAGCCGCTGCGAGGCCGTCCCACCTGCGCCGCCGTACTCAGGATCCGCCGGTCCGTGTACTCATCCGGGACGTGGGCCGACGGGATCCGGTGACCCTCGACGTAACCCCGTAAGTACCGAGGTAAATCCACCCAACCCACCCCCCGGCCCCCGCTCACTCGCTCGGGTGAACTGTGCCAACTCGGCTGGATTTCGGGGTGGTTGCCGGGCATATGCTCGCCGCACAACAGCAGACATGAGACGGCCCCCGCCGGGAGTGGCATCCCGGGCGAGGGCCTGACCAACGAGGAAGTCGGACCTTCCCAATGGCGTTCAAGAACCCTAGCGCGCGCACGCGCGCCTCGTCCCGTGTTCGACGCGGGACCATCCCATCAGGTGTCATCCACGTCAACGTGCGGCACGCCGACCACTACGTGGTGATCGGCAACCACCTCGCCCAGCACCAGGTGCTGTCGCTGGTGGCGATCGGGCTCGCGGTGCACATCCAGTCGCTGGCCGCCGGGACCGGGATCGGCATCAAGGAGCTCACCGCCCGCTTCCCCGAGGGGGAGATCCGGATCGCCGCCGCGCTGCGGGAGCTGGAGGCGGCCGGGTACCTGGAGCGGACCCGCGTACGGACCCCCGAGGGCAGGCTGATCACCCGGACGGTGTCCTACAACCGGCCGCGCGGCACCGTCCCGCCGGAGGACGACCCGCCGCTCCCGCCCCCGGCCGAACGGGCCCCCGTACCGGAGCCGGAGCCCGTACGCGTACCCGTGCCCGAGCGCTCCCCGGCTTCGACCCCGGAGGGCCCGGCGCCCCGCCAGGACGCCGTCGACCTCCTCGCCCGGCTGCGCTGCGACGACCCCCGGCTGCTGCTCGCCGAGCGGGACGTACGGCGGCTCGCGCCCGAGGTGGTGGCCTGGCTGGACCGGGGGGCCGAGCCGGAGGCCGTACGGCGCGTACTGACCTCGGACCTGCCCCCCGACATGCGCAGCCCGGCGGCGGTGATCGGGTACCGGCTGCGGAAGGGGATCCCGCCGCACATGCCGGTCACGCCACCGCCGGCCGGGGATACCGCCCGGCGGCCGGACCCGATGCAGAACTGCGACGGCTGCGACCGCGCCTTCCGCGCCCCAGGCCCCGGCCGCTGCCGCGGCTGCCCGCCCGAGGGCTCCCTCGCGGCTTAGGCGGTGAGGGGAGCGGCAACGGCTGGGGGCCGGTGCCCCCGCGGGACAAGATGGTCTGACGAGCCGCCCACCCACGACACGGAGGCCCGTCCATGACCGCGCACCCCGCACCCCGGCCCACGTTCACGGCCCGCGAGCAGGAGCTCCTCGGACATCTCACGGAGGGGGCGACGGACCGGGCCATCGCCCGCCGCATGGCGCTGAGCCCCCACACCGTCGACACCTACCTGCGCCGCCTGCGCCACAAGACCGGTACGAGCAATCGCATCCAACTGGCCATCGTCGCCCATGCCGCCCTGCACTCCCCGTGAGGGAAACGGCAAAGGCAAGGAGCCCGCGAGCCCCTTGCCTTGATCAACTTATAGCCTGCGGGGGGACTTGCCGCAAGGCCCCGGTCATGGTCCAGAATCCCCACTCGTAGCCATGACCTGGGGAAACGGGGAAAAGTTGAAGACGATCGACGCGATCGACACCATCGACGTGGTCATCGCCGGCGGCGGGCCGACCGGCCTGATGCTGGCCGCCGAGCTGCGGCTCGCCGGGGTGCGGACGGTCGTGCTCGAACGGCTCACCGAGCCGGCCGGGCAGTCCCGCGGGCGCGGCATGCAGGTGCGCAGCGTTGAGATGCTGGACCAGCGGGGCCTGCTGGAACGGTTCCTCGCGGTCAGCGAGCCGTACCGGGTCAGCGACTTCGGGGGCCTCGTCAAACTGCGCCCGGAGCTGTTGGACACCGCGCACCCGTACGGCCTCGCCACCCCGCAGACCGTCACCGAACGGCTGCTGGCCGAGCGGGCCGTGGAGCTGGGCGCCGAGCTCCGGCGCGGCTGCGAGGTCGTAGGGCTGGACCAGGACGCGGACGGCGTGGACGTCGGACTGTCCGACGGGTCGCGGCTGCGGGCGCGTTACCTCGTCGGCTGCGACGGGGGCCGCAGCACGGTGCGCAAGCTGCTCGGCGTCGGGTTCCCGGGGGAGCCCGCCAAGGTCGAAACGCTGCTGGGCGACATGGAGTTGGCCGAGGACGCGGAGACCGTGGCCGCCGTCACGGCCGAGGTGCGCAAGGTCCACGTCCGGTTCGGCACCATCCCCATGGGCGAGGGCGTGTACCGGGTCATCGTGCCCGCCGACGGGGTGGCGGAGGACCGTACGGCCGAGACGACCCTCGACGAGGTCAAGGAGCGGCTGCGGGCCCACGCGGGCACCGACTTCGGGGCGCACTCGCCGCGCTGGCTGTCCCGGGTCGGCGACGCCACCCGGCAGGCCGAGCGCTACCGGGTCGGCCGGGTGCTGCTGGCCGGCGACGCGGCGCACATCCACCCGCCGACCGGCGGCCAGGGCCTCAGTCTGGGCGTCCAGGACGCGTTCAACCTCGGCTGGAAGCTCGCGGCCGAGGTCAACGGATGGGCCCCGGCCGGGCTCCTCGACACGTACGAGGCCGAACGGCACCCGGTGGGCGCGGGCGTCATCGCCAACACCCGGGCGCAGACCGCGCTGCTGGAGAACACCGCCGGGGCGGTCGCGCTGCGGGAGCTGTTCTCGAAGCTGCTGGACTTCGAGGAGGTCAACCGGTACGTGACCGAACTGACCTCCGCGGTCGGCGTCCGCTACGACCTCGGCGACGGCCACGAGCTGCTCGGCCGCCGGATGCGGGACGTCACGCTGAAGACCGGGCGGCTCTACGAGCTGATGCACGCCGGCCGGGGCCTGCTCCTCGACCGGACCGGCGGGCTGTCGGTGGCGGGCTGGGAGGACCGGGTCGACCACGTCACCGACACCGGCGGGGAGCCGGGCGCGCCGTCGGTGCTGCTGCGCCCGGACGGCTACGTGGCCTGGGCGGGCGAGGACGGGCGCGAGCTCCTCGCCCACCTGCCCAGGTGGTTCGGCGGCGCCGTCAGCTGATCCCGTTCCCGGGCGGGGAGCACTCCAGGGAGCGCCACATCCGCTGGGCCCAGGCCAGGCCGTCGGGGTCCTCGTGGGTGCAGAAGATCCCGGCGCCGCTGCCGGAGGGGTGCAGGGCGAACCCGTAGAACTCGTGGCGCGGCCGGCCGTGGTCCTGCGGGGTCATCCAGAACGCGTACCGCAGCCCGCCGTCGGGCAGTTCCTCGCGCACCCGCTGGGCGGGCCGGGTGTCGGGGGCGCCCGACATCAGGGCGGTGAGGAAGTCCGCCGGGGATCGGCCCGGGACGTCGTCCCGCTTCAGGCTGACGGACGCGGTGCGGTCGGGAGCGGTGTAGCGGTCGTGGCCGTCGGCGAAGCCGGCCGTGAGGCCGGCGGTGCGCACCACCGACCAGTGGTCGCCGAGGTCGGTGCGCACGTCCACCGGGAGCGGGTACGGGAAGCGGCTGAGGACCTCGTCGCGGTCCCAGACCTGCGTCAGCACGCGGGAGGCCACGCGGTGGCGCACGTCGGTGACGACGGGCAGTTCGTCCGGGTCTGCGACGCGGGTGGCGACCTCGGCGCCGAGCAGGTCGTCCCCCCAGGGCTGGATCAGGTTGGCGAACGTGCCGGTGAAGGCGAAGTCCGCGTAGCCGGGCTCCTCCCACAGCTCGTGGGCCCGCCGCAGGGTGGCGTCGTCCACCTGCACCCAGGCGCCGAGGACGAGCTCGGTGTCGTGGCTCAGCCGGACGGGCAGCAGGCAGCGGATGAAGGAGCCGACCCCGTCCACCCGGAGCAGGGCGCGCACGCCGGGCCGGTGGAGGGCCTCCTCGGGCAGGCCGAAAGCGGCCTCGGGCAGGTTGAAGCCGAAGTCGATGCGCCGCTCGTCGTCGAGCGCGTCACCGCAGCAGGGGCAGGTGGGGAGGTGGGTCGTCACCCGGGCACCCTACGGGGGCCGGCTTCCGGTCGGGGAGCGGCCCGGCACGGGGTGGAGTAGCCCCAGGTGCGCGGGCCCGGCGCGGCGCCCAGCCTGGGGGCATGGGTACGCGCAGGGTGGTGGTGCAGGCGCCGGACGCGCGCGGCCTGCGGGCGGTCACCGTCGACGGCGAGCCGGCCGGGAGCGCCTGGTCCCCGGGTGATCTGCGCAGGCAGCTCCGCCGTGCGGGGCTGCCGCCCGGCACGGACCTGTCGGACCGGGCCCGTGTGGCCTGGCGCGGGGCGGACGCCGCCACCTGGCCGGACCGCGCGGGCCGCCGGCGCGCCACCATGGCCGTGCTGGCCGCCGGGCTGCTGGTGTCGGCGCTGCTCCTGGCCCGGGTGGGGATGGTGGACGCGCTGGGGGCGCTGACCTTCTCGGGGCGGCTGGCGGGGATGCTGTTCGTGCTCGCCGGGGCCGTGCAGGCCGTCGCGGCGGCCGCGGTGTTCGACTTCTGGGGGAAGCGGGCGCTGCCGTACTCGGGTGCGCTGGTGCTGGTGGGGGTCCTCGTCACGATGGCGACCGAGGTGCTGCTGCTGGCGGTGTGGTTCGAGGAGCGGGAGTGGACTCCGTACCTGCCGGTGTTCCTCGCGCTGTCGGCGTGGACGTTGTGGGCGCTGTGGACGGTCTGGCGGGAGCGGGCCTGGAAGGGGATCCCGCATCCGAAGAGCTTCACCGCCGGTGTGGTGGCGACCGCGGTGCTGGCGTCGGCGAACTTCGTCTACTCGGCGGTGTACCAGCCGGCCGCGGCGCTCTTCCACTTCAAGGTGGAGGCGAAGTTCGGGACGCCGAGGAAGGATCCGAAGCGCCCCGTCGTCTACCTCCCGGTGAAGCTCCGCGTCACGAACGACGGGGTCGTTCCGGCGTACGTGGTCAACAGCATCTACTGGGTGTGGGGGAGGGAGGCGGCCTTCGACGCGGCGAAGACCGAGCTGGACCGGGACAAGTGGAGGGTGGACATGGAGTCCGCCACGGGCACGGAGATCCACGTGCGGCCCACGGGTTACAGGCTCGTCGACACCGGTCCGGTCGTCGCGGGAGCAGGCGCGTGGATCGCGTCCGGAACGGATTTCTCCTTGGAGCGGGTGATCCAGATCCCCACGGACAAGAAGTACGACGTCGTCATGACCCGTATGTCGATCATCTTCATGAGGGGCGACCGGGGGACGGTCGACAGCAGGTACTACCTTCCGATCTTCTCCTGGAAGGAGAAGCCGGGCCGGTACTTCGACTGCCCCGAGCCGTGCAACGACTACGTCATGCACCACGGGCGGGTGCGCCACAACAACAACATCGTCAACGTGACGCGCAGGCCCCGCTACCTCACGTCGACCCGGTGGGTGAACGGGACGGAGAGCGGGTTCACCTTCCAGATCTCCCCGCTGGATTCCAGGGGCCGGCTGTCGACGGACCTGGAGAACGCCGAAAGGTACGGCGTCACCCAGTACGACACCCCTTTCACGATGCTCCCCTACGCCGAACTCCTGGCGGCCCGTCCCTGAGGTCCGGGGAGGTCTTCCCCCTGGAACGGGCGGCGGAGGCCCATGCCTTGGGCGAAACGGGACGGACCACAGGAAAGATCGTCCTCACGGTCGGCTGAGCGGGGTGCCTGTGGCGCTCGGATTGTCACGGTCCTGCCACAAGGGTGAGTTGAATGTGTTCAAAACCTGGTGGTGCGGGCCTACGCTGGCCGCTCCGCAACAGGGGAGGGACCCGATGTCCGAGAACGCCGACAAGGCCGAAGAGGCGAAAGCGGGCGGGCCCGCCCGGACTCCGCTTACGCCGGCCGCCCAGCCCCCGGCACCGGGTCAGCCCCCGGCGCCCGCCGCCCAGGCCCCGGCGCCCGGCCGGGCCGCGTCGGCGGCCGGGCAGCCTCCGGCTCCGCCGGCCGGCCAGGCCCCGCCGCCTCCCGCGGCGCCGCTTCCGCCGCCCCTCGCGCCCGGGTTGATCGGGCACGACCCGGCCGCCTGGCACGCCTGGCAGATGGAGCAGCTCCGGCTGCGCCAGCAGCAGGCCCGGGACGCGGCCGCCGCGCGGGCCGCGAACTCGATGTGGCGCCGGATCCGCCCCGCCGACGCCGCGCCGATCCACACCGCCACCCTCGTCGCCGCGCTCGCGGCCGGCCTCACCACCGCCGTCGCCCTCGGGGACGGCATGGGCCCCGGCCTGCTGCTCGCGGTGCTGCCCGCCATGGTGGCCGCGTACGCCGCCGCCCGCGCGGCCGGGCGCAAGGCCCGCCCCTGGAGCCTGCTGTGGGCGGTCGGCTGCGTGGCGCTGCTCGCCGTTCCGGCGCTGCGGGACTCCGCCTGGCCGTCCACGCTCGCGGTCCTCGCCGCCGTGCTGCTGGCCGCCCTGGCCCTGCACGGAACCCGCCGCTGGCCCGGCGTACTGCTCGCCCCGCTCGGCTTCTTCGACAGCGCGGTCACCGGCGTCGGCTGGGCCTGGTCGGGCGTACGGTCGCGCGGCGGCGGGGCGGGCCGCGAGCGCTGGCTGTCCGTGGTCAAGGCGACGCTGGTGGCGGCGGCCCTGCTGCTCGTCTTCGGGGCGCTGTTCGCCTCCGCCGACGCGGCCTTCGCGGACCTGATCGGCGGCCTGCTGCCCGACGTCTCGGTGGGGGAGGGGCCGTTCCGGTTCCTGCTCTTCCTGCTCGGCACGGTCCTGGCGCTCGCCGCCGCCCGCACGGCCGCGGCCCCGCACCGCTGGGACCGGGTCAAGTCCCGGCAGTGGAAGGCGCGTTCCCGGGTGGAGTGGAGCCTGCCGCTGATCGTGCTGAACCTGCTCTTTGCCGGGTTCAACGCCGTACAGCTGGCGGTGCTGTTCGGCGGCTACGACAAGGTGCTGGAGAGCACGGGCCTCACGTACGCCGAGTACGCGCGCCAGGGGTTCTGGCAGCTGCTGTGGGCCACCCTCTTCGTCCTCGGCGTCATCGCGCTCGCGCTGCGCTGGGCGCCGCGCGGCGGGGCCGGCGACCGGCGCCTGGTCCGCTCGGTACTGGGGACGCTGTGCCTGCTGACGCTGGTGGTGGTCGCCTCGGCGGTGCGCCGGATGGACCTGTACGTGGACGCGTACGGCCTGACCAGGCTCCGCCTGTCGGTGGTGACCATGGAACTGTGGCTGGGCCTGGTCATCGTGCTGCTGATGGCGGCCGGGATCGCGGGCGGGCGCTGGCTGGCCCGCGCGGTCGTCGGCAGCGCGGCGGCGGCGGTACTGGCCTTCGGGCTGGCTTCGCCGGACGGGATCATCGCGGAGTACAACGTGAACCGCTACCAGCAGGACAACAAGCTGGACCTCGCCTACCTGCGCGACCTCTCCTCGGACGCCGCCCCCTACCTGGACCGCCTGCCCGAACCCCGCCGCTCCTGCGCCCTGATGGGCATCGAAGCCGACCTGCGTACCGCCCGCGACGCCCCCTGGTACGCGACGAGCCTCGGCGAACACCGGGCCCGGCAGATCCTGCGCGAGCGCCCGGTGACGGCGACGGTCCTGGAGTGCGGCCGGCTGGGCGCGTACGGCAGCCGCGTGGAGTAGGGGCTACTTCTCCCGGGCGGGGAGGGCCGGGACGAGGCCCTTCTTCCGGGCCTCTGCGATCCACCGTCCGGCGGTGGCCGACGGCACCAAGGTCACCTGCTCCTACGACCCCAGCGTCAAGCCGTACCGCTGGCAGTGGCGGCCCGCTTCTCCGGCGTTAGGCGCGGGAGTAGGAGCCGATGCCGACCAGGCAGTAGACGTACTCGTTGATGACGCTGCCGTTCATCGTGTAGCGGTACGAGAAGCCGTACTCGGTCTTGGGGTTCTCGTCGCAGCGGCTCATGTCCGAGGTGAAGGGGAAGCGCTGGATGACGCGGTAGTGGGCGTCGGAGGCCGAGCAGGAGACCTCCTTCACCCCGCGGACCGTCTGCGCGGTGGTGGAGTCCGGCAGCTGGCCGTTGAGGCACGTGCCCGTGTCGAAGGGGCTCGGGGCCTCGGTGGTGGGCGTGGGGGCCGGTGCCGGGTCGTAGGTCGGCGGGTCGTAGGTCGGCGGGTTGTACGTGGGAGGGCGGTACGTCGGCGGGGTGTACGGGGTGTACGTCGGCCCGGCCGTCGGGGTCGAGGACGCCGTGGTCGCCGAGTCGTCGTCGGAGTTGGCGACGACGAGGCTGACGACCACCGCGGCCACGACCAGGGCCACCAGGCACCCCAGCGCGCCGCTCTTCCCCGCCGGGGCGGGCGGCTGCGGGGCCGTCGGCGGTACGGGCGGGCCGGACACGCGTATGCGGAGCAGGACTTCGGTCTCACCGACGCGGGCCCGGACGAGGTCGCCGTTGCGGGCCGGGGGTATGCGCAGGCGCTGGGGGCCGGCCGGCAGGGTGACGGGGATGACCACGCCCGTGGCGGCCTGGGCGGGGGTGAGCGTCAACTCGATTTCCTGGGACGGCGACACCGGCTGCTCCTAGGGGTGGGGACGGACCCGACCGGAATTCTGCCCGGTGCGGCCCGGCTGACGCAGGCGTTCCGGCATGCGGGGCCGGCGTGTGTGCGCCGTCGACGGGGTGTGGAGCCGGCGGGGAGATGGTGTACGGGGGGTGGTCCGGGGCGCGGGGGCGTGCGTAGATTACCGGCGGTAACACCGCGACGACCGAGGAGAACGCCGTGGACGCAGCCGCGCCGAAGCCCGTCGAGCCCGTCAAGACGATCGTCGGCGGGGTGGTGCGCGAGGTGTCCGTGCCGCCGCTCGTCGGGCCGGCCGCGAGCGGTTCCCTCGGGGACATACCGTTCCAGAACGCCCGCGAAGCGCCCCGCGAGGCCGTGCTCGCCCGCAAGGAACGCGACGGAACCTGGCGCGACGTCACCGCCGCCGAGTTCGCGCGCGAGGTCCTCGCCGTCGCCAAGGGCCTGATCGCCGAGGGCCTCGCCGAGGGCGACCGGCTCGCCATCATGGCCCGGACCACCTACGAGTGGACCCTGCTCGACTTCGCCGGATGGGCCGCGGGCCTGGTGACCGTACCGATCTACCCGACCTCCTCCGCCGTCCAGGCCCGCTGGATCATCCACGACTCCGGAGCCGTGGCCTGCGCCGTCGAGGACACCGTCCAGGCCCGCCTCATCAGCGCCGAGCGCGCCAACCTCCCCGGACTCGCGCACCTGTGGGAGTTCGACACGGGCGCGCTGGCCCGGCTCGTCAAGGCCGGGGAGCACCTGCCCGACGCGATCGTCCACGCGCGCAGGGCCGCCCGTACGCCCGAATCCGTCGCCACGCTCGTCTACACCTCCGGCACCACCGGCCGGCCCAAGGGCTGCGTGCTCACCCACGGCAACTTCCACGCCGAGGTCGACAACGCCGTGGAGCTGCTGCACCCCGTCTTCCGGTCCGTGAGCAAGGACCCCGCCTCCACGCTGCTCTTCCTGCCGCTCTCGCACGTGTTCGGGCGGATGGTCGCCGTCGGCTGCCTGCGCGCCCGGGTCAAGCTGGGCCACGCGCCGAGCATCCGCACCGAGGAACTGCTCGCCGACCTCGCCGGCTTCCAGCCGACCTTCCTGCTCGCCATCCCCTACGTCCTGGAGAAGGTCTACAACACCGCCCGCGCCACCGCCGAGAGCATGGGCCGGGCCGCCTCCTTCGACCGGGCCGCCCGCATCGCCCGGCAGTACGGCGAGACCGTCGAGGGGAAGACGCCCGGGATGGGGCTGCGGGCCGCCCGCGCCCTGTACGACCCGCTCGTCTACCGCCGCATCCGGGCCGCCCTCGGGGGCCGGGTGCGCTACGTCCTCAGCGGCGGCTCCCCCCTCGGGCGACGCCTCGCCGCCTTCTACACCGGCGCGGGCATCGACGTCTTCGAGGGCTACGGGCTGACGGAGACCACCGCGGCCTCGACCGTCACCCCGCCCCAGCGCCCCAGGCTCGGCACCGTCGGCTGGCCGCTGCCGGGGACGGCGGTGCGCATCGCCGACGACGGGGAGGTGCTGCTGCGCGGCCGGCACGTCTTCGCCGGGTACTGGAACGTGGCCGCCCACCCGCCGGGGCAGTGGCTGGCCACCGGGGACCTCGGCGAGCTGGACGCCGACGGGTACCTGACCATCACCGGCCGCAAGAAGGACGTGATCATCACCTCCGGCGGCAAGAACGTCGCCCCCGCGCCCCTGGAGGACTGGCTGCGCGCCCACCCGCTGGTCGGCCAGTGCCTGGTCATCGGCGACAACCGCCCGTACATCGCGGCCCTCGTCACCCTGGAGCCGGACGGGCTCGCCCACTGGCGGCAGATGCACAAGAAGCAGGGCGTGCCGATCCGCGAGCTGGTCACGGACCCGGAGCTGCTGGCCGAGCTCCAGCGGGCGGTGGACGAGGCGAACAAGCTGGTGTCGCGGGCCGAGTCCATCCGCCGCTTCACCGTCCTGCCGGGGGAGTTCACCGAGGAGCGCGGCCACCTCACCCCCTCGCTCAAGCTCAGGCGCGGCGCGATCGCCCGCGACCACGAGAGCGAGATCAACGAGCTGTACCGGACGCCCCGCACGGCCTGACGGGCGCGCCCCGCACCGCCTGACCGGCGCGCCCCGCCCCACCCGACCCGGGCGGGCGTCCCGAGGGGCGGGGGCGCCGGGGCCCGCTTATGGTGGGCGGGGCCGACCGGTCCGGGGGGCGACCCGAGGAGGGCGCATGCCCCGTCCCCGTCCCCGTACCGTCACCGGCGCCGCCTGCGCGACGGGCGCGGCCTGCGCGGTGGTGCTGGCCGCCTCCCTCACCGCCGCCCCCGCCGCCCCCACGGCCGCGCCGGCCGCCGCCCCCGCCGTCACGGCGCCGACGGCCGGCCCGCGCATACGCTGGGGGGACTGCCCCCTCGAACGCGTGCCCGCGGAGATGCGGTGCGCGGAGGTGACCGTCCCCCTCGACTACGCGGACCCCGCCAAGGGCACCACCCGAATAGCCGTCGCCCGCCTTCCCGCGACCGCCCCCGGCCGCAGGCCCCTCGGCTCCCTGCTGCTGAACTTCGGCGGCCCCGGCGGCCCCGGGATCGCCTCCCTCGCCGCCGACCCCAAGCCCTTCGCGAAGCTCGGCGAGCGCTACGACCTCGTCGCCTTCGACCCCCGCGGCGTCGGCCTCAGCACCCCCGTCTCCTGCGGCGGATCCCAGGAGACCGGCGACGAGGTGCCGGGCGACGCCGCCTCCCAGCTGGCCGCGCTCCGCGCCGTCGCCGAGCGGTGCGCGCTGCACTCCGGGCCCGTGCTCCCGTACATCGGCACCGTCAACGTCTCCCGCGACATGGACCGCATCCGCGAGGCCCTCGGCGACAAGAAGCTCAACTACCTCGGCTTCTCCTACGGCACCCGGCTCGGCGCCGTCTACGCCGCCCAGTTCCCCGGACGGACCGGCCGGATGGTCCTCGACGGGGTCGACACCCTCACCGAACCGCTCACCGAGCAGGCCCTGGTCTCCGCCCGAGGCCAGCAGCGGGCCCTGGAGAACTTCCTCGCCTGGTGCGCCCACCAGCACGACTGCGTCTACGGCACCAACACCCGCACCGCCCGCGAGAAGGTCGAGGCCCTGGTCGAACGGCTCGACGAGCACCCGCTGGTCGGGGACGACGGCTCCCACTTCACCGGGCAGGACGCGGTGGGGGCCGTCGGCGCAGCCCTGTACTCCAGGAGTCTGTGGCCCGACCTCGCCGAGGCCCTCGCCCGCGTGGAGCGCGACCGTGACCCGGTCCCGCTGACGGAACTGGGCGGCCCGGCCGAACCGCCGCCCGCCGACGGCCCCGCCAAGGTCCCCGACGACAACGCCGAGGCCGCCCTCACCGCCGTGAACTGCGCCGACGACCCCGACCGGAGCAACGACAAGGCCAGCCCGGAGGCCGTCGAGCAGGAGATCCGCGACCTGCGGGACGAGTTCCACCGCACCTCGCCGGTCTTCGGGCCGGGCCAGCTGATGACCGTACTGTCCTGCTACGGACGCCCCGCGGGCACCGACTTCATCCGCCGCATCGACCACCCGGGCGCACCCCGGATGCTCCTCGTCGGCACGCGCGGGGACCCGGCGACCCCGTACGAATGGACCGAGGAGACGGCCCGCCGGCTCGGGTCGGCGGTGGTCATCGACCACAAGGGCGACGGGCACACCGGCTACGCCGCGTCCGCCTGCGTACGCGGGTACGTCGACGAGTTCCTGACCGCCGGGAAGCTGCCGGGCGGGACGCGCTCCTGCCCCGCCGGTGAGTGAACCGGCGGGGCAGTCGTGATGCCGCTCCCTAGCAGTCGGGGCGGGTGGCGCGGCCCGCGAAGCGGTCCGCCAGCCAGTTCCCGACCGCGAGGGAGTGCGTGATGACCCCGCTGACGTGCTCGCCGAGCACGATGGTGTCGAACTGGACGTCCGCACCCCGCGCGCACCACTCCGAGCGCAGCTGCCGCCCCACCGCGTACGGGATCAGCTCGTCGCCGAGCGCGTGGTACTGGAGCACCGGCGCGGCCGGCGCGGTCCGGCCCAGCCGGCTCTGGTTAAGCCGGGCCCGCCAGTCGGGCTGCGCGAGCGGGTCGCGGGCGGTCAGGTCGGAGATCCGCTTGAAGGAGCCGGCGATCGCGTCGACCGCCACGCAGTTCTCCTTCATCCCCGCCACCAGCGCCCGGCCCGCCGGGTTGAGGTACGAGTCGAGCTTCAGCTCGGGGAAGGCCGCGTCCTGCCCGGCCGCCGCCATGAAGATCAGCCCGGAGCCGTAGGAGCCGTCGTTGAAGGCGGCCACCTTCAGCAGGTCGGCGGGGACACCGCCCGTCGCGGTGCCCTTCACCTTCAGCTCGGGGGCGTACGAGCCCTGAAGCTCGGCCGCCCAGCTGCTGGCCTGGCCGCCCTGCGAGTAGCCGACGATGCCGACCGGCGTGTCGGCGGACAGCCCGGTCCCGGGCAGCCGGATCGCGGCGCGGGCGGCGTCGAGCATCGCGTGGCCCGCCGAGGGGCCGACCGTGTAGGTGTGGACGCCGGGCGTGCCGAGACCCTCGTAGTCGGTGACGACGACGGCCCAGCCGCGCTGCGTGTACTGCTGGATGAGGTTGGCCTCCATGGCGGTGCCGTTCGGGAGGTTGCCGCTCGGCGCGCAGGAGTCGCCCAGGCCCACGGTCCCGACGGCGTACGTGATCAGCGGGCGCGGGCCGGTGCGGCCGTCCTGCGGGACGATGACGGTGCCCGAGACCACGTTCGGGGCGCCGTCGGCGGTGGTCGAGCGGTAGTGCACCTTCCAGGCCTTGGTGCCGGTGGGCTGGCCGGGCAGCGGGTGGAAGGCGGAAGGGGCGCTGCCGACGACGTCGCCGGGCCGGCCGGCCTCTTCGGCGGCGGCAGCGGTGGGCGGCTGGGCGAAGAGACTCAGGGCGGCCGCGGCCGCGGCGGCGGCCAGGGCGGTGCTGCTGCGCAAACGCATGGGCGGGACTCCCAACGTGCGTAAGTGTGGGGGCAGGTGAGGCGAAGGTAGTGACCGACCGGTCGGCATGTCGCTGACCGGAAAGCTCACCTTTCCTGACCCCGCCTCCCACCCCCGCCCGCCGCGCCGCCGCCCGGCTCCGCAGGCCGTCCTGCCGCCGCCCGGTCCGCCGCGCCACCGGCCGGCGCAGCCGCTACCCGCCCGAGGCGATCCGGTACGCCCCCGGTGTCGTCCCCGTCCAGCGGCGGAACGCGCGGTGGAAGGCGGTGTCCTCCGAGAACCCCAGCCGGGCGGCGAGTTCCGCGATCGGCTCCCCGCCCTCGGCCAGCCCCGCGATCGCCGCGTCCCGCCGCACGTCGTCCTTGAGCTGCTGGAAGGAGGTCCCCTCCTGCCTCAGCCGGCGCCGCAGCGTCGCCGGGGACACCGCCAGCCGCGCCGCCACCTCCCCGAGCTCGGGCAGCCGCGGTGAGCCGCGCAGCCGCCGCGTCAGGGTCCGGCGTACCTGCTCGGCGACCGTGGTCCCGTACTCGGGGCGCGACAGCAGGTCGAAGGGGGCCCGGCGCAGCATCGCGTCGAGCGCGGCCTCGTCCCGCACCAGCGGCGCGGTCAGCCAGCGCGCGTCGAAGACGGCCTCCGTCCGCCCGGCCCCGAAGCGCACCGGACAACCGAAGAGGGTGTCGTACTCGTCCCGGTGCGGCGGCGGGGGATAGGCGAAGGCGGCGTGGACCAGCGGGATCCGCCGTCCGACGAGCCAGCTGCAGAGCCGGTGCCAGATCGCGAGCACGCACTCGGTCAGGAACCGCTCCTCGTCCCCGTCGAAGTCGTTGCGCACGCTGAACCGGGCCTGCCCGCCCGCGGTTTCCAGTGCCAGCTCCGGCCCGCCCGCGAACAGCCCGTAGAACGCCGCCGCCCGCTCCACGGCCGCGCCCAGGTCCCGGCAGCCCAGGCAGGCGTGGCACATCATCGCGAAGGTGCCCGGCCGGCTCGGCACGGCGGACAGCCCGAGGAACTCGTCCTGGGTGGTCCGGTACAGGGCCCGGAAGAGCCGTGCGAACTGCGCGGGCGTGATCCGCGCCCGGTCGTCGCCGAGCAGCAGCGGCGGGATCTGCGCCTCCTGGAGCAGCGGCACCAGGTCGAAGCCGGCGCGCCGCGCCCCCGCGAGCACGGCCCGGACGTGGTGCACGGTGATCGTCCGCCTCCCCATGGCTTCGAAGGTAGCCCCAATGAGCGCTGCGGTCAGCGGGGGTGACGCTTCCGGTCATGCCGGGCGGGGTCCGGGCGTGTCCACCATCGGGGGGTCACCTATCCCGGGAGGGCAAGCGATGGGCGGTCGTCCGAGCACGCTGGCGGTGTTCACCCAGTGGACCGAGGAGAGGTACGGGGACGCCACGGCGCTCCGCTTCCGCACACCGGAGCGCGACGGCTGGGAGACCCGTACGTACGCCGAACTCGGCGCCGCCGTACGCGGGACCGGGCGCCTGCTGCTCGGGCTGGGCGTCGGGGCCGGGGAGCGGGTGGCGGTGCTCGCGGAGACCCGGCCCGAGTGGACGTACACCCACTTCGGGATCCTGGCGGCGGGCGCGGTCCTGGTGCCCGTGTACCCGACGGCGGGGGAGGAGGAGCTCGCCTGGGTGCTCTCCGACTCCGAGGCGGTGGTGGCCGTCTGCGAGGACGCGGCCCAGGCGGCCCGGGTGGAGGCGCTGCGGCCCAAACTGCCCGCGCTGCGGGCGGTCGTGCGCATGGACGAGCCCGGCGCCCCGCCGGAGCCCTCGGACGCCGAACTGGCCGCGCGGGCCGCCGCCGTGACCCCCGCGGCGGACGCCGCGATCGTCTACACCTCCGGCACCACCGGCCTGCCCAAGGGCTGCCGGCTCACCCACGGCAACCTCGGGGCCGTCCAGGACGCCACCCTCCCCCTCGTCCAGGGCGGGCCCGGCGACTCCACGTACCTCTACCTGCCGCTGGCGCACCTGCTGGCGCAGCTGATCCAGTTCACCACCCTGCTGGAGGGCGGGGAGCTGTGCTACTTCGGGGGCCGGATCGAGGAAGTGGTGGCCGAACTGGCCGGGGCCCGGCCGACCCACCTCCCTTCGGTACCCCGGCTGTTCGAGAAGGTCCACGCGGTGGTGCTGGGGCTGGCGGAGGGGCGCGACGGCGGCCGGGAGCGCTTCGAGGAGGCCGTCCGGCTGGGCGTGCTCGCCGCCGACGGGGCCCTCCCGCAGGAGCTGCGCCCGGCGTGGGAGGCCGCGGAGGAGTCCCTCTACGCCCTGGTCCGGGCCGCGTTCGGTGGCCGGCTCAAGTGGGCCCTGACCGGCGGCGCCCCGATCGCCCCCGCCACCCTCGACTTCCTGCGCGCCTGCGGGATCCGGGTGTTCGAGGGCTACGGGATGACCGAGTCGGCCGGGGTGATCAGCCTCAACCACCCCGACGCCGTCCGGTACGGCACGGTGGGCCGGCCGGTAGCGGGCTGCGAGGTGCGGATCGCCCCGGACGGGGAGGTGCTCGCCCGGGGCCCGATGGTCTTCCCGGGCTACCACGCGAACCCCGGCGCGACGGCCGGCGTCCTGGACGCGGACGGCTGGCTGCACACCGGGGACCTGGGCGAACTGGACGCCGACGGCTTCCTGTCCATCACCGGCCGCAAGAAGGAGCTGATCATCACCTCGGCCGGCAAGAACATCACCCCGACCGAGGTGGAGTTCGCCGTCCGGGCCGCCTCCCGGTTCGTCTCGCGCGCGGTCCTGATCGGCGATCGGCGCCCCCACCCGGTGGCCCTGATCACCCTGGACGCCGAGGAGGTCGCCGCCTGGGCCGCCCGCGAATCCCTCGACCTCGGCCCGGCCCCGGCCGCGCACCCGGCGGTACGGGAACTGGTGGCCGCGGCCGTCGCCGAGGCCAACGCCGCCGTCTCCCGCCCGGCCCGCATCCGGGCCTTCCGCGTCCTGGACGAGGAGCTGTCGGTCGGCGCCGGCACCCTCACCCCGACGCTGAAGGTGCGCCGCGCGGAGGTGGCCCGGCGCTACGCGGCCGAGATCGAGGAGCTGTACGCCTAGGCGGACACCCCCTGGGAAAGGCCGCGGCGGAGCCGGTGCAGGCCCTCGGTGATCTCCTCCGGGGTGTGCGTGGTGAAGGACAGCCGCAGGGTGCGCGGGTCCGGGGCGACCGTGAAGAAGGGGGCCCCGGGCACGTACGCCACGTCGTGCTCGACGGCGGACCTCAGCAGGGCCACCGCGTCGTACCCCTCGGGCAGGCGGGCCCACACGAACATGCCGCCCTCGGGGCGGTTCCACTCCGAGCCGGCCGGGAGCGCCGAGCCGAGTCCCGCGAGGAGGGCGTCACGGCGGGCGCGGTAGGCGTCCCGGACCCGCTCGACGTGGGCGTCGAGGTCCTGGGCGCCGAGGTAGTGGGCGGCGGCCAGCTGGTCCACCGTCGAGGTGTGCACGTCCGCCGCCTGCTTGGCGACGACCGCCGCGCGGTGCAGGGCGGCGGGGGCGCGCAGCCAGCCCAGGCGCAGCCCCGGGGCCATCACCTTCGAGAAGCTGCCGAGCAGTGCGGTGCGGTCCTCGGCGCCCGGGTGGGCGGCGATCCAGGGCTCGTGGGCGCCCTCGTAGCGGAGTTCGCCGTACGGGTCGTCCTCCAGCAGCCACAGCCCGAGCCGGGCCGCGATCCGGGCCACCTCGGCCCGGCGGTCCCCCGGCAGGGTGCGACCGGTCGGGTTCTGGAAGGTGGGGATCGTGTAGAGCAGTTTCGGCCGCTCGCGTGCGGTGATCTCGGCGAGGGCGTCGGGGAGCAGGCCCTGCTCGTCGCAGGGCACCGGTATGACCCGGGCCCCGGCCAGGGCGAAGCACTGGAGGGCCGCCAGGTAGGTGGGGTTCTCGACGAGCACCGTGTCGCCGGGCTCCAGGAGGGCGGCGGCGACGAGGGCGAGCCCCTGCTGGGAGCCGGTGGTGACCAGCACGTCCTGCGCCGAGGTGGCAAGGCCCCGTGCGGCGGCCCGGGCGGCGACGGCCGAGCGCAGTTCGGGGGCGCCCTCGGTGGTGGAGTACTGCAGGGCCCGGGCGGCTCCGGCGCCGGTCAGGACCGCGTCGTACGCCGCGCGCAGGCCCTCGGTGTCGAAGAGCTCGGGCGCGGGCAGGCCTCCGGCGAAGGAGATCACCCCGGGGCGTTCGGTGACCGCGAGGATCTCCCGTACGGCCGAGCCGCCCACGGCGGCCGCGCGTGCGGCGAAGGCCGGCGGGGCGGCGGAGGCCGGAACGGTACGGAGCGGGGCGGCGACGGACGCGGTGCTCGGGGGCATGGGGCGGCTCCTTCGGTGGCGGGTGGCCGCAGCCTAACCGGGAAAGGTGCAGCGGGCACCTACCTTTCCGAGGGCCGAACGCCGTGCGACCCCTCCACAACTGACGTGCCATCAGATACACCGGTGGCATGACGAGAGACGAGCGGGAACGAGAAGACACCCGGGCCGGCGACTACGCGGAGCTCGCGGCCGTCGGCCCGTACGGGGTCCGTCCCGGCCACGCCCTGATCACCATGGTGGAGCCGCACCCGGGCCACGAGTACGCGTACAACCGCTGGTACGAGGACGACCACTACTACGCCGGCGCCATGGCCATGCCCTGGATGTACGCCGGCCGCCGCTGGGTGGCCACCCGCGAGCTCCAGGAGCTGCGCTACCCCGAGAAGTCGGCGGTCGCCCAGCCCGTCACCGCCGGCTGCTACATCTCGACGTACTGGGTCACCGAGGGCCGCTACGACGAGCACATGAAGTGGACCGTCGGCATCAACAAGCGGCTGAACCGTGACGGGCGGGTCTACCAGGACCGCACGCACGTCTTCACGGCCTTCCAGGACCACGAGGCCACGGTCTACCGCGACGGGGCCGCCGGCCCCCGGGACTTCCACGCCCTCGACCACCCGTACGCGGGGCTGGTCCTCCAGGTCGTCGACGCCGACGGGCCCGGCCGGCGGGCGGAACTGCTGGAGTGGCTGCGCTCCCGGGCGCTGCCGCGCCGGCTGCACGGCTCACCCGCGGCGATGGTGACGGTCTTCCGGCCGACCCCGCTGCCCGGCGACCGGATGACCTACGTCAAGCAGGTCGAAGGGGTCGACACCCGGCTCACGCTGCTGTGGTTCCTGGAGGCCGACCCGCGCACCTGCTGGGACCGCTTCCAGGGGCTGGACGCGGAGGTCGCGGAGTCGGGGCTGGGGCGGGTGGAGCTGGTGGCGCCGTTCGTCCCGACGGTGCCGGGCACCGACCGGTACGTGGACCAGCTGCGCTGACGGCCGCCGCGGGCGTCGGCGGACATGGCCGAGCCCCCTCGGCCAGGACGGCGGGCCGGTCGAGAGGGCTCCGTACGGGGTGCTGCTGTGTGGGGGGTTCGGACGGTTCAGGCGAGGCGTCCCAGTCCGCCCTCGACCACTCCGGTGACGAAGGAGGTCCAGGAACCCGGCGCGAAGGTGAGGGACGGGCCGTCCTGCACCTTCGAGTCGCGGACGGCGATGGCCTGCGTGACGGGAGACTTGACCTCGACGCAGGCCCCGTTTCCGCCGGAGTAGGAGGACTTGGTCCAGTTTTCCGTGCCGCCCTGACGAATAGCCATGTTCTTCTCCGGTTCAGCGAGTAGTTCCGGTTGCGTGCCGGCCGGGGATATCCCCGGCCGACGTGATCGACGCTACCGGCAGCTCCCGATGGCCGAAGGAGGCATTCACTCGACCGGGTGGCATATTCCATTCAGGCCTTCTGTGGCCGGGGACCGACGGTGTACCGTGCTGGCCCCCTCGCCACTTCCGTCCGCTTCCTGCTGCTCTGCAGAGTTCGCGGTCAGTTCGCCTTGCCCGCGTGCTGTTCGATGATCTCGGAGATGAACTGCCGGGTCTGGTCCACGTTGAGGGCCTGGGCGCGCAGGTGCTCGTACATCACGCTGTATTTCTGGACGTCGTTGGCCTTCTCCAGGTACAGGTCGCTCGTGACGCCCTCGATGTAGACGACCGTCGAGTCCGACGCGTCCGGGAATTCCAGAATTGCGTACTGCCCGTTCATTCCCGGATGGGCGCCCATCGTGAAGGGCATCACCTGCACGGTGATGTACGGCTGCTGCGACTGCTCTATCAAGAACTCCAGCTGCCGGATCATCAACTGCGGATCGCCGACGTGCCGGCGCAGCGCCGCCTCGTCGATGACCGCCCACAGCCGCAGCGGACCCACGTCCGGGTTGTTGTTCTCCGTCTCGGACAACCGTTTCTGGCGGTGCATGCGCACTTGGACGCGCTTCTCCACATCGCCGGGCGCCGTCTCGGGCAGCGCGCCGCGGATCAGCGCCTGGGCGTACTCGGGGGTCTGGAGCAGGCCGGGCACCATCTGCGGCTCGTAGGTGCGCAGGCTGGCCGCGTCCGTCTCCAGGCCGATGTAGACGCTGTAGGGGATCTCCCCGAAGGCGTGCCACCAGCCCTGCTGGCGGGAGTCCTTGGCCATCTGCATGAGGGAGTCCACGAGCCGGGGGTCCTCGACCTCGTACACCTCGCACAGGTCTCGGACGTCGCGCTGGCTGATGGACCGGCGGCCGTTCTCCAGACGGCTGATCTTGGACTGGGAGACGAGGAGGCGCTCGGCGACCTGCTCGGCCGTCATGCCCTTGTCCTCGCGGAGCTTGCGCAACTCCATGCCCAGTCGGCGGCGTCGGACGGTGGGATTGACATTGGACGCCACGTGAACGGCACCTCCGCCTTCTTCTGTCGCTGTCTCGCTGAGTGTCTGGTGTTCAGCAGACTGCCACCGAAGGGTGCGACGGCGCTGGGGAACGCGGGAAAGCGGCACGCGGGGTGGCGAAGCCGTCTCGTCGGCTTCGCCACCCCGCGCGCGAGCGGCTCCGGGGCCGGGTCTTGGGGGACCTCCGGCCGCGGTGTCGTTGGATCTGTGGATCTGTGGATCTGTGCCCCGCTGGCGGATCAAGGGGTGTCGCGGGTCGTGCGGGTGCTGCGGGTGCTGCGGGTCGTGCCGTCGCTCAGTGCGCGGCCGCGCGGGCCATCGCACCCGTCCGGCGCGGCTGCAGCGGAACACCGCCGGTCGCCGTGGCCCGGACCGCCGGCTGGGGCTGCGGCTGTGCGGCGCGGTCGCGGCGCGGCTGTGCGGCCACGCCGTTCTGGACGTCCATCACGGCGTGCGCGACGAGACCGCCCATCGGGTCGTGCCGGATCAGGTCCCGCAGCCGGGACCTGGACGACCGCCCCTCGTTGCCGGGGTACAGGTGCTTGCCGAGTCCGACCGCGTGGGCCAGCGCGGCGAGCGCCGCGGTCCGCGGGTCCGGCGGTACGCCGGTGCGGATCGCACTGTCGAGCCGGGCACGGATCTCCCGGCTGATCGCCGTGTCGGTCGCCTGGTAGCGAGTCGTCGGCAGCACCCCGCACATCTGTCCCGCGACGGCGTGGACCATGCCGCAGCGCTCCAGGTGCGCGAGGTAAATCTGGCGGAGCCCCAGCCGGGGTCCGCCGATCCAGTGGACGGCCCGTACCGGGCTGCCGCGCCTGCGCAGCAGTTCCAGTGCGGAGTCCAGAGTCGGATCTCCTGTCGGCCGTGGCATCACCACGGCTATACGATCCCCGTCAGGGGCTATCCGTCCTGCCAGAGCCAGCTCCACTAGCTGTGCCCCGGCCAGGCCGAGGTCGAGCGACTGCGGCTGCGCCGTGGTACCCGTGGCCGGGTCCAAAGCGAGCAGCAGAAGCTCCTCCGGAATTGTTCTGCGGCTCCTGCCCATCCATGCCTCCCCGCGTGGATGAGTGACAGGGTGACGCCTCTCACATTCATCTGTCGAGAGCGCCTGGACGCTTTGTATGGGAACCAGTAGCTATGTCGTTCTCGTCTAGCGGTTGGGCGATGCCCCCTAGACGGGACACTGTTAGACGGTTCGGACAGTGACCGGACAGCGATCGAGGAGGAACGGTGGCGGGCGAGTCCCCCGACAAGTCGGTAGATGAAGGAGCGTCCGGGGAGCAGGACCCGAGGCTGTCGGTCTTCCAGCCGCGAGACCCGCTGAAGGAGGCCGTGGCGGCGTGGGTCGCGACGACCGAGCCGGACGAGCAGGCGGAGGACGCGGACTCGGATGCGGACGCGGACTCGGACTCGGACGCGGACTCGGACGCCGAGCCGGAGGCCGCTGCCCCGTCGAGGCCGTCCCCCGGTCGGGTGGACCCGAAGACCCCGGTGGCGGGTGTGGTCCGTCAGTCCCCGCCCCGCGAGCCGGCTCCCGAGGGTACGGAGACGCCGGACCGCGCTGCGGAGGCGGAGAAGCCGCGTTCCGCTTCGCCGGACGCCGACGTGCCTGCGGCGGACCCGGCCGAGGACGCGGAGAAGGCCGAAGCCCCCGAGAAGCCGGCCGCGAAGCCGTCCGGGGACGTACGCACCACCGCGTTCGGTGTCGTGACGTCCGACCCCGCTCCGGAGCCGGACAAGCCGGCCCGGGACCCGCGTACCGCGCCCGCCGACAGCGAGCGCACCGCCGTCTTCCGTACCGCGAAGCCGGGTTCCGCTTCGGCGGACGCCGACCCGCGTGCGGGTGTGGAGAAGGCCGACGCCTCCGTGAAGCCGGCCGGGGACGCACGCACCACCGCGTTCGGTTCCGTGAAGCCCGACGCCGATGCCGACGCCAAGGCCGACAAGCAGCCGGCCACGCCCCCCGCTGCCGCCGACAGTGAGCGCACTGCCGTCTTCCGTACGGTGAAGCCGGGTTCCGCTCCGCAGGACTCGGACAAGCCGTCGCGGGACGCGGAGAAGCCCGCCGACGAGCCCGTCAAGGACCCGCGCAAGGCTGCCGCCGACAGTGAGCGGACCGCCGTCTTCCGTACGGTGAAGCCGGGTTCCGCTTCCGCGCCCGAAAAGCCGTCTGCGGACGAGGAGGAGCCGTCCGCGCCGGAGGCCGGGAAGCCCGCCGCCGACAGCGAGCGGACCGCCGTCTTCCGTGCCGTGAAGCCGGGTTCCGCTTCGGCTGGCGCCGGGAAGCCCGCCGAGAAGCCGTCTGCCGATGTGCGTACCACCGCGTTCGGTGTCGTGAAGCCGGACTCCGGTTCGGACGCCAAGGGCGACAAGGACGCCGAGGCCGACAAGAAGCCGGCCGCCACGCCCCCGGCGGACTCCGACAGCGAGCGGACCGCCGTCTTCCGTGCCGTGAAGCCGGGTTCCGCTTCGGCTGGCGCCGGGAAGCCCGCCGCGAAGCCGTCTGCCGATGTGCGTACCACCGCGTTCGGTGTCGTGAAGCCGGACTCCGGTTCGGACGCCAAGGGCGACAAGGACGCCGAGGCCGACA
>NZ_JBVIXO010000025.1:0-5673 GCF_055593565.1 Streptomyces sp. NPDC040718 | reverse complement strand
CAAGAAGCCGGCCGCCACGCCCCCGGCGGACTCCGACAGCGAGCGGACCGCCGTCTTCCGTGCCGTGAAGCCGGGTTCCGCGAAGCCCGACGCGGCCAAGGCCGACGCCCCGAAGCCCGGCACGGACCGGCCCGGCAACGCCAAGCCCGGCACGGACCGGCCTTCCCGGGACCCCCGCGCCGCAGGCACCGGCACCGGCACCGGCACCGGCGAGAGCGACCGCCGCGTCAGCACCTTCGTACCGCTGCGCGGCGAAGGCGGGGCCGCGCCCGACGCCAAGCCCCCGGTGAAGCCGGCCTCGCCGGCCCCGCCGGCCCCGCCCCGGCTGGACCCCAGCGAGCGGACCACCCAGCAGCCGCTGCCGCCCCGGCCGCCGCTCGACATGCTGGCGGACCTCACCAACAACCCGCCCCCGCCGCCCACCCCGATGCGGAACGCGATCCGGCGGGTCAAGATCTACGCGCCGCTCGTACTGCTCCTGATCATCGTGCTCTCCGTCGTGCAGCTGGTCCGCCCGCTGCCCGCGCCGAAGCTCAAGCTGACCGCGAAGGCCACGTACACCTTCACCGGCGGGGCACCGAACCTGCCCTGGCCGACCGAGGGCCAGGCCTCCATGGCCGCCGCCGGCCTCGGCACGATCGGCAGCTCCGGCGAGCAGAAGCCGGTGCCGATCGCGAGCGTCACGAAGTCGATGACGGCGTACATCATCATGCGCGACCACCCCTTCAAGAAGGGGGAGAAGGGCGCGATGATCGACGTCGACAAGACCGCCGAGACCGAGGGCCAGAAGGACAAGTCGGACAACGAGTCCACCCTCAACACGGTCAAGGAGGGCGACAAGATCTCCGAGTACGACGCGATCGCCGCCCTGATGATCCCGTCGGCCAACAACATCGCCCGGCTCCTCGCGCGCTGGGACTCCGGTTCCCAGGAGGCGTTCGTCAAGAAGATGAACGACACCGCCAAGGAACTCGGCATGACCAACACCACCTACACCGACCCCTCGGGCCTGGACGCCACCACGGTCTCCACCGCCGAGGACCAGGTGAAGCTCGGCCTGAAGATCGTCGAGATCCCGGCTCTGGTGGACATCACCCGCCTGCCCGCCTGGACCGACCAGACCGGCAAGGTCTGGCAGAACTGGAACCGCCTGGTCCCGTTCAACGACTCCCTCGGCATCAAGACCGGTACGACGACCAAGGCCGGCGGAAACCTCCTCTTCGCCGCGCAGAAGAAGGTCGGCGACACCAACCAGCTGCTCGTCGGCGCGGTCCTCGGCCAGCACAAGCCGCCGATCATCGACAGCGTCATCGCCGCGAGCCGTTCGCTGCTGATCGCCACGCAGAAGGAGGTCCAGGGCGCGCCCGTCGTGAAGAAGGGCCAGGTCGTGGGCTACGTGGACGACGGCCTCGGCGGTCACACGCCGGTCGTCGCCACCGCCGACGTCCAGGCCGTCGGCTGGTCCTCGCTGACCGTCGACATCAAGCTCGGCGACGGCGGCACCGCGATCCCGGAGTCGGCGAAGGCCGGGACCCAGGTCGGCGTGCTGACCGTCGGCGACGGTGCCAGCCAGGTCAAGGTGCCGGTGGCGCTCCAGCGCGAGCTGGACACCCCGGGCTTCGGCAGCAAGCTGACCCGGCTCGGCTGACATCCGGCGGGCGGCACGGCGCCCCGGGCAACCCCGGGGCGCCGTGCCACGTCCCGGTAGTCGTACGAGAGGGTGTCGTCGTGACCACAGCCGAGCAGCAGCACAGGCAGACCGGGCAGCCGGAGTCCCCGCGCGGGCCCGGCGCGCCCGCCGGCCCGGCCCGCCGCGCGCTCGGGTGGGCGCACCGGCACCCGGTGCCCGTGGCCACCGCCACGGCGGCGGTCCTGCACGTCGTCTGGTTCTTCTGCTTCGCCAACAGCGGCGGGGACCTCGCCGCGCAGGACGCCTGGGCGGAGTTCGTCGGCCGCCACCCCGACACGGCGTACAACCTCGCCTGGTACGGGGGGATGCACCCGGTCTCGTACAGCGTCGTGTCCCCGTACGTGATGCACGTGCTCGGCGTCCGGACCACCATGATGATCGCCGGCACCGCCTCGGCCGGGCTCCTCGCGCTGGTCCTCACCCGCTGCCGCGGGGCCGTCCGGCGCCCCCTGTGGCCGGCCCTGGCGGGGGTCTACGGGCTGCTGTGCAACGCGCTCTCCGGCCGGGTCACCTTCGGACTCGGCACCCTCTTCGCGCTCGGCGCGGTCGCCGCCGTCTTCTGCTGGCCCCGCAAATGGGCCCGGCGGCGCTGGGCCAAGGCCGCCGTCGCCGCGCCGCTGGCCGGGCTGGCGACGGCCGCGAGCCCCGTGGCCGGCCTCTTCCTCGGGGTGGTCGCGGCCGCGCTGTTCCTGAGCCGGCGGCGGCCGGGCGCGTACGCCCTCGGACTGGCCCCGGTGGCGGTCGTGGGGCTGTCGGCGTGGCTGTTCCCCTTCTCGGGGACGCAGCCGATGAAGATCGGCTCGGCGGGGCTGCCGTTCCTCTTCGGGCTGGCCGTCGCCCTCCTCGTGCCGAAGGCGTGGCGGACGGTCCGGGCCGCGGCCGCCGTGTACACCCTCGGGGTGTTCCTGACCTGGGCGATCGACTCCCAGGTCGGCTCGAACGTCACCCGGCTGGTCATGCTGTTCGGCGGAGCGGTGCTGCTCGCCGCCGTCCCGTACACGGCCCCGCGCACCCGGCGCCGGTACGCGGTGCTGCTCGCCTTCGCCGGACTCACCGCCTGGATCACCACCAACAGCATCACCGACATCGTCCGCACCACCCCGGTGGCCGCCTGGAACCGCGAGCTGGCCCCCCTGGTCGACCAGCTCCAGAAGGCGGGCGCCGACCGGGGCCGGGTCGAGGTGGTCCCCGCCAGCAGCCACCGGGAGTCCTCAGCCTTCCCCTCGTACGTGAACCTCGCGCGGGGCTGGAACCGGCAGGCCGACCTGGAGCGCAACCCGCTCTTCTACGACGACACCCTCACCGCCGAGAGCTACCGGGCCTGGCTGGAGCGCTGGGCCGTGCACTACGTGGTGCTGCCCGCCGACAAGCCCGACTCTGGCGGGGAGGCCGAGGCGGAGCTCGTGAGCGGGGGCCTGCCGTACCTGAGCCAGGTGTGGGGCGACGAGAACTGGCGCCTGTTCCGCGTGGAGGCCCCGGCGAGCCTGGTCTCGGGCCCCGCGAAGGTGGTCCGGGCGGGCGCGGACCAACTGGTGCTGGAGGTTTCGGCGCCCGGCCGGGTGCTGGTGCGGATCCCGCACTCGCCGTGGCTGGGGCTGGTGGACGGCGAGGGAAAGCCGGTGGCCCCGCCGCGGGCCGCGAACACGGCCGGATGCCTGTTCAAGGCGGCCCCGGACGCCTCCGGGGACGCGTGGACGGAGCTTCTGGCCCCGGCGCCGGGCGAGTACCGGGTCTCGGCGAAGTACCAGCTCCCGCGCGGTACGCCGTGCCCGGAGCCGCTGATCCACGAGACCCTGGGCACTCCGCCGCGCCCCTGACCGTCCTGATCCAGGTGCATCGCCCCCCATATGTGCATACGATCCCAGTAATCCGATTGGAACCGATTGGGCGCTTCCCGAGGGAGTTGACGACGGGATGAGCAAAGAGCAGAAGCAGGACGTCAGGACGGCGATCGCGAAGGCGGCGGAACACCTCCAGCCGCCGCAGGCCCAGGGCCACGGCTTCGAGGGCCCGGTCCGCAGCAAGGTGAAGGGCGGAGCCCACACCAAGGCGGCCCTCAAGCGCGCCGGCACCCCGCAGGGCGACCGCATCGGCGAACGGAGCAGGGGCCTCAGCTGACGCCCGGGAAAACCGATGGCGCCCCCGGAGCCCGGCGGCGGATATTGGCCCGATGCCCCACCGCTCCGCGTACGTGTGCCTCTCCTGCCGGGTCTCCTTCAAACACTCCGGCCAGCGGACGTACCGCTGCCCGGAGTGCCGCCGGGAGCTGCTCCTCGCCGGTGACGCCTTCGAGGCACCGCCCCGCCGGGACCGGGACGCCTGGAGGGTCGTCTCCGTACTGCTCCACGCCGGACTCGACTTCCGGCAGGCCTGCTGCGGCTGCGGCCCCGGCTACCGCCCCCGGAGCCTGCGAGAGGTACGGGCCCGCCTCACCCACGCCCGCCGCACCGGCACCCCGGCAGCCCGCGCCCTCGCCACCCCCTAGGCCGAGCAGCAGAACGGCCCGGAGCATGATCGCTCCGGGCCGTTCGCACGTGCCCCCGGCAGGATTCGAACCTGCGACACCCGCTTTAGGAGAGCGGTGCTCTATCCCCTGAGCTACGAAGGCGGGGCCTTGCGTAAAACGTGGCTGAATACTCTGCGTGAGATTCCGCCCGCGTTCGGCAAGGTCCTGGACTGCCACGAGGGCAGCCCAGGGACAGCGTAGCGGATCAGCGTGGGGCGTTGCGGCTCAGTTCTTGGGGGAGCGGGTGCTGCTTTCTGCGGTCTCTGCGTCCGCGTCGGTGTAGGCGGGGTCTTCCCGGTAGCGGGCTGCGCTGGTGGCGTTCTGTGCGAGGAGGAAGCCGAGGATGACCAGGCTCTGGGCGTCGGCGCCGAAGGCGATCATGCGGCGGTTCCAGAGGGAGCGGTCGAGCTGGGAGAAGCCGGCCTCGGTGTCTTCGCGGCCGCCGTAGAGGGTCTGGTGGGTGGCAGTGGCGTCGGGAATCTGGAGGAGGTGCTCGGCGCGGTGGAAGCCGGTCTCGGTATCGCTCTGTCCGTCGTCGCGTTCGCCGGGGGTGGTGGTGATGCCGACGGGCTCGCGGTGTTCGTGGGCGCCGCGTACGCACGGGACGGCGAGAAGGTGGTACCAGCGGTGGGTGTTGGGGCTGGTTCGGCGTTCGAGCTTGCGGATCGGCAGGGGGAGGAGGGTGGTGGTGCCGGTGTCGAGGAAGACACGTTCGTGGGCGCGCCCCTTCTTGGACCACAGTTCGTGGCGGCATCGCCCGTAGTCGAGGGTGCGCAGGTAGCGGGGCTTGGCCCCCTTGTGCTGCTTGTTGATGAGGAGTTTGCCCCGGCGGGCGATGACGTCGCGGTGCATGCCGCGGAAGGCCCCGTCGTAGAGGACGCCCATGCATCCTTCTGCGGCGTCGAGGATGGCGCAGGCGAGTTTGAGGGCGACTGCGGCTTCGCCGCCCTCCTGGTCGTGCGGGACGTGGCCGTAGCGGAGGAAGACACGCCGGAAGTAGCCGCGGTGGCGGGTGGAGAACACGACGAACTTGCTGCCCAGCACCATCTTTTCGGAGTTTTTGGTGTTCTCCGGCTCTGTGGTGCCAGCGCCAGCGCTGACTGCGTCTTCCTCGTCCCTGTTCCCACCTCCTTCCTTCTGCCAGGAGGAGGCCGGGTCGACGCGGTGGCGGCGGCGCACTCCGTTCTCGTCGATGCTGAAGGGGACGGTGGACAGGGTGGGGGACTTGGCGACGGTGTCGTCGCCGGCGATGAGCTGGTGGCGGCCCGGATTGCTCCAGGAGCGGCGAGCTTCGGGAGGGAGCAGTCCTTGACGCAGGGCTTGCGCGAGGGCGAGCTCGGCGAACGTCTCGCCGAGTTCTCCCAGTTGGGGGATCAGGAGGGTGGGGTTTGCCCCCGTTTGTGGACATCTCTTAAGGATCAGATTGTGGGATCCGAGACGGAGGTGTCGTGGTGGGTGTTGCCCGGTATTCGGAGGA
>NZ_JBVIXO010000024.1:0-61710 GCF_055593565.1 Streptomyces sp. NPDC040718 | reverse complement strand
CTTCCTTTGTACTCACCCTCTCGGGCTTTCCTCCGGGCTTTCGTTCTTGCGATTCAGACTCTATCAGAGTCTTTCTCGCTCGCTTTCCAGGTCCTCCGCTTTCGCGCTTTCCCTTTCCGGCGGTTCCGACTCTATCAGATCCTTTCGGGCCTGACCCCCAGTCAGCGGGGTTTTGCCTTTCGGGCTGTTGGGCCCTTCCGGCGAGTGAGACAGTAGCGGATTCCTTGCCCCCGAAGCCAATCGGCGGCTGCGTCCTGGAACGCGGATTCCTCATTCGCAAATACGCATGAAAACGAGACGACGAAGTGCGTCGTTCGTTCGAATGTCGTAGTGCGGGATGGCTGTCCGGGGACCGACCGGGGTCGGCGCTCACGTCGGACAACTCGAAGAACCTTACGGATCGGGCACACGCGTGTCAACCCCGGCTGACCGGCCGACGACTGGCCGGAAAACCTCACGTGCTCCTCACACCCCCGGAGCTACGCTGCTCCCCATGACTACGCACGTGCTCACACTCAGCCTCTGCTGGTGGGCCGCCTGACGGCGGCCGACCCCAACGCGAGCACGCATGCGCTCACGGCCGCCGCTACGGCGGCCGTTTCTGTTTCTCCCCCTCGGGAGTGGCTCGGTCGCCCGGCGCGGTGGCCACGGCACCACACCCACGCACCACGCACCACGTACTCAGAGGGAGAGCAGCAGACATGACGAGGATCTTCAGCGGGATCACGCCGTCCGGGCACCTGACGCTGGGCAACTACCTGGGGGCCCTGCGGCAGTGGGTCGCGGCCGACCACGCACCCGCGGACGCGCTGTTCTGCGTCGTGGACCTGCACGCGCTCACCACGGAGCACGATCCCGCGCGGGTGCGGCGCCTCACCCGGCAGGCCGCGACGCTGTTCCTCGCCGCCGGCCTGGATCCACAGCGGTGCACCCTCTTCGTGCAGAGCCACGTCGGCGAGCACACCCGGCTGTCCTACCTGCTGGAGTGCACCGCCGCCGACGGGGAGCTGCGGCGGATGATCCAGTACCGGGAGAAGGCCGCGAAGGCGGAGGCGTCCGGCAACGGCGTACGGCTGTCGCTGCTGACGTATCCCGTGCTGATGGCCGCCGACATCCTGGCCTACGCGGCTGAGGAGGTGCCCGTCGGCGAGGACCAGCGGCAGCACGTGGAGCTGACCCGGGACCTGGCGGTGCGGTTCAACCAGCGGTACGGGCAGACCTTCACCGTGCCCAAGGTGACTCTTCCGGCCGTGGGCGCGCGGGTCATGGACCTCCAGGACCCGACCTCGAAGATGGGGAAGTCCAGTGAGAGCGGCGCCGGGATCGTCTACCTCCTCGACGAGCCGGCTGTGATCACCAAGAAGGTGATGCGGGCCGTGACCGACAACGGGGACGGCGGGGTGGTCTACGACCGGGCCGCGCGGCCCGGGGTGGCGAACCTGCTGGACGTCCTGGCCGCCTGTACGGGCGGGGACCCGGAGAAGCTGGCGGAGGAGTACGAGCAGTACGGGCCGTTGAAGCGGGACGTGGCCGAGGCCGTGGTGGAGCTGCTGCGGCCGCTGCGGGAGCGGCACGCCGGGCTGGCGGCCGACCCGGGCGAGGTGGAACGGGTGCTGCGCGACGGGGCCGGGCGGGCGCGGGACATCGCGCGGCCGGTGGTGGACCGGGCGTACGAGGCCATCGGGCTGCTGGCTCCGTGAAGGGAGGAGGCGCCCCCGTCGGGGGCGCCTCCTGCGTCAGCTGTTGCCGGTGGCGAGTTCGCGGCTGCGGTCGCGGGCCGCTTCGAGGGCGGCGATCAGGGCCGCGCGCACTCCGTGCTTCTCCAGCTCGACGATGGCGTTGATCGTCGTACCGGCCGGGGAGGTGACGGCCTCGCGAAGCTTGACGGGGTGCTCGCCGCTGTCGCGGAGCATGACGGCGGCGCCGATGGCGGCCTGGACGATGAGGTCGTGGGCCTGGGCGCGGGGCAGGCCGAGGAGGATGCCGGCGTCGGTCATGGCTTCGACGAGGAAGTAGAAGTAGGCGGGCCCGGAGCCTGAGAGGGCGGTCGCCGCGTCCTGCTGGGACTCGGGGACGCGCAGGGTCTTGCCGACGCCGCCGAAGATCTCCTCGGCGTGCTGGAGGTGGGCGGCGGTGGCGTGGCTGCCGGCCGAGATGACGGACATGGCCTCGTCGACGAGGGCCGGGGTGTTCGTCATGACGCGGACGACGGGGGTGCCGGGGGCGAGCCGCTCCTCGAAGAAGGCGGTGGGGATGCCGGCGGCGCCGCTGATGACCAGGCGGTCGGCGGGGACGTGCGGGGCGAGCTCTTCGAGGAGTTTGCCCATGTCCTGCGGCTTGACGGTGAGGATGAGGGTGTCGGCGCGCTTGGCGGCCTCCGCGTTGCTGACGGCCTCGACGCCGTAGCGGGTGCGGAGTTCCTCGGCCCGTTCGGGGCGGCGGGCGGTCACGAGCAGTTTGGCGGCCGGCCAGCCGCCGCGGATCATCCCGCTGAGCAGGGCCTCGCCGATCTTGCCGGTACCGAGGACTGCGACTGTCTGGGTCATGCCCGATTCACCTCGCCGAACGAACCTTCAGGACGTACTCAGGACGTACGCCCTCATCCTCGCACCCGTGCGCGTCGTGGTGAGGGGGTGTCCGCTCCGTGGTCAGGGCGTGCGGCGGCGGAGGGTGGCGGCTCCGAGGGCGAGGACGAGCAGCGCGCAGGCGGCGACGACGACGGCGTCGCGTACGAAGTCGGCGGTCATGTCGGTGTGGGTGAGGACCTGGGTCATGCCGTCGACGGCGTAGGACATGGGGAGGACGTCGGAGATGGCGTCGAGTACGGGCTGCATGGTGTCGCGGGGTGCGAACAGGCCGCACAGGAGCAGCTGCGGGAAGATCACGGCCGGCATGAACTGGACGGCCTGGAACTCGGACGCGGCGAAGGCGGAGACGAAGAGGCCGAGAGCGGTGCCGAGGAGGGCGTCGAGGAGGGCGACGAGGAGGAGCAGCCAGGGGGAGCCGATGACGTCGAGGCCGAGGAGCCAGAGGGCGAGGCCGGTGGCGAGGAGGGACTGGACGACGGCGACGGCGCCGAAGGCGAGGGCGTAGCCGGCGATGAGGTCGGCCTTGCCGAGGGGCATGGCGAGGAGGCGTTCGAGGGTGCCGGAGGTGCGTTCGCGGAGGGTGGCGATCGAGGTCACGAGGAACATCGTGATGAGGGGGAAGATCCCGAGGAGGGACGCGCCGATGCTGTCGAAGGTGCGGGGGCTGCCGTCGAAGACGTAGCGCAGCAGGGTGAGCATCAGTACGGGGACCAGCAGCATCAGCGCGATGGAGCGCGGGTCGTGGAGGAGCTGGCGCAGGACGCGCGCGGCGGTGGCGAGGGTGCGGGCGCCGTTCATCGCGGGGTCTCCCTGGAGAGGTCTCGGGCTCGGCCGTCGGCTTCGTCGACGAGGCGGAGGAAGCCTTCCTCGACGGTGGCGGAGGCGGTGCGGGTGCGGAGGGCTTCGGGGGTGTCCTGGGCGAGGATGCGGCCGTCGCGCATGAGGAGCAGGTCGTGGCAGCGCTCGGCCTCGTCCATGACGTGGGAGGAGACGAGGATCGTGGTGCCGCGGCGGGCGGTGAGGTCGTGGAAGAGGTTCCACAGGTCGCGGCGCAGGACGGGGTCGAGGCCGACGGTGGGTTCGTCGAGTACGAGCAGCTCGGGCGTGCCGAGGAGGGCGACGGCGAGGGAGACGCGGCTGCGCTGGCCGCCGGAGAGGTTGCCGGCGAGGGCGGTGGCGCGGGTGGTGAGGTCGACGTCGGTGATGGCCTGCTCGACGGCGGCGCGGCGGCGGTCGGCGGCGGCGCGGCCGGGGTCGAGGACGGCGGCGAAGTAGTCGAGGTTCTGCCGGACGGTGAGGTCGTCGTAGACGGAGGGCGCCTGGGTGACGTAGCCGATGCGGGAGCGGAGCTCGGGGTGGCCGGCGGGGCGGCCGAGGACGTCGAGGGTGCCGGTGACGTGGGCCTGGGTGCCGACGACGGCGCGCATGAGGGTGGACTTGCCGCAGCCGGAGGGGCCGAGGAGGCCGGTGATGCGGCCGCGGGGGACGCCGAAGCCGATGCCGTCGAGGACGGTGCGGGGGTGACGGCCGGTGCCGCGGCGGACGGTGAGGCCGTGGGCGTGGACGGCGGGAGGGGGTTCCTCCGGCTGGTTATTCATCATGTGATGAATAATGCTCCCGGCTGTGCCGGGCGTCAATGAGGCGGGTGTTCGGGGTTCAGGCGGACGGGCCGGCCGGCACTACTTCTTGCGCTTGGGGCGGCGGGCGGCCGGGTTGCCCGTACGGGCGCTGCGGCGGCGGCCGAATTCGGCCACGGCACGCTCGTACTCGGTGCGGCGGAGCTTCTCGCCGGGGGCCTCGGACAGGCTGCGCAGGAAGTACGCGACGAGGGAGCCGATGAACCCGATCGTCTTCAGGCCCTTGAGGGCGGCCTCGTCGGAGGACGGGCGCGGGCGGCGCCCGAAGGACTCCCAGGTCTTGGCGAAGGCGATGGCACTGGCGATCGCGAAGAGGACGACGACGGAGATGCTGAGGAAGGGGCCGACGTCGCCGATCTCCAGGCCCTCGTAGGCGAAGCGCAGCAGGTAGGCACCGACGACGGCGGCGGCGAGCGACCCGGCGGCGACACCGGCGCGGCGCAGCGCGTAGCCGTTGTCGTGGTCCACCCAGGAGGTGCCGAAGAACCGGATCGGCTCGGGCTGCGGCCCGGGGGCCGGCGCGGCGGCCGCGGCGGGGCTCTGGCTCTGGCTCTGGTCTCGCTGCTGGTCGTCGCTCACAGTGCCGATTATCCCCCGGCGGGCGGGACCCGCCGGGGGTGTCTCACCTGGCAGAACGGTGACCTTGCCGGGGCCGGGTCAGCCGCACTGCGGGGCGACGTAGCCGTCGCTGCCCGTCTTGACGTAGGCGTCGGAGACGAAGCGACCGTTGCCGATGCAGTCCCACAGGTCCGTGGTGCCGTACGGGCCCGAGACCGTCGTCCCGGAGCACTGGCAGCGGATCGTCACGTATCCGCCGACCGGGACGGAGTCGATGATCGAGTAGTTGGTGCCCGGGCCGCTGCGGACGTTCACCCGGTAGCCGGGGGCGGTCGGGAAGGTGGGGCCGGCGTCGCCTGAGAGGCTCTGGACTTGGCTTGATTCGTTCTCAACGGACATGTGAAATCTCCCCCCATGGGTGCTGCACTGCGCAACGCGCGCAGGGTAGCAAGCCCTTGGATGTTCCCACGGGCCATCGACTAGGCTCCGGCGGGGGTGGTGAGCGGTGCAGTCGCAGCGCGCGGACTACGCCGGGTTTCCGGAATACGCCGGCCAGTACCGGCTCGAATCCGTACTCGGCTCCGGCGGCATGGGCGTCGTCCACCTGGCCGCTTCCAGCTCCGGGCTGAAGCTCGCCGTCAAGGTCGTACACGCCCAGCACGCGGTGGATCCCGAGTTCCGCGCGCGGTTCCGGCAGGAGGTCGCGGCAGCGCGGCGGGTGAGCGGCGCCTTCACGGCGCCCGTCGTGGACGCCGACCCTGATGCCGAGCGGCCGTGGATGGCCACCCTCTTCATCGACGCCCCGACACTGTCCGAGCGGGTACGGGAACGCGTGCTGGACCCCGTCGAACTGACGCGGCTCGCCGCCGGACTGGCGGAGGCCCTGCGGGACATCCACCGGGCCGGGGTGGTGCACAGGGACCTGAAGCCGAGCAACGTGCTGATGGCCCCCGACGGGGTGCGCGTCATCGACTTCGGCATCTCGCGCCCCTCCGACAGCGACCTGCGCACCGAGACGGGCAAGCTGATCGGGACCCCGCCCTTCATGGCGCCCGAACAGTTCCAGCGGCCGAGGGACGTGGGGACCGCCGCCGACGTGTTCGCGCTGGGCGCGGTGCTGGTGCACGCGGCGACCGGGCGGGGGCCCTTCGACTCCGACAGCCACTACCTCGTGGCGTACCAGGTCGTCCACGGCGAGCCCGACCTGACGGGGCTCCCGGCCCGGCTCGTGCCGATCGTGCAACGCTGCCTGGCGAAGGACCCGGCGGAGCGGCCGACCGCCGAGGCGCTGATCGCCGAGATGCGCGCCGTCGCGTACCCGACCACCGAGGACACCCAGGCGTTCATACCGCACCCGCGCCGGCCCGTGGCGGAGGAACAGGTCACCCACCAGCGGCAGCAGATCCCGACGGACATGCCGCCTGCCGGGCGCCGACGCCGTCTCCGGCCGGTGCTGCTGGCCGCCGGGCTCGGAGTCCTGCTCATTTCGGGGGCGGTCGGCGGCTACCTGTGGCCCGGGGGAGGCACGGACACGTCGGAGCGCCCCGTCGCGCACGCGTCGACGAAGGGCTTCACACCGTGGTCGGTGTCACCGGGCTCACCACCGGTGTCGTGCTCGGCCGCGTCCGGCGCCCTGTACTGCTCGGGACGGGGCCTGGCAGCCGCCCGGCTCGACCCGGCCGGGGGATCGACGAGCTGGGCCGTACACACGAACACGCCCACGCGGGGCGTCACGACCAGCACGGCCCCGCTGCACTCGGCCGGATCGGTCCTCGTCGTGGCACCCGGCAGCGAACTCCTCCAGGCCCTGGACGCGGGCACGGGCGCGGAACGCTGGCAGCGGAAGCTGCCGGGCGGCACGCGCGTGGTCGTCGCGGGCCCGTACGTGGTCACCGTGGCGGCGGACGGCACGGCAACCGCTGTCGACGGGGCGAGCGGCGCCCAGAAGTGGAGCCGGCGCATCAGTGGCAGCGGGTCGGTGTGGTGGGGTGGAGCGGGGGCGGGGGGAGCGCCCGTGTTCTACACGACAGCGGCGGACGCCAACGGCAGCTCGACCCAGCTGACGGAGGTGGATCCGGCCACCGGTGCCGCACGCTGGCACGTACGGACCGCCGGGAACCTGCGGCCCATCGGCGTGGCACGCGGAGCGGTGCACCTGCTGGACAACGCCTCCGGGGACAAGGCGGCGGGGATCGTCCGGGTGGATACCGCCACTCGCGCCGTGCGCCGGGTCCAGCTGTCGGCTCCGCTGTACGAGGCGGAGGCGACGGTGGGCGCGGACGGCACGGCGTACGCGTTCGGCACTCGCGGCGGTCTCGTGGCGATCGGCGCCGAGAGGGAGCAGTGGCGGCTGGAAACGGGCGCGGCGTTCGCGTCCCGGCCCGTCTCCGCCGACGGCCAGGTCTACCTGACGACAGGGGACGGCCGGCTCCTGGCCGTCGACGCAGCCGCCGGGCGGCTCGTCGGGCAGACCAAGCCGCGCATGGCCTCCCAGGGCACCTTCAGCGCCACCCTCCCCGCCCCCGTCGTGACCGACGGCCACGTCTACGCCTCCGCCCCCGACGGCACGGTCTTCGCCCTGGAAACGCGGAACCCCGCCGGGTGGTAGCCCACACCGGCGGGGTTCACGGGAATCAGCGCGCTCAGCCCAGCTTCGTCACGTCGCGGACCGCGCCCTTGTCGGCGCTGGTGGCCATCGCCGCGTAGGCGCGCAGGGCCGCCGAGACCGTGCGCTCGCGGTCCTTCGGGGCGTACACGCCGCCGAGCTCCGCGTGGCGGGCGGCCAGCTCCTCCTCGGAGACCAGCAGCTCGATCGACCGGTTCGGGATGTCGATGCGGATCCGGTCGCCGTCCCGCACGACCGCGATGTCGCCGCCCGAGGCCGCCTCCGGTGAGGCGTGGCCGATGGACAGGCCCGAGGTGCCGCCGGAGAAGCGGCCGTCCGTCACCAGGGCGCAGACCTTGCCGAGGCCGCGGCCCTTGAGGAAGGACGTCGGGTAGAGCATCTCCTGCATGCCCGGGCCGCCGCGCGGGCCCTCGTAGCGGATGACGACGACGTCGCCCGGCTGGACCTCCTTGCGGAGGATCTTGTCGACGGCCTCGTCCTGCGACTCGCACACGACGGCCGGGCCCTCGAAGGTCCAGATCGACTCGTCGACGCCCGCGGTCTTCACCACGCAGCCGTCGACCGCGAGGTTGCCGCGCAGGACGGCGAGGCCGCCGTCCTTGGAGTACGCGTGCTGCACGGAGCGGATGCAGCCCCCCTCCGCGTCGAGGTCGAGGCTCTCCCAGCGCTCGGACTGGGAGAAGGCGGTCGCGGAACGCTTGCAGCCGGGGGCCGCGTGCCACAGCTCCATGGCCACCTCGGACGCCGTGCCGGAGCGGGCGTCCCACTGCGCCAGCCAGTCCTCCATGCCCTTGGAGTGGACGGTGCTGACGTCCTTGTTGAGGAGCCCGCCGCGGTACAGCTCGCCGAGGATGGCGGGGATGCCGCCGGCGCGGTGGACGTCCTCCATGTAGTACGTGCCGCCGGGGGCGACGTTCGGGGCGACCTTGGCCAGGCAGGGCACGCGGCGCGAGACGGCGTCGATGTCCTTGAGGTCGTAGTCCAGGCCCGCCTCCTGCGCGGCGGCCAGCAGGTGCAGGATCGTGTTGGTCGAGCCGCCCATGGCGATGTCCAGGGCCATGGCGTTCTCGAAGGCCTCGCGGGAGGCGATGTTGCGCGGGAGGACGGACTCGTCGCCGTCCTCGTAGTAGCGCTTGGTGATCTCCACGACCGTGCGGCCGGCGTCCTCGTACAGGGCGCGGCGGGCGGTGTGCGTGGCGAGGACCGAGCCGTTGCCGGGGAGGGCCAGGCCGATGGCCTCGGCGAGGCAGTTCATCGAGTTGGCGGTGAACATGCCGGAACACGAACCGCAGGTCGGACAGGCGTTCTCCTCGATGCGCAGGACGTCCTCGTCCGAGACGTTCTCGTTGGAGGCGTCGACCATGGCGTCGATCAGGTCCAGCTTGCGGACGGTGCCGTCCACCAAGGTCGCCTGGCCGGCCTCCATCGGGCCGCCGGAGACGAAGACGACCGGGATGTTGAGGCGCAGCGCGGCCATCAGCATGCCGGGGGTGATCTTGTCGCAGTTGGAGATGCAGATCAGGGCGTCGGCGCAGTGCGCCTCGACCATGTACTCCACGCTGTCCGCGATCAGGTCGCGGGACGGGAGGGAGTAGAGCATGCCGGCGTGGCCCATGGCGATGCCGTCGTCGACCGCGATCGTGTTGAACTCGCGGGGGATCGCGCCGGCGGCGCGGATGGCGTCCGAGACGATGCGGCCGACCGGCGCCAGGTGGGTGTGGCCGGGGACGAACTCGGTGAAGGAGTTGGCGACCGCGATGATCGGCTTGCCGATGTCCTCGCTCGCTACGCCCGACGCGCGCATCAGCGCACGGGCGCCTGCCATGTTGCGGCCGTGGGTGACGGTGCGGGACCTCAGCTCGGGCATGCGTTCACTCCCCATGAGTGCGGCTGTACGGTCAGCCGCGACTGTGGATATGGCTCGGTTACGAGGCTACGCCCACCGCCCGCGATCCGGACACCTCGTCCGAATGCCGGGACGCGCGGGCCACTCCTCGGTCACGCCTCAGTCACCGCTCGGTCACTCCTCGGTCAGGTAGCGCTGCAGCGTCGGAGCCACCAGGGCGACGATGTCCTCCTGGTCCGCGGACGCGAGCGGCTCGACCTGCACCACGTACCGCAGGATCGCGATGCCGACCATGTGCGAGGCTGCCAGCTCCGCCCGGAACGTCGGATCCGGAACGTCCAGATCGGCGGCGATCCGCTCCAGCAGGCGGCGCAGCACCAGCGTGCGCAGCACCTTCGCGGCGGCTTCGTGCGTCAGCGCCGACCGGATCACGGCGAGCAGCGGCACCCGGGTGGCCGGGTTCTCCCACACCCCCAGGAAGTACCTGACCAGCCGCTCCCCGATGCCCTCCGGGCCCGCCCCGAGAATGGCCGGAACCACCAGGGCCGGTTCCAGGCTCACCTCGACTGCGGCGGCGAACAGGTCGTCCTTGCTGCCGAAGTAGTGGTGCACCAGCGCCGGGTCCACCCCGGCGACCTTCGCGATGCCGCGCACGGACGTCTTGTCGTACCCGCGCTCCGCGAACACCTCACGGGCCGCCAGCCGGATCCGCTCCTGGGTGCCGGGACCGTCGTCGGCCTCGTCCTGGCGCGGCCGGCCGGGACCGCGCCGCCGCTTCGGGGGCTCGGTCACCGGCGCCCGGCCGGCTTGGCGAGGTGCGCCCGCGTGAAGGCCAGCGCCTCGGCGAGGTCGGCCTCACGCTCGGCGGAGGACATGGCGCGCCGCGTGTTGACCTCGATCACCACGTGCCCGTCGAAGGAACTCCGGGCCAGCCCCTCCAGCAGCTCGGCGCAGGGCTGCGTACCGCGTCCGGGGACGAGGTGCTCGTCCTTCGCCGATCCGTTGCCGTCGGCGAGGTGCACGTGCGCCAGCCGGTCGCCCATCCGGTCGATCATCGCGGAGGCGTCGGTCCGGGCGGTGGCGGTGTGGGACAGGTCGACGGTGAAGTGCCGGTAGTCGTCCTTCGTCACGTCCCACTCGGGCGCGTACGCGAGCATCTCGCGGTCCCGGTAGCGCCACGGGTACATGTTCTCGACGGCGAAGCGCACATCCGTCTCGTCGGCCATCCGCCAGATCCCGGAGACGAAGTCCCGCGCGTACTGCCGCTGCCAGCGGAACGGCGGATGCACCACGACGGTCGACGCCCCCAGCCGCTCCGCCGCGGCCTGCGCCCGCTGGAGCTTGGTCCACGGATCGGTGGACCACACGCGCTGGGTGATGAGCAGGCATGGCGCGTGCACGGCCAGGATCGGCACCTGGTGGTGGTCCGACAGGCGGCGCAGCGCCTCCACGTCCTGGCTCACCGGGTCCGTCCAGACCATGACCTCCACCCCGTCGTAGCCGAGACGGGCGGCGATCTCGAAGGCGGTCGCCGTGGACTCCGGGTAGACGGAGGCGGTGGACAGGGCGACCTTCGGGTTTCGGCTGTTCGGGATACGGAGTGGATCTGCCACGGTGACAGATTACGGGGCCCCTCCCCGGCGGACCGTAAGCGGCGGCACTTTCGTCATACTTTTCGAATGGAAACCGTGCCAATGCCCGGAGCCGGGTGCGGGGCGGCGTGCCAGGGGGCGGTTCCTTCTCGGGCGGTCTCAGAGAGGCGTGGGGGTTTCGGGGCAGGAGGAGAGGAGCCCGTACCGCAGGGCGCGTACCGGCCGCGCCGGTAAGCCCGCGCCGCTGGGCGCGTACCGCTCGGCCCGGGCCTACGGCAGGTGGTCCAGCCTGCGCAGGATGACGCCCTCGCGGAGGGCCCAGGGGCAGATCTCCAGTTCGTCCACGCCGAAGAGGTCCATCGCAGCCTCCGCCACCAGCGCGCCTGCCAAGAGCTGGGCGGCGCGGCCCTCCGAGACGCCCGGGAGGGCGGCGCGTTCGGTCGTCGTCATCGCCGTCAGGCGGGGCACCCACTCCTCGATGGACTTGCGGGTCAGGTCGCGCTGCACGTACAGGCCGTCGGCCTCGCGGGCCGCGCCCGCGAGGCGGGCCAGCTGCTTGAAGGTCTTCGACGTCGCCACCACGTGGTCCGGCGCCCCGAAGCGGCTGAACTCGCCGACCGTCCGCGCGATCTGCGCCCGGACGTGCCGCCGCAACGCCTTCACGTCCGCCGGGTCGGCCGGGTCGCCCGGGAGCCAGGCCGAGGTGAGGCGGCCCGCGCCCAGGGGCAGGGACACGGCCGCGTCGGGGTCCTCGTCGATGCCGTACGCGATCTCCAGCGAGCCCCCGCCGATGTCGAGGACCATCAGCTTCCCCGCCGACCAGCCGAACCACCGCCGGACCGCCAGGAAGGTCAGCCGGGCCTCGTCCTCACCGCTGAGCACCGGCAGCTCGATGCCGGTCTCCTCCTTGACCCGGGCGAGGACCTCGTCGGCGTTCGGGGCTTCGCGCACCGCGCTGGTCGCGAAGGGCAGCACGTCCTCGCAGCCCTTGTCCTCGGCCGCCTGCACCGCGCCGGCGATCGCCGAGACGAGGCGTTCGACGCCCTCCGGGCTGACCGCGCCGCGCTCGTCGAGCAGCTCGGCGAGGCGCAGCTGCACCTTGTGCGAGTGCGCGGGCTGCGGGCGCGCGCCGGGGTGCGCGTCCACCACCAGCAGATGGATCGTGTTCGAACCCACGTCAAGGACACCGAGTCTCATGCGGGAAACGCTACTGGGCCGAACGCGGAGCGGTGGAGGAAGGGGCGCTTAGGCTGGGCTTGTGCCAAATACGAAGAAGGCCGGCAAGAGCAACAAGACCAGCAACAAGACCGGCGGCAAGACCAACAGCGGCAAGGCCAAGGGCGACAAGGCCACGGTGTCGGACGAGAAGGGCCTCGACTTCCCCCGGGCCTGGGTGGAGTTCCCCGACCCCGCCGACGACGAGCAGGTCTTCCGCTGCGACCTGACCTGGCTGACCTCCCGCTGGACGTGCATCTTCGGCAGCGGCTGCCAGGGGATCCAGGCGGGCCGGGCGTCCGACGGCTGCTGCACCCTCGGCGCGCACTTCTCCGACGAGGACGACGAGAAGCGGGTCGCCGAGCACGTCGCCCGCCTCACGCCCGAGCTGTGGCAGTTCCACGACGTCGGCAGCGAGTCGGGCTGGACCCAGCTGGACGACGACGGGGACAAGCAGACCCGCCGCTGGGACGGCGCCTGCATCTTCCTGAACCGGCCCGGTTTCCCGGCCGGGGCGGGCTGCTCCCTGCACATCCTGGCCCTGCGGAGCGGCCAGGAGCCGTTGGAGACCAAGCCGGACGTGTGCTGGCAGCTGCCCATCCGGCGGACGTACGACTGGATCGAGCGGCCCGACGACACCCGCGTCCTTCAGGTGTCGATCGGCGAGTACGACCGGCGCGGCTGGGGTCCGGGCGGCCACGACCTGCACTGGTGGTGCACGTCGGCGACGTCCGCGCACGGTGCCGGCCAGCCGGTGTACGTGTCGTACCGGGCGGAGCTGACGGAGCTGATGGGCAAGGAGGGCTACGGGGAGCTGGTGAAGCTGTGCGAGGCGCGGCTGGCCTCGCTGCTGCCGATGGCCCCGCACCCCGCCGACCCGGCTTAGGCCCCTCAGCTGCCCGGACCCCCCGCCCCCGGGTCGGGGGAAACCGTTCCTCCTGAGGACGGCGCCGGGGTCCCCGGGTCCGTCGGGGTCGGCGTGGGCGTCGGGGTCGGCGTGGGATCCGGGGCCGGAGGCGTCGGGGTCGGCGTCGGGTCCGGGGCCGGAGGCGTCGGGGTGGGGTCCGGGACGGGCGGGGTCGGCTCGGTGGTGGGGGCCGGGCGGCCGCGGCCGTGCAGGGAGACCACCGCTCCGCCGGGGTCGACGCCGACGCGGGCCGTCCAGGCGCCGACGGGCTGGGCCGCGGTGTCGACGGTGATGCGCAGGGTGACCGATTCTCCGGGCGCGAGGGTGCCCGCCGTCTGGCTCGCGCGCAGCCAGGGCGCGTCCGACCAGAGGCGCCAGTCGACGGGGCTGCCGCCGGAGGCGGTGAGGGTGAGCAGGGTGGTGGCGCCGCGGGTGGCGGCGGCGACGGTGAGGCGGCCGGGCGCGCCGGGGCCGTCGGCCTCGGGGGTGGCCGGAGCGCCGGCGCTGATGACCTCGACGGAGACGTCGGGGGCTTCGCTGCCGGGGGCGAAGCCGGGCTCGCCGGTGGTGTGGGCGGTGTTCCCGGTGTTCTCGTACGCGGTGAGGGGGCGGCCGGCGGCGTACGGGGGCGGGATCTGCGACTCGCTGGCCGAGATGCGGGTGCCGTCGCCCCCGACGGGTTCGCCGGTGGCGGGTGCGCCACGGTACGCGGCCCACAGCGCGAGCACGGGCGCCGCGACGACGGTGGCCACGACGGTGGTGGTCACGGCCCTGGCCCGGAACCGGTCGCGGCGGGCGGCGCGGTCCTTGGGGTCCATGGGGAAGCCGGTGCGGTCGAAGCGCGGGCCGGGGCGGCCGCCGCGGCGCCGGCCGGAGCGCAGCATGGCGGCGTGGACGGCGGTGCGGGGGGCGGGGACGAGGGGGAGGGCGGCGTTGATTCCGCCGGAGCCGGGCCAGGGCGCGCCGGCGCCGACGCGTTCGGCGACGCGGCGGCAGCGCGGGCAGTCGTCGACGTGGCGGACGAGCTCGGCGCGGAGGGTGGCGGACAGCAGTACCTGGCCGTGGCCGTCGCCGTCGTCGCCGGTGATGCGGGAGACGGCCGGGCAGTTGGCGGTCTCGACGACGGCGAGGGCGGCGCGGGTGCGTTCGACCTCGCAGGCGGCGCCGGAGAGCAGGTCCCGGGCGGTGGTGGGGGCGGTGCCGAGGACGGCGGCGAGTTCGGTGACGCCGAGGCGGTGGCGGACGGCGAGTTCGAGGGCCTCGCGCTGCTCGGGGGTGGTGCCGGCGGCTTCGGGCCAGGCGAGCCGGGCGAGCTCGGTGCGGCGGTAGGCGCTCACGTCGAGCGGGCGGTGCGCCTGGGGCATGCGGTCGGGGTGGGTGTGCTCCGGCGTGCGCTGCCGGGCGGAATGCGCCCCCTGGCGCACCCGCCTGCGCTCGGCCATCCGGCGCAGACAGGCCCAGCGGGCGAGCGCGTACAGCCAGGCCCTCCGGTCGCCCTCGTCGGGACATCGGCCGGGGTGCCGCTCGGCCACGGCGAGGACGTCGCCGAGCACGTCGGCGGCGGCGTCGTGGTCGCACAGGACCGACAGGCAGTACGTGAAGAGCCCGTCCAGGTAGGGCTCGTGCCGGAAGGGCGGGGGCTCGGGGACCTCCAGCCGGAGGGTGTCACCGGCGCCGGCCGCAGCGCCCGTATCACCCACACCACCGGTACCGGGCGCCACTACCGCATCGGACGCGCCACGGGCAACAGGCACATCCTCCGCACCACCCGTCTCACCCGTCGGCCCCGTCCAGTCTGCTCGGGGCGTGCGCCTGTGCGCTGGGTGTGCGCCGGTGCGCGATACGGGGTCTCCCTGGTCGCTGCTGTTCACTCGGCGAACCGTAGGCGGCACGCCGGTAACGCTCCGGAAGCCTTCCGGGCTTTTAGCCCTTAAGGGTGAACAGATCGCCGCTCCGCTGACAGCGGCCCTGACGCCGGACCGGCGCCGGGCTGACGACCGGCTGACGACCGGCTGGCGACGGGCCGGCCGCCGGGTCGGCCGCCGGACCGGCCGCCGGACCGGTCGGGCGTTGTCGGTGGCGACGGCTACCGTGGGCGGCATGGCTGCCCGTACATCTCGCTCATCCGCCAAGGACCGGCCGTCCTACCGCTGCTCCGAGTGCGGCTGGACCACCGCGAAATGGCTCGGCCGGTGCCCCGAGTGCCAGGCGTGGGGGACCGTCGAGGAGATGGGCGCCCCCGCCGTGCGGACCACCGCCGCCGGGCGGGTCTCGACCGCCGCGCTGCCCATCGCCCAGGTCGACGGCAGGACCGCGACCGCCCGCAGCACCGGCGTGGACGAGCTGGACCGCGTCCTGGGCGGCGGCCTCGTCCCCGGCGCGGTGGTGCTGCTGGCCGGCGAGCCCGGCGTCGGCAAGTCGACGCTGCTGCTGGACGTCGCCGCGAAGGCGGCCACCGGCGACCACCGCACCCTCTACGTCACCGGCGAGGAGTCCGCGAGCCAGGTCCGGCTGCGGGCCGACCGGATCAAGGCCCTCAGCGACCACCTCTACCTCGCCGCCGAGACCGACCTGTCCGCCGTACTGGGCCACCTCGACGCGGTGAACCCCTCGCTGCTGGTCCTGGACTCCGTGCAGACCATCGCCTCTCCCGAGATCGACGGCGCGCCCGGCGGCATGGCCCAGGTCCGCGAGGTCGCGGGGGCACTGATCCGCGCCTCGAAGGAGCGGGGCATGGCCACCCTGCTCGTCGGCCACGTCACCAAGGACGGCGCCATCGCCGGCCCCCGCCTGCTGGAGCACCTCGTGGACGTGGTGCTCAGCTTCGAGGGCGACCGGCACGCGCGGCTGCGCCTGGTCCGCGGCGTGAAGAACCGCTACGGGGCCACGGACGAGGTCGGCTGCTTCGAGCTGCACGACGAGGGCATCACCGGACTCGCCGACCCGAGCGGGCTGTTCCTGACCCGGCGCGCCGAGGCGGTGCCGGGCACCTGCCTGACCGTGACGCTGGAGGGCAAGCGCCCGCTGGTCGCCGAGGTGCAGGCGCTCACCGTCGACTCGCAGATCCCGTCCCCGCGCCGCACCACCTCGGGCCTGGAGACCTCCCGCGTCTCGATGATGCTGGCGGTGCTGGAGCAGCGCGGGCGGATCACCGCGCTGGGCAAGCGGGACATCTACAGCGCGACCGTGGGCGGGGTGAAGCTGACGGAGCCGGCCGCCGACCTGGCGATCGCGCTGGCCCTGGCCTCGGCGGCCAGTGACGTGCCGCTGCCGAAGAACCTGGTCGCGATCGGGGAGGTCGGCCTGGCCGGCGAGGTGCGGCGGGTGACCGGTGTGCAGCGGCGCCTGGCCGAGGCGCACCGGCTCGGCTTCACGCACGCGCTGGTGCCGGCGGACCCGGGGAAGGTCCCGGCGGGCATGAAGGTGACCGAGGTGGCGGACATGGGGGACGCGCTACGGGTCCTGCCGCGCGGGCGCTCGCGTACGCCGGCCAGGGAGCGGGCGGCGGCGGAGTAGGCCCGCCCGGCGGGACGGGCCGGACCCGTCCGGCGGAATCCATCCCTCCGCCGACGGGTCCAAACGGCAGGTCAGCGAGCCGACGTGAGCCGGACGCGGACCGGACCCGCCGACCGGCGGGGGTCCCCCGACGGGCGGGGCGCAGGGCCCGTACGGGGCCTCGTGGCGGCGGTACGGGCCAAGCCCCGGCGGGCGCACAGCGTGCGCCGGTAGACTTTGCGCTGGTCCGCCCGGCCGTACGCGGCGGCGCAACCCGCGACCGGAGGAGTGCAGTGGCAGCCAAGGACGGGGCAGCAGCACCCGGGAAGTCCGGCGCGAGCTCCAAGCACGAGGCGCTGATGCGCGCCTCGCTGAGCGCGGTCGCGCCTGGTCAGCCCCTGCGCGACGGGCTGGAGCGGATCGTCCGCGGCAACACGGGCGGCCTGATCGTCCTGGGCATGGACAAGGCCGTCGAGGCGATGTGTACCGGCGGCTTCGTGCTGGACGTGGAGTTCACCGCGACCCGGCTGCGCGAGCTGTGCAAGCTCGACGGGGCGCTCATCCTCGACAAGGACATCACCAAGATCCTGCGGGCCGGCGTGCAGCTGGTGCCGGACGCGTCGATCCCCACGGAGGAGACGGGCACCCGTCACCGCACGGCGGACCGCGTCTCCAAGCAGTGCGGCTTCCCGGTGGTGTCGGTGTCCCAGTCGATGCGGCTGATCGCGCTGTACGTGGACGGCGAGCGGCGCGTCCTGGAGGAGTCCGGGGCGATCCTGTCACGCGCGAACCAGGCACTGGCGACGCTGGAGCGGTACAAGCTCCGCCTGGACGAGGTCGCGGGCACGCTGTCGGCGCTGGAGATCGAGGACCTGGTCACGGTCCGCGACGTGACCGCCGTGGCGCAGCGGCTGGAAATGGTCCGCCGGATCGCGACGGAAATCGCCGAGTACGTGGTCGAACTGGGCACGGACGGGCGACTGCTCTCGCTCCAGCTGGACGAGCTGACGGTCGGCATCGAGCAGGAACGGGAGCTGGTGATCCGGGACTACGTTCCGGAACCGACGGCGAAGCGTTCCCGCACGGTGGACGAGGCGCTGCCGGCGCTGGACGCGCTGACGCATCCGGAACTGCTGGAGCTGGCGATCGTGGCGAAGGCGCTCGGGTACACGGGCTCGCCGGAGACCCTGGACTCGGCGGTGTCGCCCCGCGGGTACCGGCTGCTGGCGAAGGTGCCGAGGCTGCCGGGGGCGATCATCGAGCGGCTGGTGGAGCACTTCGGCGGGCTGCAGAAGCTGCTGGCGGCGTCGGTGGACGACCTCCAGACGGTGGACGGCGTGGGCGAGGCCCGTGCGCGCAGCGTCCGCGAGGGGCTGTCCCGCCTGGCGGAGTCCTCGATCCTCGAACGCTACGTGTAGCCGGGTCGGTTCGCCTCCGGCCGTCGCGGCTGGGGCCGGTACTGCGCGGGCCGGGCACGGTGTGCCGCTGCGCGGGGCCGGTTCCCCCACCCGCCCTTCGCCCGTTCCCCGGGCTACGCCCGGACCCCTCCCGGGGGGCTCCGCACCCCAACCCACCGACCCCGGCCACCCGAACCGCCCCGGGCCCGACGGCCGGAGGCTGTCGCAGCGGCGCGAAGCCGGGGAGGCCCGCCAGGGCCGAGCCGCGCGAGCGGCGCGTCAAGAAGGAATCAGTCCTGCTTCAGGACGAAGGACGTGCGGGCCACCGGGAGGCCCGGGGACTTGACCTCGACCACGTAGGTGTCGGGAGCCGGGGCGCCCTGCGGGGGGTTCTGGCACTGGTCCGCCGCGCTCGGCTTGCGGTCCCATTCCACCGACTGCTTCGTCTCGCCCTGCGCCGGGAGCCGGTAGAACGCGTTGCCCGCGCCCGTCGGGCAGTCGGCGGAGGACCAGACGGCCTTGGCGCCCGTCGTCTGGAAGATGGTCACGACCGCCTGCTTCGGGCCGAGTCCGAACTTGCAGGTGCTGCCCGAGGTGTTGCGGACGAGCAGTTCGAGACGGGGCTTCTCGTTCGTCTCGTACTCGTTCTTCACGCTCTTGACCTCCCACTGCAGCACGCTCGCCGGGCACGTCGGCAGCGGAGAGTCCGCCGGGACCTGCGCCGGGGAGGAGCCGGCGGAGCCGGAGGAGGACGAGGATCCCGCGCCCGCACCGGAGTTGGCGCCGGTGCCGCCCGCGTCGCCGTTCTTGGCGGGTCCCGTCGCGCCGGCGCCGCCGCCCGACTCCGCGCGTCCGCCCGGGGCCTGACTGATCGCCGGGCCGGAACCGGAGGGGCCGGGGGTGATGGTGCGCACGGGTCCGGAGCCGTCGCCGCCGCCCTTGCCGTTGGTACTCGTCTTGCCGGCACCGGAACTGACGAACCATACGGCGAGCAGCGCGACGAGCGCGGCGACGGACGCCAGCACGGCCCTCCGCCGCCAGTAAATGGAGGAGGGGAGCGGCCCGACCGGATTGCGCAGAGATCCCACGCACCGAACCTTACGAGAACTCGCGCCGCGTTCAGCGCCCCACATGCCGCACATCCGGCAGGTTTTGCCGATGATCATCCTGCGGGGCTACACGGGAACGGCCAGATCCGGCCAGGGGTCCGACGCGGCCGCGCCAGGGCGCCGAGTACGGTCAGTGACCATGGACAGCTCCGACCTCTACCGCGACATCACCGACTTCGCCCACACCACGCCCCATTGGGTGCAGATGGTGGTCGAGGTCTGGACCGAATACGGCCTCCTCGTGTTCGGCCTGCTCTACATATCCGTCTGGTGGCGTGCGCGCGGGAAGCAGGGCGGGGAGCCTCGGGCCCTCGCGCTGGCCGTGCTCGCGCCGCTGGTCACCGCGCTCGTGTACGTCGCGTCCGAGCTGGTGAAGTCGACCGTGGACGAGGAGCGGCCCTGCCGGGCGGTGGCCGGGGCGGCCGCCTCCCTGATCCCGTGCCCGCCCTACGGCGACTGGTCCTTCCCCAGCAACCACTCCGCCATCGCCGGCGCCGCCGCCGTCGCGCTGGCGCTGGCCGTCCCCCGCCTCGCCTGGCTGACGGTGCCGATGGGGCTGCTGATGGCCTTCTCCCGCGTCTTCGTCGGGGTTCACTACCCCCACGACGTCGGCATGGGCCTGCTGCTGGGCGCCTCCCTGGCCGTCCTGGCCGTGGCGGCGCTGACCGGTCCGATGATCAGCCTCACCACCGCCGTACAGGGGAGCGGCAACCGCGTCGCCGTCTGGTTCACCGGTCCGGGCCCCGCGCGCCGGCCCTGAAACGTGCCAGGATGCCGTCTGCCATGACTGCATCCCCATCACACACCTCCGCGTCCTCCGCTTCACCCACCTCCGCGCTGCACACCCCCGTCATCGCGTGGTTCGACGAGCACGCCCGCGACCTCCCCTGGCGCCGCCCCGAGGCCGGCCCCTGGGGGGTGATGGTCAGCGAGTTCATGCTCCAGCAGACCCCCGTCAGCCGGGTGCTGCCGGTGTACGAGCAGTGGCTCGCCCGGTGGCCCCGGCCCGCGGACCTGGCCGCCGAGGCGCCGGGCGAGGCCGTACGGGCGTGGGGGCGGCTCGGCTACCCCCGGCGGGCGCTGCGGCTGCACGGCGCGGCCGCGGCGATAACGGAACGGCACGGCGGCGACGTACCCCGGGACCACGCGCAGCTGCTCGCGCTGCCCGGGATCGGCGAGTACACGGCCGCCGCGGTGGCCTCCTTCGCGTACGGGCAGCGGCACGCGGTGCTGGACACCAACGTCCGCCGGGTCTTCGCGCGCGCCGCGACCGGGGTCGAGTACCCGCCGAACGCCACCACCGCCGCCGAACGCCGCCTGGCGCGGGAGCTGCTGCCCGAGGACGAGCCGACGGCGGCCCGCTGGGCGGCGGCCTCCATGGAGCTCGGCGCGTTGGTGTGCACCGCCAGGAGCCCGGACTGCGCCCGCTGCCCCGTGGCGGGGCTGTGCGCGTGGCGGCTGGCGGGGAAGCCCGCGCACGACGGGCCGCCGCGGCGCGGTCAGACGTACGCCGGGACGGACCGGCAGGTGCGCGGCAAGCTGCTGGCGGTGCTGCGGGAGGCGGTGGGCCCCGTTCCGCAGGCGGTGCTGGACACCGTGTGGGACGAGCCGGTGCAGCGGGCCCGGGCGCTGGACGGGCTGGTGTCGGACGGACTGGTGGAGCCGCTCGCGCACGGGATGTACCGGCTGCCGCAGAGCTGACGGGCAGGGGGGGGACCCGGGCTCCGCGTCCCCCGGGATCCACTCGAAGTTGACTCGAAGATTCCGTTTGGGGCCGGGAAACCGCAGCTCACGGGCACTGTTACACAACCTACGGGTGTCCGTGCGCCCACCGAAGGCTGACCCGCACAGTGCCGTGACAACCCCTCCGTAACTTCGGATCCGTAAGGCAGCGGAGACGGGGACGGCAGTGGAGGCGGTCTGCATGGCGCACGGAGAGGTACTCGAGTTCGAGGAGTACGTACGCACGCGGCAGGACGCGCTCCTGCGCAGCGCACGGCGCCTGGTCCCGGACCCCACCGACGCCCAGGACCTCCTCCAGACCGCCCTCGTGCGCACCTACGGCCGCTGGGAGGGCATCGCCGACAAGTCCCTGGCCGACGCCTACCTGCGCCGCGTCATGATCAACACGCGGACCGAGTGGTGGCGGGCCCGCAAGCTCGACGAGGTCCCCACCGAGCAGCTCCCGGACGCCTCCGTCGAGGACGGCTCGGACCAGCGCGCCGACCGCGCCCTGCTCATGGACATCCTCAAGGTGCTCGCGCCCAAGCAGCGCAGTGTCGTGGTGCTGCGACACTGGGAGCAGATGAGCACCGAGGAGACGGCCGCGGCGCTCGGTATGTCGGCGGGAACCGTGAAGAGCACACTGCACCGCGCCCTGGCCAGGCTCCGTCAGGAGCTGGAGAGCCGGGACCTGGACATGCGTGCCCTGGAACGCGGTGACCACACCACGCGCTACGAGGGGCGGGAGCGGTGCGCGGCCTGAACGGCCAAAGTCTGAGCGGCAGAAGCTCGCTGGTACTACTGTCGGCGGGGACCACGGTCCTCGTCGGCACAGTGCTGTTCGCGGCCGGGTGCTCCGCCGGGGGCACCGGACTGCGCGACGGCGGACCCGCGCGCACCGATCCGGTGGCGCGCAGCAACCAGCCCACCGGCGGCCCCTCCAAGCCGCCGGCCCCGGGGCACTCCGCCGCCGCGTCCACCGGCAGCCCGGTCAAGCGCGTCGACCCGGTGGCCCTGCTGAAGGCCGACCCCAAGGTCAGCGCCGAGATCAAGCGGGACCTCAAGCCCTGCACGGGCAAGGAGTACCCGATCGACGTGAGCTACGGGAAGATCACCGGCAGCGATGTCGTCGACGTCGTCATCAACGTCCTGTCCTGCGCCGACGCGCTGGGGCGCGGTTCGTACGTGTACCGCTCGGACGGATCCAAGTACGAGAATGTGTTCGCGGACGAGCAGAAGCCCGTCTACGCGGAGATCGACCGGGGCGACCTGGTCGTCAGCAAGCCCGTGTACGGGCAGGACGCCGCACCCTCCGAACCGTCCGGCGAGGACGTGATCACGTACCGGTGGAACGGCGAGCGCTTCGCCGAGCAGGACCGGGTGCACTCGGAGTACAGCAACGTCTACAACCCCGGGATGCAGCCGGCCCCGGCCGTCTCGCAGAAGAACGACTGACCCACCGACGATGGAACCGGAGTGAGGCTGGGCATGGCCGAGACCCACGTGCTGTTCGTGGAGGACGACGACGTCATCCGCGAGGCCACGACCCTGGCGCTGGAACGCGACGGGTTCGTGGTCACCGCCATGCCCGACGGCCTGTCAGGCCTGGAGTCCTTCCGGGCGAACCGGCCCGACATCGCCCTCCTGGACGTGATGGTGCCCGGCATGGACGGCGTGAGCCTGTGCCGCCGCATCCGCGACGAGTCCACCGTGCCCGTCATCATGCTGTCGGCGCGCGCCGACAGCATCGACGTCGTCCTCGGCCTGGAAGCCGGCGCGGACGACTACGTCACCAAGCCCTTCGACGGCTCCGTCCTCGTCGCCCGCATCCGGGCCGTGCTGCGCCGCTTCGGCCACGCCGGCGGCCCGCAGAACGGCGCCAACGGCTCCTCCGACGCGGACGGCTCCGACGAGCGCGGGGTGCTGTCCTTCGGCGACCTGGAGGTCGACACCGAGGGCATGGAGGTCCGCAAGGCCGGCTCCCCCGTCGCCCTGACCCCCACCGAGATGCGGCTGCTGCTGGAGTTCTCCTCCGCGCCCGGCACCGTCCTGTCCCGCGACCGGCTCCTGGAGCGGGTGTGGGACTACGACTGGGGCGGCGACACCCGCGTCGTGGACGTCCACGTACAGCGGCTGCGCACCAAGATCGGACAGGACCGGATCGAGACGGTCCGCGGCTTCGGATACAAGCTCAAGGCATGAGTAGAACCGCATGAGGCGAATCACCCTCCGTACGGGGATCCGCTGGAAGATCACGCTCGCCATCGCCGCCGTCGGCGCCCTCACCGCGCTCGCCCTGAGCCTGGTGGTGCACAGCGCCGCCCGCGTGTCGATGCTGGAGAGCGCCCGCGACCAGGAACTGGAGCGGGTCCAGTACATCGCCCGCACCCCCGACGCCGGCCGCAAGCCGATCTGGGGCGCCAAGGTCAACGATCCCGACCTCCCAGCCGAGCTCCGCGACAAGGCCCGCTCCGGGCGGCGCGGCACCTACATCCACGAGTCCCCGAAGCGGGTTCCCGAGGTGTGGGCCGCCGTGCCCCTCGGCAACGGCCAGGTGCTGTCCATGCACCACCCGTTCCGCGAGAGCGCCAACATGGTGCGCGACCTCGACCGGGCCCTCGTCGTCGGCTCCCTGGCCGTGGTGATCGGCGGCTCGGCGATGGGCGTCCTCATCGGCGGCCAGATCTCGCGCCGGCTGCGCGAGGCCGCGGCCGCCGCACAGCGGGTCGCGCACGGGGACCCCGAGGTACGCGTACGGGACGCCGTGGGCGGCGTCGTACGGGACGAGACCGACGACCTGGCACGGGCCGTGGACGCCATGGCCGATGCCCTCCAGCAGCGGCTGGAGGCCGAGCGCCGGGTGACGGCGGACATCGCGCACGAGCTGCGGACCCCGGTGACGGGCCTGCTCACGGCGGCGGAACTGCTGCCCCCGGGCCGGCCGACCGAGCTGGTGCGCGACCGCGCGCAGGCGATGCGGGCGCTGGTCGAGGACGTACTGGAGGTGGCCCGGCTGGACGGCGCGTCCGAACGCGCCGAGCTCCAGGAGGTGGCGCTGGGCGAGTTCGTGTCCCGGAGGGTGGCCTCGCTGATGCCGGACGCCTCGGTACGGGTCGTCGCGGACGAGATCGTCAGCACGGACCCGCGCCGGCTGGAGCGGATCCTGGGGAACCTGCTGGCCAACGCCATGCGGTACGGCCGGGCCCCGATCCAGGTCGACGTGGAGGGCCGGGTCGTACGCGTCCGGGACCACGGACCGGGCTTCCCCGAGGCACTCCTGCGCGAGGGCCCGAGCCGCTTCCGGACCGGGTCCACGGACCGGGCGGGCGTCGGCCACGGGCTCGGCCTGACCATCGCGGAAGGACAGGCCCGGGTCCTGGGGGCCCGGCTGACCTTCCGCAACGTCGCGGCGCGCGGCGGCGCGGAGAACGAGGGCGCCGCCGCGGGCGCCGTGGCGGTGCTGTGGCTGCCGGAACACGCCCCGACGGCGACGGGAAGCTTCCCGATCATCCAGCTCCCGGGCTGACCGCCGCTCCCGGCGATGTTCTAGCATCCGTGCCATGACTGACGGTACGGATCGCCCGAACAGCCCCCAGCCCGACCCCGCCCCGGGGAGCGGCGGCTACGGATTCCCGCCGCAGACGCCGAATCCCTACCAGCCGGGACCCGCACAGGGCCAGCCGGCCGGCGGGGGCTTCGGCCCGCCGCCGGCCCAGCCCGACGAACCGTTTCCCCCCGCCGCCCCCCTCCCCTCCCCGTCCACACCGGACTGGCAGGCGATGGCCGACGCCAGCGAGGCCCAGCAGCGCAAGCGGAAGCGGCTGACCATCGGGATCGGGGCGCTCGCGGTCGTCCTGGTGGCGGGCGGCGCGGGCTTCTTCGTGCTCAACGGCTCCGACGACGACCCGAAGAACCCGCCGGCGGTCGCCTCCTCGGGCTCGCCCAGCGCCTCCGGCGGCCCCTCCTCCCAGTCCCCGGACGGCAAGACCCCCGAGGACGACTCCCCCACCGTGCCGGGCGAGCCGAACCTGCTGCGCGACCGCAGCGGGAAGATGGGCATAGCCCTGGGACCGGGCGCCTCACTGGGCGAGCTGGCCAAGCGGACCGAGGTCCGCTTCAAGGGCACCGCGGACTCCTACGCCCAGGGCGCCGAAGCGGCCGTGGACGTCACGAAGAGCTTCACCGTCTCCACCCGCGCCTACAACGTGGCCGAGTCCGGCTCGCGCATGGCGGTGAGCCAGGGCGACGGTGACTCGTACTCCTTCGAGCTGGGCTTCGAGGTCGTGAACGGCAAGAAGGCCTGGGTGTTCCGGGTGCAGACCGGCGACAAGGGCCAGGCGGCCACGGCGCAGCAGGTCGTCGTGGACAACGTGGACACCACGCGGCAGTGGGCGCTGCTGACGGGGACCTACGACGCGGAGAAGAAGACGATCGCCCTCTGGGTGGACGACAAGCAGGCCGGTCAGGCGCAGGTCTCCGGCATCTGGGCCGGACCCGGCCCCCTCCAGCTGGGCCGGGCCCGCCACCACGGGATCTGGAGCGCCGCGTGGGACGGGCCGCTGGACCACATCCGGATCTTCGACCAGGCGCTCGGCCAGGAGCAGATCACGGGCCTGAAGAACAACAAGATCGGGAAGGCCAAGCCCACCCACTCCTGGCTGATCTGACCGGGGTCGGACGGATCCGACGGATCAGATGGATCAGATGGTGACGCCGGCGTTGCGCAGGAAGACCACCGGGTTGACGGCCGAGCCGTAGTTCGGGGTGGTGCGGATCTCGAAGTGCAGGTGGGGGCCGCTGCTGTTGCCGGTGTTGCCGGACAGCGCGATCCGCTGGGCGGCGGAGACCTTCTGGCCGATCTTGACCTGGATCTTCGAGAGGTGCGCGTACTGGGAGTACGTGTTGTCCGCGTGCTTGATCACGATGGCGTTGCCGTACGCGGGGCCGTCGCCGCCACCGTTCGGACCGGCCTTCACGACGGTGCCGGCGCCGGCGGCCTTGACCGGGGTGCCGGTGGGGACGGCGAAGTCCTGGCCGGAGTGCTTGTGCGCCCACATGCTGCCGCCCTTGCCGAAGGTCGCGGACAGCGTGTAGCTGTCGACGGGCTTGGCCCACGGGACGGTCTTCGCAGCCGCGGCCTTGGCCTGAGCCTCGGCCTGGGCCTGGACGGCGGCGACCTCGGCGGAGGCGGACAGGGTGCTGGGGGCCTCGTCGGCGAAGGCGGCGGTCGTCCCGGCCCCGAGAGCCAGCAGCGCACCGAGACCGGTGGCGGCGAGGGCGATACGGGGGCGGCGGGTGATGACGCGCTTCGCGGACATGTGGAGACCTCCGGGGCCGGGGACAAGGGCGTTCGGGCAAGAAAGATCCCGGCGCTGCGGACCGAACCGCCACTGCCGGGCTTGCCCCACCTTGGTAACCCGTGCCCCCGGGCTTCCCCAAACGTCCCTTTTACTACCCCGTCTCGTAGCCGCGCGATGGATCTCCACGCTCTTGACGGTCCCCGTAGTGCACCTACGCAGGTACAAACCGGGACAGCAAAACCTACGAGAGCTCCTAGTAGGTCCGTTTTGCCCTGTGCGGCTTGTCACCGCCCCCGGGACGTTTGCCCCACCCCATCCGGGACCAACGCCTGCAACCGGGGGGTGGGCGGGGGCGTCGCGGGTGGGGGCCGGGGGACCCGGGGGAAGGCGGGATCCCCTTGGACGGCCTCACAGTCGGCTTGGGGGCTTCCCGTCAGTCCCGACGCCCTTCAGGAGGCGTTCGCAGGCTTGGCGGAACCTGAGGCTGTCTTCATCAACCGCAGACTCCGTCAGGAGCTCGTGGGACCCCACCACACCCGCCAGAAACGGACATAGGGGGCACCTGTGCCCCCCTGGGCCGCTCCGATCGCCCTCTGGTGCGGGTACCGGCCACAGGCGGTCGCCAGACGCCAAGACGGGCGAAGCGCGTAGCGATCCGATGCGCCCAACGGCTCCCCAGGCTGCCCTGATCGTCCTCTGGTGCGGGTATCAGCCCCAGGCGGTCGGCGGACGCCAAGCCGGGCGAAGCGCGTAGCGATCTGACGCGCCCGGGTGCTCCCTGGGCTGCTCTGGTGGGCATTTGGTGCGGGTAGCCGCGCCCCTGGCCCGGGATCTCGACTCTTGAGGGCCCGGATGCCCGGCAGGGCAAGCCCCGGCCCCTCGCCTCGTCGCTGACGCGGCCGCTCCTCCCCTCCTGCCCCGTGACCGTTCCTTTGGGGGCTTCCCGGCAGTCTTTCGGCTTTCCGGGGCGGGTCGGTCGGTCAAGGGTGGCCGAAGGCCATCGCGAAGCGACGCGACGAAGGAGCGCCCTTGAGGGACCGGCACGACACGGAAGGACGATGGGACTGACGGGAAACCCCCAAACCCTCCCTGACACCGCCCCGCCAGGACCCCGCCCACCGGCACCCCGCCCGGCATCCTGCCCCCGCCCCACCCCACCCCACCCCGCCCCGCCCCCGCCCCCACCCCCGCCGCGAGCCCGAAAAAGGGGCGGCCCCGGGACCTTGTGGGTCCCGGGGCCGCCCCTTGGTACAGCTGGCGCCGACGGCTTGCGCTTACGCGCCCTTCGACAGGTCCGGGCCGGAGCCCGTGGCCTCGATCGGGGGGAGGTCGGGCAGGGCCGACTTCTCCTCGCCGCGGAAGGTGAACTTGGCGTCCTCGCCCTCACCCTCCACGCCGACGACCACGATGTGACCGGGGCGCAGCTCGCCGAAGAGGATCTTCTCCGACAGCAGGTCCTCGATCTCGCGCTGGATGGTCCGGCGCAGCGGGCGCGCACCCATGATCGGGTCGTAGCCGCGCTTGGCCAGGAGCTGCTTCGCGTCACCGCTGAGCTCGATGCCCATGTCGCGGTCCTTGAGGCGCTCGTCCACCTTGGCGATCATCAGGTCGACGATCTGGATGATGTCTTCCTGGCTGAGCTGGTGGAAGACGACCGTGTCGTCGACACGGTTCAGGAACTCGGGCCGGAAGTGCTGCTTGAGCTCTTCGTTGACCTTCGCCTTCATCCGGTCGTAACCGGTCTTGACGTCGCCCTGGGCGGCGAAGCCCAGGTTGAAGCCCTTGGAGATGTCCCGCGTACCCAGGTTGGTCGTCATGATGATGACCGTGTTCTTGAAGTCCACGACCCGGCCCTGGGAGTCGGTCAGGCGACCGTCCTCCAGGATCTGGAGAAGGGAATTGAAGATATCCGGGTGCGCCTTCTCGACCTCGTCGAAGAGGACGACGGAGAACGGCTTCCGGCGGACCTTCTCGGTCAGCTGGCCGCCCTCTTCGTAGCCCACGTAGCCGGGGGGCGAACCGAAGAGGCGGGAAACCGTGTGCTTCTCGCTGAACTCCGACATGTCGAGGGAGATCAGCGCGTCCTCGTCGCCGAAGAGGAATTCGGCGAGCGTCTTGGAGAGCTCGGTCTTACCGACACCGGACGGACCGGCGAAGATGAACGAGCCACCGGGGCGCTTCGGGTCCTTCAGGCCGGCCCGCGTACGGCGGATCGCCTGCGAAAGGGCCTTGATGGCGTCCTTCTGACCGATGACGCGCTTGTGGAGCTCGTCCTCCATGCGCAGCAGACGCGAGGACTCCTCCTCGGTCAGCTTGAAGACGGGAATGCCGGTCGCGGTCGCGAGGACCTCGGCGATGAGCTCGCCGTCGACCTCGGCGACGACGTCCATGTCGCCGGCCTTCCATTCCTTCTCGCGCTTGGACTTCGCGGCGAGCAGCTGCTTCTCCGAATCACGGAGCGAAGCCGCCTTCTCGAAGTCCTGGGAGTCGATGGCCGACTCCTTGTCGCGGCGGACGGCCGCGATCTTCTCGTCGAACTCGCGGAGGTCCGGCGGCGCGGTCATCCGGCGGATGCGCATCCGGGAGCCGGCCTCGTCGATCAGGTCGATCGCCTTGTCCGGGAGGAAGCGGTCCGAGATGTACCGGTCGGCCAGGGTCGCGGCCTGGACGAGGGCCTCGTCCGTGATCGAGACGCGGTGGTGGGCCTCGTACCGGTCACGGAGACCCTTGAGGATCTCGATGGTGTGCGGCAGCGACGGCTCCGCGACCTGGATCGGCTGGAAGCGGCGCTCGAGGGCCGCGTCCTTCTCCAGGTGCTTGCGGTACTCGTCCAGCGTCGTGGCGCCGATGGTCTGGAGCTCACCACGGGCCAGCATGGGCTTGAGGATGCTCGCGGCGTCGATCGCGCCCTCGGCGGCACCCGCACCCACGAGGGTGTGGAGCTCGTCGATGAACAGGATGATGTCGCCGCGGGTGCGGATCTCCTTGAGGACCTTCTTCAGGCGCTCCTCGAAGTCACCGCGGTAGCGGGAACCGGCGACCAGGGCACCCAGGTCGAGCGTGTAGAGGTGCTTGTCCTTGAGGGTCTCGGGGACCTCGCCCTTGACGATCGCCTGCGCCAGGCCCTCGACGACGGCGGTCTTGCCGACGCCGGGCTCGCCGATGAGGACCGGGTTGTTCTTGGTCCGGCGGGACAGGACCTGCATGACCCTCTCGATCTCCTTCTCGCGCCCGATGACCGGGTCGAGCTTGGATTCGCGGGCAGCCTGGGTGAGGTTGCGGCCGAACTGGTCGAGGACCAGCGAGGTCGAGGGGGTGCCCTCGGCCGGGCCGCCTGCGGTGGCCGACTCCTTGCCGCCCCCGGTGTAGCCGGAGAGCAGCTGGATGACCTGCTGCCGGACCCTGTTCAGATCGGCGCCCAGCTTCACGAGGACCTGGGCGGCGACGCCCTCGCCCTCGCGGATCAGGCCGAGCAGGATGTGCTCGGTGCCGATGTAGTTGTGGCCGAGCTGGAGGGCCTCTCGGAGCGACAGCTCCAGGACCTTCTTCGCCCGCGGGGTGAAGGGGATGTGGCCGGACGGGGCCTGCTGGCCCTGACCGATGATCTCCTCAACCTGCTGGCGAACAGCCTCGAGCGAAATCCCGAGGCTCTCCAGGGCCTTAGCGGCGACACCCTCACCCTCGTGGATCAAGCCCAGGAGGATGTGCTCGGTGCCGATGTAGTTGTGGTTGAGCATCCGGGCTTCTTCCTGAGCCAGGACGACAACCCGCCGCGCGCGGTCGGTGAACCTCTCGAACATCGTTTATCGCTCCTCAGAGCGGTCGGGCAGTTCGGGGTCGGTCCCCGCCCTGTCCTTCCGCATGCTAGTCCCGCGGGACGGGACAGCTCATTCCAACTGCCGACATCCGTCCACGGCTCACCCCCACGTCGGTGAGGAAAACCGGCTGTAAGAGCCGACTACTGCTCCAACTCGATGGTGCGAGACGATGTTCCCGCAGGCCAGGCAGATACCCGTCACACGTGTACGCCGATGGCGAACGGAACACGCTCGAATCAGCGTGTCGCCCCGATCCACTAGGAATGTCTTACCCGTAAGGACTGACACTCCATGCCGGTACGCACGGTTCCCTCCGCTACGGGCGAACACGCTTGTGTCCCGAATGTGGGACTCCGGCCGACCGATGTTTACGCTCCGCATTGGTGCGGGCGCGTCGCGTAACCCGCCGGTCGCCGCCGGAGTTGCTCCGGTCATGTCCCTCAGCACCGTGAGCGTCCCCTCACCCCGCGTCCCGTCCGAGGACGACACCCGTACCTGGTACGAGCGGGTGCTCGGCTGGAGCTGCGCCGGGGGGCCGCCCCCGCAGTTGGTCACCGGGATCCGGTTCGACGTGCTGGAGCTCCCCTCGGACGCCGGGGCCGCGCTGTTGCGCCGGCCCGGCTTCGCCGCCACCGGTCCGGTGGCCGTGGCGGGGCGCCGGATGCGCTTCCTGATCGCCCCCGGCGGTGCCGAGGAGCTGGAGGGGCTGCTCGACTGGCTGGAGTGGGGCGGGGTGGCGCTGGACCTGACCGCCCTGGGAGCGGGGGGCAGGATCACCGCCCCCGTGCCGCCCGGACGGGCACCGGGAGAAAGCCCTCGGGGGGCCGCCGTGTGGCTGCGGCCCCCCGAGCTGGGATGCGAGGCATCGCTGCCCGCCCTGCCCGGTGCGGGGCAGGGCGCCGGGGCCGGGCCCGGGCTCTGTGCGGAGCCGACCGGGCCCGATCTCGTACGCCTGGTGGCCGCGGCGGCGACGGAATGCCACCGCGCCCGCCTGGGGCGGCGTACGCCTCAGCCCTTGGCGTTCTCGTAGGCCTCGCGGATCTCGGCGGGCACCCGGCCGCGGTCGTTGACGCTGAGGCCCTGGGCCTTGGCCCATGCGCGGATCTCGGCGGTGTCCGGGCTGCCCGGGGCAGCGGCGGCGCGGCCCTTGGCGCGGCCGGTGGAAGCACGCCCGCCGGTGCGGCGGCCCGCCTTCACGAAGTCCTCCAGCGCACCGCGGAGCTTTTCAGCGTTGGCGGTGGTGAGGTCGATCTCGTAGGTCTTGCCATCCAGAGCGAACGTCACGGTCTCGTCCGCCGTGCCACCGTCGAGGTCGTCGACAAGAAGGACCTGAACCTTCTGTGCCACCGGATTTCCTTTCATCGAAAATGCAGTACGCGGAAAGGAAACCGCTTTTGCCTGGAAAACACAAACCCCCGTCGAGAGGTTCAGGGCCTCAACAAGGCGGGAAACGTGCGCGATTCGGACATAGGCCTCAGGCGGACGGGGGCCCGTAATAGCCGCCGCGATCGATCAGAGGTGCAGCAGCATCCGACTGTTGCCCAAGGTGTTCGGCTTCACTCGTTCGAGACCGAGGAACTCGGCGACACCCTCGTCATAGGAACGCAGGAGCTCCATGTAGACATCGGTCTCCACCGGGGTCTCGCCGATCTCGACGAAGCCGTGCTTCGCGAAGAAGTCCACTTCGAAGGTCAGGCAGAATACCCGGCTCACCCCGACCCGGCGGGCGGTCTCCAACAACTTGGCGAGCACCAGGTGCCCGACACCGGCGCCCTTCAAGTCGCGGTCGACGGCGAGCGTGCGCACTTCGGCGAGGTCTTCCCACATGACGTGGAGGGCGCCGCAGCCGACCACCTGCCCGTCGGAGTCGCGTTCCGCGACCCAGAACTCCTGGATGTCCTCGTAAAGGACCACGGGGGCTTTGTCGAGGAGGATCCGCTGCTGCACGTACTGGTCGAGCAGGCGGCGCAGCGCCGGAACGTCACTCGTGCGCGCGCGGCGGATCGTCACTGTTTTGGCGTCGGCTGGGGTGGAAAGCTCTTCCATACCCGGACGCTATCGCCCCGGGTCGCCCCCGTGTGCGCCGGAGTCCTCTTGCGGCGCGGCCCCGGACGGGTCTTCGCCGGCCGGTCCGCTCTCGGGTCCGGGTCCGGGTCCGGGTTCGGGTTCGTCGTGCTGGACGATGCGTACGGCGTCGCGGAGGGCCTCGCGCTGTTCCGGGGACATCATGCCGAAGAAGGCGACGAGGGCGGCCGCCGGGTTGTCGCTGGTCGACCAGGCCTCGTTCATCAGCGCGGCCGAGTAGGCGGCCCGGGTGGAGACCGCCGTATACCGATAGGCGCGGCCTTCGGCTTCCCGGCGGACCCAGCCCTTCTGATGGAGATTGTCCATAACGGTCATGACCGTGGTGTACGCGATGGACCGTTCCTGCTGGAGGTCTTCCAGGACTTCCCGAACGGTGACCGGGCGGTTCCACTGCCACACCCGCGTCATCACTGCGTCTTCGAGTTCTCCCAAGGGGCGAGGCACAGCAGCACAATAGTGCCGATTACGGCGAATTGCCCGACTATTCGCCGCAACGCGCGGTGGAAAACCCGGCGGGGGTTACTTCACTTCTGCGACTGCTGGCCGGCCTCGGCGCGGGCGATCGCGGCGTCGACCACCGCGTCTTCCTTGGCCTTGTTGGCCCCGCCCTGGGTCTTCACGATCGTCACTACGAGTGCGATGAAGAACGCGGCCATGACGAAGGGGGGCACGAGCGCGGAGACGTAGTCCATGCCCCCCAGCGTAGCTATACCGCCGCGCACCCGGCCGCCGGGGGCGGGCTGGGCTTGCGGCGCGGCGGGAAGACCTCGCCCGGGGTGGGCACCGGCCGGGCCGGCGGCTCCTTCGCCGGGACGGGCTTCGGCGGCGGGGGCGGCTGCTCCTTGCCGCCGGCCAGGGCCAGCAGCCGGGTGCGCGGCGCCGGGGCGGCCGCGGGCGCGGTCCCGGTGGCGAGCCTACGGCGTACGGAGCGCTCGGCGACGGCCTGGGCCCGTTCCAGCACGGCGCCCGCGACCGGGTTGGCCCGCAGGGCGCGCAGGGCGGCCAGGTCGTCGGGCCGGGGCTCGTACCCGGCGGCCAGGGCGTCCTGGAGGAGCTCCAGGTAGCCGGACAGGCTCCCGGGGAGGGCGCCTCTGTAGCGGGCGAGGTCGTCGAGCAGGAAGGCTCTGAGCCGGCCCGCCTCCAGGACGGCGTCGTCCACCGACGCCGCGAGGTGCAGGCAGTCCTGGACCTCGGAAGCGGTCAGGGGAGCCGTGGAGGACTGGAGGGCGTGGGCGAGGGAACGCCTGAGCACGTGCAGCTCGGCGGCGCTGAACGCCATGCCGCCGCGGGATCCGTAGGGCGTGGGCATGGGGCGAAGATACGCGCTAATCGGACAAAATCCCCTGAGGGTGCGGGATTGCGGCGCGGCGGAAATCCACGCCGCCCCCTCCGGGCGGTTCAGCCGGTCTCTTTGACGGCCTTCACGAATTCCGCCCAGGCGGCGTGGGTGGTCGCCATCACCAGGTGCGCCGGGTCGGCCCGGTCGGCCACGCGCACCAGGGTGCCGGGCGCGGCCGCGACGTACACGCAGGCGTCGCCGGCGCCGCAGTAGGACGATTTGCGCCAGTCGGGTCGAGCGTTCGCGGTCATGGTGTCTCCTCCGCAGTGGACGAGGTCGCGGTGCTTCTCGAGCGTGACGCTATCTCCACGAGAGGCACACTCCGGCCAGTTCCGGTGAAAAACCCGGTCGTCGGAAAGTACGGCCGTTCACAATACGCGGCCATGGTCACTCCACCGGGAAGGCGTACGCGATCTCGTAGCGGGAGTCGGGGATGACCAGGTCGGCGGTCTCCACGGGGCGTCCGTCGGAGTCGAGGTACGTGCGCTCGACCTCGGTGATCATGGCGCCGAGGCTGATCCCCAGGAGGTTGGCCTGGTTCTGGTTGGCCCGGGCCGGGCGCGGCACCTCCACCACCGAGGTGACGGTGATGCCGATGGAGCGCATGCGCGCCACGACCCCTGCGCCGCGCAGCTCGCCGACTTCCGGGAGCACGATCGGGGTCCCGGAGGTGATGGCCAGGGGCTCCCAGGACTCGGAGAGTTCGGCGGGGCTGCCGTCGGCCATGAACTCGTAGCGGGTCATCACGCAGGGGGCGCCGGGCTCGACGGCCAGCCGGGCGGCGATCCGTTCGGGGGCCGGCACCTGCGGGAGGGTCTTGGAGTCCCAGGACGCGGCGATGCCGAGCGCGGCGGCCTCGGAGCGGAAGGTGTTGCCGGAGCCCGGGAGGCGGCGGCGGGTGCGGAGCATCCGCATGCGCCGGCGCGGGGTGCGCACGTAGGTGCCGGAGCCGGCGCGGCCTTCGAGGAAGCCCTCGATGATCAGCTGCTCCATGGCCCGCTGGGTGACGCCCTGCCCGACGGAGTACTCCTCCGCGAACCGGGCGCGCGAGGGGAGTCTGTCGCCGATCGCCCATTCACCCGCCTCGATGCGGGCCCGGAGCGATGCGACCACCTGCAAGTACGGTGATTTACGGGGCATTTGGGCCATCCTGTGCCGTCTCGGCTGTGCCGTGCGCGTCCGACGCCGACAAGCTAACGGATCAGGTTCAAGCTGAGGACTCCGCATGACGGTCCGCTACCGCCGGTGGGGCCCCGCTGCGCGCGGGACCCCACCGGCGGTCCGGTCACTCGAAGTTGGGCGCGTTGCGCTCGTACACGAGCCGCAGACCGATCAGCGTCAGCCACGGCTCGTGCTCGTCGATCACCGTGGTCTCCCCGAGGATGATCGGGGCCAGCCCGCCCGTGGCGATGACGCGGACGTCGTCCGGGTCGCCCTCCGGACCCACCAGGTCCCGGGCCATGCGGTGCACGATCCCGTCGACCTGGCCCGCGAACCCGTAGACCACGCCCGACTGCATCGCCTCGACCGTGGACTTGCCGATCACGTTGCGCGGCCGGGCCAGCTCGATCTTGCGCAGCAGGGCGCCGCGCATCCCGAGCGCCTCCATCGAGATCTCGATGCCCGGGGAGATCACCCCGCCCACGTACTCGCCCCGCGTGGAGACCGCGTCGAAGGTGGTCGCCGTACCGAGGTCGACGACGATCGCCGGGCCCCCGTACAGCTCGACGGCGGCGGCCGCGTTGACGATGCGGTCCGCGCCGACCTCCTTCGGGTTGTCCATCAGGATCGGCACGCCCGTCTTCACGCCCGGCTCCACCACGATCGCCGGCACGTCGCCGTAGTAGCGGCGGGTGACCTCGCGCAGCTCGTGCAGCACCGACGGCACCGTCGAGCAGATCGCGATGCCGTGGATCCCGTCACCCAGCTCGCTGCCGAGCATCGGGTGCATCCCCATCAGGCCCTGCATCAGGACGGCCAGCTCGTCCGCCGTGCGGCGCGGGTCGGTCGAGACCCGCCAGTGCTCGACGATCTCCTCGCCGTCGAACAGGCCCAGGACCATGTGGGTGTTGCCCACGTCGATGGTGAGCAGCATCGGCTTACACCGCCTCGCGCAGGTCGAGGCCGATGTCCAGGATCGGCGACGAGTGCGTCAGCGCGCCGACCGCCAGGTAGTCCACGCCGGTCTCCGCGTAGGCGCGGGCCGTCTCCAGGGACAGCCGGCCCGAGGACTCCAGGACCGCGCGGCCCGCGACGATGGTCACGGCCTCCTCCGTCTCCGGGACGGTGAAGTTGTCCAGCAGGATCAGGTCGGCGCCCGCGTCCACGACCTCGCGGACCTGGTGCATCGTGTCGACCTCGACCTCCACCGGCACGTCCGGGAAGGCCTCGCGGACGGCCTTGAAGGCCTGCGCGACGCCGCCCGCGGCGACCACGTGGTTGTCCTTGACCAGCGCCGCGTCCGACAGGGACATGCGGTGGTTGACGCCGCCGCCGCAGCGGACCGCGTACTTCTCCAGCGAACGCAGGCCCGGGGTGGTCTTGCGGGTGTCGCGGACCCGGGCCTGGGTGCCCTCCAGGACGTCCGCCCAGCGGCGGGTGGCCGTCGCGATGCCGGACAGGCGGCACAGGATGTTCAGGGCGCTGCGCTCGGCGGTCAGCAGGTCGCGGGTGCGGGAGCGCACCGACAGCAGCAGCTGGCCGGCCTCGACCTTGTCGCCGTCCTCGGCGTGCCGCTCGACCTCGAAGGCCTCCGTGCAGACCACGGAGAAGACGGCCTCGGCGATCCGCAGGCCCGCCACGACGCCGGCCTCGCGGGCCACGAAGTCGGCGATGGCCTCGGCCTCTTCGGAGACGGTCGCGACGGTGGTGACGTCGACCCCGCCGTCCAGGTCCTCGGACAGCGCCATGTGCGCGATGTCCTCGACCTCGATCGGGTCCAGGCCCGCGTCGACCAGCAGCTGGGCGAGCGCCGGGTCGAGGCCGCTCTCCTCGCCGTCGCCGCAGCCGCAGTCGTCGCCGCAGCCGCCTTCGTTCTGCTCGATCAGGGGGAGTTCGGGGGTGCTCACGGTCACTTCTCCAGGCTGAGGGGGTGGTGTACGGACGGGAAGTCCGCGGAGTCGGTGGGGGTGACGACCAGCGCCCGCCGCTCGGTGCGCGAGAGCCGCACCACGAGGTGGCGGCGCCAGTCGGCGTCGTCCCGGTCGGGGTGGTCCTCGCGCCAGTGGCAGCCGCGGGTCTCGGCGCGCCGCTGGGCGGCGGCCACCAGGACGCGGGCCACGCACAGCAGGTTGGTCGCCTCCCAGGTCTCGACGCCCGGCACGGCGGTCTTGCCCCGGCTCTCCAGCTCGCCCAGGGCGGTCGTGTACAGGGTCTCCAGCGCCTCGGCGGCCGCCGCGAGGGATCCGGCGGAGCGGAGCACGCCCGCGCCGTCCGTCATGATGCGCTGGACCTCGTACCGGGCCTCGGCCGGCTGGAGCGGGCCGGTAGCGGGCACCGGTATGCCCGGGCCGCTGCCGACGGGCGGGTTGGCGGCGATGTCGTCGGCGATCCGCTCGGCGAAGACCAGGCCTTCCAGCAGTGAGTTGGAGGCCAGCCGGTTCGCGCCGTGCACGCCCGTGCAGGCCACCTCGCCGCACGCGTACAGGCCGGGCACGGTCGTACGGCCGTGCAGGTCGGTGCGTACGCCGCCGGAGGCGTAGTGCGCGGCCGGGGCGACCGGGATCGGCTCGTTCACCGGGTCGATGCCGTGGGCCCGGCAGGCCGCCAGGATCGTGGGGAACCGGTTCTCCCACATCTCGGCGCCGAAGTGCCGCGCGTCCAGGTACATGTGCTGCGCGCCCTGCTCCTGCATGCGGCGCATGATGCCCTTGGCGACGATGTCGCGGGGCGCCAGCTCGGCGAGCTCGTGCTGCCCCACCATGAAGCGGGCCCCGTCCGCGTCGACCAGGAACGCGCCCTCGCCGCGGACCGCCTCCGACACCAGCGGCTGCTGGCCCTCGGCGTCCGGGCCGAGGAACAGGACGGTCGGGTGGAACTGGACGAACTCCAGGTCCGAGACCTCGGCGCCGGCGCGCAGCGCGAGCGCCACCCCGTCGCCCGTGGAGACGGCCGGGTTGGTCGTCGCGGAGAACACCTGGCCCATGCCGCCGGTCGCCAGGATCACGGCGGGCGCGTGGACGGCGCCGACGCCGTCGTGCTGCCCCTCGCCCATCACGTGCAGGGTGACACCGGCCGTACGGCCCTCCGCGTCCTGGAGCAGGTCCAGGACCAGCGCGTTCTCCACCGTGCGGATGCCCGCCGCGTGCACGGCCTCGACCAGGGCGCGGGAGATCTCCGCGCCGGTCGCGTCGCCGCCCGCGTGCGCGATGCGGCGGCGGTGGTGGCCGCCCTCGCGGGTCAGCTCTATCTCGCCGGTCTCCGCGGAGGTGTCGAAGACGGCGCCCGCGGCGATGAGCCGGCGCACCGCGTCGGGACCCTCGGTGACCAGCAGCCGCACGGCCGCCTCGTCGCACAGGCCCGCGCCCGCGACCAGGGTGTCGTCCAGGTGCTGCTCGGGGGTGTCGCCCTCGCCGAGGGCGGCCGCGATGCCGCCCTGCGCCCAGCGGGTGGAGCCGTCGTCGAGCCGCGCCTTGGTGACCACGACCGTACGGCGGCCCGCGGCGGCGCAGCGCAGCGCCGCCGTCAGGCCCGCGACGCCGGAACCGACGACCACGACGTCCGCGTCGAGGGCCCAGCCGGGGGCGGGGGCGTGCAGCCGTATGCCGGTACCGGCGGTGCCTGGGTTGCCTGTGGTGCTCACGCGTGTGCTCCGAACTCCAATGGGATGTTGTCGATCAGCCGGGTCGTGCCGACCTTCGCCGCGACGGCCAGCACGGCGCGTCCGGTGAAGTCGGGGCCGACGTCGGTGAAGTCCTGCGGGTCCACCAGGGCCAGGTAGTCCAGGAGCAGCGGCGGCTCGTGCCGGCCCGCCTCCTCCAGCACGTGCCGCGCGGCGGCCCGTACGGCGTCCGGCAGGCCGGTGCCGCCACCGCCCGCCGCCGAGACGGCGTGCGCGTCGGCGGAGGCGCGGATCTCGCCGAGCCTGGCCAGGGCGGTGGCCCGCTCGTCGCTCGCCGGGGCCGCCTCCGCGCGGGCGCACAGCGCGGCCTGCGCGGCGAGCCGGTCGCGGCCGGCGAACAGGGCGCGGGACAGGGCCAGGGCGGTGCGGCGCTCGACCGGGCCGAGGTAGCGGTTGCGGGAGGACAGGGCGAGCCCGTCGTCCTCGCGGACCGTGGGTACGCCGACCACCTCGACGGGGAAGTTCAGGTCGGTCACCATGCGCCGGATCAGCGCCAGTTGCTGGGCGTCCTTCTGCCCGAAGAGGGCCAGGTCGGGACGGGTGAGGTGGAGCAGCTTGGCGACGACGGTGAGCATGCCGTCGAAGTGGCCGGGGCGGGTGGCGCCTTCGAGCCGCTCGCCCATCGGCCCGGCGGTGATCCGCACCTGCGGGTCGCCGCCCGGGTAGACCTCGTCCACGGCGGGCGCGAACACCGCGTCGGCGCCCGCCCCTTCGCAGACCAGCAGGTCGGCGTCGAGGGTGCGCGGATAGCGGTCGAGGTCCTCGTTCACCCCGAACTGGAGGGGGTTGACGAACACGGTGACCACCACCTGGCCCTCCGGTCCCACCTCCTCGCGCGCCGTGCGGACCAGCGTGGCGTGGCCCTCGTGCAGGGCGCCCATCGTCATCACGACGGCCCGGCGGCCGGTGCGCGGGAGCTTGTGGAGCTCTTCGGCGGTGTTCAGCAGCTGGAGCGGGCCGGTCATCGCTCGGCATCCTTCGGGTCGGCGTCGTCGGCGAGCACGCCGAGGAGGTCCTCGGCCAGTTCGGGCTTGAGCAGGCCGTGCGCGAGGGCGCGGTCCGCGGTCGTACGGGCCATCGCCAGGTACCCGGCGACGGTGGCCGGGGCGTGCTTGCGCAGCTCCGACACGTGCGCGGCGACGGTGCCGGCGTCACCGCGGGCGACGGGCCCGGTCAGCGCGGCGTCGCCGGAGCGCAGGGCGTTGTCCAGGGCGGCGCCGAGCAGCGGGCCGAGCATCCGGTCGGGGTGCTCGACGCCCGCGGTGCGCAGCAGCTCCATGGCCTGGGCGACCAGGGTGACCAGGTGGTTCGCGCCCAGGGCGAGGGCGGCGTGGTAGAGCGGACGGCTCTCCTCCGCGATCCACTCGGGCTCCCCGCCCATCTCGATGACCAGCGCCTCCGCCGCCAGCCGCAGCTCCTCCGGCGCGGTCACGCCGAAGGAGCACCCGGCCAGGCGCTGCACGTCCACCTCGGTACCGGTGAAGGTCATCGCCGGGTGCAGCGCCAGCGGGAGCGCGCCCGCGCGCCGCGCGGGGTCCAGCACGGCGGTCCCGTACCGCCCCGAGGTGTGCACGAGGAGCTGCCCGGGACGCACGGCGCCGGTCTCGGCGAGGCCCTCGACCAGGCCCGGCAGGGCGTCGTCGGGGACGGTGAGCAGCACCAGCTCCGCCCGCTCCAGCACCTGCGCCGCGGACACCAGCGGCACGTCCGGCAGCATCCGCTCGGCCCGGCGCCGGGAGGCGTCGGAGACCCCGGACACGGCGACGGGGTGGTGGCCGGCCTGCTGGAGCGCACGGGCCAGCGCGGGGCCGACACGGCCCGCGCCGACGACTCCGATGGTGAGCCGGGCGGGACGCGGTTCCTGGGATGAGTTCACGCGGTGAGGCCCTTCCGTTCCAGTCCGCGGGGGGTACCGGACGATACGTCGCCATGCTAGGCCCTTTCGGCGGCCCGGTGCCGGTCAGGCCCGCCGGGAGCGGGAGGGGGCCGCCGGAGGCCGATTCCCCCGGGGCGGCGCCGCGGGGCCGTCGGCGATGATCTCGGCATGAGCGATGACGCGGAGCAGACGAAGCGGCTCGTGGCGGCCTGGAAGGGAGCCCCCCGGGCCCTCACGCACGGCGGGCGGGAGGAGACGGTCCGGGAGCTGCTCGCCGGGCTCACCGACGCCCCGTACGACATGGACGCCCCGGCGGACATCTACGGCGACGGGGTCGTCGCCGACCTGGAGCGGCGGGTGGCGGAGCTGCTCGGCACCGAGGACGCGGCGTTCTTCCCCTCGGGGACGATGGCCCAGCAGATCGCGCTGCGCTGCTGGGCGGGGCGCACCGGCAACCCCGTCGTGGCCCTGCACCCGATGAGCCACCCGGAGCGGTGGGAGGGCGGAGCCCTGACGGCGCTCGCCGGGCTGCGGACCACCCACCCGGTCACGGAGCCGCGCCAGCCGACCCCGCAGGAGGTCCGGGAGCACCCCGAGCCCTTCGGCACGCTGATGCTGGAGCTGCCGCTGCGTGACGCCGGGTTCCTGCTGCCTCCGTGGGAGGAGCTGGAGGGGCTGGTGGACGCCGCCCGGGAGCGGGACGCGGTCGTCCACTTCGACGGGGCCCGGCTGTGGGAGTCCACCGTCCACTTCGGCAGGCCGCTGCCGGAGATCGCGCAGCTCGCGGACTCGGTGTACGTCTCCTTCTACAAGTCGCTGCGCGGGCTGAGCGGGGCCTGCCTGGCCGGACCCCGGGACTTCGTGGAGGAGACCCGGGTGTGGCGCCACCGGTACGGGGGCCAGGTCTTCCGCCAGTTCCCCCAGGCCCTGGCGGCCCTGGCCGGGCTGGAACGGGAGCTGCCGCTGCTGCCGGCGTACGTGGAACAGGCCCGGGTCGTCGCCGCGGCACTGCGGGACGCCTTCGCGGAGGCGGGCCTCCCGTGGTCCCGGATCCACCCGGAGGTGCCGCACACGCACCAGTTCCAGGTGTGGCTCCCGTACGAGCCGGACCGCCTCACGGAGGCGGGCGCCCGCCTGGCGGAGGAAACCGGCACGGTCCTGTTCCGGCGGTGGACGGCGGACGGCCCGCCGGGCCTGTCGGTGACGGAGCTGGAGATCACCCGGCCGGGCCTGACGTGGACGCCGGAGGACGTCCGAGAGGCGGCGGCGGGGTTCCTGGCGCGGGTTTAGGTGGGCGGGGGGCGGGGTGTCTCCCGCTTGGGGCGGGGGGCGGGGGGCGGGGGGCGGCCGCGTCAGCGATGAGACGACGGGGCCGGGCGTCGGCCCGCCGGGCATCCGGGCCCTCAACAGTCGTCATTCCGGACCAGGGCGCGACTACCCGCACGAGAGGATCATCAGAGCGACCCACGGGCCCCCCAGCCGCACCAGATCGCTACGCGCTCCTGTCGTCTCAGCGTCCGACGACCGTCCGATGCTGATACCCGCACCAGAGGACGAACAGGCCAGCCCAGGGAGCGGACGGGCGCGTCAGATCGCTACACGCTCCTCCCGGCTTGGCGTCAGACGGCGGTCGATGGTGCCATCCAGCCGGACTTGAACGTGTTCAAAGTCTGTGTCAGGCTGCGGACACGTCTTGATCTCCCTGGTCGCGCACGCGACCTGCAGAAACGCTGGGGGTGGAGTGTGTTGCGCTCCTGCCGGACCGTGCTTGTCGTCCTTGCCATGGCTCTCGCGCTCACGGCCTGCGGCAGGATCTGGAACCGGCCGCCGCCCGAGGGTGAATCCGTCGCGTTGCAGCCGGCCCAGCTCGCGACCACGTGGACCGACGCCTACGGCGGCACCCTGACGCTGAAGTCGGACGGAACGTTCATCGCCAACCAGGTGTGCGGCGACTGGATGGGCGCCTCGGACTGGAACTGGGACGGACCCCGGTCGGGATCGGGCACCTGGACCAGCAGGACAGGGACCGCCGTCTCGCGGAGGTTCGACGACAAGGGCCCCCAGGGGGATGACGTCGGAGACAGCCTTTCCGCTTGGCGGCACGGACAGACGTTGATGCTCTGGACCCGAGTGGGCGACGAAGACAACGACGATCCCCACTGCATCCTGACCAGACGTCTTTAGTCGCCTGGTGGCACTCCCTCCTGTAACCGGGGTGCGCGAGAACAGGTGGGACTGGCACGATGGCTGCCGTGATCATTCTTCGAAAGGCCGATGCCGCGTAGACGGCCCGGCGCACTGCGCGCCGATGGACCGCCTCCCCGCCTCTGGGGACCGGCACCCCCACCCCGTATCCACGGGCTCTCCGCCAGGACGAGCCTGGCCGTGCACCGTGTCGAGCACCTGAGCGACAACTCCTACCTCTACCCGGGTGGCACCGTCCGGGCGTTGCGGCGCTACCGCGAGTTCCTCGGCCCCCCGGGCAGACGTCCCCTGTACCCGCAGGAGGCGGAGTGCTCCTGCTTCGGGTGCTCCTTCGACGACGTCAGGCACGCCCGCGACGTCCTGGAAGAAGTCTTGGCGGAGCTGCCGCCACGAGCCCGTGCCGAACTCCTCCGGCTCCTGCGTCCCCTGGACGCGACGTTCTTGCGCCGCACCCTGCCCGATCCGTTCACCCCCTGGCGTACGTGGCGCGTCGACCTGTGGTGGTACGGCCGGCTGGCCGACAGGTGGTAGCCAAGACTGCCGTCAGTCGCCGAGATCAGAGGAGCGCGTAGCGATCGGTCGCGCCCGACGGCTCCCTCGGCTGCTCTGTTCGTCCTCTGGTGCGGGTATCGGCATCGGACGGTCGTCGGACGCCGAGACGACAGGAGCGCGTAGCGATCTGGTGCGGCTGGGGGCTCCGGAGGTTGCTCTGATCGACCCTGGTGCGGGTAGTCGCGCCCTGGTCCGGAATGGCGACTGTTGAGGGCTCGAATGCCCGGCAGGGCGAGCCCTGTCCCCTCGTCTCATCGCTGACGCGTCGCTCAGCAGGGCCGGGTCCGGTGGAGGCGGCGGGTCAGGGCGCGGAGCCAGGGGTGGGTGGCCGGGCTGCCGTCCAGGACGGCGGCGAACTGGGCCTCGGTGCGGAGGGCGCGGTAGGTGGCCAGGTCGTCGCGGCCCGGGGGCGGGGGCATGGGGGTGCCGTGCTGGGCCGCGCGGTAGGTGTCTATGAGGTACTGCTCGACGGCTGTCATGCATCCACCCTCACCCCGTTGGGCGCGGCGCGCTCGCCGATTGACGTTCCCCGTCAATCGACGCCCTCCACCTGCGGCGATGCCCCGCCGGATCTCTCACAGCCCCTCGTACGGGCGCACGGCCGCCCGCGCTCGTCCGTACCGCCCCGGCCCGCTCGCGGCCCGGGCGGGAGGCCACAATGGGGCGATGAGCGTCACCATCGACATCGCCGGGCTCCCCGCGGAGCGGATCGGCTTCGCGCCGTCACCACTCGCCGAGCTCTGCATGACCCTGCACGCGCTCTCGCAGCCGGCCCATCACCCGGGGCTCCAGTCCTGGACGAGGGCCACCACAGCCTCGCTCGACCCCTGCCTCGCCGACCGGCTCCTAGAGGCCGAATTCATGTGGCGGAGTTCGTTCTCGGACATCTTCATGCCGTTCGCCGCCATCCCCGGCGGTTCCGGCCGCCCGGGGGCGACGCTGGCCGAGGAGCTGGACGTGCTCGACCGGATGGACGACGAGCGGTTCGTGATGGCCGCGCTGGAGCACTGCTGGCTGGCGCTCTACAACGAGGGCGGCGGGCCGCACCCGCTGAAGGACCCGGCGGCGCGGGCGAAGGCGCTGGAGACGGCGGCCGCGCGCGGGCCGCGGCAGTTGGAGTTCTCGATCCGGCTGCTGGACGACCCGGCGGGGGTCCGGGTGTGGATGCGGCGGCTGCTGGAGGACTGCGACGAGGCCTTCTTCGCGGAGACCTGGCGGCGGATAGAGCCCCGGCAGACGGCGGACGCCCGGCACAAGGCGGAGGTGCTGCGCCACAAGGGGCTGCCGGCGGTGCTGCGGGAGGTGTCCGCGGCGCTGAGCGTGGACGAGGCGCTGACCGTGATCACCGCCGACAAGATGGTCAACGGCCAGGCCACCGCGACCGATCCGCGGGTCGGGCCGGGGCTGGTCTTCGTACCGACGAACTTCGGCTGGCCGCACCTGCTGGTGCTGCACGCGCCGGGCTGGCGGCCGGTGGTGCACTACCCGCTGGACTCGCCCGAACTGGCCTCGGAGCGGGGCTCGGTGGAGCTGCTCCAGCGCCGGATGGAGGCACTGGCGCACCCCATGCGGATGATGCTGTGCCGCAGCCTGGCCCGCGCCCCGTACACGACCAGCGAGCTGGCCCGCGTGTACGGGATATCCGCGCCGGAGGTGTCCCGACACCTGGCCGTGCTGAAGAGGGCCGGCCTGATGCACACCTGGCGTCAGGGGCGCTATGTACAGCATCAGTTGGATCTGTCCGTGGTCGCACGGATAGGTTCCGATTTCATCGAGGGAATCCTGCGCTGAGCGGATCTGCCCGACGATCGGACGGTGGCCGGATTTCGCCCTCCCCCGGAGGTACCGATATCCGGATTTCACAAACCGGAAGCAGTGAAAAGTCTGGCGATGGCCGCCCCTTGATGTCTAACGTGCGTCCACCACTCCTCCCCCACAGGCGCTTCCTGCTGTGAAAGGACCTTCATGCCCTCTCGCCGTATAGCCACTGCGACCGCCGCCCTCGCGGCCATGGCCCTCGCCTCCCCGCTGCTCCTCGCCGGCCCGGCCGGTGCGACGAGCCCGCAGAGCGACGCCGCCCGGGGTGACGCGCTGGCCAGGAAACTGGTCAAGGACTCGACGGGCAAGGGCGCCAACAACCACCTGAAGGTCTTCCAGTCGATCGCCGACTACAACAACGGCAACCGCGTCGCCGGCTCCAAGGGCCACGCCCAGTCGGCGCAGTACGTCGAGGCCGTGCTGAAGGGCGCCGGCTACCAGGTCTCTCGCCACGAGTTCGACTTCGTGTACGTCGAGACGATCTCCGAGACGCTGAAGGTCAACGGCGCGACCGGCCGCGACGTGCCCCTCAAGCTGATGACGTACACGGCCAGCGGCCCGGAGGGCGGCGTCACCGCGCCCGTCGCCGTGGCCCCCGTCGACGCCGACGGCACCAACGGCTGCGAGGCCACGGACTTCGCGGCCGGCGCCTTCACCGGCAAGATCGCGCTCGTCAAGCGCGGCGGCTGCACCTTCGCGGCGAAGCAGGCGAACGCGGCGGCGGCCGGCGCGGTCGGCGCGGTCATCTACAACAACACCGCGGGCGCCCTCAACGGCACCCTCGGCGACGCGAACGCCGGCAAGGTCCCCACCGGCGGCATCTCCCAGGAGGACGGCGAGAAGCTCGCCGCCGAAGCGGCCGCCGGTCCCGTCTCGCTCACCCTGGACATCCGCGAGCTGCGCGAGAACCGCAAGACGTACAACGTCGTCGCGGAGACCAAGGGCGGCGACGCGAACAACACCGTCTTCCTCGGCGCGCACCTGGACTCGGTCGCGGCCGGTCCGGGCATCAACGACAACGGCTCCGGCTCGGCGGGCATCCTCCAGGTCGCGCAGCGCCTCGCGAGCAGCCAGTCGAAGATCAAGAACAAGGTCAAGTTCGCCTGGTGGTCGGCGGAGGAGTTCGGCCTGCTCGGCTCGGAGGCGTACGTGGCCTCGCTGACGCCCGAGCAGAAGAAGCAGATCAAGCTCTACCTCAACTTCGACATGATCGCCTCGCCGAACGCCGCGTACTTCGTCTACGACGGCGACGACTCGGACAAGGTCGGCTCGGGCCCCGGCCCGGAGGGTTCGGCGCAGCTGGAGAAGGGGATCACCGACTTCCTCGACTCGCAGAACATCCCGCACGAGGGCAGTGACTTCACCGGCCGCTCGGACTACGGCCCGTTCATCGAGGCCGGCATCCCGTCGGGCGGTACGGACACGGGCGCCGAGGGCATCAAGACCGCCGCGCAGGCCGCGAAGTTCGGCGGTCAGGCGGGTGTCGCCTACGACGTGAACTACCACGGCAAGGGCGACAACATCGACAACATCGACCAGAAGGCGCTCGACATCAACGTCGACGTCATCGCGAACGCGGTCGGCCACTACGCCTTCGACCTGGCCCCGCTGTCGCAGCCGGTCGCCACGCAGCCGTCCACCGGCTCCGGCAACGGCGGCGGTCTCCGTCCGGGCCACGACCACGACGTCACGGAATAGGAACCGGCAGGATCGGCAGGACGGCCGAGGGGCCGGCATCCCGCACGGGACGCCGGCCCCTCGGCCGTGCCCCTAGCCCGGCCAGCCGCCGATGCCGACCGGCTGGACCAGCCAGCCGAAGTCGCCCAGGCCCCCGCGCGCGGTGAGCTCCGCCGCCTCGCCGGCCGCCGACAGGGCGCGGACGTAGCCCGCCGGGTCGGTGGAGGCCAGGGCCAGCGGCGGCCGGCCGCCCGAGACGCCGAGGGCGGTCAGGGCCGCGCGCTGGGTGAGCAGGCCGGCGCCCGGTCCCGCGCAGGCGTCGAGCGCGACGTGCGCGGTGACGTCGCAGCCGCCGTCGGGGACGGGTGCGGTCTCGCGGCCCTCGCGGAAGCCGGTGAGGGTGCCGTACGGGGGGCGGGCGTCGCGGGTGTGCGCGTAGTCGACGGCCACCGCGAGGCCCCGGTCCAGGGTGGCGACGGCCGCCGCCCAGGCCTCGTCGCGCGCCCGGCCGATCTCCGCCCGGCCGCCGCCGGGTCCCGCCGAGCCGGGCCACCAGCGCTCCAGCCAGTCCCGGTCCGCGTCCTCCAGGGGGCCGCCGGGGGTCTCCGTACCGTCCGGGGCGACCAGGACGTACCGGCCGTCCTCGGCGATCTCCAGCGGTACGTTGTCCAGCCATTCGTTCGCGAACAGCAGCCCCGTCGCCCCCTCGGGCGGCTCGGCCACCCAGCGGATGCGGGGGTCCAGCCCCTCGGGCTCCGCCGCGCGCTCCACCGCGTACGGGCGCACCCGCGCCGCCGTCTCCGCGGGCAGCGCGGCGAGGACGCCGGCCAGCAGTTCGCCCCGTCCGGCCCCCATGTCGACCAGGTCGAGCCGCCCGGGCCGGCCCAGGGCCCCGTCCACCCACTCCAGGAGCCGGGCCACGGCCCCCGCGTACAGGGCGGAGGCGTGCACGGAGGTGCGGAAGTGCCCGGCGGGCCCGGGCCCGCCCGGGCGCACGTAGAAACCGCCGGGCCCGTACAGCGCGGCCTCCATCGCGGCCCGCCACCGGACCGGCCCCCTGACCTCACCCTCAGCGCTCATCCCCCACAGGTTAAGGCGACCCTCCACCTTGGGGAGTACTCCCCCGTCGCAGGGATCGCACCTGTGGTTGACTCCAGCACCTATCTCCTTTCCCTACTCTGGGTTACGTGCAGCGCCTCTACGACTTCATCCGCAGACACCCGACGGGCGTCGACAGCTTCTGGGCTGTCCTCTTCTTCGGGATCTCGATGATGAACGTGGCCGGGGCCGAGGGGCAGAGCACCGCCCTGCGGCTGGCCACCGTGCCCGTCGTCGGCGCGCTCACCGCCGCCCTGGCCCTGCGCCGCAGGTGGACCGTGCCGATGTTCTGGCTGACGGCCGGTGCCGGCGTCTACCAGCTGGCCATCGGGCAGGAGATGCAGTTCTGCGACGTCGCGATGCTGGTCGTCCTGTACACGGTGGCCGCCGCCGACGTCCCGCGCTGGGTCTCGCGCGCCGCGCTGGCCTCCGGGCTGCTGGCCTCGCCGCTGTACTTCCTGCGCTTCGGCGTCGACAAGAACGCCGGCGGCGTGCAGGAGGTCCTCTTCGTCCTGTTCATGATGGTGCCCTTCGCCCTCGCCTGGGTGATGGGCGACTCGCTGCGCACCCGCCGCGCCTATTACGCCCAGCTCGTGGAGCGCAACCAGCGGCTGGAGAAGGAGCGCGAGGCGCAGGGCAAGGTGGCGGTGGCCGCCGAGCGCGCCCGGATCGCCCGCGAGCTGCACGACGTCGTCGCGCACAACGTCTCGGTGATGGTGGTCCAGGCCGACGGGGCCGCGTACGTCATGGACGTGGCGCCCGAGCAGGCCAAGGAGGCCCTCCAGACCATCTCCGGCACCGGCCGCCAGGCGCTGGCCGAGATGCGCCGGCTGCTGGGCGTACTGCGCACGGGCGAGCCCCAGGAGTCCGAGGACTACGTGCCGCAGCCCGACGTGGAGCAGATCGAGGTGCTGGTCGAGCAGGTGCGGGCGGCCGGGCTGACGGTCGACTTCGAGGTGGAGGGCGCGCCGCGCAAGCTGCCCAGCGGGGTGGAGCTGACGGCGTACCGGATCGTGCAGGAGGCGCTGACGAACACGCGCAAGCACGGCGGCCCCGAGGCCAGCGCGAGCGTCCGGCTGGTGTACTTCGACGACGGGCTCGGCCTGCTGGTCGAGGACGACGGGCGGGGCGCGGCGCACGAACTGTACGAGGACGGTGGCGCGGACGGCGCCGGACACGGCCTGATCGGCATGCGGGAGCGCATCGGTATGGTCGGGGGAACCCTGGACGCGGGCCCGCGCCCCGGCGGGGGTTTCCGGATCAGTGCCCTGCTCCCGCTCAAGAAGAGTTAGCCCCGCTCAGTCCCCGCTCAAGAAGAGTTAGAGGTAGTCACGGATGTCCATCCGAGTGATGCTGGTCGACGACCAGGTGTTGCTGCGCACCGGCTTCCGCATGGTGCTGGCCGCCCAGCCGGACATGGAGGTCGTCGCCGAGGCGGGCAACGGCCTGGAGGCCCTGGAGGTGCTGCGGGCCACGGCGGTCGACGTCGTCCTGATGGACGTGCGCATGCCCAAGCTCGACGGGGTGGAGGCGACGCGGCGCATCTGTGAGCCGGAGGAGCACCCGAAGGTGATCATCCTGACCACTTTCGACCTGGACGAGTACGCGTTCTCGGGCCTGAAGGCGGGCGCGAGCGGCTTCATGCTGAAGGACGTCCCGCCGGCGGAGCTGCTGGCCGCGATCCGGTCGGTGCACAGCGGCGACGCGGTGGTGGCCCCGTCGACCACGCGGCGGCTGCTGGACCGGTTCGCGCCGATGCTGCCGACGACGACGGCGGAGCCGGAGAACAAGGAGATCGAGCGGCTGACGGACCGCGAGCGCGAGGTCATGCTGCTGGTGGCACAGGGGCTGTCGAACGGGGAGATCGCGGCCCGGCTGGTGCTGTCGGAGGCGACGGTGAAGACGCACGTGGGCCGCATCCTGACGAAGCTGGACCTGCGCGACCGGGTGCAGGTGGTGGTGCTGGCGTACGAGACGGGTCTGGTGCGCGCCGGGGGCGGCGGGGCGGGCTGACCCGCGCCCGCCCCGCCCCGGCGGCAGAGCGGTTACGAGCGCTGGACGAACTCACAGGTGTTCGGGACGACGTTGTCCAGGGCGGCCGAGTCGGCCAGCAGGAGGTCGAAGTCGCCCGGGTTCTCACCGCAGTCGATCCGGTCGTAGCCGCCGTTGCGGCTGATGATCGTGTCGTTGCCCTCGCGCCCGACGAAGCTGGTCGTGATCAGGAGCGGACCGTTCCAGCCGTCCGAGTCGATGAGGCGGTCGGGGCCATGGCCGCCTACGAGTTGGTCTTCGCCTTCCCCGCCGACGAGGTCGCTCGGCACGGAGGTGTCGTTGGTGGCGATGTCGTTCCGGTCTCCCAGCGTGGCCAGGATGCGGGTCACGGTGGCCGCCGAGCCGCAGCGGACCGTGTTCGGGTTTCCGAATCGGGTGCAGCCGGGGCCCGGGATCAGGATGCTCGTCGAGTCGTTCACCTCGAGGAAGCCGCCGCTGACGCGGAAGGTGACGGTGTTCGTCTCCCCCGGCTGCCGTGCACAAGCCCACGTCCGGCCCCGCCGCCACCCCGGCTACGGCAGCGGCGGCACCGCCGTGCGCAGGTGGGTCAGCAGTGTCGACAGGGACTCCCACGCCGCCGGGTCGCTCCCGTCGCCCAGCGGGTAGTACAGCCCGGGCCTGCGCTGCGGGCCCACCTGGACGGGCTTGACCTCCAGCGGGGGCCGCCGCGCCTGGGTCAGCGTCGCCTCGGCGACGCCGGCGCCGCCGAGGGTGAAGGACACCGGCACCGCCGGCACGGACATCCGCGGGGTCAGGCTCAGGTCCCGCCGTCCGGGCCCGAGGGAGGCCAGCATGCTGACCAGGCCGTGCCCGGCCACGAGCTCCTCCGCCAGCCCCGCGAGCGCGTCGAGCGGAACCTCCTCCGCGGGCCCGTACCCCAGGGACAGGGTGATGTCCTCCCCGACCCCGGCGGCCGTGCGGGTCACGCGTACGGTGGCCAGCGCGGGCCGCTCCGGCGATCCGACGGCGGTGACCAGCGTCGGCTCGGGCGCCCGGCCCCGGGCCAGGTCCGTGAGCTGGCGCGGCGACCACGGCAGGTTCACCGGCTCGGCGGTGCCCCAGCCCCCGGGCGGCCCCCCGGTCAGGGTGCGCCAGGCGGCCTCCAGCGAGCGGCCGACCAGCAGCCCTTCCTCGGCGGGGTGCTCGGTGCGGAACTGGACGGTCAGCCGGCGCTCCCCCGAGGCCTCGGCCCGCCGGAACGCGGCGGCGAGCCGCGGCCGGCCCGCCTCGTCGCGGGCCGGGGCGAAGGTGCCGTCCTGCCAGGCCAGTACCGCGCCGGACAGGCCGTCGTAGTACCCGGACCCGGGGTCCTGGACCACCCACCGGTTGGGCGCGCCGGCCAGCGCGGTGCGCAGCGGCAGGCTGAGCCGGCAGTGGTCGGGGGTGACGATGTGCAGGGCCGCGCCGAAGCCGGCCGTGGTGCGCAGGACGTCCGACAGCCAGGCCGTCAGCCCGATGACGGGCCGGTCCGCGAGGACGACGGCGGTGGATTCGGTGACCACGTCCACGGTCGGGAGGGCTCCGACGGGCGCGGGCGCCGCCGAGGCCTCGGAGGTGACCGGGACCACCGCGACGTGCCCCGCGCCCTCGGGCCAGACCGCGCCGCCGAGGACCTCGGCGAGGCGTCCGGCGACGGCTCCGGCGAGGGGGGCCGCCTCGGGCACGGCGGTGGAGGCACGGGTCTCCGTCCACCAGACGGGGGTGGCCGAGGGCGTCCCGAGGAGGCGTTCCACCTCGCCGGGGACCTGTACGAGCACGGGTGCCTCCACCGAGACCAGCGGCCGGCCTCCGGCGCCCAGCAGCTGGATGACGGCGCCGTCCCCGACGGCCTGGGCGTCGAGGTCCGCGCCGCCCGCCGTCAGGGCCACCATCAGCGCGGTGGTGTCGGGCATCTTGGCGGTGAGGGCGATGACGTCCTTGGTCACGGTGTCAGGGCGCTTCCTGGGTCGGGGAGTCGGCGAGGGCGGTCTGCACGATCTGGTGCGGGCGGCCGCGCCGGACCAGCGTGCCGCGGCCGGGCGGCTGGGCGCTCGCGTACAGCTGCGGGAACAGCTGGCCTTCGGAGCGTTCGCCGTTCATCACGAGGGCCGTGGTGCCGGACTCGCGCAGGGTGGTCAGCAGCGGTTCGTACAGGGCCCGGGAGGAGCCGGCGACGCGCCGCGCGATCACGAAGTGCAGGCCGATGTCCTGGGCGGAGGGCAGGTAGGGGACGAAGGCCTGGAGGGGCTGCTGTCCGGCGGTGGTGAGGATGTCGTAGTCGTCGACGAGGACCACGATGCGCGGTCCGGCGAAGCCCGGGCCCTCGCCCGGTTCGGCGTCCGGGTCGATGCCGTCCTCGGGGAGCCGCTTGTCGAGTTCCTTGGCGATGCCCGCCGAAAGGGCGCCGGCGATCTTCGCGTTGTGCGCGTAGCCGCCCCGGTAGGGCTCGGGGACCACGCCGCGCAGCCCGCGCCTGGGGTCGTAGACGGCGAAGACCAGTTCCTCCTCGCCGTAGCGGGCGATGAGCTGGCGGGCGACGAGGGCGAGCAGGTTGGTCTTGCCGCACTCGTTGTCGCCGAGGATCAGCAGGTGCTGGTCCTGGCCGAACAGGTCGAGGAGCACCGGTGCGAGGACGTCCTGGTCCACGCCGAAGGGGACCCGGTACGGCTCCTCGTCGACGCCCGGCAGCCGGTCGGCGGCCAGCCGTGCGGGCAGGACCCGTACGGGGGAGGCGAGTTCGCCGTGCCAGGTGGCGCGGACGGTGCCGGCGGCCTCCTCCAGGGCGGCGGCCAGGTCGGTGTTCCCGGTCCGGGAGTCGATGCGGGGCAGGGCCGTCTGTGCGAAGAGCTTGCCGTCGGTGAGGACGCGGCCCGGGGTGTCCGGGGAGATCGTCTCGGACAGCTTGCGGTCGATGGCGGAGTCGGAGGGGTCGCCGAGGCGCAGTTCGACGCGGCCGCCGAAGAGGGACTGGTTGGCGATGCGGACGTCGTTCCAGCGGAGCATGCCGGCGACGACGTGGATGCCGTAGCCGCCGCCGCGCTTGAGCAGGTCGGTGACGGCGTCGTCGAGCTCGGAGAACTCCTCGCGCAGGGCGCCGTAGCCGTCGACGAGCAGGACGATGTCGGTGGACGCGAGCTCGGGGAGCCGGCCCTGGGAGCGCAGTCGGCGGAGCTGGTCGACGGAGTCGATGGAGTGCCGGCGGAACAGCTCCTCGCGGGTGGCGAGCATGGCCCGTACCTCGGCGACCGTACGGGCGGCCCGTTCCCGGTCGGCGCGGCCGGCGATCCCGCCGACGTGCGGGAGCCCGGCGAGCGCGGCGAGGCCGCCCCCGGCGAGGTCGAGGCCGTAGACGGCGACTTCCTGCGGGGTGTGGGTCAGGGCCAGCGAGAGGGCCAGGGTGCGCAGCAGGGTGGTCTTGCCCGACTGGGGGCCGCCGGTGACGGCGGTGTGCCCGCCGGCGACGGTGAGGTCCAGCTCCCAGGGGCCGCGCCACTGGCGGGCGGGGTCGTCGAGGACGCCGAGCGGCACCTTGAGCGGGCTGCGCCGGGCGGTGCCGAGCCGGAGTCCGCGTTCGGTGACGGACAGCGGCCCGGCGGCGGCGTCCAGGGGCGTCGCGTCGGGCAGCGGCGGCAGCCAGATGCGGCGTACGGGCGGGGCGGCGTCGGCGAGCTGGTCGACGATGACGGAGAGCACGCTGGGCCCGGTCTCGCGGGCGGTGGCGGTGGGCTTCTCCTCGGCGGGCTCGGCCGGGCCGGTGCTGTCCTGGAGGGTGTTGAAGGCGGGGTAGGCCAGGGCGAGCGGGCCGCGGTCGGCGTCGTCGAGGGCGGCGGCCGGGCCCCGGTAGCGGCCGGAGACGTACCCGGCCTTGAAGCGGGTGTAGGTGGAGGTGTCCACCTTGAGGTAGCCGAAGCCGGGCAGCGGCGGCAGCTGGAAGGCGTCGGTGGTGTCGAGGACGGTCCGCGACTCGTCGGCGGAGAAGGTGCGCAGGCCCAGCCGGTACGACAGGTAGGTGTCCAGGCCCTTGAGCTTGCCGCCCTCGATGCGCTGGCTGGAGAGCAGCAGGTGCACGCCGATGGAGCGGCCGATGCGGCCGATGGACAGGAACAGGTCGATGAAGTCGGGCTTGGCGGTGAGGAGTTCGCCGAACTCGTCGATGACGACGAACAGGTGCGGCAGCGGCTCCAGTTCGGGCTTCTCGGCGCGCAGGACCGCGTAGTGGCCGATGTCGGCGACGTTCCCGGCGTCCTTGAGGACCTGCTGGCGGCGCTTGACCTCGCCGGCGAGGCTGGTGTGGACGCGTTCGACGAGCCCTGCCTGGTTCTCCAGGTTGGTGATGACGCCGGCGACGTGCGGGAGCTTCTCGAAGGGGGCGAAGGTGGCGCCGCCCTTGTAGTCGACGAGGACCATCGCGAGGTCCTCGGGCGAGTGGGTGGCGACGAGCGCGAGGACGAGGGTACGGAGGAGCTCGCTCTTGCCGGAGCCGGTCGCGCCGACGCACAGGCCGTGCGGGCCCATGCCGAGCTGCGATGACTCCTTGAGGTCGAGCAGCACCGGGCCGTGCCGGTCGTCGATGCCGATCGGGACGCGCAGGAAGTCCCGTTCCCCGCGCGGCGCCCACATCCGGGGCACGTCGAGGGCGGCGGGGTCGCCGATGCCGAGCAGGCCCATGAAGTCGACCGGTCCGGAGACGGGGGTGCCCTCGGCGACGGACTCGGCGGACAGCCGGAGCGGGGCCAGCATGCGGGCCAGGCCCTCGGCGGTGGCCGGGCCGAGGGCGTCGCTGATGCCCTCGGCGGCGGGGGCCTGCGGGGTGCGCAGGTCCCGGACGGTGACGTGGCTGCCGTCCACGGTGATCCGTATGGTCACCTCGTCGGGCTCGTGGACCTGCTCGGCGAGCAGGTGCAGCACGGTGGTGTTCATGTCGGCCAGGCCCACCGCGGTGTCGGGGCGGGGCAGTTCGACGGCGTTCTCGCCGTACTCGTCGCTGACGACGAGGAGCCGGCCGGCGAGGCGCAGGGCGCGCTTGTCGGACAGGCCGCGGCGCACCTCGGCCGCGTACGAGGCCCTGCGGCGCAGGTCGGGTGCGAGGACCCCGGAGGCGAGCTGGGGCAGGCTGGGCGCGATCCGGCGGGCGGCGACGGGCCCGTCCTGTTCCTGCTGGTCGAGGACGTGGGGCAGCCACTTGGCCCACTCCCAGTCCGCGAGCCGGTCCCCGGGGACGCCGAGGGCGACGGCCACGTCGTCGGGGGCGTGCAGGACGGCGGTGTGCGTGAGCAGGGCGCGGGCGACGCGCAGCACGCCCTCGCGGTCGCCGACGATGCTGACGTTGCCGGCCCGGTCGAGGGGGACGGTCAGCGGGAAGTCGCTGGCGCGGCCGGAGCGGGCCATGAGGGCGCCCGCTTCGTTGAGCATGAACCGGTCGGGCGGGGTGAGGACGCCCCCGGCGCCCGCCGCGAGGGAGAGCTCCTGGACGGCGACGGCGCCGGTGCCCAGGCGTGGGCGCAGGAAGTCGGGGTCGGTGCGGCGGCGCTCCCACAGCCGCGCGGGGTCGCGTACGAGGTCGTACAGGGCCTCCGGCGGCGGGTTGAGGCGGCGGGCTTCGTCGCGCAGCGCCTTCTCGCGGGAGCCGAGTTCCTCGCGCTGCTCCTCCAGGTACTCCAGGTAGCGCTCGCGCTGGGCGCGGCGGGTGCGCTGGGCCTTGCCGCGCTGGGACCAGAACAGGGCGATGGCGCCGATCAGCGCGAAGACGAGCACGATCGCGCCCACGGCGGCGAACTGGCTGTTGCGGATGACGGTCATCATCACGACCGAGCCCATCACGCCGGCCATCGGCAGCAGTGCCGTGGCCGGGCTGCCGATCTTGCCCTCGGGCAGGTTGGGCGGGGCCTCGACGGCGTGGGGCTGTGCGGGGGCGGGGGGCAGGGTGCCCCGGGCCGGGCGGTGGATCAGCTGCTGGGTCACCGGGCGGCACCGGAAGCGGGGAGGGCCACGGCACGCTGGAGGACGTCGGCGGCGAGCCGCATGGCCGCCTCCCGGGTCTGGGCGCCGAGGAGTTCGGACTTGACGGCGCCGCCGGAGGCGAGGTGGCGGTCGTAGGGCAGTACGACGACCCCGGCGCCGGTGGCGCGCAGCTTCTCGACGGCCTTGCCGAGGTCGACGGCGGGGTGCGGGGACTGGACGGTGAGCACGACTACGGTCCGCGGCAGCACGGGCACCGGCAGGGAGCCGAGCCAGTCGAGGACGGCGTGGGTGGAGACGAGCCCCTCGGTGGTGGCGGGCGCGGTGAGCACGCGGGCGTGTGCGGTGTCGAGGGCGGTACGGGCCACGTCGCCGGGGAGGGTCTCGCAGTCGACGACGGTGACCCCGAAGTAGCGGCGCAGCGCGACCATCACGGTCCGGTAGGTGGCGACGTCGACCTGGGCGCCGATGCGGCCCTGGCTGCCGGGCAGCAGCCAGCCGCCGTCGGCGAGCGGGACGAGGTAGCCGGTGATGTCGGTGAGCTGCATGGAGGGGCGGACGATCTGCGCGAGGTCCGCGCAGGTCCAGCGCAGGGACTGCACACCGAGCCGGACCGGGAGGGTGCCGAGGGCGGCGTCCGCCTCCAGGGTGAGCACCGGGTCGTGGCGGAAGTGGTTGTAGGTACGGCTGAGGAGGGCGGTGACGGTGGTCTTGCCGGAGCCGCCGCGGATGCTGGTGACGACGATCTGGCGGCCGGTGGTGACGGGCTGCTGGACCTGCGTGGCGAGTTCCGTCTCGGCGGCGACCGCCTTGGCGACGGAGGAGCCGAGCGCTCCGCGCAGGGTGCGCAGGGTGCGGCGCATCAGCGGGTCGCCGTGGCGGGGGCGGCCGGCGGGGGCGTCGGCGCCGGGGACCGGGACGGTCTCGGGCGCCCGGGCCTGCGGCGCCTGCGGGGTGTACTGCTGCCGGGCGTACGCCTGCTGCGGGACGGGGGCGTGCGGCTGCACCGGCAGGGGGCCCTGGGCGGTTTGCGGGGCCTGGGGGGCTTGGGGGGCGTGGGAGGCTTGGGGGGCTTGAGGGACGCCGGTCAGGTCGCCGAGTACCCCCGCCTGCCAGTCGTCACGCCGCTGGTTCATGCTCATGTCTGACATGTCTGAGTAGCAACCCTTACGCGAAGGTGCCGAGCAGCCGCCCGTACACGCCGAACACCCCGATGAGCAGCGGGAACAGCACGATGACGCCGATCGACTCGACGGTGTCCCCGACCCGCCGCAGCCGGACCCGCACGTGCTCGGGCGGCTGGACGGCGAGGACGCCGAGCGCCCCCAGGGCCAGCACCAGCAGTACGGCCAGCGGCCCGGCCGCGCCGGCCCGGCCGGCCCACACCAGCAGCGCGGCCACGGTGACGGCGGCCCCGGCCAGCAGCAGCGCGACCACCTCCGCGACGAGCGGGAACGCCCGCGCGCGCAGCCACAGCACGACGGCGACGGCCGAGGCGAGGGACACGGTCCAGACGTCGGGTTCCCGCAGCGCGACCACCCCGGCCGCGCCCGCCGAGACGGCGGTCGCGAGGGTGGCCAGCGCCATGCCCCGGTGGGTGGCGCCGAGGGCGGTGGCGACCTTGTACCGGCTGACCGAAGTCCCGCGGGCCCGCTGGTCGTCCAGGCCGGTCAGCCCGGCCGCCGCCAGCGCGAGACGCGGCAGCAGCCCGAGCAGGACCACCGAGAACACGGCGAGCACGGCCCCGGTACGGGCGCCCGCCTGGCCCTGCGCCAGCGCGGTCGCCTCCCACACCGCCGTCAGGGCCAGCACGGCGGCGGCGCCCACGAGCCCGCCCCGCCCGAGCGGCGTGAACCACCCCAGCAGCGCGAGCCCGACGGCCAGCGCACCGGCGACGGCGGCGAGCCGGCCCATGCCGCCCCAGTGCTGCGCGTCGCCCAGGGTCCACGCCCCGAGCACCCCGATCGCGGCGGCGCACGCCAGCAGCGCAGCCGACAGCCCGGGCCGCTTCAGCCGCCCGGCCAGCGCCCCGACGACCCCGGCGACGGCGGCCGCACCGAGCAGCACGCCCGCCACCGCGCCCGGAGCGAACTCCCGCCGCGCGAACCAGCCGGCGACCAGCGCCCACAGGACCATCCCCGCCCCGGCGGTGACCCGCCGCGCGGAGGGCCGCCAGCGCCAGGCGCGCACGTCCAGGTCCTCGGCGGCCTCGTCGGTGACGTCGTGCACCACGGGCGCGGACGGCACGTCCTGCACCCGCACGAGCCGCAGCACCGCCCCGTCGGCGACGCCCGCGTCCTCCAGCGAGAGCCCGTGCTCGATCACGGACCCGTCGGCCGTGACCAGATGACGCAGCATCGGCTGCGCGGCCACCCGGTCGTCCAACATCCGTATGACGTCGGGCAGAAGTCGACCGACAGGCTCCTGGGAGGGCAGTACGAGATCCATCCGCCGCCGCTCACCGACCAGGGTGACCCGGCTCAATGCCGTACCGCTCACTGCGCCCATGCTCACCACGCGTTCGAACCTATCACCGAGTGCTGACCTGACCGGGCGTCCCCGTCTTGCCGATGAGGCGGTGGGAGATGAAGGACCAGCCGACGCATCCGGCGCACAGCACCGCCGCGATCACCAGCCCGGCGACGGCCTTCCCGATCCGCTCGTCGGCAACCCGCCGCCCGCGCTGCGCGCCGAACAGCACGGCGTCGCGCATCCTGCGCCGCCGCACCGCGACGGACTCCAGCAACTGGCTGTCGTAATCCTCAGCCGCCACCCCGGCCTCCCTTCTCCCTGTCGCCCCAGACGCTAGTACGCCCCCTCACGACACCGAAACCGGTGGGGTTGGTTCTGCCATGCTCCTGCCACGTCCCGAGCCGTACCCGGCACTCGACGAAGTCCACGAACCCGTTCTCGATCCAGAAGCCGCCGCCGCCCCGCTCCAACACCCCGGCCAGCGGCTCGAAGGGCTCCGGCAGTGCGGCGAACGGCGCGAGCACCTCACCGGACAGCGAGGCCCAGTTCAGTCCCGTGCTCCTTGGCCCGCCAGTCGACGGCGGTAACCCGCTCTACGAGGTCCTCCGGGCGCATCACCCGGTGGTGGCGGCGGACACGATCCGCCCGAGCCGCCGGGCGGCCTCCAGGTAGTCGACCACGACCAGCCCCGCCCGCTCGGCCGGCAGGTCCGTCGGGCGCCACCGCAGGTCCCACCCGAACACCTCGTCCGCGGGTACGTCCACGCCCCCGGCCTCCCGCCGCCGCTGAACCGTCTCCCGGCCGCCCTCCGCGCCGTAGTACGTGACGCGCCCCTCGCCCTCCAGCGCGTCGAGCACGGCGTCGTCGAGCACGGCGACGGGCCGGCTGCCGAGGTAGCCCGCGAGCTTGCCCGGCCGGCACATCACGCCGACGAGGTCGATGAACACCCCGGAGCAGTCACGGCTGAAGGACCCGCCGCGCTCGTAGAACAGCACGAGCGGCTCGTACAGCTCCGGCAGCCCGTCCACCGCGGCCGGGTTCCGCTCCTTCAGACCCGCCAGCCGCACGGCCCCGGCACAGGTCTTGCGGAGCTCCTCCCAGAAGACCGTGCGCTGGAGCTCCTCCAGCTCGGCCGCCTGCGCGGGCGGCAGCTCGAACCCGGGGTCCGCGTAAGCCGTGACGTCGTAGAACGGCCACGCTTCCTCGGCCCCGCAGGCCTTCGCCCACACGGCGGCCCGACGCAGGTACTCCCACATCAGCACCTGCCGGGACCCGCTGCGCTCGAACGCGAGGTCCCACCGCATGTCCCAGTCCACGGCCCGCAGCCGCCCGAGCATGGTGGCCGCGCCGGATCCCGGCATCCTCAGCACCTCCCCGTCAGCTCTTCGAGCGCGTCCAGCCGCGGACAATGCGCCCCTGCTCGTCCCAGACGGTCTCTTCTCTGAGGGAGTAGATGTCGTCATCGAAATACCTTCGGGACTTGAGAACGCCATTGGGATGCCATTCCCGGAACTCACCCGATGCGACCCCGTCGAGGACGGTTCCCTCCAGCTTCAGAGTGCCGTCCGGATACCACATCCGGGTCAAGCCGTTCCTGATTCCGTCGAGGTACACGTCAAGGCAGACGATTTGCTCACCCTGATACTCGGCCACCTCTCCCGTGAACAGCTCATCCCGGTAAAGGATTCGATGTCCCGTATCAATATCGACATCGGGATCGTCGGCGTCGACGCGTCGCACCGAGCTCATCACGGAATCCATTTCTCGCCCTGCCGCCCGCAGCCACTCCGGCATCAGAGCGGCTGCGGGCGGTGGCGTCCTCAGAGCCTGCCCGACAGTTCTTCCAGAGCGTCGAGCGAGGTCATCTCGTGGAGCGTCGCCTCGACGACCGAGCCGTTGGGGTCCTCGGCCCCCGCGCCGACCAGATCACCCAGCGCTTCGAGCGCCCCGGGGCGCGTTCTGCGCGGCCACCTCCGGCTGCGGGCGTTCCCTGAGGTCCTGGGTCAGCCAGGCATCGGCATAGGCGGACAGGACGAGGAGTACCGCGCCCTCACCCCATACGTCGATCCGTACGGTGAACAGCTTCTCGGCCCGCCGCCGAACCCCGGCCTCGGCCCACTCCCCGGGCAGCGCGAGGCTCAGCGTCAAGTGCCGGCCGGGCAGCAGCCCGACGCCCGCGGCCCACCGCACCGCATCGGCGAACTCCGGCCCGCCCAGTGCCACGTCGCGGCACTCGAACAGCGGGTCGGCCATGGCCCCCAGGTCACAGAGCACGACCGACCCCGCGCCCTCGCCGGTGACCAGTCCGGGGGACGCCAGGACACCCCGGACGTCCTCCAGCAGGGCGAGGGCCATCGAAGCCCCGCTCGCGGCGGGGTCCGAGAACGGTGCGGGCTCCCAGAACCACTCGCCCACGGGCTCGGACGTGATCACTGGCACCTCCGTCAGTCCTGCGGGACCGGCTCCCTACTCTTCGTCCAGAGCATCGAGCGCTGCAACGTCGAGAGAAGGCATGGGCTCCGCAGCGAGGTGCTCCTCCCACGTGGTCAGCCGGACACGACTGGCAACGAAGTCGATGAAGCCGTTCTCGATCCAGAACGCACCACCGCGCTCGAACACGAGCATGAGCGGCTCGAAGGGATCGGGCAGGTCAGCGAACCCGGACAGCGACACGTCGGTGAGAGATGCCCAGTTCAGCGCGGCCCGGCAGATCCTGCCGGTGAGCAGGCTGCTCGAGTGCTCGGACAGGAACGCGTCCAGCTCTTCCGCCAGTTCGCCGTCCGCCCGGACCGAGGGGTCGACGTACTGGGCGATGTCGAAGAACGGCCAGCGGTCCGGCTGGCCCGCCGCGAAGAACGGGGCCGGCTGCGACTTCTGCAGCTCCTGGACCCAGAGGGCCGTGCGGCGAAGATACTCCCGCATGAGCCGAGCGCACGAAGTCCCGTGCTCGAAGCTGTCCTCCAGGGCCCGCCAGTCGATGGCGGAGACCCTTTCCACCACAGCTTTCGCGCGTTCGTTCCTCACGGCAGCTTGAATCCCTTCTTGGCCGCTTCAACCAGGACATCGAGGTTGGAAAGGTCATCGGCGAGTGTAAACTCAGGAATTTTCAGACCCATTTTGGGCCACAGCACCAGGGTACCCTTGGCGGTCGGCGGCGCTCCACGCATCGAAATCGGCGCGACGTCGTGGGCTCCGAGGTGCCCGTTGCCCCAATCGCGGACGTCGTCCCACGCGGAGGGATGACCGGAGGTGAACGGCGCACCCGCCTCCAGGAGCTTGCCTTCCACGTACTCGTGGATGATCAGACCCCTGAACGACCCTTCCATGTCCTTCAGCGTTCCCCGCTCCGCCTTCTGCCAGAGCATGGCAATCTCGTCGTATGCGGTGAAATACACTCCGGACTTGAAGTTTTCGGGTCCCGGACCGTTGTAGACGTCGTGCTTTTCCATGAACAGGTTGCTCTTGGCCCGTTCCAGAATTGCCGGGTCAATTCCGTAGTTTTCGGCGATCCGACCGACGTCCTCGGTCGACTCCCTGATGGCCTGGTACTTCGCGACAGCGCCCTCATCGGGCTTGAGCGCGTAGTTGACCGGCTCCCCGTTGTGCATGCCCCAGTTCTCGGACTCGTCGGCGCCGTGGGGGCCCGATTCCGTGTGCGGGGGCTTGGCGTCTCCCGGGTCGAGCGGCCCGTCACCACCGTGCGGCACTCCGGGGCCGTCCTGGTGCGGGATGCCCGGGCCATCGCCGTGACCACCCGTGGAGGGGCCGTCGCCGTGGCCGCCCGTGGAAGGGCCGTCCCCGTGACCGCCGCCGGTGGGGGTGGTGTCGGTGTTGCCGTGGCCGGGGGTGTTGTTGCCGCCGGGTTCGGTGTGGCTGTTGTGCGGCATGTTGTCGGCGGTGCCGCCCGGGGTGTGGTGGGTCGCGGTGCCGCCGGGGGTGTGGGTGGCCG
>NZ_JBVIXO010000023.1:0-66849 GCF_055593565.1 Streptomyces sp. NPDC040718 | reverse complement strand
CCGAGCTCGGGCATGAAGCCCTGGACGGCGGCCAGGACCGCGTAGTCCCCGCAGCCCGGACACCAGCGGACCTCCTGGTCCGACTTGAAGTCCTTGGCGGCGAGTTTCGCCTCCGCCCTGGGGATCAGGCGCAGTGCCTCAGTCATCGATGGCCTCCTTCAGGACCGCGGCGAGCTGCTCGGCCTTGAACGGCATGCCGTTGACCTGGGTGTGGGAGCGGGCGTCCACCAGATGGCGGGCGCGGATGAGGGTGGCGAGCTGGCCGAGGTTCATCTCGGGGACGACGACCCGTTCGTAGCGGGCGAGGAGGTCGCCGAGGTTCTTGGGGAAGGGGTTGAGGTGGCGCAGGTGGGCCTGCGCGATCGGCACTCCTTCGGCACGGAGCCGGCGGACGGCGGCGGTGGTGGGACCGTAGGTGGAGCCCCAGCCCAGGACGAGGGTGCGGGCGCCGTCCGGGTCGTCGACCTCCAGGTCCGGGACCTCGATGCCGTCGACCTTGGCCTGGCGGGTGCGGACCATGAAGTCGTGGTTGGCCGGGTCGTAGCTGATGTTGCCCGTGCCGTCCTGCTTCTCGATCCCGCCGATCCGGTGCTCCAGACCCGGCGTGCCCGGCACCGCCCAGGGCCGGGCCAGGGTCCCCGGGTCCCGCTTGTAGGGCCAGAACACCTCGGTGCCGTCGGGCAGCGTGTGGTTGGGGCCCGTCGCGAAGCGGGTGCGCAGGTCGGGCAGTTCGTCGGGGTGCGGGACGCGCCACGGTTCGGAGCCGTTGGCGAGGTAGCCGTCGGAGAGCAGGAAGACCGGGGTGCGGTAGGTGAGGGCGATCCGGGCGGCTTCGAGGGTGGCGTCGAAGCAGTCGGCGGCCGTCCTGGGGGCGACGATCGGGACGGGGGCCTCGCCGTTGCGGCCGTACATGGCCTGGAGGAGGTCCGCCTGCTCGGTCTTGGTCGGCAGACCGGTCGAGGGGCCGCCGCGCTGGATGTCCACGATGAGGAGGGGGAGTTCCAGGGAGACGGCGAGGCCGATGGTCTCCGATTTGAGCGCGACGCCCGGGCCGGAGGTCGTGGTGACGGCGAGCGCGCCGCCGAAGGCCGCGCCGAGGGCGGCGCCGATGCCGGCGATCTCGTCCTCGGCCTGGAAGGTCCGGACGCCGAAGTTCTTGTGCCTGCTCAGCTCGTGCAGGATGTCCGTCGCCGGGGTGATCGGGTAGGAACCCAGGTAGAGGGGCAGGTCGGCGGCGTGGGCGGCGGCGACCAGGCCGTAGGAGAGGGCCAGGTTCCCGGAGATGTTGCGGTACGTCCCCGTCGGGAAGGCCTTGGTGGCCGGGGCGACCTCGTAGGAGACGGCGAAGTCCTCGGTCGTCTCCCCGAAGTTCCAGCCGGCCTTCAGGGCCGCCACGTTCGCCTCGGCGATGTCGGGCTTCTTCGCGAACTTCTTCCGCAGGAAGGTCTCCGTGCCTGCGGTCGGGCGGTGGTACATCCACGACAGGAGGCCGAGGGCGAACATGTTCTTGCTGCGCTCGGCCTCCTTGCGGGTCAGCCCGAAGTCCTTCAGGGCCTCCACCGTCAGGGTGGTCAGCGGGACGGCGTGGACGCGGTAGGCGTCCAGGGAGCCGCCCTCCAGCGGGGAGGCCTCGTAGCCGACCTTGGCCATGGGGCGCTTGGTGAACTCGTCGGTGTTGACGATGATCTCCGCGCCGCGCGGCACGTCCGCGATGTTGGCCTTCAGCGCCGCCGGGTTCATCGCGACCAGCACGTTCGGGGCGTCACCCGGGGTGAGGATGTCGTGGTCCGCGAAATGCAGCTGGAACGACGACACGCCCGGCAGGGTCCCGGCGGGGGCCCGGATCTCGGCCGGGAAGTTCGGCAGCGTCGAGAGGTCGTTGCCGAAGGACGCCGTCTCCGAGGTGAAACGGTCACCCGTCAGCTGCATACCGTCACCCGAGTCACCCGCGAAACGGATGACCACGCGGTCGACACGGCGGGTCTGGGTAGTCGTCGCCATGTCAGGCGGCGTTCTGCTCTTCGCGGCGCAGCTCCGGCTCGTGCTTGTAGCCCAGGATCAGCACGTCCCGGACCGCCGCCTTGGCCGGGTCGACGGGGTGGATCGGGCGGACCGCGTGCAGGATCCGGGCGTCGGCCCAGAACATGGTGTCCATCTGCTCGGTCAGGCAGAACTCGGCCACGAGTTCCTTGTCCAGGCTGTAGACCTGGGACTCGCCGCCCCGGGCGTTGAAGCGGCCCATCAGGTGGATCGCGCCGAAGTCGACCTCGTCGCGGTGCGGGCCCTCCGGAGTGGGCTCGCCCGTCTCGTCGGGGGTGCTGATGATCCGGAACTGGTGGCACTGGACGTCCCAGGGGTCGTCCAGCCAGGAGTCCTCGGGGACGGGGAACTTCTCGAAGTCGGCGCGCAGGAGCCGGGTCAGCAGCGGGTTGTCGAGGGTGGCGCGGCTCAGCGGTGCCACGTCCCGGTCGATGCCGCCGGCGTAGTCGTTGGCGTTCATCGACTGGAAGTAGGGGCGGTGCGGGCGCAGCCGGACCTCTCCGGTGCGGGGCACGAAGAAGAAGCGGTCGTAGCGGCGCTCGCGGAAGCGGGAGCCGCCCTTCAGGTACTGGTCCGTCTCCAGGCGCTCCCATTCGGCGGCCAGTTCCTTGAAGTACTGCCTGGATTCGGCGTCGGTGACGAGCCGGTCGGCCGGCAGCAACGAATATCCGTTGGCCCGCAGTTCTTCCCGTGCTTCGGTCTGCATTGTTGGCTCCTCCATGCCGGATCTCACGCATTCCTGCTCCGCCGAGGTTCCCACGGCGCTGCTGACGCTGAACTGACGGGTCCGGCGGGTCAGGAAGGCGTCAGCCGACCGTCACGGGCGCTGTGCTTGACTCGACCGGTATGACGGATCAATTACTGGCCTCGCCCAGGTCGGAACGCCGGACGGTCCTGGAAGAAATCGTCGTGGCGGAATTCAGGACCGCGCTGCTCATGCCCGATGACGAGGAGCTGCCGCTGGAGGACAGCTTCTTCGAGCTCGGCATGACGTCCTTGCTGCTCACCATGGTCAAGCAGCGGCTGGAGGAAAGGCTGGGGCGGGGCATCAGCAGCACGGCCCTGTTCAATCAGCCCACCGTCGAGCGGCTGACCGACCATCTGGCCTCGGACGTCCTGGCCGACGTCTTCGAAGCGAATTGAGAGGGGCGGCCGCCATGCCCGGAACTCCGGAAGAGCGGAATTTGCAGGAAAGGCTCGAAGCCGCCGAGGAGACCGTCCGGAGGCAGGAAACGGAGATCGGGCGGTATCTTTCCGAGAAGCACGAGCCGATCGCCGTGGTCGGTATCGGGATGCGTCTGCCCGGCGGGAACGAATCCGTAGACGATCTGGATTCCTTTCTCCGGGAGGGGCGTTCCGGTATCGGCCCGCTGCCGCGCGACCGCTGGGTTCCGGAGGTGGCCGACGGTTCGATCACCGCGGCCGCAGGCGGCTTCCTCGACCGTATAGACGAATTCGACGCACAGTTCTTCAACATTCCGCCCAAGGACGCTCCCTTCATCGATCCCGCGCAGCGGCTGCTGATGGAGACGGTGTGGCAGGCCCTGGAGGACGCCGGCATCGACCCGGCCGGGCTGCGGCACGGCGACGGCGGCGTCTACGTGGGCGCCTCCCCGCTGGACTTCGCGCTGGAGCTGGAGGGTCTCTCGGACGAGCAGCTCGACGGGAGCCTGACGACCGGCCTGGGCGCGTACTCCCTGTCGGGGCGGCTCTCGTACTTCCTGGGCTGGCGCGGCCCGAGCCTGACGACGGACACGGCGTGCGCGGCGTCGCTGACGGCCCTGCACCTGGCGGTCGAGGGGCTGCGGCGCCGCGAGTGCGGGATCGCGCTGTGCGCCGGGGTGAACACCCTGCACAACCCGCGCTCGTACGTGATCCTCTCGCACGCGCAGATGCTCGCCCCGGACGGACACTGCAAGACCTTCGACGAGAGCGCCGACGGCTACGCGCGCGCCGAGGGCTGCGGGGCGCTGGTGCTCAAGCGGCTCTCCGACGCGCTGGCGGACGGGGACCGGGTGCTGGCGCTCGTACGCGGGACCGCGATCGGGCAGGACGGCGAGAGCGCGGGCCTGAGCGCGCCCAACGGCACGGCGCAGGAGGCCGTGATGCGGGCGGCGCTGGCCGACGCGCGGCTGGAGCCGGGCGACATCCAGTACGTGGAGGCGCACGGGACGGGGACCCCGCTGGGCGATCCGATCGAGATGGGCTCCGTCAACGGGGTGTTCGGCGCCTCGCACGACCGGCGGGACCCCCTCGTGATCGGCTCGTTGAAGGCCAACCTGGGGCACATGGAGCCCGCGGCCGGACTGGGCGCGGTGATCAAGGTGATCACGCAGATGCGGGCGGGGGTCTTCTTCCCGCACGTGTGGCGGAACCTGTCCGGGCGGATCCCGTGGGAGAGCTATCCGATCGAGGTGGCGGACGGGGAGCGGCCGTGGAAGGCGCCGGTGCGCCGGGCCACGGTCAACGGCTTCGGCGTCGCCGGGGCGATCGCGGTCGCGGTGCTGGAGGAGCCCCCGGTGCCGGAGGCGGGCGCGGCCCGGCCGGAGATCCCGCAGCCCTCGGAGCGGGAGGGGCGCGGGCACGTCTTCACGCTGTCCGCCAAGTCGCGGCCGGCGCTGCGGCTCCAGGCCCAGCGGTACGCCCGTTTCCTCGCCGAGCACCCGGACACCGGCCTCGCCGACCTGTGCCGCACCCGGGCCACGGGCCGGTCGCACTTCCGCCACCGGGCGGCGGCGGCCGTGTCCTCCACCGCCGAGCTGGCCGGCCACCTGGAGCGGTGGGGTGCGCCGCCCCGGGCGGAGGAGAAGCCGGACGCGTTCCGCAAGACGGCCTTCCTGTTCACCGGCTCCGGTTCGCAGTACGTGGGCATGGGCCGGGCCCTGTACGGCCGGTTCGCCGTGTTCACCCGGTGCGTCGACGAGTGCGACGCGCTGTTCGCGCCGCTGCTGGGGCGTTCCGTGGCGGCGGTGATGTTCGGTGACGTGCCGGACGCCGAGGAGGCCCTGGCCCGTACGCCGTTCACGCACGCGGCGCTGTTCACGCTGGAGTACGCGCTCGCCCGGCTGTGGCTGTCGTGGGGGGTGCGGCCGAGCGTGCTGATCGGGCACAGCGTCGGCGAGATCGTCGCGGCGACGGTGGCGGGGCTGTTCACCCTCGCCGACGGGGTCGCGTTCCTCGCCGCCCGCTCCCGGCTGATCGAGTCGGAGGGCGTGCCCGGCTCGATGGCGGCGGTGTCGGCGCCCGTGGAGGAGGTCCGGCCGCTGCTGGAGCGCTGGCCGGAGCTGGCCGTCGCGGCCGTCAACGCCCCGCAGCAGTGCGTGGTGTCCGGCGGGACCGGGGCGCTGGCGGAGGCGGTGGAGGCGCTGCGCGCGGCGGGGTGGACGGTGACGGAGCTGCACGTGACGGCGGCGTTCCACTCGCCGCTGATGGCCGGGGTGTCCGAGCCGCTGGCCGAGGTGCTGCGCGGGATCGCCTTCCACGAGCCGCAGCTGCCGATCGTGTCGAACCTGACGGGGCGGATCGCCGATCCGCGGGAGCTGGCGACGCCCGAGTACTGGGTGCGCCACGTCAACGAGACCGTCGAGTTCGCGGCCGGGGTGCGGACCGTCGCGGAGCGCGGCCGGCACGTGTTCCTGGAGGTCGGGCCGTCCTCGGCGCTGACCTCGCTGGCCCGGCACTGCGTACCGCGGGAGCAGCACCGCTGGCTGACCAGTCTGCGTTCGAAGGACACCGCGGGCGGGGCCCTGGAGGCCGCGCTGGCTGGTGCGTACGCGGCGGGGCTGGGCATCGACTGGGGTGCGGTGCACGCGGACGGGCCGGGACGTCGGATCGCGCTGCCCGGCTACGCCTTCGACCGGCGCGAGTACCGGCTCCCGGCCCGCCCCGCCGGGCGGCGCGGGGCGGGCGGCGACGGGCACCCGCTGCTCGGCCGGGAGGGCGAACAGGCCGACGGGATACGGGAGTTCACGGCGCGGATCAGTGCCGCGCAGCCCGCGTACCTCGCGGACCACACCATCGGCGGCCAGTCCTTCCTGCCCGCTTCGGCCTACCTGGAGCTGCTGCTCGCGGTGCAGGACGAGGTCCACGGGGACACCGGCCGGGCGGTTGAGGACGTCCGCTTCCACGAGGCGCTGTTCCTGTCCGACCGGCCGGTGCTGCTGGTGACCCGGGTGCGGACCGCGCCGGACGGGAGCCTGGCCGTGGAGGTCTCCAGCCGGGCCGCCGACGGGCCCGAGGGCGCCGGGCGGATCCACGCCACCGCCGTGATCGCGGCCGAGGCCGACTACGCGGGCAGCGGCCTCGCCGGCCCCGGCCGGACGCTGCTGGCCCTGACCGGGGCCCTCTCCGACGACGAGCCCTCGCGGGTGCTGGACGGCGGCGAGGTGCAGGCCGCGTACGCCGAGGCCGGGCTGGAGTACGGACCGCAGTTCCTGCGGGCCCGCCGGGTGGCGGCGTACGGCCCGGACTTCGCGGTGACGGAGCTGTCCGGCGCGGGCCTGTCCCGGGACGGGCTGCTGCCGCCGCCGCTGCTGGACGGGGCGACGCACGCGCTGGCGGCCCTGGCCGACGACGGCCGCCGCTACGTGGCCACGAGCGCGGGCCGGCTGCGCGCCTTCAAGAAGCCGCGCGGGGCGGTGCTGCGCTCCGCGGCCCGGGTCACGCGCGCCGAGGACCCGGAGTCGGCGGACCCGGCGTTCACCCTGGACGTGCTGCTGCTGGAGGAGGACGGCCGGCCGGTGGCGGAGCTGTCCGGGATGGGCTTCACCCGGCTGCCGGACCGCCCGGTGGAGGCGGCGGCCGCCGAGCGCACGGCGCGGGCCGCGGCCTCGGCCGCGCCGCTGGACGTGGAGGCGCTGGCGGCGGCCCCGCCCCAGGAGCGGCGGACGGCGCTGGTCGCCCTGGTCCGCGCGACGGTGGCGGCGCTGCTGGCGATCGACGACCCGGAGTACGTCGACATCCGGGCGGGCTTCCTGGAGCTGGGCGTGGACTCGCTGACGGCGATCGTGCTGAAGAACCAGCTCCAGACGCGGCTGCGGATCCAGCTGCTGTCCTCCGCGGTCTTCGACCACCCGTCGGTGGAGGAGCTCGCCGAGCTGCTGTCCGGACGGCTGGCCGCCGACGCGGTGCCGGCCGGGGCCGCCGTGCCCCCGGCGGCCTGAGCCCCCGCCCTTCAACCCAGAGAGCGAACAGGACAAGGGAACCCCATGGACAACCGTACGGAGGACCGCACCCTCGCCGCCCGCGCGGCGCTGCACGCCCGGACCCGGCCCGACCGGCCCGCGGTGATCTGCGAGGACCGCGCGCTGACCTTCGCCGAACTGCACCGGGAGAGCAACCGGACCGCGCACGCGCTGCTGGCCGCGGGCCTGGCGGCCGGGGCGCGGGTGGGCTACCTGGGCCGGGAGTCGGAGCGCTACTACGACCTGGCGCTCGGCTGCGCGAAGGCGGGCGTGGTGCTGGTGCCGGTGAACTCGCGGCTCACGGTCGGCGAGGTCGAGCACGTCCTGCGCGACTCGCGGGCGGAACTGCTCTTCGTGGAGCGGGAGTTCCGCCCGCTGGTGGACAGGCTGCGGGCGGTGCTGCCCGAGCTGCGGCAGGTCGTCGAGTCGGACTCCGACGGCCATGTGGCGGGCGGGTTCCTCGACTGGAAGGCCGGGCTGCCGGACACGGAGCCGCCGGCGGCGGGCGGGGCCGGCTTCGACGACCCGGTCGCGCAGCTGTACACGAGCGGGACGACCGGGCTGCCCAAGGGGGTGGTGCTGGCGCAGCGGACCTTCTTCACCTTCATCGCCGACACCCGGGCGGCCGGGGTGGACTGGATCGACTGGCGGCCCGAGGACCGGGGGCTGAGCTGCTTCCCGGGGCTGCACACGGCCGGCTTCGGCTGGTTCATGCACTCGTTCAACGCGGGCGCCACCACGGTGGTCATGCGCCAGTTCATCGCCGACGAGGCGACCCGGCTGATCGAGCGGCACGCGGTCACGACCCTGTGGGCGGCGCCCGCGATGCTGCGGATGATGCTGGCCGAGCGGGGGACGACCCGCGAGACCTTCCGCTCGCTGCGCAAGGTGGTCTACAGCGGTTCGCCGATCGACCGGGAGCTGCTGCTGACCTGCATCGACGTACTCGGCTGCGAGCTGGCGCAGGGCTACTCCTCGGCGGAGGCGGGCAGTTTCCTGACCGTCCTGGCGCCGGAGGACCACACCGCGGACAGCCGGGTGCTGGGCTCGGCGGGCCGGGCGGTGCCCGGTGTCGGGCTGCGGATCCTGGACGGGGAGGGCCGCGAGCTGCCGGCCGGCGAGGTGGGCCGGGTGGTGGTGCGGAGCCCGGCGCGGTTCCTGGAGTACTGGCGGCTGCCGGAAGTGACCGCCGACGCCCTGTCCGGGGAGGCCGGGGAGTGGCTGTCGATGGGCGACATGGGCCATGTCGACGCCGACGGCTACCTGTTCCTCGCCGACCGGGTCAACGACACCGTCATCGTCGCCGGCCAGAACATCTATCCCACGGAGGTCGAGAACGCGCTGCGGGCCCACCCGGCGGTGGCGGAGGTCTCCGTGTACGGGGTCCCGCACCCCGATTGGGGTGAGGCCGTCCGTGCCGCGGTGGTGCTGCGCGAGGGCGCCGAGGCGACCCCGCGGGAGTTCCTGCGGTTCATGAACGGCCGGATCGCCGGGTTCAAGATCCCGACGGGGTACGACATCGTCGCCGAGCTGCCGCGCAATCCCACCGGGAAGGTGCTGCGGCGGGTGCTCCGGGAGCGGTTCACCGGGGACCGGTCCCCCGCCGGGTCCCCCGCCCCGGTCGCGTAGCCGCCGTGGACGCCGTACGGGGTCCCGGGCCGCCGGGCCCGCTGCCCGAGGTGCAGGGCGCGTCGCGGTGGCTGCACCCGGCCGACGCCGAACCGGACGCGGAGGCGCGGCTGTTCCTGCTGCACCACAGCGGGGGCGGCGCGTCGATGTACCGCGAGTGGCCGGGGCGGCTGCCCGGGTCGGTCGCCTGCCAGGCGGTGCAGCTGCCGGGGCGGCAGGAGCGGCGGCGCGAGGCACCGTACACCCGGCTCGGTCCGCTGGTGGAGGCCCTCGCCCGGGTGGTGTCGGACGAGCTGGACGAGCGCCCCTACGCGGTGTTCGGGCACTCGATGGGGGCGCTGCTGGGCTACCGGCTCACGGTGGAGACGGAGCGGCGGGGCCTGCCCGCGCCGGTGCTGCTGGCCGTGTCGGGGTGGGCACCGGAGGGGTTCTCGGCGCCGGCGGCGCTGTCCTCGGACCCGCTGGAGGCGCTGCGCCTGCTGGGCGGGCTGCCGGAGGCGGTCGCCGGGGATCCGGAGCTGCTGGCGGGGGCGGTCCGCGCGATGGGCGCGGACGGCTCGGTGTGCGCTGACTTCTCGGACGACGGGGCGGCCGTGGGCTGTCCCGTCGTCGCCTACTCCGGGCGCGGGGATCCCCTCCTCGCGCCCGGCGCCATGCGGTCGTGGGCCGGGCGGACGCCGGAGTTCCTGGGGTGCCGGACCTTCCCCGGGGACCACTTCTACCTGAGCGCCCACGCCCGTGCCATCACGGCCGACCTGGCCCAGCTGCTGCCGCGGTACGCCGCGGGGCGCTGAGCGGGCGGCGTTCCAGCGGAACCCGGAGGTACCCCGTCATGCTGCCCCGACCCAATGAACTCCTGGCGCGCTACGTCGCGTTGTGGAACGAGAAGGACGAGCGGCGCAGGCGCGACATGGTGTACGGCCTGTACGCGCCGGACTGCGTCTACGTGTTCTACCGCAAGGATCCGATCCGGGGGCACGCGGCGCTCCTGGACCAGCTGGCCTACACGCACGAGGTGTACGGCCCGATGGGCTACGAGTTCCGGTCCTCGAACAACGCGACCGGCCACCACGACGTCGTCCGGTTCAACTGGGTGATGGTGTCGGCGGCCACGGGGGAGATGGAGATGTCCGGTCAGGACATCGTCGTGCTCGCCGAGGACGGTCGAATTCAGGCCGACTACCAGTTCCACGACAGGATGCCCTCGGCGTTCTCGTACAACGACGGGTACGAGGAGCACGGCGTGGCCGTACGGCACGCGCGGCCGACCCGTACCGGCGCCGGCGGCCCCTGACGTGGACCGGCGCCGGACGCGCTCCGGCCCCGCGGCATCCTCGTGCCGCGGGGCCGGGCGCGCGGCCTTCGGACCGTCAGAGGGTGGCGGCCGCCATGGCGTTCGGCGCGTACTGGCGCAGGACCAGCCCGGTGGTGGCCAGGGCCATGCGGGCGGGGCCGGTCTCGCCGAGGACCTCGCCGTTGGCGAGGGTGCCGCCGACGATGAGCATCAGCGTGTCGGCGAGGGCGTCGGGGTCCTCGGCGCGGGCCTCGACGCCCTTGTCGCGGAACCAGTTGCGCAGGCCCTTGAGGTGCAGCTTCGCCTCCTGGCGGCCCGGGTGTCCGGGCTCGCGGAACTCGCTGGAGGTGTTGTAGTAGATGCAGCCGTGGAAGTCGGGTTCGCGGACGCTGGCGTGGAAGAACTCCATCAGCGCGAGGATCTGGCGGGCCGGGTCGCCGGAGTGGGGGGCGGTGACCTCTTCGGCCTGCTCCCACCACTTCGCGTCGCTCTCGCGCAGCCAGGCCGCGATCAGCTCGTCCTTGCTGGCGAACTCGCGGTAGAGGAGGCTCTTGCCCACTCCGGTCGCGTCGATCACCTGCTGCATGCCGACGGCCCGGACCCCCTGCTCACCGAAGAGTTTGGCCGAGGCTTCCAGGATCCGCCGCCTCGTGCCTGGTGCCGGTGTGCGCGCCATGTCTCAACTCCTTCGCCTCTCCCCCGCGGTTCCCAGCATACGTTTGACACCGGGGTTTGTGAGCGCTAGAAATGGACCGATCAGTCCTGGACTGATCGGTCCGTCATTTGTTCCCTTGGTGCGTTTCCGAGCGTTCCCGTAGAGCTCACTGCTTCCGACGACACTCCGATCGGAGTCTGATCATGACCGAGGCATCCCCGACCTCTCCTCCCATCGCACGGGTGGTCCCGCCCGCCCCCGCGGTCAAGAGCCTGCCCCTGCTGCTCCTGGTCGTGTGCGCGGTGCAGTTCCTCGACGCGATGGACATCGCGAGCATGGGACCGGCCCTCCCCCTGGTCCAGGCGGACCTGGGGATGTCGACCTCCGCACTCCAGTGGGTCGTCTCGGCGTACGCGCTGGGCTTCGGCGGGTTCCTGCTCCTGGGCGGCCGGCTGGCCGACCTCTACAACCGCAAGAAGCTGCTGATCGGCTGGCTGGTGGTGTTCGTCGTCGCGAGCGTCCTCGGCGGCATCGCCGACGACGGCGTGGTCCTGGTCGTCGCCCGTCTCCTCAAGGGCGTCAGCGCCGGCATCACCGCACCGGCCGCCATGGCGATCCTGCTCGACGCCTTCCGTGACGAGCAGTCACGCAACCGAGCCCTGGGCACGTTCCTGGCCGTGGCCTCGGCCGGCTACTCCCTCGGCCTGATCCTCGGCGGTCTGATGGCGGGCGTCTCCTGGCGGCTCGTCCTGTTCGCCCCGGCCGTCGCCGGTGTGCTGGTCGCACTGCTCGCCGCGTCGGTCGTCCCCTCGCAGCAGGAGAAGGGCAAGAGCGGCAGCCTCGACATCCTCGGCGCCGTCACGGTGACGGCGGGCGCGGTGGCCCTGGTGTACGGACTCAGCCGGGCCGCCAGTGACGGGTGGGCCGACGCCCAGACCATCGGCTCACTGATCGCCGCCGCCGTCCTCTTCCCGCTGTTCGCCGTCGTCGAGAGCCGCCACCCGGCCCCGCTGGTGCCGCTGTCGGTCTTCCGCAAGGGCCAGCTGACCCGGTCCCTGATCGCGATGCTCTTCTTCGGCGCCTACGTCTCCTTCCAGTTCGTACTGACCCTCTACTACCAGGAGCAGCTGGGCTGGACCCCGCTGGAGGCCGGCCTCGCCTTCCTGCTCGGCGGCGTGCTGACCGCGGGAACCGCCCGCTACGGCGCCGCGCTGGTCACCAAGTACGGCGCCTGGCCGGTCGCGACCGGCGGCCTGGTCCTGCTGAGCATCGGCTACCTCGGCTGGGTCCTGCTGATGGGCCAGGTCGACCCGCTGGTCACCCTGTTCGCGCAGCAGCTCCTCGGCGGCCTCGGCTTCGCCGCCGTCTACCCGGCGCTGAACATCGCCGCCGTCGGCACGGCTTCGCCGGACGAGCAGGGCCTGGTCTCCGGCCTGTTCAACGCCGGCGCGCAGATCGGCAACGGCGTGGTCATCGCGCTCACCGCGACCGTGTTCTCGCTCAGCACCGGCGGGATCGCCCCCTACCGGGCCGGTCTGTGGACCGTCACGGTCCTCACCCTCGGCGTGACCCTCGTGGCCCTGGCGGGCGCCGCCCGCTACCGGCAGAAGACCGCCGCCTGACCGGAGGGGGCGCCGCCGCGGCGGCGCCCCCTCCCCCGAACGGCCGTGCAGCACGTCCGGCGCACCCATTGGATCCCCCGCATCCGGTGCCGGGCGTGTTGCACGGCCTTTGTCGCGTTTGCTCACCTGTGCGGCATCCCAGCCGGTGGGGCGCGGGGACGCGGGGGCTTCATTGACACGCTCGCATCTGAGCAAGTACGGTCGGGACCGATCGGTCCACTAGGAATTCAGAGCATCACCAGCTCGCACACGACACCGTTCTCTTTCCATCTCGCGGGGAGATGTTTGTGTTGCTGTTCTCAGTCCTGGGATCCATGGAAATAATGAAACACAGAGTCGCCGTCAGGCTCGGCGGCGCCATGCAGCAGACGCTCCTGGCGACCCTGCTCGCGGCCGGCGGATCGCTCGTCACCGTCGACTCCCTCATCCTCGAACTGTGGGGGACCACACCCCCCAACAAGGTCGAGAACGCCCTTCAGGCGCAGGTCAGCAGGGTCCGCAGGACCCTCGCCGCGGTGGAGCCCGAACGCCAGGGCTCACGGGTGGTGACGAGCACCTCCGGCTACCAGTTCCTCTTCGACCGGTGGGAACTCGACGCCTACGTGTTCCTCGACACCGTGGACGCGATCCACGCGCGTTCGGGAACGGACACCCTCGCCGGCCACCGCCGGAACATCGCCGACCTCCGCGAGGGATTATCCCACTGGCGCGGACCCGTATTCGGCGGACTGACCGGCGGGCCCATCTGCCGGACCGCCTCCACGCGATATCTGGAGGCACGGAATTCGGCGCTCATTCTGCTTTACGATCTCGAACTCCGCACCGGCGGACACGAACGGATCCTCCCGGAACTGACCGAGCTGTACTCGCGCAACCCGAACCACGAGCAGTTCTGCATGCTGCTCATGCGCGCCCTGTACCGCTCCGGCCGGCAGCTCGACGCGCTGACGGTCTACCGCCAGTGCCGGCACAACATGATCGAGTCCCAGGGCATCGAGCCCTCCCCCGTCCTGAGCCAGTACGAGCGGGCGATCCTCACCCACGACCCGATGCTGCTCCAGGACGAGCCCTACTGGCCGGTGCCGGCCCTCGTCGCGGGCTAGGGCGTGGACGAGTTCCTGCTACTGGTCGCGCACGGCAGCCGCGATCCCCGGCACGCGAGGACGGTACGCGCGCTCACCCGGCGGATCCGCTCGGCGCGGCCCGCACTGCCCGTCAGCGCGGCTTTCCTGGACTTCGACCGGCCTTCCGTTCCGGGAGAGCTGACGCGGCTGGCCCGTCACGGGGCACGGCGGGTGGTGGTACAGCCCCTGCTGCTGACCCGCGCCTTCCACGCCTCGGTCGACCTGCCCGGCGTACTGCGCCGGGCGCCGGCGTCCCTGACGGTGCGGCAGGCCGGGGTACTGGGCCCGGACCCGCTGCTGACCGCGGTACTGGAGCTCCGGCTGTACGGGGCCGGCCTCGGCCCGGAAGCGCGTACGGCGACCGCCGTGGTCCTCGCGGCCGCGGGCACCTCCGACCCGGAGGCGGCCGCCTCGTTCGCCGGGATCGCCCGGCGGTGGCAGCGCACCGGATGGCGGGCGGTACGGCCCGCGTTCTCCTCCGGGGGCGCCTTCCCCCGCACCGAGGACGCCGTACGGGCGCTGCGCGCCGAGGGCGCGGAGCGGATCGCGGTGGCCCCGTACGTCCTGGCACCCGGCCGGCTCCCGGACCGGATCGCGGCGGGCGCCGCCGAAGCCGGGGCGGACCACCTGGGCGCCGTGCTCGGCGCCGCGCCGGAACTGGCGCGGCTCGTACTGCTCCGCTACGACGCCGCCCGGGCGGCAGCCCTGGCCCTGACGGGCTGACCGGCGCCGGTCCGGGCCGCGGCGGGTCAGCCGCGCAGGCCGCGGCGGCGCAGCATCCGCCGCTCCGCCGGGGCGAAGACGAGCAGTTCGACGGCGATGCCGACGAGCAGGATCAGGATGATGGCCAGGAAGATCCGGGCCATGTCGGAGGTCTCGCGCCCCGATTCCAGCAACTGGCCGAGGCCGAGGCCCAGGTCGGGGGAGCTGGCGATGATCTCGGCGGCCATCAGGGAGCGCCAGGAGAAGGCCCAGCCCTGCTTGAGCCCGGCCAGGTAGCCGGGGAGCGCGGCCGGCATGACGACGTACCGGGCGCCGCGCAGGCCGGTGGCGCCCAGCGAGCGGCCGGCGCGCAGGAACAGCGGCGGGACCTGGTCGATGCCGGAGACCAGGCCGTTGGCGATGGAGGGGGTGGCGCCGAGCAGGATGACGGCGTACATCATCGAGTTGTCCAGGCCCAGCCAGAGCACCGCCGGGGGCACCCAGGCCACCGAGGGCAGGGACTGCAGCCCGGACAGGACCGGGCCGACGGCGGCGCGGACGAACCTCACCCGGGCCACGACCAGGCCGAGCGGGGTGCCGATGGCGAGGGCCAGCAGGAAGCCCGACAGGCCGCGCCAGACGCTGGTCCAGAGGACGTCGAAGAGGGTGCCCTTGAACCAGAGGTCGGCCAGGCTGTCCCAGACCGCGGACGGCGGCGGCAGCTTGTGGGCGTCGGTGACCTCGGCCAGGGCGAGGACCTGCCAGGCCGTCAGCACCAGGAGCACGGCCGTGAGCGGGGGCAGGGCCTTGGCCAACAGCACCCGGCGCAGCGGGGTGCTGGTTCCCTGGCGGGTTTCGAGCGCGTCCAGCCCGGCCAGCTCGTTGGCGGCGGTCCGGGTCCTGGGCTCACGGGTCCTGGGCTCACGGGTCCTGGGTTCACTGGACCTGGGTTCACTGGACCTGGGTTCACGGGGCCTGAGCTCACTGGCGGCCATGGCGGCGGATCTCCCCTCGCAGGTGTTCGGTGATCTCCAGGGACAGGTCCGCGACGGCCGCGTCCTCGATGCGGCGCGGCTGGGCCAGCTCCACGGCCCATTCGCGGGCGACGCGGCCGGGGCGGGAGGAGAGGAGGACGACGCGCTGGGCGAGGCGGACGGCCTCGCGCACGTTGTGGGTGACGAAGAGGACGGACAGGCCGGTCTCTTCCCAGATGCGGGTGAGTTCGCCGTGCAGGACGTCGCGGGTGATGGCGTCGAGGGCCGCGAAGGGCTCGTCCATCAGCAGGAGGCGGCTGTCCTGGGCGAGGGCCCGGGCGAGGGCCACGCGCTGGCGCATGCCGCCGGAGAGTTCGTGGACGCGCTTGCCGTAGGCGCCGCCGAGGCGGACGAGCTCCAGCAGCCGTTCGGCCTCGGGCCTGCGCTCGGCCTTGGGCACTCCGCGCAGCCGCAGGGCCAGCTCGATGTTCTTGCCCGCGGTGAGCCACGGGAAGAGGGCGTGCTCCTGGAACATCAGGGCCGGCCGGCCCTCGGTGGCGATGGTGCCGGCGGTCGGGGAGTCCAGGCCGGCCACCAGGTTCAGCAGGGTGGACTTGCCGCAGCCGGAGGCGCCGAGGAGGGTGACGAACTCGCCGGGTGCCACGTCCAGGCTGATGTCCTCCAGGACCGGCTGGGGGCCTGCGGGTCCGGGGAAGGACTTCGACACGTGCTCGACGCGGACGGCCGTGCGGGCCGTGGCGGTGCTGTGCTCCGCGTTGATGAGGGCGGTCGCCATGGCGGGTCACCTTCCTTGGTCGGCGGTGCCGAGACCCGCGTGGTCGACGGTGGGCTTGTGGAGGGAGCCGAGTACCTCGTTGAGCGGTCCGAGGTCGTAGATGCCGTCGAGGTCGGGTTCCTCCAGGAGCCCGGCCGCGACGGCGTGGTCGGACTGGGCCTTCAGCGTCGCGGCGAGGGGGTCGTCGGTGACGACGATCCCGGGCCAGGCCGCGTCGACGACCTCGGGCTCCAGCTCCTTCCCGCTGAGGGTCTTCAGGGCGGCGTTGGCGGAGGCCTTGGCCCGGTCCGGATCCGCGTTGATCCACTCGTTGGTCCTCACCGTGCCGCGCAGTACGGCCTCGACCACGTCCCGGTGCTCCTTGAGGAACTTCTGCGAGACGACGACGTTCGTGATGACGAACTTCCCGCCGGGCCACAGGTCCCGTTCGTCGAGCAGGACCGCGGCGCCCTCGGCGACGAGTTTGGAGGCGGTGGGCTCCGGCACCCAGGCGCCGTCGACGGCACCGGAGCGGTAGGCGTCGGGGGTGATGGTGTTGTTGGTGCGGACGACGGAGACGTCGCCCCTGCCGCCGGCCGCGTCGACCTTCCAGCCGCGTGCGGCGATCCAGTTGAGGAAGGCCACGTCCTGGGTGTTGCCGAGCTGCGGGGTGGCGATCTTCCTGCCCTTGAGGTCGTCCAGGGTCTTGATCTTGTCGGGGTTCACGACGAGCTTGACGCCGCCGGAGGCGGATCCGGAGATGATCCGCAGGTTGGAGCCCTTGGACCTGACGTAGCCGTTGACGGCGGGCGAGGGGCCGATGAAGCCGATGTCGACGGAGCCCGCGTTCAGGGCCTCGATCTCGGCGGGCCCGGCGTTGAAGGTGGTGGTCTTCAGGGCGGTCCCGCCCAGCTCCCGCTGGATCAGTCCCTCCCGTACGCCGACCAGGGCGGTGGCGTGGGTCAGGTTCGGGAAGTAGCCGACGCGGACCTCGGACACGGAGAGCTTCCGGCCCGCCGCGCCGGCCGGGGCGGCGTCCGGGACCCCGACCGCCCGGGATCCGTAGCCGCAGGAGGTGAGGGCGGCGGCGAGCAGCAGCGCGAGGGCCGCGATGGGCCGGGGGCGGAGCAGGAGATGGGGGCGGCGGTGCGGTGGGGACATCGTCAGAGGGTCCATTCGTGCTCGTGCCCGGTGAAGGCCTCGCCCGCCATGCCGGCGGTCAGGGTGGTTCCGTCCGAGGGGTCGATGAGGAGGAAGGATCCGGTGCGGCGGGAGTCGGCGTACGCGTCGAGCGCGAGGGCCTCGCCGGTGCGGACGACGACGCGGCCGATGTCGTTGGCCACCAGCCGGCCGGGGTCGAGGTGCTGGGACAGGTCGGCGAGGGTGAGCCGGGACGGGATCTCCCTCACGATCGCCTTGACCGTGCGGGTGGTGTGCTTGAGGAGGACGCGCTGGCCGACGGCGAGGGGCCGGTCCGCGACGTGGCAGACGGTGGCGACGACGTCCTGCGTGGTGGTCGGGGCGGCCCCGGCGGGGGCGATGAGGTCGCCGCGCGAGACGTCGACGTCGTCGGCGAGGCGGACCGTGACGGACTGCGGGGCGCAGGCCGTCTCGACGGCCTCGCCGAGGGCGTCGATGCCCTCGATGACGGAGGTACGGCCCGACGGCAGGACGGTGACGGGCTCGCCGACGCGCAGGACGCCGGAGGCGATCTGGCCCGCGTAGCCGCGGTAGTCGGGGTGCTCGGCGGTCTGCGGGCGGATCACGTACTGGACGGGGAGGCGGGCGGGTCCGGCGGTCAGCTCGTCGCTGACCGGGACGGTCTCCAGGTGCTCCAGGACGGTGGGGCCGCCGTACCAGTCCATGTGGGCGGAGGGCTCGACCACGTTGTCGCCGGCGAGGGCCGAGATGGGGATCGCCGTGATGTCGTCGAGGCCGAGGTCCGCGGCGTAGCCGTTGAACTCGGCGGTGATGGCGGCGAAGACGCCCTCGTCGTAACCGACGAGGTCCATCTTGTTGACGGCGAGGACGACGTGGGGAACGCGCAGGAGGGCGGCGACGGCGGCGTGGCGGCGGGTCTGCTCGATGACGCCGTTGCGGGCGTCGACGAGGACCACGGCCAGGTCGGCGGTGGAGGCGCCGGTGACCATGTTCCGCGTGTACTGCACGTGCCCGGGGGTGTCGGCGAGGATGAACCGGCGGCGGGCGGTGGCGAAGTAGCGGTAGGCCACGTCGATGGTGATGCCCTGCTCGCGCTCCGCGCGGAGGCCGTCGGTGAGGAGGGCGAGGTCCGGGGCGTCCTGGCCGCGGTCGGCGGAGACCCGCTCCACGGCCTCCAGCTGGTCGGCGAGGACCGACTTGGAGTCGTGCAGCAGGCGGCCCACGAGGGTGGACTTGCCGTCGTCCACGGAACCCGCGGTCGCGAAGCGCAGCAGCGTCGTCGTGTCGTCCATGGTTAGAAGTACCCTTCGCGCTTGCGGTCTTCCATCGCGGCCTCGGACAGCTTGTCGTCGGCGCGGGTCGCGCCCCGCTCGGTGAGGCGGGACACGGCGATCTCGGCGATCACGGCGTCCAGGTCGGCGGCGTCGGAGTCGACGGCACCGGTGCAGGACATGTCACCGACGGTGCGGTAGCGGATCCTCCGGCGCTCCACTGGTTCGGTGTCCTTGGGGCCGCCCCATTCGCCGGCGGTGAGCCACATGCCGCCCCGCTGGAAGACGTCGCGTTCGTGCGCGAAGTAGATCTCGGGGAGTTCGATCTCCTCGCGGGCGATGTACTGCCACACGTCGAGCTCGGTCCAGTTGGAGAGCGGGAAGACGCGGACGTGCTCGCCGGGGGCGTGGCGGCCGTTGTAGAGCTGCCACAGCTCGGGGCGCTGGCGGCGCGGGTCCCACTGGGAGAACTCGTCGCGCAGGGAGAACACGCGCTCCTTGGCGCGGGCCTTCTCCTCGTCGCGGCGGCCGCCGCCGAAGACGGCGTCGAACTTCAGCTGCTGGATCGCCTCGGTGAGCGGGACGGTCTGGAGGGGGTTGCGGACGCCGTCGGGGCGCTCGCGGAGCTTGCCGGCGTCGATGTACTCCTGGACGGAGGCCACGTGCAGGCGCAGGCCGTGCTTCTCCACGGCGCGGTCGCGGTAGGCGAGGACCTCGGGGAAGTTGTGCCCGGTGTCCACGTGCAGCAGCGAGAACGGCACCGCCGCCGGCGCGAACGCCTTCAGCGCCAGGTGCAGCATGACGATGGAGTCCTTGCCGCCGGAGAACAGGATCACCGGCTTCTCGAACTCGCCCGCCACCTCACGGAAGATGTGCACCGCCTCCGACTCCATGGAGTCCAGGTGGTCCAGCGCCCTCGCGGCCCTGTTGATGGGGATGACGGTGGTCACGCGAGACCCCTCTGTTCGAGCAGCGCGAAGAGCGCCGCTGCGGATTCCCGGACGGTCTGCGTGTGCGACTCGATCCGCAGGTCCGGCTGCTGCGGTGCCTCGTAGGGGTCGTCGACGCCGGTCAGACCGGAGATCTCGCCCGCCGCCTGCTTGGCGTACAGGCCCTTCACATCGCGCTCGGAGCACACCTCGACCGGGGTGGCCACGTGCACTTCGAGGTAGTGCGTCGAAGCGGCGGCGTGCCGCTTCGCGACGGCCTCGCGGCTGTCGGCGAACGGCGCGATCACCGGGACGAGGGCCTTCACACCGTTGCTGGCGAGGAGTTCGGCGACGAAGCCGATCCGCTGCACGTTGGTGTGCCGGTCCTCGCGGCCGAAGCCCAGGCCCGCCGAGAGGAACTCGCGGATCTCGTCCCCGTCGAGCACCTCCACCTTGTGGCCCTCGGCGCGCAGCCGCTCGGCCAGCGCGTACGCGATGGTGGTCTTGCCCGCGCTGGGCAGACCGGTCAGCCACACCGTGGCTCCCTGGCCGGTCACGCTCATCCGCTTCTCCGTAAGTTCCGTGGTGTCCGTAGGTGTTGTGGTCATCAGCCGTGGAGTCCGCACTCGGTCTTGCCGCGTCCGGCCCAGCGGCCGGCCCGTACGTCCTCGCCCTCCGCGACCCGGCGGGTGCAGGGGGCGCAGCCGACGGAGGCGTAGCCGTCCATCAGCAGCGGGTTGGTCAGGACCCCGTGCTCGGCGACGTACGCGTCCACGTCGTCCTGCGTCCAGCGGGCGATCGGGGAGACCTTGACCTTGCCCCGCTTCTCGTCCCAGCCGACGACCGGGGTGTTCGCCCGGGTCGGGGACTCGTCGCGGCGCAGCCCCGTCGCCCACGCCGCGTACCCGGTCAGACCCTCCTCCAGAGGCTTGACCTTCCGCAGCGCACAGCACAGGTCCGGGTCACGGTCATGCAGCCTCGGCCCGTACTCGGCGTCCTGCTCGGCCACCGACCGGCGCGGAGTCAGCGTGATGACGTTGACGTCCATCACCGCCTCCACCGCGTCACGCGTGCCGATCGTCTCCTCGAAGTGGTAACCGGTGTCCAGGAACACCACGTCCACACCAGGAGCGACCCGCGAGGCGAGGTGGGCGACGACCGCGTCCTCCATCGAGGACGTCACACAGAACCCCTTCCCGAAGGTCTCCACCGCCCACCGCAGGACATCCAGCGCGGAAGCGTCCTCCAGGTCCCGGCCCGCCCGTTCGGCGAGTTCTCTCACATTTCCGTGCACTTGAGTCGTCGTCATCCGGCGGCTCCTTCGAATGGGGAACGCGGCGAACGGGCAGGAATTCTCTGCGCCGAGACTAGCAATGCCGACACATAAAGCACTGACGGTCCGCTGATCGCGGCACTTTCGACGAGAACCGGCCACCCCACACCTCTCACCAGCCGTTACACAGAATATTGGGGGCTTTGCGGAGTTCCTCCTGACGAATGTCAGGGCACGGTAAGTCTCCTATCAGCGGACCGCCAGCGCCCTTGTGCCACAGTGATCCGAAAATCACTCGGCAATTCGACCGACACCCCGGAGAGGGCACGCGGAGAAATGAGCCTGCAAGGTCTGCAAGGTCTACGCCGAGGAAGGCTGATACGCCGCCTCGCGCTCTGTCTGTCGGCGGTGGGACTCACCGCCTCCATGCTCACCGCGGCGGGCCCCGCCGCCGCCGGTTCGCCGGAGACCTGGACCTCCAGCTTCCAGGGCGGCGACGGCGTCACGTACACGGCGACCAACCACCTGGTGGACGCCTCGCGGGGGCCCGGACGGCAGTGGATGCTCGTCTGGTCCGGGCCGGCGAAGCAGCCGGCGCCCGACTTCCTGACCGTCATCGACGCCACGCCGGGCTCGCCCACGTACGGGAAGGTCGCCAACACGGTCACCGTCGGCCCGAACAACGGCAACGAGCCGCACCACATGCAGTACGTGTGGCACAAGGGCGACCGGATCTACGCCGGCGGCATCATGAGCGACACCACCTTCGTCTTCGACGCGAAGGCCCTGCCCGCGCTGACGATCGCCGGGGTCAACACCACCGCCGACACCCCCTGCGGGACCCTGCCCGACGCCTACCAGGTGCTGAGCGACGGGACCGCGTACGGGACGTACATGGGCGGGCCGAACGTGACCGGCCCCTGCACCTACACCAACGGCGAGGTGCGGGTCGGCAACGGCGCGGCGGGCTCGCCCGGCGAGATCGTGCGCATCGGCGAGGACGGCAGGACCATCGCGGAGATCCCGGCGGCCACCGCGGCCGGCGAGGACCCGGCGCAGTGCGGGAACGTGCCCGCACTGCCGGCGGCGACCTGCGCCAACCCGCACGGCATCGCGGTCCGCGAGGACCTCAACATCATGGTGGCGAGCGACTTCGCCGAGGCCCGCAACTTCATGACGCCCGACTCGGCGCTCAAGGAGAACCTGGCCCGCCAGACCGTCCGCGTCTTCGACATCACCAACCGCGACGACCCGACCCTGAAGTCGGTGTCGAAGGTCGCCGACGGTCCGCGCGGGGCGCAGGAGCAGCGGGCCTTCTTCCGCGAGTCCCGCGTGGTCATGGAGACCGCGCTGACCAACCGGCCCGGCCACAAGGGCGCGTTCGTCTCCTCGATGGCCGGCGGGGCGGTCTTCTACACCCCGGACATCACCGCGCCCGCACCGCAGTGGAAGGAGGTCTTCGACGACACCACCGCCTACCGGTCCTTCCAGCGCGACAAGGAGATCACCGGCAGCGGGGACAACGGCAGCTGGCTGGCCGTCAGCCCCGACGACCGCTTCCTCTTCCACACGGTGATGGGCCAGTCCGTTCCGTACGGCAAGCCGCTGGACGAGACCACGGGCATGATCTACGTCCTGGACATCCAGAAGCTCCTCGCGGCGGGGACGGGCGCGAAGTGCTCGGTCGACGAGCTCGCCGAGGCGAGCCGGGGCGGGCGCGAGCGGGACTGCCCGGAGCTGGTGAGCACCGTCCCGATCCGCGACGTCAGCGCGGGCGGCCCGCACTGGGGCGCCATGGACAACTTCAAGCGCGGCGCGGACGGCGTCTACCGGGAGACGACGCAGGTGAGCCGGATCGCGGTCGCCAACTACTTCGTCGCCGGGTCCTTCGGCGGCGGCGGTGACCACCGGGTGTGCATGTTCGACCTCGACCGGCGCGGCCGGGTGACCCTCGACCGGTCCTTCCGGGACGAGAACACCGGCAAGCCGTGCGTCGGCTTCAACCGGGCGTCGTGGCCGCACGGCGACTTCGGCGACGCGCAGCCGCACGGCGTCCTGTTCGTGGTCAGCGACAGCGCCGTCCGACGGTGAACGCGGTCCTCCTGGCGGCGGTCGTGCTGACCGCCGCCCTGGCGGTGGGCGTACTGCTGCTGCTCCGCACGCGGCTCCTCGCCCGCCGCACCACCGCCACGGCGTACTTCGCCGCGGCGGTGGCGTGCGCGGCCCTCGCCGGGACCCTCGGCCCCTCGGGCGGCGGTGCGGGCGCTCGGGTGTCGGCCGGGCCGCTGCTGGGCTCGCTGGGCCTCGGCGGGGAGCAGGTGCCGGTGCTGGTGGTGCCGAACCGGCCGGGACACAACCTGGTGGGCGTCGCCGCCGCCGGAGCCTCGGCCGGGACGGACCGGGCGCGGCTCGTGCGGGGCGGAGTGCGTCCCGGGTCGACGCTGACGTGGATCCCGGTGGAACTGCCGGCCGGGCCCGGGCAGGTGTGGGTGTCGGCCGGCGGGTCCTCGGCGCCGCTGGCGGTGGACACGGGCCGCGCGGGCGGGGAGCCGGCGCCGGCCGGGCTGAGCGGCGCCGACGGGGCGGAGTGCGCGAGCGCCGCCGCCGGGGCGGTGCTGGGCGGCAGTGCGAAGGCGCCGGCCGGCTGCCCGTCCGACGCCCTGGCGGAGGCGGACGCGGCCGCGCTGCGGGACACCGTCGGGTTCCTCGCGGGGCGCGGGGCGCGTTCGCTGGCGCTGGTCGGGGACGACTCGCCGCGCGGGCGGGCCGCGGCCGCCGAGGTACGTGCCGCCGCGGCCCGGGCGGGCATCACCGTGGGGGCGCCCGACGCCTCCGCCCGCCGGCCGCTCGTGGTCACCGCCGGCTGGGCGGGCGCGGACACCGCCGTACGCGACGTCGAGGCCGGCCGTACCGTCGCCGAGGGGACGTACCTGGCGCCCTGGCTGCTGACCGCGCCGCTGCTCTCACCGAGCGCGGGCCAGCTGATCCCGCTGCGGTACGCCCCGAACAGCCCGGCCGCCGTGGAGTACGCGGCGGCGCTCGGCGCCCGGCTGCCCGGCGAGGTGCCCACCGCCGCCGGGTACGAGGCGTGGCGTACGGCCCGCGGTTCGGCGGGCCCGGCGCCCGCGAAGCTGTACGCCGCCGCCGTGCTGTACGTACCCGGCAGCGGAGGCCCGTCGGCGGGCGGCGGCCATCACCACACCGCGTCCGCGAGCTGGCTCCCCAGCGGCATGATCGTCCCGGTCTCGCCCCTGGGCACCACCTGACAAGGAGCAGGACATGACGGAAACAGTCACCGCGCCGCCGGTCCGGACCGCCAGAACCGCGCGCCCCGCCGCCCCCAAGCGCCCCGAGGGCCAGTGGGCGCTGGGCGAGCGGGAGCCCCTGAACTCCAACGAGGAGTTCAAGGCGGTCGAGGACCCCCTCCTCGTCCGGGAGCGCATCGAGCAGATCTACTCCAAGACGGGCTTCGCCTCGATCGACCCCGACGACCTGCGCGGCCGGATGCGCTGGTGGGGCCTCTACACCCAGCGAAAGCCAGGCATCGACGGCGGGAAGACCGGCTCCCTCGCCCCGGAGGAGCTCGAAGACGAGCACTTCATGATGCGGGTGCGCAGCGACGGCGGCACCCTGGACGCCGCCCAGCTGCGGGCGATCGCCGACATCTCGATGCGGTTCGCCCGCAACACCGCGGACGTCACCGACCGGCAGAACATCCAGCTGCACTGGGTGCGGATCGAGGACGTCCCGGCGATCTGGCGGCGGCTGGAGGAGGTCGGGCTGTCGACGACCGAGGCGTGCGGGGACTGCCCGCGCGTCATCGTGGGCAGCCCGGTGGCGGGGGTGGGCGCGGACGAGGTGCTGGACGCGACCCCGGCGGTGCGGGAGATCGCCGCCCGCTACATCGGTGACCCGTCCCTCTCCAACCTGCCGCGCAAGTACAAGTCGGCGGTGTCCTGGCTGCCGGACGTCCCGTACGAGATCAACGACCTGGCCTTCCTGGGCGCGGTCCACCCGGAGCACGGCCCGGGTTTCGGCATGTGGGTGGGCGGCGGCCTCTCCACGGTCCCGATCCTGGCCCAGCACGTGGGCGTGTGGGTCCCCCTCCAGGACGTCCCGGACGTGTGGGTGGCGGTGGCCCGCCTCTTCCGCGACTACGGCTACCGGCGGCTGCGCGGCCGTGCCCGCCTGAAGTTCCTGGTCGCCGACTGGGGCGTGGAGAAGTTCCGCCGGGTGCTGGAGGAGGAGTACCTGGGCCGTCCTCTCCTCGACGGCCCGGCCCCCTCGCTCCCCCCGGCCCCGATCGACCACATCGGCGTACACCCGCAGCGGGACGGCCTGTCGTACGTCGGCGCGGCCCCGGTGGCGGGCCGCCTCTCGGGCACGAAGCTCGCGGCCCTGGCCGACCTCGCCGAAACCCACGGCAGCGGCCGGGTCCGCCTGACCCCGTACCAGAAGCTCCTGGTCCTGGACGTGGCGGACCCGGAACCCCTGATCACGGACCTGGCCGAAATCGGCCTCCAGGCCCGCCCCTCCCCCTGGCGCCGCAACACGATGGCGTGCACGGGAATCGAGTACTGCAAGCTGGCGATCGTGGAAACGAAGGAACGAGCGGCAACCCTGATCTCAGAACTCGAAAAACGCCTGGCCGGCGAGGACGTCGGCGCGGGCCTCACCATCAACGTGAACGGCTGCCCCAACTCCTGCGCCCGCACCCAGGTCGCGGACATCGGCCTCAAGGGCCAGCTGGTGGCGGACGAGCACGGCCGCCAGGTAGAAGGCTTCCAGGTCCACCTGGGCGGCACCCTGTCCCTCTCCGCCGACCAGGAGGGCGGCTTCGGCAAGAAACTCCGCGGCCTCAAAACGACGGCGGCGGACCTCCCGGACTACGTCGAACGCCTCACCCGCACCTACCTCTCGGACCGCACTGACCCGTCGGAATCCTTCACGGCCTGGGTCACCCGCTGCGACGAGTCGTCCCTCCAGTAGCCCCCGCCGAGCCCACCGCATACGGGCTCGACCCATGAACCGGGTCAGGGGACGGCGCGACTCGGCACGCCGTTTAGCATTGGAAATGGCATAATCGTGTCATGGCTGAAGACGACATCGACTTCCCACCCGGCGACGGCCCCAGCAGCGGCATCTCCGTTTCGCTCACCGCAGGCACCCTGCAAGCGATCAGGGACCGGGTCGGCAAGCGGGGCGTGTCCGCCTACCTCGAGAAGGCGGCCCAACGGCAGATCGAGCGTGACAACCTCGAGGAGCTGATCGCCGAGTTCGAGGCGGTCAACGGTCCCGCCGATCCCGAGGCCGTGGCCGCCAAGCGGGCCAAACTCACCGGCGGCGCCTCCACCGGAGCCGGGGCGGCGGCGTGAGTGGTGCCTTGATCCTGGACAGCGAGGGCCTCGCCAAGGCCGTGCAGCGCGACCGGGAGATCCACGAGTGGCTCGCCGCCGCCCACGCCGCCGACCTTCCGGTGATCACCTCGGCCGCAGTGCTGGTCGAGGTGATCCATCCCCGGATCAACGACGCGGCGCTCAGATGGACGCTGTCCCGCCTCCGGGTCGAGCCCCTCACCCAGACCCTCGCCCAGTCCGCCGCCGCCCTGCTGCGCGCCGCCGGCCTGCACGGCCACAAGTACGCGATCGACGCCATGCTCTGCGCCACGGCCCTCGCACAGCCGGGCCAGGTCACGATCCTGACGTCCGACGTCGATGACATCTCCATGCTCACAGCCGAGCACCCCCGCGTGACCGCCGAGAAGGTCTGACGTCACCACGGGCCGCATGCCCCCCGTTCTGTTCTTCGCGGTCCTGCAAGGGGACCGCTGGCCTCCGGGCCCGGCATGACTGTGTCCCCCTGTCGATCGGATGCATGAACCAGCCCACAGGCAGGGTCGATTCGGATCAACACCCTGTGGCGTCTGTCCACTCCGAGATGTCCGCGGCACCCCGCCGGACAGCTTCTTCCTGATCCTGGGCGAGCTCGACGTTGCCAACGGCGGTGGTGAACTCGCGCCCGGACGCGCCCCGGATGTACGCGAGCTCCATCCACCGCTCGATCCCGGTGTCGGAGACGTTCTCGTTGACCACGGCCATCAGCTCGCCCTCGACACCGGAGGCGACATCGCGAACACGCTTGCGCAGCAGCCGGTGCGGCACGTACTCGTAGCACTCACTCATTCGGCGCCTCCGAGCTCATGCCGAGGAGGAAGTGCTCCCACCCGACGTGGGCCCGCGCGAGCAGTTCCGCACTGGGCAAGGACAGCGGGGCGGTGCGGGTCCCGGTTCCGTCGGGGGTGTCCAGGCTCAGCACGTCGCGCGGAAGTGGACTGGTCAAAGGGGCTCCCAACCGTCGTCAGACGAGAGGCGGCCGCGAAGCGTCCTCGCCTCGCGTGACTGTGACCAGTGAACGGCCGACGACCCGGGCGGAACAGGAAGGGCTCTCTGTCTCCGCCCGGCCGGGGACCGGAAGACTTTGTCTGCCCTTTACGGGCATTCTTGTCCGCCGTATGAGGCCGGGGCTACGTTCGGCGGCATGGCCGGGAACGCCGTACTACGGGCACGAATGGCTGACCTGGGGCTCACCCAAGAGGAGCTGGCAGGTCAGATGAACGCCGCACTGCTGGAGATCACCGGCCGGTTCGGTGACGTCTCCGCCCGCACGGTGCGGAACCTGCTCAGCGGTGCCACCCGGCGGCCGATCGGGCGGACGCGTGCGGCACTTGAGAAGGTGTTCGGCTGCCCGAGCACGGAACTAGGGTTCGTACCGGCTGCCGCCACCAGACCTCCGGAGGACCCCGTGCTCCGCCGCTCCTTCCTCGCCGCCACGGCCGGCGCCCTCGCCACGCCCGTTCCGGGGATCACGAACGGCCGGTCCGTTGGCATGTCGGACGTGATCCGCCTGCGGGACGGAATGGTGGCACTGACGGCTCTCGACCAGTCCCGGGGAGGGCATGTGGCACTGGAGGGTGCCGCCCTCACCCGGGCGTCCGAAGCGCTGCGGCTGCAACGGAACGCCGTGTCTCAGACCGTGCGCCAGCGCCTTCTGTCCGTGGCCGCGCACTACACGTCGACGGCCGCATGGTCATGCGTCGACGCCAGGCAGTTCGACCGGGCCCGCGCCCACCTGAACGAGGCCCTGCGTCTGGCGGGCATGGCCCAGGACTCAGTGGCCCAGCTGCGGGTCTGGAACTCGACCGCGATGCTCGCGCACCAGCGGCACGAGTACGGCGAAGGCATCGCCGCCTCGCAGGCCGCCCAGTCCACGGCAGCGGCGAGGCGCGACCCCCTGCTGTCCTCCCTGGCCCACGCCCGAACGGCGATCGGGCACGCGTCCCGCGGGGACCGCAATCCGGCCCTGCACTCCCTGGACCACGCTGAAGCCGCCCTCGCGAAGGCAGACCCGGCAGCCCCTCGGGCCCCGTGGATCGGGTTCTACGGGCCGGCCGAGCTCGCGGCGCTCGCCGCGATCGTGCACGAACTGCTCGGCAAGCACGCGCATGCCGAAGCAGCCTCTCACCGAGCCCTCTCCTCCCTGCCCGAGGAGCTGAGGCGGAACCGGTCGATGACCATCGCCCGGCTCGGCGCTGCCCAACTCCACCAGGGCGAGGTGGAACAGGCATGTGCGACGACGAGCACCATCTTCGAGCTGATGGCCGGTGACCCGCTCCCCGGCCGTCTCCGCACGATGATCGGGGACTTCCACCGGGCCTTGTTCACGGTTGCCGCCTCCGCGCAGGTGGCCCGGGAATGGACGGACCGCTACCGCACCGAATGGAGCACTGGGTGACCATCGAGCTGAAGCGCTACGGCCACGACGATCTCGGCGGCATCCGCCAGACCCTGCTGGACGTGCACGAGGACGCGTACGCGGACCGCCGGCACGAGGAGTTCGTACAACGCTTCCCCTGGTTCGTGGACCACTGGGGCGGGAATCCCGGCTTCTCCTGCGTGATCGCCTGGGAGGGGCTCGTGGCGGTCGGCTTCTCCTACGGCGCGCCCGCCGCCCCGGGCCGGGAGTGGTGGCAAGGCCACCTCGACACCTCACCAGAACAGGTCTCCACGTTCTCCGTCTCGGAGCTGATGGTGCGCCCGAAGTGGCGCAAGACCGGGCTGGGCCCGCGCCTGCACGACACACTCCTCGCAGGGCGACCGGAGGCGCTGGCGGTACTCACCGTGGACACCAAGCGACCGCGTCTCCAGGCGATGTACGAGGAATGGGGCTATCGAAAGATCGGGGAGAACCAGCCGTTCGCGGATTCGCCGGTGTACGCGGTGATGCTGAACGGCCTGACCGGCCGCTGACTGCACGGGCACCTGGCGCTCCGAGCTGGATCGAGGAGTCACGACAATGGACCTGAAGTGGTACACGCACGCCGACGCGTCGGACGTCCGGTCCCTGCTCCTGGACATCCACGACGAGGTGTACGCGAACGATCCCGACCCCTTCCACTCCCGCGAGCGGTTCTCCTACTTCGTCGACCTGTGGTCGGGGCGCGAGGACTGGACGTGTGTCTCAGGCTGGGAAGACAGCGGGCCGGTCGGATACGCGTACGGATCAAAATTCAAGCCGGGCGGTTGGTGGAAGGGAAAGGATCGGCCCAAGGGCGTGCGGGGCCGGATCTTCGCCCTGTCCGAGCTGATGGTGACACCCAAGTGGCAGGGCACCGGCCGCGCACAACGGATCCATGACGCTCTGCTCCACTCGATGGACGTGGACTTCGCGACGCTCCTCGTGAACTCCACCCACGCGAAGGTGCAGGCCCTGTACGAGAGGTGGGGCTACGAGAAGCGGGACGAGGCCAAGCCCTCCGACGACTCGCCCGTCTACGCGATCATGGTCCGGGAACCGTAGCCGCGACACCCGAAGGCGGATCACATGACGCACCGACTAAGTCGCTTCACTCACGTGGAGCAGGCCCGCGGCCCGCTCATCGAGGCGTACGCCGAGGTCCGCGCACCGCTGCTGCACCTGCCGAACTACTCGGTGCCCACCTTGGCCGAGCGTCTGGAGCGCTACGGCCCAACGCCCGGCTTCACAGTCGTGCTCGCCTTCGACGCCGAGGAGCGGCCGGTCGGGTACGCCTACGGCAACACCGTGGAGGCCGGGGACCTCTGGTGGAAGCGAATCGGCGACGACCTGGACGAGGAGTACACCCGTGCGCCGACCCTGGCACTCAGGGAGATCGGCGTGACGGCTCCTCACCAGGGGACGGGACTGGCCCGGCGGATCCATGACGAGCTGCTGGCCGGCCGCGAGGACCGGTACGCATCGCTCATGGTCAATCCGGCCGCCGGAGACGGAAAGGTCCAGCGGGTCTACGAGTCCTGGGGCTACGAGGCGATCGGCCCCGTCCAGCCCGCCCCCGACTCCCCCGTGCTCACGGCGATGGTCCGACCGCTGACGCGCCTGACGCGCGAATGACCAGCCCCAGACGGTCGGCGGACGCCGATAAATGAGGAGCGCGTAGCGATCTGTCGCGTCCGGGTGCTCCGGAGGTCGCTCTGGTCGGCCTCTCGTGCGGGTAGTCGCGGCCCCAGCCCCGAATCTCGGCTTTGAGGGCCCCGGATGCCCGGCGGGCCAACGCCCGGCCCCTCGCCGCATCGCTGAGAGACCCGCCTCTCCCCCTCTGGACCGTGCCGTTCTTTTGGGGGCTTCCCGTCAGTCTTTCGGCTTTCCGGGGCGGGACGGCCTGTCAAGGGTCGCCGAAGGCGATCACGAAGTGACGCGACCGAAGGGAGCGCCCTTGACAGGCCTGCCCGACACGGAAGGACGATGGGACTGACGGGAAACCCCCAAACCGGCTCTGAGACCGCCCAGTCGGCACCCCGCCCCCCACCCCACCGGCCCGCAGACGGGGAGGGGTGGGCAACCACCGACCGAGCCCGGTACCTCGACGGGAGAGAGCGGCCCGCTCAGCCAGCCGCCAGTTCCTCCGCCAGGGACCGCAGGATGACCCCCACGCTCCGGTCGACGTCCGCCGTCGTCGTACGCCAGTTGACCACCGAGACGCGCATCGCCGCCCGCCCCTCCCACAGCGTCCCGCCGAACCAGCATTCGCCGCTGCGCTGGATGCGGGCGATGACCCGGCGGGTCGTCTCGTCGTCGTCCCCGAAGCGGACCAGGAGCTGGTTGAGGACCACGTCGTTGAGGAGTTCGACCCCCGGGACCCCGGCGAGACGCTCCGCGAAGCGGCTCACGTGCGCGCAGCAGCGTTCCACCAGGTCGGCCACACCGCTCCGCCCCAGGGTGCGCAGCGCCGCCCAGACCGGGAGGCTGCGGGCGCGGCGGGAGAAGTCCGGGACCCATTCGATGGCGTCGCGTTCGCCATCGGTCCCCGGCGGGAGGTAGCCGGCGCGTTCGTTGAGCATGGCCGCGCGGTGGGCCTCGGGGTGCGCGATGACGACGATGCCGCAGTCGTAGGGGACGTTGAGCCACTTGTGGGCGTCCAGGGCCCAGGAGTCGGCCCGCTCCACGCCCTCGACGAGCGGGCGGAGCTTCGGGCTGGCCGCGGCCCACAGGCCGAAGGCGCCGTCCACGTGGACCCAGGCTCCGTACCGGTGGGCGATGTCGCAGATCTCCCCGACGGGGTCGATGGCACCGGAGTTGACGTCGCCGATCTGCGCGCAGACGATCACCGGGCCGTCGATCCCCTCGAGGGCGGCTTCCAGCTCCGCGGGGATCATGCGGCCCTTGTCGTCGACCGGCACGTTGCGGATGCGCGCGGTGCCGAAGCCGAGGTAGCGGGCGGCCAGGTCGATGGTCATGTGGTGCTGGGCGCCGGCGACGATGGCCACGTCGGGCGCGCCGCCCAGGCCCTCGCGTTCCACGTCCCAGCCGGCTTCCGCGAGGAGCTTGTGGCGGGCGGCCGCGAGCGAGGTCAGGTGGGCCATGGTGCAGCCGGTGGGGAAGCCGACGGAGGCGTGGGCGGGCAGGTCCAGCAGCTCCAGCACCCATTGCGCGGCCACGTCCTCGGCCACGGCGATGGCCGGGGACAGGTTGTAGAGGCTGGCGGTCTGGTCGTACGCCGCGACGAGCCAGTCGGTGGCGATCGCGACCGGGAGGGTGCCGCCGGTGACGTAGCCGAAGTAGCGTGGGCCGTTGGCGGTCGGGATGCCGCCTTCGGCCACCGCGCGGCCCAGGACCTCGACGGTCCCGGTCGGGTCGGCCGGGCCTTCGGGCAGCGGGCCACCGAACATTTTCAGCAATTGTTCGGAGCCGGCAGTGGCACCCACCGGACGATCGGCGAGACCCGCCAGATATTCGATGGCCTGCTGATAGGCCAATGCGAGAGGCGCACTGTCTGCTGTGGTCATAGTACAAAGCTAGGCGGCTGGCACTGACGTGCGACTGACTCGAATGGCCGGAACTTCCGAAACCTTGGACAGGGGCCCGTTGGACTGTATTACTTTCTCCTGTGGCCCTGGCTGCCCCAGGCAACCTGCCGCCATCCGTGCCGAGTCATGAGCCATGAGACATGAGGAGTCCCGATGTCCGATGAGCAGACGCGCAAGGTTATCGAACAGTTCAACCAGGCATTCCAGCTGCACGACCCCGGCCTGCTGAAGGACATCCTCGCCCCGAACTGCCGGCTGGAGAACTCCGGCCCCGCCCCCGACGGCTCGAAGCACGCCGGTTATGACGAATGTCTGCAGTTCTGGACCTCGATCGCGGGCAACGAGCACATGACCTTCGAGGTCGAGGACGTCTGGGTGGCCGGCGAGCGCTCGGTCTGCCGCTGGACGCTGCGCTGGGGCAGCGGGGCGCGGGACTTCGTACGCGGGGTGAACGTGCACCGCCTGGAGAACGGTCTCCTCGCCGAGAGCTTCGGATACGTCAAGGGATAAGCACCCCGAAGAACGAAAGAGAGCGAAGGGGCCCGGCCGGAATTCCGGCCGGGCCCCTTCCCGTGCGTACGGACGGCGCCGGTCGGCCTCAGTCGGCGAGCTGCGAGACGATCATCACGCAGTCCTCCAGGGCCCTGGTGGCGTGCCCCTTGCCCTTCGTGTCCTCGACCAGCTGGGTGTTGCCGGGCACGAACGTGCGCCAGGTGCCGTCGCTGACCCCGCACTCCATCTTGCCGCTGACCAGCGTCATGATCTGGCGGCGCGGGGCGGGGTGGAAGTCGCCGAACCAGCCGGCCGGGATGTAGAGGTAGACGGCCTGCTTGGCCGGTATGCCCTCGGAGACGAAGAGCGAGGGCGCGGGCGGGGCGAAATTGAGGGCCGTCACCTCCAGCGTCTCGTCTATGAAATGCGATTCGCCGTTCTCGTCGTTGTAGAGACGGGAAACGGCGATCTTTGCGGTCTCGGCGACGCTCACGGAAACTCCCTGCGAAGTAGTTCGATCGACCGCCTTCCACTATCCCGGTCGACGCTGATGGGCCCCTGACCGATTTCCCACCCAACCCGCAATTGCCGTCTCAGAAATTCATCAGCAGCCCGTCAGCCGGACCGTGCCAAGCTGATGGCAGAGAAAGGCCGTTGGAGAGGTACCCAAAGCGGCCGAATGGGGTCCGGCCCTTCGCCGGACGGGCTCTGCCCACGCAGGTTCGAATCCTGCCCTCTCCGCAGGTGCTCATCCCAGGCACGCGCATCCCGATAGGACGACGAGGGATGCGCGTGCTTTGGCATGAGGGGCCGCCCGTACGCGCGGGTCCGCGCGGCGGAGACGTATGTCCTTCCTTCCTCTTCCCTCTTCCGCAACCCGGCGCGACCCCGATCACGGCGTCGTCTTCCCGAGGGACCCCGAGAGACATGGAGACGCAGTTGCCCACCAGCGACCACCCCAGCATGCCCGCGATCCGCATCCGCAGGACCGACGCCGCCGCGCTCGTGGAGGAGGTCTCGTCCTGGCTGACCGTGGACGCCGACGAGATCGACGCCAAGTTCACGGGCGAACGCTCCCGCATCGTCGAGGCCGTCACCGAGATGAACGCCGCGGCCGTCGCCGGCCCCGGCCGCGAGGACGCCCACTACCACCAGCAGCTCCTGCTGTCGCGGATCTACCAGACGGTGATGCAGATACCCGACCGCCCCTCCGCCGAGGGCTCGGTGCTGCTGCACGAGGTGACCCGGCTGCTGGAGAACGCCACCCTCCAGGCCGAGGACGCCCACCTGGAGCCGGGGCTCCTGGAGTCGGCGCCCGCCGATCCCAAGCAGTTCCTGTCCTGGCTCAAGGGCATCGTCCGCAAGCACCGGGCCTTCAAGCACCCGTACTACACCGACTTCATCAACCGCGAGGCGCGCAGCGAGGACCTGCGCACGTACGTCATCCAGGAGTCGCTGATCGACGGCCGCTTCGACGACTTCCTCGCGATGATGCAGATCGGCACGGTCGGCGCCAGCAAGATGGAGATCGCCGGCAACTACTGGGACGAGATGGGCAACGGCGACCCGGAGGCCGTGCACACCCACCTCTTCAACAAGATCTACGAGGTCTTCGACGTCCGCGCCGAGGACCTGGAAGCCGCCATGACCACCACCGACCTGCACTCCGGGAACCTCGCCGTGCTGCTGTGCCGCTACCGGCACCTGTACCCGGAGGCGGTCGGCTTCCTCGGGATGACCGAGTGGCTGGCGCCCGACCGGTTCCGCAACGTCGTACGGGCCTGGGAGCGGCTCGGGCTGCCGGAGGTCGGGATCACCTACCACCGGCTGCACATCACCATCGACTCCCAGCACGCGGCGGGCTGGTTCCACAACGTGGTCATCCCGAGCGCCGACTCCGCCTACATGCGCCGGGGCATCGCCCGCGGCGCGCTGTGGCGCGCCAACTCCTCCGCCCGCCACCTCGACGAGCGCCTGGAGCTGGCGCGGCCCGGCGCCGAGGGCGGCGCGCTCGCCGAGCGCACCCCGGTCGCCGCGGGCTGAGCCGCCGTGTCACTGCGGGAGCACGGCTTCGCGTTCGTCGGCCTGGAGCCCGTCCCGGGGGCGGTCGTGTCCGCCTTCGCCGAGCCCGCGTACCGGGTGGTGCGGTTGCGGATGTCCTGGACGGCGGACGACGACTGGCTGTTCCTGCCCGTCCCCTCGTACGAGGTCCCGTACGACGTCCCGTACGACGGGGCCGACCGGCGGCTGGAGGCGGGGATGGCGGCGCTGCTGCGGCGGGCCCTGGGCGGGCCGTGGCTGGACGTCCACGCGGACTGGCTGATCGAGCTGCACCGGGTCCGGACCGTGGCACCGGCCGGGACCACGGTCCCGGTGCGGCTGCCCCGGCCGCCGGGCGCGGGCGGCGGCGGGTTCGGGCTGGTGGCGGTGGTCGGGCGGGCCGGGGCGGGGTCGGGCCGGGTGCGGCTGTTCGGTGCCGGGCGGACGGCGCCCCTGCTGGAGGCGGCTCCGGTTCCGGGGCAGGGGCTGCTGTTCGACCGACGGGCGGTCACGCACGAGCGCCACGAGCTGGTGGCGGGCCCGGCCGGCCCGGTGGTGCAGGACCTGCTGGTCGCCCACGTGGCCCGGCCCGCCGGCCCCGAACCGGCCCTGCGCAGGCGTCCGATGCTGGTCCGCGGCCCGGCCGGCACCCTGATCAGCACCCGCCCGGCGCTGCGCTGACAGCGCCGGGGCACCCCCGAGGGGGCGGTGGGGAGCACTCTCCCCGCCGCCCCCTCCTTCGCGCGCTTGCGCGCGGAAGGGCCCCGCCGGCCGTGCCGGCGGGGCCGCGCGAAGCCCACTGCTCCTCTGCTCCCCTACTCCTCGGCCGCGCGCAGCAGTTCGTCCAGGCGGGCGAGGTCCGTCTCGCAGAGGCGGGCGGCCTCCAGGTCGTCGGGGGCGGCCGCGCAGGCCTGGAAGCGTTCCACGACCAGCAGGCCCTGGTTCTGGATCTCCTGCGGCGTCACGTACGACGGCGTCACGTGCGACGGCATCACGTACGACCTCCCTCTCAGACCGCGTTGCAGGCGCGGAAGACGTGGACCAGCGCGGGCAGGCTCGCGCCGTGCTGGAAGGCGATGTACTCCGGCAGCACGGCGGAGGGCGCCCACTTCTGCTTGTACTCCAGCTGCGTGCGCGCCGGGTAGATGTGCGCGCCGTGCTCCCAGAGGTGCTCCATGAACCAGTGGAAGCCGAGGCTGTGGCCCGGGAACCGCGGGGCCGTCAGCGAGGTGAAGGGGGTGAAGCCGAAGTGCAGCCAGCGGGTGCCCTCGGCCGTGAACACGTCGATCGCGGCCTTGTTGAGGGCCTCCATCACCCCCGGCGGGGAGTCGGGCTGCCGTCGGCTCAGGTCGTGCATCCAGCCGGCCTGCGGACCGTAGACGGGGGCGTACGAGACGTAGCCGATCAGTTCGCCGTCGCGGACGGCGGCGAACAGGCGGCGCAGGTGCTGGTAGCGGCCGCCGGTCTGGCCGACGAGGAACTCCAGGGGCTTGACGCCCTCGCCCTTGGTGGAGAGCCAGGCGGTGTCGAGTGCCGCGATCCGGTCGGCGTAGTCGTCGTACTCGACCTCCTTGATCTCCAGGCCGCTGCGCAGGGCGCGGGAGATCTTGTTGCGCAGCTGCATGAACTTGGTGCCGGCCAGGGTGAAGGTCTCCAGGTCGACGGCGTACGAGGCGCCCATCTGGTTCACGGTGAAGCCCTGGTCGACGTAGACGTCGGCGTCCGCGCCCTGGAGCTGTACGGACACGATCTCGCGGCCCTGCTCGGCGGCGAAGGCGGTGAAGCCCGCCAGCAGCCGGGCCCGGGGGCCGTCGGGGCCGGCGGGGGCGAAGGGAGCGAACGGGCCGCCGAACTGGACGAGGTAGCGGCCGACGGGGCGGTGGACGATCACCCCGGGGACGTCCGGGAGCCGGAAATGGCTGTTCCCGTCGCTGAAGGCGAAATACGCGCTGGGATTTCCCGCGTCGGCGTACTTCCGGATGGCGTCGAGCGCGGCATCCGTATCCAGAACCGTTCCGGTCATTTCAGATCCATTCTCGCGCCGACAACTTCCTCACTTATGGCATGCGAGGCCATGCACCACAACCCCCGGACGGCCTTGCGGTCAGCTGCCGGTCAGTGGTGGGTCAGTTGAAAACGCTGGTCAGATGAGTGTCAGGCCTCAGTCAGACAGCGGGTGAAAGACTTCTCACCGCATATTCACTTTCGAGTCGAGGCGAATCCCCGCCCGGCGCGGAAGGAGAATTCCGAGACAGCCCGAGGAGAACACGGCGATGCGTTCCCTGACGACAGCGCGCGGGGTCTGCGAGCAATTCCACGCAGGCCTTCTCGACGCACTCGAAGAGCTGCCGCTCATGGCCCGGGAGGCCGCGGACAGCCCGGTGCTGGAGCTGTACCGCAAGCACGGCGGTCCCGGGCTGCTCGTACCGGCCGCGTACGGCGGCGCGGCCGCCTCCGCGCTCCAGGCGGTGCGGGTGCAGCGGGCGGTCGCCGCCGCCTCGCCCTCGCTGGGCGTGGCCACGGTGATGCACCACTTCACGGTGGCGATGCTGTTCCGGCTGGCGGAGGTCGCGGACCGGCTCACCCCCGCCCAGCTGAAGCTGATGTCGGCGGTGGCCTCCGACGGGCTGCTGCTGGCGTCGGGCTGGGCGGAGGGGCGTACCGACCAGAACATCCTGGCGCCGGCGGTGGTGGCCGACCGCGCCCCGGGCGGCGGCTACCTGGTCAACGGGTCGAAGAAGCCGTGCAGCCTGTCGCGTTCGATGGACGTGCTGACGGCGAGCGTGATGGTGGCGCACGACGACGGGCGCTCCTCGCTCGCGCTGATGCTGATCCCCGCCTCCTCCCCCGGGATCGGGACCCGGCCGTTCTGGGCCACGCCGGTCCTCGCGGCGTCGCAGAGCGACGAGGTCCGGCTGACCGACGTGGAGGTGCCGGACGACCTGGTCATCCACAGCACGCCCGAGGACGCCGAACGGCTCGACGACCTCCAGACGGCCGGGTTCACCTGGTTCGAGCTGCTGGCCACCTCCTCGTACGTGGGGGCCGCGTCCGCGCTGGTCGCCCAGGTGCTGGACGGCGGCCGCGGCAGCGCGTCGGAGCGCGCGCAGCTCGCGGTGCGGCTGGAGGCGGCGGTGGCGCTGGTGGAGGGTGCGGCCCGGTCCCTGGAGGACGGCACGGAGGGCGACGAGGCGGTCGCGGCGGTGCTCACCGCCCGCTACGCGACGCAGGACCTGCTGGCGCAGACCGTGGACCAGGCCGTGGAGATGCTCGGCGGGATGGCCTTCATCCGCTCCGCCGACGTGGCGTACCTGTCCTCGGCGGTGCGCGCCCTGGCCTTCCACCCGCCGTCGCGCGCGAGCGTCGCCGCGGAGCTGGCCGGCTGGTTCGCCGGCGGTCCGCTGCGGCTGTCCTGACCCCGCCCAGCCCGCCACGCAGCCCCGGCCCGTCGGAAGGACGACCCCTCATGGACATCAAGAACCCGGTCGAGTCACCGGTGACCTTCAACCTGCACCGCCTGGAGTACCTGGTCGCGTTCGCCGTGACGATCGGGTTCGTCCTGTGGCACTTCACGGACATCAACTGGTTCGCGGCGATCGGCCTGTTCCTGTACATCGACCTGCTCGGCTACATCCCGGGCGCGATCGCCTACCGGCGCAGCGGGGACGGGCGGATCCACAAGGCGTACTACGTGCTCTACAACTCGATGCACAGCCTGCTCAGCGTGGCCGCCGTGGGCCTGCTGTGGATGTGGCTGATCGGGCCGGAGTGGGCGCTGCTGGCGCTGCCGTTCCACGTGTTCGGCGACCGGGGCGTCTTCGGGAACTTCCTGAAGCCGTTCGGGCTGCCGTTCGAGCCGGAGGACACGCCGCTGGTGCACCAGCTGACGGCGATGCTGAAGCGCCGCTCGGCGACCGCCGGCCCGGTCCCGCTGCCGTACGACGAACACCCCGCCACGATCGCCGCCACCGCCGCGGCCCCGGCCGTCGGGGCGCACCGGTGAGCCGCTACCCGGCCTGGCTGACGGACCGCGGCCCCTCGGCGGCCGCCGAGGGGTACGAGGACCCGGACGCGGCCCGGCTGGCGCTGCGCCGGCTGGCGTCGAGCGTGACGGTACTGACCGTCAGCCGCGACGGGGTCCGGCACGGCACCACCGCCAGCGCCGTGGTCACCCTGTCGCGGGACCCGCTGGTGCTGGGCGCGTGCCTGCGGCCGACGTCCACCTTCGCGGGGATGGTCCGGCGGGCGGGCCGCTTCTCGGTGAACGTGCTGGGCTCGGCGCAGCAGGACGTGGCCCGGCGCTTCGCCAATCCCTCCCGCCCGCTCGGCGACGCCCAGTTCGAGGGCTTCGACTGGACCGCCGACCCGCTCACCGGCGCCCCGCTGATCGGCGGGAGCCTGGCGCACATGGCGTGCCGGGTGCTGGGCTGGCACCAGGTCGGGGACCACGACATGCTCCTGGCCGAGGTCACGGGCGGCTCGCACACCGTCGACTCCCCGATGCTCAGCTTCGCCGGCCGCATGCACAGCGCCTGCGTCACCCCCGCCGCTTCCGTCTCCGTTCCCGCTTCCCCCAGTGAGGTTGCGTCATGACCACCCTTCCGCAGATCCCCGTAGAGGCCGACTGGGACCGTGCGCCCAACCTGCTCGACGGGGCGCAGGAGATGACCCTGACCGCCGAGGAGTGCGATCTGGGCTACTGGCTGTCGGCCGTCGCCCAGGGGACCCTGCGCGGGCGGGCCGAGGCCGGGCACGACGCCGGGACGCCGGCGCACATGAAGGAGGACGGGCCGCTGCGGCAGGCGCTCGTGCTGGAGCTGGGCAACCGGTCGCTGGCCGAGTCCCGGGCGGTGGACGTGCTGTCGCACTACGTGATCGGCGCGCCCGGGGTGGTGGAGCAGGAGTTCTTCACCACCCAGGTGATCGACGAGGCCCGGCACGCGATGATCTTCCGGAAGCACCTGGTGGACCTCGGGGTGCCCGCGGCGGGGCTGCTCGGGTTCATCGAGGAGCAGGGCGCCGACTACACCCGCCGGGTGCTGAACCCGATCGCGGAGTTCGCCACGGGCGTGGTGCGCGACGAGGGCGACTTCATCGGCGCGGTCGCGGTGTTCACCATCGTCATCGAGGGGGTGCTGGCGCCCGCCGCCGAGCTGAGCGAGCGCAAGTGGACGCTGCTGGACCCGGCCGCCGCGGAGATCGCGCGCGGGGCGTCCATCGACGAGATCCGCCACCTGACCGTGGGCAGCTCGATCGTCCGCGAGCACCTGGCGCGCAACCCCTCGTACCGGCCGCGGCTGATCGAGCTGATCCGGCGCGGCCGGCGGCTGTGGGACGAGCTGCCGTCGCAGGAGTTCGTGCTGGAGCGCGAGGAACTGTTCCAGCAGGGCATGTTCGCGCACGCCGAGCTGCTCAAGGACTACGAGGTGTTCCCCGGCTGCAGGCTGCTGGAGACCACGCCCGAGCAGCGCTACGACCTCGCCGAGCAGTGGACCGACGACATGGCCGAGGTGCGGCTGCCGTACATGGGCGTCCCGGAGGCCGTCGACATCATCCGCAACCACCCGAGGTGATCCGGTGACCTCCACGATCCCCGTCCGGGCGACGGAGCAGGAAGCCTCCCCGGTGCCCGGGCTGCGGCGGACGCTGACCACTCCCCGGATCGTCTTCCTGGTGGTCGCGGCGGCCGCCCCGATGTCCGGGGTGGTGGGCTCGGTCCCCCTCGCGTACGCCATCGGCAACGGCGCGGGGGTGCCCGCGACCTTCGCCCTGGCCGGGCTGATCCTGCTGTGCTTCTCCGTGGGGTACGCGGCGATGAGCCGGCACGTGGTCGGCGCGGGCGGCTTCTACACGTACGTCGGGCAGGGGCTCGGGCGGCCCCCGGCCGTCGCGGCCGGGCTGACGGCCGTCCTCGCGTACACGGCGGCCGTCGCCGGGGTGGGCGGGGCGTTCGGGTACTTCGCCGGGCTGGTCTCCGCCGCGCACGGCCTGCCGGTGCCGTGGCCGGTGTGGACGGGCGGGGCGCTGGCCCTGACCGGGGTGATGGGCTACCGGCGGATCGACCTGAGCGCCCGGCTGCTGGCGGTTCTGATGGTCGCCGAGGTGGCGGTGCTGGGGCTGCTGGCGCTGGCCATCGGGGTGCGGCACGGGACGGACACCCTGCCCGCGGCGGCGTTCCGGCCGGAGACGGTCCTCGCCCCGGGGCTGGGGGTGGCGCTGATGTTCGCGCTGATCTCGTACGTGGGCTTCGAGGCGGCCGCGCTGTACGGCGAGGAGAGCCGCGACCCGAAGCGCAGCGTGCCCGTCGCCACGTACACCTCCGTCGCGCTGATCACCGTCTTCTTCGCGGTGATCAGCTGGGCCGCGGTCGGGGCGGTCGGCGCGGACCGGGTCGCGGACACCGCCGGGAAGGAGCTGGGCGACCTGTTCTTCCACCTGTCGGACGACTACCTGGGCGGCTTCGCGACGGGCGTGATGCAGGTGCTGCTGTGCACCAGCCTGTTCGGGGCGCTGCTCGGGCTGCACACCGCCGCGAACCGGTACCTGTTCGTCCTGGGCCGGGAGCGGGTGCTGCCGGGCTCGTTGGCCCGGGTGCACCCCCGGCACGGCTCCCCGCACCGGGCGAGCGTGGTGCTGTCGGTGGCCACGGCCGCCGTGTGCGCCGTGTTCGCGCTCGCGGGGGCGCATCCGTACACCAACCTGGCCACCACGATGCTGGCGCTGGGCACGGTCGGGATCGTCGCCCTCCAGGCGGCGGTGGCCGTGGCGGTGCCGGTCTTCTTCCGCCGGCACCCCGAGGCGCACTGGTGGCGGACCCGGCTGGCGCCCGTGCTGGCCCTGGTGGGGCTGGTGGGGGCGCTCTGGCTGCTGCTGGACAACTTCGCGCTGGTCACCGGGAACACCTCGCCCTGGGTGAACCGGATCCCGTGGCTGGTGGCGGTCGCCGCCCTGGGCGGGCTCGGCCGCGCCCGTCGGCTGCGGGCCCGCCGGCCGGGCCGGTACCGGGCCATCGCCACCGCGCACGTCACCGACGAGGACTGAGGAGCCGTCATGCACGACCCGCACAGCCTGCTCCAGGAGGCGGCCGGGGCCGATCTGGCCCGCCGCGGACACGTCCTGGACCGGGCCGCCCTGCGCGACCTGACCGAACGGCGCGCCCGGCTCATCGCCGAGCGGGACAAGCTGCGGGCCGAGCAGAACCGCTCCGCCCGTGGTGGGAGCCGCCCCGACGACGCGGCCCGGGCCCGGATGGCGGAGGCCAAGGAGCGCCTGAAGTCGGTGTCGGAGGAGCTCCGGGAGGCGGAGGAGGGGCTCGGCGCGCTGCTGCTGGCCGTCCCCAACCGGCCGTACCCGGACGTGCCCGACGGAACCGACCAGGACCCGCCGGTGGTGCGGCGGACCTGGGGGGAGGTCCCGGGGTTCGAGTTCACCCCGCGCGACCACGTGGACATCGGGACCCGGCTGGGGATCCTGGACCAGGTGCGCGCCGCCAGGCTGTCGGGGTCCCGGTTCGCCGTGACCCGGGGGGCGGGGGCCCGGCTGGAACGGGCCCTGGCCGCGTTCCTGCTGGACCTGCACACCACCGAGCACGGGTACACCGAGCACGGGGTGCCGCACCTGGTGACCCGGGAGACGATGACGGGTACCGGGCAGCTGCCGAAGTTCGAGGACGACCTGTTCCTGACGAACGCCGCCGACCGGGACCTGCTGCTGATCCCGACGGCCGAGGTGCCGCTGGTGAACCTGTACCGGGGGGAGACCCTGCGGGAGGACGCACTGCCGCTGGCGCTGACCGCGTTCACGCCCTGCTACCGGGCGGAGGCCGGCTCGTACGGCCGCGACACTCGGGGGCTGGTGCGGCTGCACCAGTTCGAGAAGGTGGAGCTGGTGCGGATCTGCCGGCCGGAGGACTCGGCGGCGGAGCTGGAGCTGCTGACCGGGCACGCGGAGACGGCGCTCCGGCGGCTGGGGCTGGCCCACCGGGTGGTGGAACTGCGGGCGGGGGACCTGGGGTTCGCCGCGCGGCGCACCTACGACATCGAGGTGTGGCTGCCGGGGCAGGGCACGTACCGGGAGATCTCCTCGTGCTCCGACTGCGGGGACTTCCAGGGGCGCCGGGCCGGCATCAAGGTCCGCGACCGGGACGGGCGCAAGCGGTTCGCGGCGACGCTGAACGGTTCGGCGCTGCCGGTGGGGCGGACGCTCGTGGCACTGCTGGAGCAGTACCAGCGCGCGGACGGCTCGGTGGCCGTGCCGCCCGCGCTGGTTCCGTACGCCGGCTTCTCCGCGATCGCCCCCGACGGTTCGCCGGTGGTCAGCGCGGAGTGAGCCCGGAGGGCGCCCGGGCCGGTGGCCGTACGAGGTCGCCGGCCCGGTCCGGCCAGGTCAGGACGGTGACCGGGGGCAGTTCCCGGGAGACGAAGGCCGTCATCGCCCACGGGCAGTCCTGCCGGGTCGGCTGGAGCGCGGTGTGGCCGTGCCAGGGCAGGGCGCCGTGGCCGGTGATGCCGCGCAGGCCGACGGAGCCGTCCGGGCCGAAGGCCAGGTCGACTTCGCGGGCGCCGTCGGTCAGGCCGCGGCCGGTGGCCTTGACCGCGGCCTCCAGCAGGGTCCATGCGTGGAAGAAGGTCTCGGGGCCGACCCCGTCCGGGACCCCCGGGTAGATGAAGGTGAGCACGTCGAGGCTGCTGGAGGCCGGGCGGACCAGCTCGACGTCGACGCCGATGGGTCCGGTCTCGGTGGCGCCGAGCAGGAGCAGTCCGTCGGAGCGGGACCAGCTGACGTGGGTGCCGGGCTGGTCGGGCAGGTAGGGCTTGCCGGCGGGGTCGTAGTGGATGCGCAGGTCGTGCGCGTCGACGCCGAGGCGTTCGGCCAGCAGGCGGCGGACGGTGAGCCGGGCGCGGTAGAAGCGGTGGGCCGCACGCGCGTGGACGAACTCGGCGCCGCGCCGCAGTTCGTCCTCGGTGAGGCCCTCGGGATAGCGCGCGGTGATCTCGGTGGGGGCGACCTGGTCGAGGTCGACCAGCCATGCGTCCATCATTCTCCTTTCTCGGACACATCCCTGCTGTCCCTGCCGTGGGGCTACAGGGTGAACACCCTCGTGCGGGAGCGCGCGGGGTCGCCGGGCCGGAGGTGGAGCCGCCCGGCCGCCGGGAACAGCACGGCCGCGGCGACCGTGCGTTCGGCACGGATGTCGCCCCGGTCGGGGACGCGTACGGGGGGCCGTGCGAGCAGTGCGAAGTGGTCCTCGGCGTCCGCGTCGCCGGGGAGGGCGGCGATCCCTTCGCGGGCGGCGGCGAGGCGGCGGAGCGAGGAGTTGCGGGCGAAGACGTTCAGCTCGTCGGCGGGGGCGAAGTCCGGGTGGAGGTAGTGGTTGGTGTGGGCGAGTGCGCCGGGGGCGGCTTCGGTGACGCGCAGGTCGCCGTCGAGGTGTTCGGCGTACAGGACCCGCTCGTGGTCGCAGAGCATGAGGGAGCGGGAGCTGGTCAGCGGGAGGTCGGCGAGGACCTTGACGGCCTGTTCGGCGGTGGCGGCCGTGTCGAGGAGGTGCCGGACGGCCAGGTACGGGGGGACGCCGGGGCGCCAGGTGCCGCCGAGGACCAGGTTGATCCCGACGGCGAGGCCGTCGCTGTTGACGCCGAGGTAGCCGAGGAGTCCGGCGAAGCTGAGCACGAGGGAGCTGCGGGCGGCGCCGGCGCGGGCGGTCTCCAGGACGGCGACGTGGGTGTCGAGGTTGCCGCTGAGGTCGACGGTCTGGGCGAGGACGGGCGGGCCGCCGGGGCCGGTGCGGGCGTACGTGGTGCAGTCGCCGCCGGTCCGGATCCTGGAGTAGCCGGTCAGTTCGCGGCGCAGCTGGAGCAGCCAGGCCTCGTCCTCGCTGATCCGGGCCCCGTCGGCGAGGCCTGCGACTTCCTCGGCGAGGTCGGGCAGGGCAGCCTCGACCGCGTCGCGGTGGGCGGCGATCGAGGGCAGCAGGGCGGGCAGGGCCGGGGGCCGGTCGACGAGGTGGCCCAGGCGGGCGAGGCCGTCGTCGAGGAAGGCCCTCAGGGGGGAGGCCAGGGCCGTGCCGTGGGCGCGGCCGATGTCCCAGGGGGTGCCGGACGCCCGTATGTGGGCGATGCCGGGGTCTGCGGTGTCCTCGCTCATGCCGGTACGGCCTTCTTGGGGCCTTGCGCGAGGAGTGCGCGGACGGCGGGCCATTCGGAGCGCAGGACGCTGTAGAAGACGGCGTCGCGGCGGCGGCCGCCGGGCATGTAGTTGAAGCTGCGCAGGACGCCTTCCTCGGTGGCTCCGATGTTGGCGAGGCCGCGGCGGGCCTGGACGTTGAGCACGTCGGTCTTGAACTCGGCGCGTTCGGCGCCGAGCACCTCGAAGGCGTGCTCCAGCAGCAGGGCCTTGGCCCAGTGGTTGACGCCGCGGCCGCGGAAGTCGCGGCCGAGCCAGGACCAGCCGACTTCCAGGCGCCGGTCGGCCTCGGCCATGTTGCCGAAGCTCATGCTGCCGGCGATGCGGCCGCTGTCCTTGTCGGTGATGGTCCAGACGGCGCGGCGGCCGGCGGCGTGGTCGGCGAGGGTGGCGTCGAAGAAGGCCTCGAAGTCGGCGTCGGTGTCGACGGCGGCGACGAAGTAGCGCCAGATGTCGGGGTCCATGGCCACCGCCCGGACGCCCTCGCGGTCGGCCTCGGTGACGGGGGTGAGGCGGACCCGGTCGTTCTCCAGGACGGCGGCGGTGTGCTCGGTCCAGCTCAGGGCGCTCATCGTTCAGACTCCGGTGGTGGTGGCGGTGGCGTGGTGGTGGCGGGCGAGGGCTTCGGTGACGTCGCGCAGGGTCTTCATGTCGGCGAGGTCGTGCTCGGTGAAGTGGGCGAGGTCGACACCGGTCTCCTCGCAGACCTCGGTGAGGAAGAGGACCTTGTTGAGGGAGGTCAGTCCGTAGGCGGAGACCATGTCGGCGCCGGGGTCTATGGCTTCGGGTTCGACCTCGGGGACCAGGACGAGGGAGAGCTGGTCGCGGGCCGCGGCCTCGATCGCCGCGCGGGTGTCGGTGGTGTCAGGCATGGATTCCGGCCTCCTGGGTGTGCAGCGGTGAGTGGTAGGCGGCCCGGATGTCGGGGCGCTTCGGCTTGTACTGGGAGGTCAGCAGGCCGCCTTCGATGCTGAACGGCGGGTCGGCGACGACGACGCGGCTGATCCGCTCGTCGGGGGTGGTGGCGGCGTTGACGGCGGCGAGGCGGGCGGCGATGGCGTGGTGGTCCGCGGGCAGGGCGGCCGGGGAGACGACGGCGACGAGGTCGGTCTGGGTGGGGCTGAACAGGACGCATTCGGCGATGGCCGGGTCGGCGCGCATGAGTTCCTCGATGGGGCGGACGATGACCTTCTTGCCGTTGTCGAGGACGATGACGTCGTCGGCGCGGCCGTGCACGAAGAGGAAGCCGTCCTCGTCGAGGTGGCCGAGGTCTCCGGTGCGGACGGTCCCGTCGGGTGAGAAGACCTTCTCGGAGTCGCCGGGTCGGGCGTACTCGTAGTGGTTGTTGACGGGGTGGGTGCTGCGGACGCTGATGACGCCGTCGTCGCCGATCAGCACCTCCTTGCCGCGCACGGCCCGTCCGACGCTGCCCTCGCGGTGGGCGGCGGGGTGGTTCTTGGTGACGATGCAGGTCTCGTTGAGTCCGTAGCCCTCGTAGAGCGGCAGGCCGGCGGTGTCGTCGAAGAAGCGCAGCACGGCGGGCGAGGCGGGGGCGGAGCCGGTCCACAGGTAGCGGATGCGGTCCCCGAAGAGGGTCCGGGCGACCTCCGCGGGGGTGCGGTCGGGTGTGCGGCGCAGGCGGGCCTCGATCTGGCGGCGGGCGCTCTCGTAGAAGGCCGGTACGCCCATCACGACGGTGGGGCGGACGCGGCGCAGGGTGGCGAAGGCGGCCTCGTAGGTGGTGATGGTGACGTCGTGGCCGTGGAGGAGGGCGGAGTACACCCAGTAGCGCTGCTGGAGGAGGGAGAGGGGCAGGAAGACGAAGAGGTGGTCGTCCGGGGTGTGTTCGAAGATCTCCTGGACGGCCCGGAGTGAGCTGTCGATGCTGCCGGCGGTGGCGCCGAGGCCCTTGGGGATGCCGGTGCTGCCGGAGGTGAACTTGATGGTGGTGACGTCCTCGGCGGCCCAGGTGACGGGCGGCAGCGGGGTGTCGGGGCCGTCGCCGGGAGCGGTCAGCTCCCACAGGCCGGTCATGGGGATCGTGCCGGGGACTCCGCCGGTGTCCTGGTCGGTGCAGAGGAGGTGGAGGCCGTAGCCGTCGACGAGTTCGGTGGACGGGGTGAACTTGCCGGGTTCCAGGCCGGCGGTCTGCGCGCCGAGGCGCAGGGCGGCGAGGTCGAGCAGGACCCATTCGAGGCTGTTGGCGGCGAGGACGCCGATGCGGTCGCCCCTGCCGATGCCGTAGTGCTCGCGCAGGTGGTGGGCGAGGCGGCCGGAGCGGGCGTGGAGCTCGCGCAGGGGGACGGTGCGGGTGCCTTCCAGGCGGGCTACGTGGAGGTGGCCGCCGGCGGGTTCCTCGGAGACGATGCGCCGGATCGTGTCGGGCGCCGGCTGCTCCGCGGGGAGGGTCGTGTGTCGGCTGCCGGGCGGCTGTGGCCGGTCGCGCGGTTCCCCGCGCCCCTGACGGGGCGGCTGTGGCTGGTCGCGCGGTTCTGCGCGCCCCTGGGGGGTCATCGGGCGGGCTCCGGCATGAGGGCGGTGGCCATGGCGCGGACGGTGTCCATCTCGGAGAACTGGTCGAGGGTGATGGTGACCCCGAAGCGCTTGCGGGCGGCGGTGAGGATGCGGGCGGCCGCGATGGAGTCCCCGCCCAGGGAGGCGAGGGTGTCGAGGGCTCCGATGTCGGGGCGGCGCAGGACGGTGGACCAGATGTCGCAGAGGATCTTCTCGGCCTGGGTGGCGGGGGCGTTGCCGCCGCTCTCCCGGACGGCGCCCTGCTCGTCGCCGAGCGCGGCCAGCCGCGTACGGTCCACCTTGCCGTTCCTGGTGAGCGGGAGCTCCTCGTGCCAGAGGACGGCCGCCGGGAGCATGTAGTCCGGCAGGTCGGCGCGCAGGGCCCGGCGCAGCTCGGTCAGGGGCGGGCGGTGGCCGCCGGAGGGGACGAGGTGGGCGATGAGGCGGTTGCCCTGGGCGGCGACGACGGCGCGGGAGACCTCGGCGAGGGCGGCGAGGCGGGTCTCGACCTCGCCGGCTTCGATCCGGTAGCCGTTGATCTTGATCTGGAAGTCGGTGCGGCCGAGGATCTGGATGCTCCCGTCGGGCAGGTAGCGGCCGAGGTCGCCGGTGCGGTACATGCGTTCGCCGCGCTCGGGGTCCTCGTAGAACCGTTCGGCGGTGCGCTGTTCGTCGCCCCAGTAGCCGCGGGCGAGGCCCGTGCCGGCGGCGGTGATCTCGCCGGTGACCCAGTCGGGGGCGTCGAGGCCGTCGCGGTCCAGGACGTAGGCGCGGTTGTTGGCGTTGGGGCGGCCGTAGGGGATGGATTCGCTGCCGTCCTCGTCCTCGCCGACGGGGTGGAGGACGTTCCAGACGGTGGTCTCGGTGGGACCGCCGAGGGAGACGACCTCAAGGCCGGGCATCATCTCGCGCAGCTGCGCGGGCAGGGCGGGCGGGAGCCGGTCGCCGCTCATCATGACGAGCCGCAGGCCGGGCGGTACGTCGCCGTCGGCGCGGGCCTGTCCGTGGAGCAGGCCGACGATGGCGGGGACGGAGTTCCAGACGCTGACCTGGTAGAGCCAGCACAGCTCCAGCCAGTGGGCGGGGTCGACGGCCCGGTCGTGGTCGGGCATGACCAGGGCGGCGCCGGCCGAGAGGGCGCCGAAGACGTCCCACACGGACAGGTCGAAGTTGAAGGCGCTGACGGCCATGAACCGGTCCTCGGGGGTGATTCCGAAGCGGTCCTGGCAGTCGGCTACGACGTTGGCGACGTTGCGGTGGGTGACCATGACGCCCTTGGGGGCGCCGGTGGTGCCGGAGGTGTAGAGGACGTACGCGAGGTCGTCGGGGCCGGATCCGGGGAGCCGGTCGGGGAGTTCGGCGCGGCCGGAGCAGGGCCGGGTGAGGTCGAAGGCGGCCATGGAGCCGGCGGAGGTCCAGCCGGTGTTGGTCAGGACGCAGCGCACCTGCCCGTCGGCGAGCATGTACTCCTGCCGGGCGGCGGGCAGACCGGCGTCGACGGGCAGGTAGGCGGCTCCGGAGAGGACGGTGGCGAGGATGCCGACGATCTGCTCGGGTCCGCGCCGCATGACGAGGCCGACGAGTTCGCCGCGGCCGACGCCCTGTTCGCGCAGCCAGGTGGCGGCGGTGGCGGCGCGGTGCAGGAGTTCGCCGTAGCTGACGGTGCGGTCGGCGGTGAGGATCGCGGGGGCGGCGGGGGTGCGGGCGGCCTGGGCGACGACGGCGTCGCCGAGCATCTCCTCGGGCCGCGGTACGGCGGTGTCGTTGGCGGCGGCGCGGCGTTCGCGCTGGGCGGGCGGCAGCAGGTCGAAGGCGTGGCGCTGCCAGGCGTCCTCGTCGGTGAGGGTGCGGAGCAGGCTCTCGTAGCCGTGGGCGAGGTCGTCGAGGAGGCCTTCGCAGAAGAGTTCGTCGATGCCGTCGAGCTGGACGACGAGCTCGCCGTGCTGCTCCATCGCGAAGGCGTTGAGCCACACCTGGGGCGTCTGGCTGACGGAGAAGACCTCCTTGCCGAAGAGTTCCAGCGCGGAGCCGTCGACCTCGCTGCTGACGTGTCCGATGGCGCTGTTGAAGGTGTACGGCATGCGGGCTCCGGCGAGGCCTCCGCGCCGCCGGGCGAGTTCCTTGAGGACCTCGATGCCGGAGAAGTGCCGGTGGTCGATGTCGGTGTGCAGGCGGGTCTGGAGGGCCTGGGCGCGGGCGGCGAAGGGCAGCGAGCGGTCGATCTCGGCCTCGACGAGGAGGGTGTCGGAGAACTGGCCGATCGCCTCGAAGACCCGGGGGTGGACGGGCGGCCGGTTGGCGACGGTGGTGGTGAGGGTGAAGCGCTCGCCGGCGCCCCAGGTGGCGAGGGTTTCCGCGTACGCGGCGAGGAGCAGCGCGGAGGGGGTCAGGCCCCTGCTCGCGGCGCGCTCCTTCAGGGCGGTCCAGGCGGCGCGGTCGAGGCGGACGGCGCGCTGGGTGAAGCGGGTGCCGGTCAGGGCCGCGGGGCTGGTGCGCAGCGGCAGGTCAGGGTGGGGGGCGAGGTCGTCGGCGCGTGCCGTCCAGTACTCGCGGGAGCGGCGGGCGGGGGCTCGGTCCCGGGCGGCTTCGAGGGCGGCGAGGTAGTCCTCGTAGGGGAGTTCCTCGTGGACCTCGGCGGCGGGGTTCCGGTAGGCGTGCCACCAGGCGCGGAAGAACAGGAACATGCTGATGCCGTCCATGACGAGCCCGTCGTGGCCGACGTGGAGGACCATCTTGTCGTCGTCGAGGATGGTGGCGTCGACGGTGAGCAGCGGGGCCTGGTCGGCGGGCAGCACCTGGTGGGAGCGCATCTCGCGCAGTTCGGTGCGGATCAGTTCCTGCTGGCGGGGGCTGTGGGCGCGCAGGTCGAGGACGCCGATGCGCGGGGTGGCGGCGTCGCCGTGTTCGGTGGCCTGGCGTTCGTCGGAGAGGAAGCGGGAGCGCAGGGCGCTGTGGGCGGCGACGACGGTGTCGAGGGAGCTCTGGAGCCGGTCGAGGTCCCAGTCGCCCTCGATCTCGTGGAAGACGTGGCTGGACACGTCGCCGATCTCGAAGACGCCGCTGCGGCCGACGTAGTAGCTGCGCTGGAGGGGGGTGAGGGGGAAGCCGGGGCCGTGTTCGGCCTCGCGGGCGAGGTGGGCGACGAGGGCGGGCTTGGCGGCCTTGACGCGGGAGATGAACTCGGCGTCCATCCGTTCGCGGTTGCCCTGGAGGCGCAGGTCGCCGTCGGCGAGGGCGACGGACAGTCCGCGTTCGGCTATCTCGCGCAGGATCTGGCGGGTGTTCATCGGGCGTCCCCCGAGGTCAGTGCGGCGACGGCGGAGGGCTCGGCGCGCTCGGCGATGACGGCGGCGAGTTCGGCGAGGGTGCCGCCGTGCAGGAGTTCGTCCATGGAGAGGTCGACGTCGAGGGCGTCGAGGATCTGGTACTGGACGGTGACGGCCTGGAGGGAGCCGGCCGCGAGCTGGGTGAGGGTGCGGTGGGCGATCTGCTCGTCCTCGCCGAGGCGCAGGGCGGTGCGGGCGATCCGGGTGAGCCAGGGGGTGAGGACGGGGTCGGCGTCGGGTGCGCCGCCGGTGTCGGGGGCGGGCCGGAAGAAGACGGCGTCGGCGAGGGCGATCGCGGTGCCGGGTGCGAGGAGTTCGACGGTACGCGGCCACGTGCGCGGGGCGTCCTGGCCGAGGGCGGCGGCCAGGCGGGCGGCGAAGCGGGGCATGACGGGGGCGGCGGCGTGCGCGAGGAGGCGGGCGGCGGCGAGTTCGAGGGCGGTGGCGGTGCGGTTCTCGGCCTCCCAGCCGGGGGTGTCGGTGAGGAGGCTCTCGGCGCGGGCGAAGCGGACGGTGTCGCGGACGAGGCCGTCGAGTTCGGCGGCGGCCTGGTTGAGGGAGAAGGCGTCCTTGCCGAGGGCGGCGGTGACGGCGGTGAGCCGGGTGCCGAGCCGGGCGAGGAAGGCGGTGTGCTCGGGGGTCCAGTTCCCGGCGTCGGGGGCGCGGCCGCCGTGGTGCTTGGCGGTGCGGGCGCCGAGGTCGGTCAGCCACTGCTGCCAGGTGCCGATGAGGGTGTCGTCGAGGGCGGCCTCGTAGTCGGCGCGCCGGAAGTCGGTGCGCAGGCCCTCGGGGCGGGTGGCGGCGAGGAACCAGCGGACGGCGTCGACGGTGTCGGGGGTGAGGACCTCCTTGCCCCAGATGGCGTGACGGCGGCTGGTGGAGAACTTCTCGCCCTCCAGCAGGTAGAACTCGTTGACGTGGTAGTCGATGTCGGGGGTCCAGCCGGGGAAGGCGAGCCGGTAGAGGACGGGGTAGAGGACCGAGTGGTAGAAGCTGTTGTCGTAGCCGAAGAAGTGGACGATCTTCCAGTCGGGGGTGGGTGCGGCGGCCCGCCAGGGGCGGCCGAGCCGGCTGCCGAGTGACTGGATGCCGTGCAGGAACCCGTAGCTCATCTCGGGCCAGACCCAGATGACCTGCCCGTCGGTGTCGCTCTCGCGCGGCTCGACGCCCCAGGCGGAGGGGTGGGTGATCGGGATGTCGAGGCTCGGGCGGGCGAAGAGCCGGTCGGCGAGTTCGCGCAGCCGGGCGGGCACGCGGCCCTGCCCGTGGTGGTCGCGGACCTCGCCGGAGAAGGTGTGCAGGGGGAGGGTCCAGCGGGCGGAGGTGCCGCGCACCGGGGCCTCCGGGGCGGCGGAGCGGGGCTCGGCGAGGTCGGTGACGGTGTTGGGCTCGCCGCACTCCTCGCAGATGTTGCCGGAGGTGTCGTTGCCGCAGCCGGGGCAGCCGCCCTTGACGTCGGCCTCGTAGAGGTAGCGGCCGGTCTGGGCGTCGAAGAGGGCGTCGTGTTCGGCGACGGACACCCCGCCGGAGGCGGTGACCTTGGTGAAGAAGTCCTTCAGGCCCTCGCGGTAGCCGGGGTCCTGGTCGGTGACGGTGTACTGGTCGACGGGTATGTCCATCAGCCGCAGGGTTTCGGCGATCTCGGCGCTGTAGTGGGCGGCGGTATCGGCGGGGGTGCGGCCGTCGGCGCGGGCGGCGCCGACCACGTAGCTCTGGTAGTCGTCGCTGCCGGTGAGGTGGTAGGCCTCGGCGCCGTTCATGCGCTGGAAGCGGGTGAAGGCGTCGGCGCCGAGGTAGGGGCCGCAGAGGTGGCCGAGGTGGAGGTCGCCGTTGGGGGTGGGCGGGGTGGAGAAGACGAAGACGGGGCGGCCCGCGAAGCCCTCGCGGGCGGGGGCGGCGGCGGAGGCCACGGCCCGTTCGGCGTCGCGCCAGTACTGGGTGAAGAAGACGAGGTCGGCGCCGTCGCCGGCCGTGTTGCGCAGGACGTGTGATTCGAAGGGTTCGAAGAGGGCGACGGTGCCGGGGGCGGCGGGGTGGGTCTCGCCGTCGACGACGAGCTCGCCGCTGCCGGAGACGATGACGAACAGCTCGGTCTCGTCGTGGTGGTGGCCGTCGGTGGCGCCGCCGGGGGCTACGCGGCCCCAGCCGGCGCCGGTGCCCAGGCCCTCCACGTCGCTCATGCCGATGCCGAACGCCTGCTCCAGGGCGGCGGCGTCATAACTCGCGATGATCATGTCGTGGCCTTTCGCGGTGACGGGAGGGAGGGGATCAGGTCGGCGGCCCGGGCGGCGAGGGCCGGGGCCAGCCGGTAGCCGGAGCCGCCGGCGGCGCCCGCGAAGAGGAGCCGGCCGTAGGGGTCGAGGCGGGTGGCCAGCGGCGTGCCGTCGGGCCCGTACGCGTCGCAGAAGACCCGGCCCGACCGGCAGTGGGCGGCCAGGCCGGGGGCGTAGCGGGTGAGCAGGGCGCGGGCTTCGCGCAGGTGGCCGGCGGTGAGGGCCGGGTCGACGGTGGCGGGGTCGGCGTCCCACTCCCGGCAGGTGTAGCTGAAGAGCCAGTGGCCGCGGTGGTGGAGGGGCAGCAGGAAGGCGTCCTCGGTGTGCAGGACGAGGGCCCGGTCGCCGGGGGCCGGGGGCACTTCCACGTGCAGGGCGACGATCTTCTTGACGCGGGCTCCGAGCGGGGCGACGAGCTCCCGCCAGGCGGGTTCGGCGAGCCAGGGCCCGGGGGCGATGACCACGTGCCCGGCGGTCAGGGTGGCGCCGCCGGTCAGGGTGAGGCGGGCGCCGCCGGGACCGGCGGCGACGGTCTCGACGGCGACGCCCTCGCGGAAGGAGACCGCTGGGCGCAGTTCGGCGGCGAGGAGCTGGGTGAGGGCGTGGACGTCCGCGTACTGGCAGCCGTCGCCCTCCCAGGCCCCGAAGTCCCGCGGCAGCGCGGGGACGGCGGGCGGGAGTTCGGTGGTCCAGCGGAGCTTGGCCTCGGGGAGGTAGACCTCGCGGAGCCGGGCCTCGGCGGCCTCGGGGGCGAGGACGGTCATGCCGAGGGGGTGGATGGGCAGGTCGGGGCGGGCGGTGTGGAGGTCGGCGTAGAAGCGCTCGCTCTCGGCGGCGAGGGCGCGGACGGTGTCGTTGGCTCCGCGCGGGAAGTGCAGTCCGGCGGAGCGGCGGGTGGCGCCGGAGCCGATCATGTCGCGGTCGAGGACGGTGATCGTGGCGGCGGGGTCGCGGGTGAGGACCTCGCGGGCGATGAGGACGCCGAGGATTCCGGCGCCGACGACGGCGACGTCGGTACGGGCCCCGGCGGGGCCGCCGCTGGCGGCGGCCGTGGCGCGGTAGACGGCGGGGTCGGCGGGGTCGGTGGTCACGGGGGTGGCGAGGAGGTCCGTGGCGAGGGTGCGGCAGGGGCGGGTGCTGTCCGTGTTCATCAGGCGGTCCACCGTTCTTCCTGGGGGGCCTTCGAGGACCATTCGATGAAGGAGGCGAGCTGCTCGTCGCCGCGTACGCCGCACAGCCGGTCGGCGATGCGCCGGCTGCGCCAGGCGTTGAGGCTGAGGTTGGGGTCGGCGAGGCCGCGCTGGCCGCGGACCCCGTTCTGTACGAAGATCCGGCGGTCGGCGGGCCCGTCCCAGCGGACGGCGTAGTCCTCGTCGACGCGCAGCTCCTCCCCCTCGTGCTCCAGGCGTCCGGCGAGGGGCGCGAGGAAGTCCATGGCGGCGGGCCGGTAGCCGGTGGCCCAGACGATGGCGTCGGCCTCGAACTTCTCCGCGGACTCGGGCTCGCCGGTGTGGCGGGCGCAGACCTCCCAGCCGCCGAAGGGGCCGGGGCGGACGTCGAAGACCTCGCGGCCGGGGTGCAGGGCGACGAGGTCCTCGTTGCCCTCGACGAACCGGTGGACGTAGATGGTCTGGTAGATCTCGCGCAGCGTGGATTCGGAGATCCCGTCGCTGGTCAGGACGTTGCGGGAGTTCAGCGACTGGCGGCGCTCGCGGGGCAGTCCGTAGAAGTAGTCGGCGTGGCTGGGCATGTAGTAGTCGTTGGTGAAGGGCGAGTCGTCGATGGGGAAGTAGTTCTGCCGCCGGGAGATCCACGAGACCCGGCGGGGCAGTTCCCAGCCGCCCCGGGAGATCAGGTCGAGGAAGGCCTCGGCTCCGGACTGGCCGCCGCCGATGACGACGACCCGTTTGCCGCCGACGTCGCGCGCGGCGTGGACGTAGTCGGCGACGTGGAACTGGGTGGGGCCGAGCAGGTGTTCGCCCTGTGGCGGTACCCAGGGGCGGCTGCCGACGCCGGCCACCACGTTGTCGGCGGTGACGGTGCGCCGGTCGGTGCGGACGGTGAAGACTCCGAGTCCGTCGTCGAAGTCGACCTCGCGGACGCCCTCGCCGAAGACGACGTTCTCGTTGCGGCGGCTGGCCCAGGCCAGGTAGTTGCGGAACTCCAGCCGGGGCACGTCGTCGAACTGGGCGTTGAGGAAGTGGTAGACGCGTCCCTTGGCGTGCAGGTACGACAGGAACGAGAAGGGGTTGGCGGGGTCGGCGAGGCTGACCAGGTCCTTGAACTGGGAGACCTGGAGGGTGCTGCCGGGGATCTGCTGGCCGTCGTGCCAGCCGAAGGACTCCTTGCGGTCGAGGAAGAGATTGGGTACGTCCGGCCTGCCGTGCAGCAGGGACGCCAGGCTGAGGTTGGCCGGCCCCACGCCGACTCCCACGCAGCGGAAGTGCGTGGTGCCCGGCCGGAAGCTCTCGTGCCCCATTGTCGGAACCTCTCGTTCGATTCGGTGGGTGAGGTGAGGAGGGAGTCAGGCGGGTATTCGTGCGGTGGTGGAGGCGGTTTCGGTGTGGGTCCCGGCGAGCCCGTGGGCGCCGAGGAAGGTCAGCCAGCGGCCGGCCTCCCGGGGGGTTTCGGCGGCGCGGACCAGGCCGGCGGGGAGGGCGCCGGCCAGGATCCGGGTGACGCCGTAGGCGAGGGGGAGGGAGACGCAGCGGGCCATCGCGGATTCGGCGCGGTCGCCGGTGAGGTCGAGCAGCCGGGAGCCGCGCCAGTGCCCGCCCGCCCTGGTGCGCAGTTCCAGGGAGGCGGAGAGCACGACGCGGTCGCGGTCGGCGGGGGTGGTGGGGTGGCGGGCGGCGAGTTCGGCGGCGAGGGCGCGGACGGCTCCGGCGTCCCCGGCGGCGACGGTGTCGAAGACCGGCTGCCAGGCGGCGCGCCAGCCGGAGTTGCGCAGGGTGCCGCGTACGAAGGTGTCGAGGTGCCAGTAGTACGGGATGCCGTACTGGGCGACGAAGGGGAGGCTGTCCCGGTTGGGGTAGACCTCGAACTCCTCGCCGGCCAGGGTCAGGGTCCGGGTGGCCTCCCACGGCCGGGCGGCGGTGGCCTCGCCGCCCTCGGCCACGTACCGGGCGGGGGTGCCGAGGGCGGCCAGGACCCCGTACGGGGCCCAGCTGAAGCGGTAGCGGAAGGGGCCCGGGTCCGCCGGGACGCCTCCGCAGTAGGAGGTGAACACGGCGGTCGCCGGGGAGGGTCCGACGGCCTCGCGGGCGCGGGCGACCAGGTCGTGGGCCATCAGGTGGTCGATGCCGGGGTCGAGTCCGGCTTCGGTGAGGACGACGGAACGGGCCCGTGCGGCGGCCTCCCGCGCCTGCTCGGCCAGCTCCGGGGTGGTGTAGCTGGTGCAGGCGAAGTGGGCGCCGCGGTCGGCCGCCAGGCGCAGCAGCGCGGGGTGTTCGGCGGCCGGGAGCATGGAGACGAGGACGTCGCCCGCGCCCGTCTCCGCCGCCAGGGCGGCGGGGGTGAGGGCGCGGACCTCGGCGCGGCCCGCCAGGCCGAGGGCGGCCAGGCGGGCGGCGGCGCGTTCGGCGGTGCGGTCCCACAGGACCACGCGGCGGGCGCGTTCGCAGACGAGGGAGAGGCCCGAGCGGCCGGTGGACAGGCCGGTGCCTATCCAGTGGACGGTGCCGGAGGCCGGCGCGGCGGGCTGCTGGTCAGTGGTCAAGGGGTGCCTCCTGGGCTTGCACGGCCGCCTCGAAGGTGTGCAGGGCGCGGGCCCAGACGCCGTCCCACTCGGCCAGCCGCAGCAGGTGCGGGGTGAGTTCGGCGGAGAAGGCGGTGGCGGCCTCCACGGGGAGGAGGGAGGGGAGGTTGTCGATGGCGATGAGGTCGAGGGGGCGTTCGCCCTCGCGGAGGGTGCGGACGGGCTCGGTCCAGGTGGTGGTCTCGTCGTAGACCGGCAGGACGTTGCAGTCGGAGGTGACGTCGCAGGTGACGTCGCTGACCAGGGAGAGCCGGCGCTCGGGGTCGTCGAGGTCGGCCTTGGTCAGGAACGGCGTCACGGGGGTGGTGGTCAGGACGGTGTTGACCAGCAGGTCGTGGGTGAGGAGGGCGGGGCGGTCGATGTTCCGGGTCTCGGCGAGGTCCCAGCGGGTGGGCTCCAGTCCGGCCTGGACGAGGGCGTCGCAGGCGCCGCGGCCGCAGCGGCCGAGGGCGCCGATGACGAGGGCGGTGGTGCCGGTGGCGGGGGCCCCGGCGGCGAGGAGGGCGTCCAGGGCGGGGCGGTCGGTGGGGTGCAGCGGGGTGGTGAGGGCGCCGCGGTGGTGCAGGACGGCGAGGGCGGCGCCGACGTAGCCGGCCCAGTAGCCGAACGCGGCGACGCGGCGGCCGGCTTCGTCGGTGAGGTACTCCATGTCGAGCAGGGCGCCGCCGCCCGCGGTGAAGCGGGCGAGCAGCTCGCGGGCGCCGGCCTGGCCCTTGTAGGCGTGGCCGAAGTAGATGTGGCGGTGGCGCAGGGCGGGGGCGTCGGGGCCGGCGGGGAGTTCCTTGAGGCCGAGGACGTAGGCGTCGTCGGGGGCCTGCTCGTGCCAGGAGGCGGTGGGGGCGGTGGCGCAGCCGGCGGCGGTGTAGGCGGTGAGGGGGAAGGCGCGGCGGTCCGACTCCTCGACGGTGACGCGGATGCCGGCCCCGACGAGGCGGGCGGCGTCCTCGGGGGTGAGGGGGGCCCGGCGTTCGGTGGGGCGGGCCTCGTGACGCATCCAGAGATGAAGGCTGTCCGACATGATGCGGTTTGTCCTGTCTGAAGGCATAGGGGTGACCGGCCCCCGGCCTGATCGCGGTTGCGGGGGCTGCGTCGGCTTCCGTCGGGGACGGCCCGCGCGCTAGAGGAGCGGGATCCGTGCGTTCGCCAGCGGGCGGTAGGCGGGGGTCGCGGTGGTGCCCAAGCCTGCCGCGCGCAGTTCGGTGACGACGGCGCCGGCGAGGGCCGTGGCGAGCTCCGCACCCGGGCAGCGGTGGGCCGCCGCGCCGAAGGTGAAGACGGCCGGATTCACCCGGCCGGGGGTCAGCGCGTGCGGGTCCGGGTTGACGGCGGGGTCGCGGTTGGCGGCGGCGAGGAGGACGAGGACCTGCTGTCCGGGCTCCACGGTGGAACCGGCGTACGCGAAGGGTCCGGCGGCGAAGCGGCGGGTGTTCTGGATCGGCGCGTCGTACCGGACCACCTCGCGCACCAGGGCGCCGGTATCGGTGCCGTCGGCGCCCCGGGCGAGGGCGACGAGGGTGTTGCCGATCAGCCCGGCGGTGGCGTCGTAGGTCTGGGAGAGGAAGCCGATGGCGTTGGACAGCAGCGGCCCCGTGCGCGCCCAGCCGTCCCGCCCGGCGGCCGCGACCAGCTCCCGCAGCAGCCCCTGCCCTTGCCGGGCGGAGTACGGGACCCGGGCGGACGCGCCGGAGGCGGCGATCGCCCCGGACCCGGGCGCCGGGCCGGGCGCGGGTGCCGGTTGCCCGGGGCCGGGAGCCGGGTCCGCCAGTGGCGCCGCCTGGGCCTCGGCCAGGGCCGGTCCCAGGAGGGCGCGGAGCCGGGTGGCGGCGGCCGAAGCCGCCGCGTACTGCTCCTCCGTGGCGGTGGCGGGGATGCACTGCACGAAGTCGCCGATCGCGCGGGCCGCCTCCCGGCCCGCCCCGTCGGTGAGGCCGCTGAGGGCGGCCACCACCCGCGCCGGGACCCCGAACATCAGCTCCTCGTACGGGACTTCGCCGCCCTGCGCCAGCACCTCGCGGGTGAGGCGGGCCGCCAGCGAAGCCGCGTACGCGGTGTCCGCGCGGGCCAGCGCACCGGCCACGACCCCCTTCAGCCGGGCCGCCGGGGCGCCGTCCGTCATCCGTACGAGCTCGCCGAACACCTCCCCGGCGGCCGTGCCGGCGATCCCGGCCGGTACCGGCTGCGCGACGGGCCGTACCCGCAGCGCGCCGCTGCCCAGCACCGCGCGCACCGCGGCCGCGTCGGCGGCGACCCAGGCCCCGAGCGCCGCGTCCCAGGCGAAGGGGCGCTCGGCCACGAGGCGCGCGTAGTAGGGGTACGGGTCGGCGAGCCGGACGGCCTCGACGGGACTGCTGACGGTGGTGGTGCTCACTGTGGAACTCCCTGTTGAACGGTGGTACGGGTAAGGCGGTCTCAGGCAACCGCGCGGGCGGCTCTGCGCATGTCCAGCGAGCCCGCGATGGCCATCCTCAGCACCTCGGAGGTGCCCTCGTAGATCCGCAGCGAGCGGATCTGCCGGTACAGGCGCTCGGTGACCGAGCCCTCCACGATGCCCGCCGCGCCCAGGAGTTGCACCGCGGTGTCGACGACGCCCTGGGCGGCCTCGGTCGCGTGGACCTTGGCGATGTTGGAGTGCCGGGCGAACCGGCGGCTGCCCCGGTCGGTCTCCCAGGCGGCGCGCGCCACCAGCAGCGCGGCCGCGTTCAGCTGGACCTCCATGTCGGCGAGGGAGGCCTTGACCAGCTGGAGGTCGAAGAGGGTGGCCCCGTACGCCTCCCGCGCCAGCACGTGCGCGAGCGCCGTGTCGAAGGCCCGCCGGGCGAAGCCGAGGGCCGCGGCCCCCACCGTGGTGCGGAACCGCTCCAGCAGGTCGACCGCGACCACGAACCCCTTCCCGGGCCGCCCGAGCACCGCGTCGGCCGGCAGCCGGCAGTCCTCGAAGGACAGGTGGGCGAAGGAGCGGGGGGCGATCGCGTCGATCCGCTCGGCCCGCAGCCCGGGGGTGCCGGCCGGCACCAGGAAGGCGGACAGGCCCAGCGGCCCCGGGCCCTGGCCGGTGCGGGCGATGACCACGAACACGTCGGCGATGGTCCCGTTGGCGATCCACGCCTTGCGGCCGTTCAGCACGTACGAGCCGTCCCCGTCCGCGTCGCGCACCGCCTCCAGCCCGACCGAGGCCACGTCCGACCCGGCTTCCTTCTCGGACACGGCGAAGGCCCCGATCAGGGTTCCGGCGGCCATCCCCGGCAGGTAGCGGCGGCGCTGCGCCTCGCTGCCGAAGCGCAGCAGCGGGGTCGCGGCCAGCGCCTGGATGGAGAAGGCGAAGTCGGCCAGGTCCTCGGTGTACGCGAGGGCCTCGCGGCGCAGGCACACCGCGCGGAAGTCGTCCACCGGGGCGCCGCGCGGGTCGAGTTCGCTCAGCCAGCCCGCCGCGCCGAGGACGCGTACGAGGCGCCGTCCGGCAGCGTCGGGGTCGAGGCCGCGGATCTCCTCCCACAGCACCCGGTTGCTGTCGCACCAGGCGCCCGCCTCGGCGGCGAGGCGGCGGTGGGAGTCCTCGTAGAAGGGCAGTGCGAGGACCTCGGGGTCGAAGCTCGTCGTCATTTCCATCGCCTCGCTCCTCAGATGACCAGGTCGGCGGGGGTGTCTGCGCGGACCTTCTTCACCAGGGCGTGCTCGATGAAGAAGGCGAAGGAGGCGTAGCCGCGCCAGATGCGGCGCCATTCGCGCTGGACGGCCTCCTCGCCGGACAGGTGCCGGACGTCGTCGAGGTAGGCGACGACGATGTCGGCGGACTGGCGGGCGTGGCCCGCCGAGAAGTTGTCGATGGACAGGTGGGCCTCTTCGTAGGAGACGTCGAGGCCGTGCCGGCGCAGTTTCTGGATCTCGTGGAGCCGCATCGCGCCGAGGCCGAACATCTCGATGCCCAGGTTGTAGCCGAGGATCTCGTTGTAGAGGCTGTCGGGGAACAGCGACAGGCAGAGCTGGTGGATCGAGAAGCCGTAGAGGTGGTCGGGCAGGTCGCCCTGGTGCAGGAAGGCCTCCTGCCGGATGTGCGGCAGGTCCATGTCCATGCTGGCGAGGACCTTGTGGATGATCGTGATGTGGTTCTTGTCCATGTCGCCGCGGCCCATCTCGTCCGCGTAGATGGAGAAGAGCATGTCGTCGCTGCGCCGTCCGCGCCGGCCGAGGTTGCCGACGCGGTGCGCCCAGGCGCCGTCGATGAGGCTGCCGAGGGCGTACGTGGACTGCTCGAAGACGACCTCGTCGCGGGAGGGGATCTCGGTGAGCGGCTCGTACGGGTCCACGAGCTTGTCCCAGTAGATCCGCTCGACCCGCTCCAGCAGGGCCTCGGGCGTGTACGTGAACCAGGACGCGTCGGTGAGCAGCCCGGCGGCGCCGTGCTCGAAGAGCAGCTCGGCCTCGGCGAGTCCGGCTTCGGCGCGGGCTCGGGCGGCCGGCAGGACTCCGGGGTGGCGCTCGAAGTTGACGAGGCGGTGGAAGAACCGGCGGTGGTCGCGGGTGTCGGCGGGGCCTCCGGGCCCGTCGGGGTCGCGTACGAGGAGCCCGGCGGGTTCGGCGACGGCGAGGCGTTCGCTCCAGGCGCGGGCGGCGTCCTGCCCGGCGGTGGTGGGGACCAGGTCGGCGCCGGCGGGCTCGCCGTCGGCGACGGACCGCGCCCAGGCGGCGAGGACGGCCGCTTCGCGCTCGTCGAAGATGCCGAACATGGGGCCGCCGAACTTGATGGACTTCAGGAAGCGGCAGGGGCCTCCGTCGCGGGCGGGCCGGAGCTGCCGGGCGGTGCGGAACTCACGGACGAAGGCGGGGGCGTCGAGCTGCCCGTCGGCCAGCCAGTCGGTGAGCTTGCGGGTGCCCAGGCGTACCGCGCGGTGCTGGCGGCCGGCGTGCGGGGCGTGCCGTTCGACGATCCGCGCGACCCGGGCGTCGAGGGACAGCCCCTCGTGCCAGGCGGCGAGCTCGGCGAGGGCGGCGGTGTGCTCGCGCTCCAGGCGGACGAGGAGGCGTACGGCGGCCAGTGTGCGGCGGCGGTCGTCGGGCCCGGTCGGTGACTGCCGGGTGTGGGAGAGGTACGCGGCGAGCAGGGGGCGTACGTCGCCCTCGGCGAGCAGCGGCTCGCCGCCGAGCAGGAGTTCGTCGAGGCCGAGGGCGTGGGCGGCGTAGTGGACGCCGACGACCTCGGGGAGGTGCGACGCGGGCAGCCGGGACAGGGCGAGGCGGAAGGCGCCGTGCAGGGCGGTCAGGGGCAGGGCGGCGGCGTCGTCGAGGAAGGCGGCGGCCTCCACCCCGGGGAGGAAGACGCCCTGCGCGACCAGGGCCCGGCGGCGGCGCGCGGGCAGCCCGGCCTCGGCGGTGCCCTCGCCCTGGAGCCGCCAGTGCTGGCCGAAGAGGCGGCCGACGATCTCGGCGGGCTGGGTGGCGGCCTGGGAGAGGGTGTCGAGCCAGCAGCCGCCGGTCAGTGCGAGGGGGGCGCGCTGGCGCAGGACGGCGTCGCGCACCTCCGGGTCGGGGTGGGTGCGCAGCGGGGCGAGGACGGCTGCGAGTCCGTCGCGGGCGGCGAGCACCTCGGCGGCGACGGAGTCGGCGTCCTCTTCCTCGTCGGGGGTGCCGTCGGCGTCGGGGGGCAGGAAGGCGGTGAGCACCCGGCGGGCGGCGAGCAGGACGGCCTCGCTCTCCTGGTCGCAGATCAGCCGGCGGAACAGGTCGGCGGGCGGTGCGGCGGTGATCCGGGCGGCCTCGTCCGCGCCGGCCGCCGAGGCCTCGACGGGGCCGGCCGGGAGCGAGGTGGTCAGGTCGGGGAGGGCGAAGGCGGGGGCGTAGGAGCTCCGCGCCATGTCGAGGGAGGTCTCCTCGTCGGGGGTGATGGGCGCGGTCATGTCAGTGGTCCCCCAGGCGTGCGGCGTCCGGTGCGGTGGTGGGCGCGGTGTCCGGTGCGGTGTGGTGCGGGAGCTTGCGCAGCAGGACTCCGATCCGCACGCCCGGGACGCTGGACGCGAGCAGGTAGTGCCCGTGGGGCTTGAGGGCTCCGGCGGCGTCGCGGTCGACGAGGTTGATCAGCGGGTCGGCGGCGAAGCAGTGGCCGACGCGCGGGATGTTGTCGAGGAAGAGCTGCTCGCGGGTGAAGCCGGCCTGGCGTTCCTTGAGGACGACCAGGGGCTTGTAGAGGTTGGCGTGGAGCACGCCGTGGATGTCGCCGATCTTCATGCCGGCCTCGTCGAGGATCCTCTCGTTGACCTCGCGGGCGAGGTCGGAGCTGATCTCGTTGGACCAGTCGAGTCCGGCGGGGTCCTGGGCCCCGGCCCCGGCGACGATCTCGTACGCGTCGGCTCCGAGGGGGTCGGCGCTGACCAGGCAGGAGGCGGCGCCGTCGGTGAAGAGGGCGAAGTTCTCCATGCGGACGGCCTCGTCGGTGACCCGGTCGGCGGTGATGACCATCACCCGGCGGTGCATGCCGGAGGCCACGTACGCCTGGCCGGTGCGGATGCCCGCGAGGAGGTTGGCGCAGCGGCCGAGGGTGAGGCCGGTGAAGGCGGCGGCGCCGAGGCCGGTGGCGGCCATGACGTTCTCGACGAACGCGCCGTGGGTGCGGGGGCCGCCGGGGAAGCGGGTGGAGCACAGGATGAGGCAGTCCACCTCCCCCGGGGAGACCCCCGCGCCGTCGAGGGTGGCGGCGGCGGTCTCGGCGGCGAGGGTCTCCAGGGACTTGGCCGTGCGGTGGACGGTGCCCCAGCCCCACAGGTCGGCGCGGGGAGGCATCCCGAAGCCGCGGGCGCGCTCCAGCAGGCCCTCGACGGTGGTGTGGTCGGCCGCGGTCTCGCCGAGTACGTAGCGGGGCGCGGACAGGTGGACGGCGGGGGCCTCGGCCGGTGCGGAGGCGGCGGGTGGCGCGTACGGAAGGCTCACGGTGCCGGTTCGCTCTCTGGGTCGGCGGACGGGGCGGGGGCGGCGGCCAGCAGGGCGTTGGCCTCGTCGTACGGGAGGGCGTCCGCGACGAAGCCGAAGGTGCCCGTCCCGGTGATCTCGCGGGCGGCGCGGGTGAGGGCGCCGAGGGCGGCTCGGGAGAGGGCGGAGCCCGTGCTGATGCGGCGTACGCCGAGGGCGCCGAGGTCGGCGACGGAGAGCTTCAGGGCGGCGGTCATCAGGACGTTGACGGGCCGTTCGACGGCGGCGCAGACGGCGCGGACCGCGTCGGCGTCCGGGAGCGCCGGGGCGTAGAGCACGTCGGCGCCGGCGGCCTCGTACGCCTTGAGGCGGCGGATGGTGTCGTCGAGGTCGGGGCGGCCCTGGAAGAAGTTCTCGGCGCGGGCGGTGACGGTGAAGGGGAAGTCCAGCCCCTTTGCCGCCTCGACGGCGGCGGCGACGCGCTCGACGGCCTCGTCGAGGGGCCGCACGGGGTCCTCGTCGCGGCCGGTGGAGTCCTCGACGGAGCCGCCGACCAGGCCTGCTCCGGCGGCGAGGCGGATGGTCTCGGCGACGTCCTCGGGGCGCTCGCCGAAGCCGCTCTCCAGGTCGGCGGTGACGGGCAGGCCGGTGGCGTCGACGATCGCGGTGGCGTTGGCGAGGATCTCGGCGCGGCTGACCTGGTTGGCCCCGTCGGGGCGGCCGAGGCTGTGCGCGAGGCCGGCTCCGGTGGTGGCGAGGGCGGCGAAGCCGAAGGAGGCCAGGATGCGTGCGGTGCCCGCGTCCCAGGGGTTGGGGACGACGAACGGTCGGGGCCCCTCGTGCAGGTCGCGGAAGGCGACGGCGCGCCGCAGCCGGGCGGCGTGGTCGGTGCTCGGGGTGGTGGTGGGGTGCATGGGATTCCTCGCAGGGCCTGGTACGGGGGCTAGATCAGCTCAACGTACTCAGCGTCGGGGCGGGTTGTTCCGGCCGCCGCCGCGCGGGCCAGCGGGCGCAGGACGGAGGTGACGGCGTCGGGGCGGTCCTCGAAGTAGAAGTGGCCGCCGTCCGTCCAGTGCCGGTCGGGCGGCGCGGCGCATTCGCGGGACCATGCGTCGAGCGCGGCGGCGCTGACGTGCGGGTCCTCGGTGCCGTTGAGCAGGGTGACGGGGGCGGTGAGGGGGGCGCCGGGCCGGTAGCGGTAGCCGGCGACCATCCGGAAGTCGGCCTTCAGGTGCGGCAGGAGGAGCTCCTGCACGGCCTCGTCCTCCAGCACCTCGGGGGGCAGCCCGCCGAAGAAGCCGACGGCCTCGGTGAAGGCGCGGCCCTCCAGCCGGGCCGCCTGGACCACGCGGGGGGTGGGCAGCAGCGAGGGGGCACTGCAGCCGGAGACGACGAGCCCGGCGAGGCCGCGTACGCCGTCGAGGCGGCGGGCCACCTCGAAGGCGAGGGCGGCGCCGAAGCTGTGGCCGAAGAGGAGGAAGGGCCGGTCGTCGGTGGTGGCGGCGAGGGCGATGGCGGCGGCGGAGCCGTCGGCGAGCCCGGCGAGGGAGGCGGGGGCCGGTTCGCGGAAACGGTGGCCGCGGCCGGGCGGGCAGACGGCGAGGACCTGCGCGTCGTCCTGCATCGCGGGCTGCCAGCCGAGGAAGGTCCGGGGGTTGCCGCCGGCGTGCGGGAAGCAGAAGACGCGGGCGGCGGGGCCGGGAACGGCGACGCTCTCGGAGGTCAGGAACCAGGGGGAGGCAACCACGAGGATCAGCCATTCCTTTGCCGGTCGGTCAGTGGCGGGAGGTGAGGCAGTGCAGTACGGGGCTCTGGGGGCGGATCAGTTCCAGCCAACGTCGTCGCTGGAGGAGGGCGTCGGCGCGGGGGTGGTGACCGGCTGCGGGTTGTTCCAGCCGACGTCATCGGCGCCACCGGCCACGACGTGCGGGTTCGCGTTGTTCCAACCGACGTCGCCGAGGCGCAGGTGGTCGGCGGAGTCGGCGGAGAAGCCCCCCTGGGTGGCGATGCCGGCGACCGTCGTACCCAGGCCGAGGGCGATGCCCGCGGTCACGAGTACGACGCGGCCGCGGATTCCCGAAACGCGGCCGGCCGGACGAGTCACCGTGTGGTTCTTCCCCATTTTTCCCAGTCCCCTCGAGTCGTTTCGCCTTTGGCCATTCCAGGAACGCCAAACCGAGGCGGTTTCCGGCGGTGCTGATCTCCGGTGCGCCTTCTCGGTGTTCGTTCCTGCGGTGAGACCAAATCTCCCCTGCCGACTCGAGACCAGGTAGACCTACGATGGCTCCGGTTTCCGCATTGCGGGAACCCACGGGGTCTCAACCGCCGCAAATACCTGCATACCGGACAGACAGGGGTGGCAAGTGGACGTAGTCAAATACGTCAAAACCGCACAAAGCGGTGCACCTGAGGGGCTGTACCCGGCCGCGGCGGGGGAACCTCAGGCGTTCTTGCGGGAACTCGCAACGCACCTCGGCCTGCTGGCGCAGGAAGCCGCGCAGCAGGCGGCGGCGCACCCCGCCCCGGCCGCGGCGCCGGATGCCGACGGGGAGGAGGTGGTGGGGCCCGGGGTCCGGTACCTGCACGGCCTGGGCAGCATCTCGACGGCGATCAACGACGCCCTCGCGTCGGTCCGGCGGGACATCCTCACGGCGCAGCCCGACGGGGCGCGCCCGAGCGCGGTGCTGAAGGACGCCCTGGAATCCGTACGGCGGCAGATCGCGGCGGGGATCGCCATGCGGACGCTGTATCAGCACACGACGAGATTCGACGAGGCGACGAAGGAATACGTCCGCACCGTCACCGAATACGGTGCTCAAGTACGGACGCTGGAAGAATTCTTTGACCGTTTGATCATTGTGGACGATGTCGCCTTCATTTCGGCAAACGAGGACCGTACCACGGCGATCTCCATTACCGAACCGACCATCGTACGATTTCTCAGAGATACGTTCGACAAGGCCTGGGACCGGGCGAAACCCTTTCCCTTCGTCCCGCTGCACGCGGCCAAGGCGGCGGACGAGGTGGTTCCGGCGATCCGGGAGTCCATCAGCCGGCTGCTCGTGGAGGGCTACTCCGACAAGGCCATCGCGCGCCGCATAGGGATCAGCGAGCGCTCCCTCCAGGCCCACATCGCCGCCATCAAACAGGACCTCGGAGCCTTGAACCGGCTCCAGCTCGGGTACCTGCTGGGCCGCAACGAGGCGACCTACGTCCTTTGACCGCCCGTCAACCGCGGCTCTCCCGGTCGACCCGTTCGAGATAGCCGGTCCCGGGCGGTGGCCGGGCCTTGCCGCCGTGGCCGTGTTCAGGCGGTGAGGGCGGTGATGTTGCCGTAGGCGGTGGTGGCGTGGATGGTGAGGGCGGCGCCTTCGCCGGTGTTCTGGAGGGCGTT
>NZ_JBVIXO010000022.1:0-72278 GCF_055593565.1 Streptomyces sp. NPDC040718 | reverse complement strand
CGCCCCGGACCCCCTGGGGGCTCCGCCCCCAGACCCTCCCCCAGCTACCGCTGGGGGTGCCCCCAGCGCCTGAAACGCCGGCGGGGCTGTACACAGCCCCGCCGGCGTTTCAGGCGCGGGCGCCGTAGCGCCGTGTCCGTAGCCGCCCCGGCAACTGAGGCGAGAACGGGTGAAGGGCGGGTCGGGGAACGCCCCGCGCAGCGGCCGGCAACCGGCCCCAGCCATGCGCACCGACCCCGGCCCGCGTCAGGAAGGCGGCACGACCGCCTGGGCCGTCGCAGACCACAGGCTGCAGCCGAAGCGCGTCGCCCGGCGGTCGCACGTCACGCGGACGTGGCGCGTGTCCGGCGCGTCCAGCCGGACCGCGTCCACCCCGCCCCGGGAGGACACCACCGCACCCGGGCGCCACGCAACGCCGTCGGCGGACGTCTCCACCCGGAACTCCGAGGGGTACGCCTCCTGCCAGCGCAGGGTCAGCAGGCCCACCCTGGCCGGGGCGGCCAGTTCGGCCTGCCACCAGGCGCCGTCCACCGCCGGGGACGACCAGCGGGTCGCGGGGGAGCCGTCCACCGCCGCCGACGCCGGGAACTGCGGGGCCTCGACCCCCGACGAGGTGGCGCGGGCCCCGCGCAGCAGGTCCGGGCCGCCGGTGCGCGGCACCGCCCGGACGGTGAGCACCCGCACCTCCCCGTCGAAGCTCAGCGGAACCGCGTACTCCCCGGACGGGGTGCCCGCCGCGACGGTGACCTCCACCGGGACGGCGACCGTCGCACCCCGCGGCACCACCACGTCCTGCGGCAGCCGCACCTGCACCCCGGCCGGCGGGGCCGCCGTCAGCGGACCCCGGAACTCCCCGGGGCGCAGCCCGGACAGCTGCGCCGACACCGTGCGCGCGGCGCCGCCGGCCTCCACGTCGGCCCGGCCCCCGTCGGCCAGTTCGAAGCGGGCCCGCGGGCCGTCCGCGAACCACGGGACCACCTTGTGCACCACGGGGTCCGGGCCCGCCCACGACAGCCGGACCGCGTCCGCCCGTACGCCCCCCGCGTCCGCCTGAGTCCACCCGGACACCGCCGCGTCGGCCAGCCGGCGCCAGCCCTCGCCGGGCACGTGCACCTCCACCGCCGCACCCCGTGCGCCCGGCGCCAGCGGGTCCGTCATCACCGTGACCGCGGCGAGCGGCCGCGCGGAATCCAGCCGGACGGTGTGGGCGCCGGGTTCGCGGCGCACGGTGCCGTCCTTGCGGGCGGCGCCCGTCCAGGCGTCCGACTCGGCCGCCGCCTTCGCCAGGAAGGGGTCCAGCACGGAGGCGTCCACCCGCACCCCGCCCGGCTCGGCCAGCGCGCGCCGAGCCTCCGCGAGGTCCTGCGAGGCCTGCCAGGCGGCCGCCCCGTCGCCCCGGGCCTCGGCCCGCATCAGGTCGACGGCCAGCTCGCCCGCGGCCCCGTACCGCGAGAGCCGCTCCAGCCAGGGCCCGGCCTCCGCCGCCACCGCCGCGTCCAGGCGCTCCGGAGCCTCCCGGAGCACGGTGAACGCCGCGCGCAGCCGCTCCCCGGCCGCCTTGTCCCCGGCGGCGCGGGCCCGCCAGAACTCCTCCACCAGCGGCTTCAGATAGGCCGACTCCTCCACCTTCAGGCCCGAGGAAGCGGTGTTCCCGGCCAGCGCGGCCAGTGCCGCCCGGGTCTTCGGGTCCGGTCCGGACAGGTCTCGCACCGCCGCCGCCCAGGACTCCCCGGCCCGGTAGCCGCGCGGGTTCCAGGCGTAGTCCGCCGCAGTGAACAGCGGGATCCGCGACAGGGTGCCCTGCGCCATCGCGTTGGCCAGCACCCCCGCCGAACCGCCCGCCACCGCCGGATCGCGCCCGGCGTACGGGCCCAGGAAGATGCGGCCCGGGTCCCAGTCGTTGACCGGGTAGTTGTCCATGGTGACCAGCGGGTGCGCGAGCGCCGCCCGCGCCCCGGCCAGCTCCTTGCCCGTGATGGTGCGCGGCACCACGCCCACGCCCGTCCAGGCCACCTCCACCCTCGGGTCCAGCGCCCCGGCCAGCGCCGTCCGGTAGGTCGTGGCGCCCTCCTGGAAGTACTCCGTCGGCAGCAGCGACAGCGGGGCCGCCCCCGGATGCCGCGCCGCCAGGTGCGCCGCCAGCTCGCCCGCCACCTCGGCGTGCGCCTTCGCCGCCGCCGCGGGGCCCGTCCCGTACCGCACCCGGTCGGCCCGGCAGCCCCACTCGGTGTAGCTGACGTCCTGGAACTGCACCTGGAACGCCCGGAAGCCCAGCTCCCACATGGCGTCCGCCTTGCGCAGCAGCGCCGCCCGGTCGTCCGCCGACGCCAGACACATCGACTGCCCCGGTGACACCGCCCAGCCCAGCACCACCCGGTTGGCGCGGGCCCGCTCGGCCAGCGCCCGGAACTCCTCCTGCCGTTCGCGCGGGTACTCCTCGCGCCAGGCCGTGGTGCGGTACGGGTCGTCGCCGGGCGCCAGCAGCATCCGGTTCTGCTTGGTACGGCCCAGGAAGTCCAGCTGCGCCAGGCGCTGTTCCCGGGTCCAGGGCTGCCCGTAGAAGCCCTCGGTGATCCCGCGCACGGGCGCGATCGGCCAGTCCCGCACCAGCATCCCGGGCACCCTGCCGTGCCCGGCCGCCAGCAGCTGGCGCAGCGTCTGCGCGGCGTGGAACAGCCCGTCCTCGCCCACCCCGGCCAGCGCGACGGTGTCCCGCCCGCCGGCCCTGCCCACCGCCAGCCGGTAGCCGCCGGCCGGCAGGTCCCCGGCCGGGGCCGCGCCCAGCGACAGCAGGGCCTCCTCGGCGTCCGCGCCCTGGAGCCGTACGACGAGGGCCCGTTCGGGCAGCGCCGCGCCCGGGGGCCGCTCGTGCAGGGTGCGCACGCCGGCCGCGCGCAGGGCGGTGCGCACGACCTCGGCGGCGTACGGGTCCACGTCGAACGGGAGCACCATCACGGCCTCCGCCGGCACCGGCAGCTCCCGGCCCGGATCGGCGGTGGCCGACTGCGGCCGCGGCCACACGGCCGGACCCTCGGAAACGGCTCGGGGAACGTCGGAGCCCGGGTCGATGACGGGCCCGAGTCCTGCGGTGAAGACGGGAGCGGACCCGCTGTCAGGGCGCGGGGAGCCCGAAGTCCCCGGTGCCGCGCTGATCCGCGGCGGAGCCGACGCGACGGCCCCGCCGAGGAGCGTACCGATCACTGCGACGGCCGCGGCCGTGGTCCGCTTCCTGCCCCTGAGCTGCACGGAGCCTCCCCCGTCCCGAGTCGTCCCCCGACCGTGTGAACGAGCCCGAGCCCACCACCCGTGCGGCGGGGGTGTCAATGCGCGTGGGGTGATCTGACCTGGATCGGCCAGGAATGCGATGCCCCTGACTGGGTATGGCTGCGGTGTTCGCCACGGGTGTTGCATGGGCGGTCCGAAGAGCCGCGACGCGGTCCCGAGAACCGCACGGCGGTCCGAAGAACCGTAGAGGGAGGACCTCATGAACGCCCGCACAGCGACCGGCAGCCGCAGGAAACCCGCCCCGCTCTCCCACCTGCCCGTCCCGTCCGGTCCCGCCGACGAGCCGGCCGTGGACGCCGCGTACCCGCCGCTGACCAGTGAACCCCCGCTGGCCGGTTCCGCGTACGCGCCCCTGACCAGTGAGTCCCCGCTCGTCTCCGAGGCCCACCTCACGAGCGAGCCGCTCACCTAACCCCCGCCCCTCACCCAGCCAAGGATGACGATGGACGACCTCGCCCGGCTCGCGGCCCTCTACGGCGTCGCCACCTCCTACCAGCCCTCCGAGGACGTCACCGTCCAGGTGCCCGAGGCCACGGTCCGGGCCGTGCTGGGCCTGATCGGCGTCACCGCCGGCACCCCCGAGGAGGTGCGGGAGAGGGCGGACCGGGCCGAGCGGGAGCGGGCCGGGCGGCTGCTCCCGCCGACCCTGGTGCACTGGCGGGGCGAACCCGCCCCCGGGGCTCTGGCCGCGCTTCCTGCCGGGACCCGGGTGCGGGTGACCCTGGAGGACGGGGCCGGGCAGGCCGACTGGAACCCCGGACTGCCCCCGGGGGTGCACCGGCTGACCGCCGGGACCCCGGACGGCCGCACCGCCTCCGCCACCCTGATCGTGGCCCCGGACCGGGCCCCGGCGGCGCCCGACCGCGCCCACGGGCTGCTCGTCCAGCTCTACTCCCTGCTCTCGGAGCGCTCCTGGGGCATGGGCGACCTCGGCGACCTCGCGGAGCTGGCCCGCTGGGCGGCCCGCACCCACGGCGCCGGATTCATCCAGGTCAACCCGCTGCACGCGGCCTTCCCCGGCACCCCGAGCGACCCGTCCCCCTACCGGCCCTCCTCCCGCCGCTTCCCGGACCCGGTGCACCTGCGCGTCGAGGACCTGCCCGAGTGGGAGGCCTGCCCCGACCGGGACGCCCTCGCCGAACTCGCCGCCCGGGGCGGGGAGCTGCGCCGCGAGGTGCTGGAGAAGGGGGCGCTGATCGACCGGGACGCCGTCTGGGCCCTCAAGCGCGCCGCCCTGGAACTGCTGTACGCCGTCCCGCGCACCCCCGCGCGCGAGGCCGCCTACCGGGCGTTCCGCGCCGCGCAGGGCGAAGGGCTCGCGGCGCACGCCGCCTGGTGCGCGACCGCCTCGGGGGAAGACCCGCAGGAGCGCGCCGACTTCCACTGCTGGCTGGTCTGGCTGACGGACACCCAGTTGACCGCCGCCCAGCGGGCCGCGCGGGAGGCCGGGATGGAGGTCGGCATCGTGCACGACCTGGCCGTCGGGGTGCACCCGGACGGCTCCGACGCCCGTACCGGCTCCTTCCATGCCCGCAGCGCCTCCGTCGGGGCCCCGCCCGACGCCTTCAACGCGCGCGGCCAGGACTGGGGACTGCCGCCCTGGCGGCCCGACGCCCTGGAGGAATCGGCGTACGCGCCCTTCCGGGCCCTGCTGCGCGGGGTGTTCCGGTACGCGGGCGCGGTGCGCGTGGACCACGTCATGGGCCTCTTCCGGCTCTGGTGGATCCCGGACGGCACCCCGGCCGCGCAGGGTACGTACGTCTCCTACGACGGCGAGGCGATGCTGGCCGTACTGGTCCTGGAGGCGCACCGGGCCGGGGCGCTGGTGGTCGGCGAGGACCTCGGGACGGTGGAGCCGCAGGTGCGGCGGGCGCTGGCCCGGCGCGGGATCCTCGGTACCTCGGTGCTGTGGTTCGAGCGGGACTGGACCGGCGACGGCGAACCCCTGCCGGCCGGGGCCTGGCGGTCCCGGTGCCTGGCCACCGCCACCACCCACGACCTGCCGCCCACCGCCGCCAAGCTGGCCGGCTCCCACGTCGAACTGCGCGACCGGCTGGGCCTGCTGACCCGGCCTCTGGACCTGGAGCGCTCCGAGGACGCCGCCGACACCGCCGAGTGGCTGGCGCTACTGGACCGGCTGGGGCTGGAGACCAAGGGCGAGGAGGCCGCCGTACGGGCCCTGTACGCCTTCCTGCTGAGCACGCCCGCCCGGCTGGTCGGCGTGTGGCTGCCCGACGCGGTGGGGGACCGGCGGCCGCAGAACCTGCCGGGCACCTGGGACCAGTACCCCAACTGGCGGCTGCCGGTCGCCGACGCGGACGGGCGCCCGCTGACCCTGGAGGCGCTGACCGCCTCGGCCCGGGCGAACGCCCTGCTGAGCGCGGTGCGGGAGGGGGCGCAGACCCGTACGGCACCCCCGGGCGCGCGCCTCGTTTAGGTGTTCGCTACGTTTGCACCGTGGACAAGAAGAACGCTCTGCGCGCCGGCGCCGTCACGGCCGGAACGACGCTGATGATGCTGCTGATGACGTCTCCCGCCCTCGCGCTGACCCGCGACGACGGCGACGACCCGGGCCCGGGCCTGAGCATTGGCGAGACGCTCGGCCTGTTCGTGGCCGCGCCGATCGTGCTGTTCCTGGTCATCGCGGGTCTCGTGATGGTCGGCGACAAGTCGCGCAAGAACCAGGCCTGACCCGACCGGGCAGGTCCCTTCATCAAGACTTCCGGGCGCCGGAGGTCCGCGGAACCGGTGTGAGCCGGTCCCGACGCGACCTCCGGCGCCTTGTCGTACCCGGAAGCGCCCCGCCGTCCTAGGACACGTCGGCGAGCAGCTTGCGCAGCATCCCGGTGAGCTGCTCGACCTCTTCGGGGTCGAAGCCCTCCAGGGCCCGGCGGTGTACGGCGAGGCCGGCGGAGACCGTCTCGTCGGCGAGGGCGAGGCCCCGGTCGGTGAGGGTCACCTGGAGCCCGCGCCGGTCGTGCGGGTCGGGGCTGCGGGTGAGCAGTCCGGCCTTCTCCAGCTTGTCCAGGCGGCCGGTCATCCCGCCGGTGGTGAGCATCAGGGTGGCCGACAGCTGGCGCGGCGAGAGAGTGTACGGGGCCCCGGAGCGGCGCAGCGTCGCGATGACGTCGAACTCGCCCCGGCTGATGCCGTAGCCGTTGTAGGCGCGCTCCACGGCTTCTCCGACGGCCTTGGCGATCCTGTAGATCCGGCCGAAGACGGCCATCGGGGCGGTGTCCAGGTCGGGCCGCACGTCGGCCCACTGTGCGGTGATCGCGTCGACGGCGTCCGTCGCGGCGTCCTTCTTCACCTCGGTCATAACTGAAGTATCCCGTTCCGCTCAGTCGTTCGCAAGAAAGTAGCTTGCGTAAAAGTAGCTTAGGGGTAAGCTACTTATCAGCGACCTACTCGGGGAGGTCCGGGGACGGGCCCCCGGGTAGGTCGCGGCCAACCCGCACCCGCCAGCCCATCCTCATCTGCCCGAGGAGTGACCGTGAACCGCGTCACCACCACCATCCTGACCGCGCTCGCCCCCATCTCCTGGGGCTCGACCTACTTCGTCGCGAGCGAGCTGCTGCCCGCCGACCGGCCCCTCTTCACCGGGGCCATGCGCGCCCTGCCCGCCGGCCTGCTCCTGGTCGCCCTCTCCCGCGTCCTGCCCAAGGGCGCCTGGTGGTGGAAGTCCGCGGTACTCGGCACCCTCAACATCGGCGCCTTCTTCCCGCTGCTCTTCCTCTCCGCCTACCGGCTCCCCGGCGGCGTCGCCGCCGTGCTCGGTTCGGCCGGGCCGCTCTTCGTCGTGGGGCTCGCCGCCCTCCTCCTGGGGGAGCGGGCCAGGCTCCGGACCGTGCTCGCCGCCGTGGTCGCCGCGTTCGGCGTGAGCATGGTGGTGCTGACCGCCGAGGCCGAGCTCGACCTCATCGGCGTCATAGCCGGCGTGGTCTCCTCCGCCTCCATGGGCGCGGGCACCGTGATGACCAAGCGCTGGGGACGCCCCGAGGGCGTCGGCCCGCTGGCCGTGACCGGCTGGCAGCTCACCGCGGGCGGCCTGGTCATCATCCCGATCGCCGCGCTGGTCGAGGGGGCGCCGCCCGCGCTCGACGGCAAGGCCTTCCTCGGCTACGGCTACATGATGCTGATCAACACCGGGGCCGCGTACTTCCTCTGGTTCCGCGGCATCGGCCAGCTCACCGCCACCTCCGTCACCCTGCTCGGCCCGCTGTCCCCGCTCACCGCCGCCGTCATCGGCTGGGCCGCGCTCGGCCAGGCGCTGTCGCCCGTACAGCTGGTGGGCATGGCCCTCGCCTTCGGTGCCACGGTCTTCGGCCAGCTCCCGGGCCGGGCGGCGAAGCCCAAGCCGGAACCGTTCAGCGCGACTGAAGGAACCGATCGAAATCTTTCGATGGACCTGGGCAAAGCGAAGGTGTGAGAGTGGGTCCACGACCCACACCACACGCTCAGGGGGAAACCACCAGTGACCGTCATGGACCGCATCCGCACCGCACCCACCGCCGCCGGCGCCCTCGCCGGCGGCGGCGCCGTTGCCGGAGACAAGGCGAGGAAGGGAGCCGCCGGACTGGGCGTACTCCTCGCCCTGGTCGCGACGGTCGTCTGGTCCGGCAGCTTCGTCGCCACCCGCGGCATGGCGGACACCGTCCCGCCCGTCCAGGCCGTCTTCTGGCGGTGGATCGTCGCCGCCGTCGCGGTCGCCCCCTTCGCCGCCCGCCAGGCCTGGCAGCAGCGGACCCTGCTCCGCAAGCACCTCGGCTACATCAGCCTCGCCACCCTCTTCGGCGTCACCCTCTACAACACCCTGGTCCACCAGGCAGGACTGACCACCTCCGCCTCCAACATGGGCATGATCATGGCGGCTTCGCCGGTCATCATGGCCCTGTACGCCCGCCTCGGCGGCGAACGGCTCGGCGTCCGCCGCTCCTTCGGGATGCTGCTCGCGGCCTTCGGGGTGCTGCTGCTGGTCGGCGACGGCTCGCTCGGCTTCGATTTCGGCGCCGGCGACCTGTGGATGTTGGGTGCCGCCCTCTCCTTCGCCACGTACAGCGCCCTCCTCAAGCGCAAGCCGGCGGAGATCGGCGGCCTGGCCTTCCTCCTCACCACCTTCGTCCTCGGCGCCCTGATGCTGGCCCCCGCCTACGCGGTCTCCCTCACCGTCCAGGGCGGCTTCGAGGCGACGCCCCACACCGTCGGCCCCCTCCTCTACGTCGGCGTCTTCTCCTCCGCGGTCGCCTTCTTCGCCTGGAACAAGGCCATCTCCCTCATCGGGGCGGCCCGCGCGGGAGTCGTCTACTACCTCCAGCCGGTCTGCGTCGCAGCCCTCGGCCTGCTCCTCCTCGGCGAGCGCACCGGCCCCGCGCAGCTCCTGTGCATGGCCCTGATCCTGGGCGGAGTCGCCTTCGGCAGCACGGCCCGCCGGTAATTTCCTTCCCTTGACATCCTCCCGGCCCTGAAGGACGGGGATTCCTAGCTCACTTCGCCTGACCGTCAGCGACGGGCAGGGCTTACAAGATCAGCACTAGCCGGGTTGAGACCAGCCCGGACGAGCATCACACGGGCGGAGTTCTTGTCCCTGGGGGACGAGGTTCCGCACGCGGTGCACGTATACGTTCTCTCGGAGAGGGGGAGTGCGTGCTTGGCTCTCGCTCCGCAGTGTGCGCAGTCCATGGTGGTGTGCGCGGGGTGGACCAGGTGCACGGTCCGTCCGTGCTTGCGCGCCATCTCGGCCAGCGCGGTCTTCACGGCGCCGATCGCGGCATCAGCGGCCTTGCGGGCCATCGTGGACTTCGCGAGGAAGCGGGGCCGGAAGTCCTCCACGGCCAGATGGTCGAAGTCCCGGACGACGGTCTTGGCCCACTTGCGGCCGGTGTCCTGCCGCTGCCGGGCGATCTTCTTGTGCATTTTTGCCGCAGCCTTGCGGGCCTTGCGGTAGCCGGCGGTGTCGGGCCGGTTCTTCGGCGTCCGGCGCCGGGCCATCATCCGCTGGTACCTGGCCAGCTTCGCGGCGGCCGTCTTCCCGTGCTGGGCGTGCGGAAGGTCATGGGAGTCGGAGGTGGTGGTGGCGGTCTCCTTCACGCCCCAGTCGATGCCTATGGACTGGCCGGTCTCCGGCAGGTCCTCGGTCACGGTGGCGACGACGAACGAGCAGTACCAGTGCCCGAGGCTGTCCCGGTACACCCGCACCGACGATGGAGCCGACGGAAGACCGCGGGACCACACCACCGTCAGCACGATCCCGCCGGCCAGGTGCAGACGGCCGTCCCGAACCCGGAATCCGCGGGTGGTGTAGTTCAGCGACGGGGCCGCTTCCCGCTTCCGCTTGATGCGGGGCATCCCGGCCCGCTGCCGCACCGGCAGCTTCGCCTTGATGTCCTTCAGTGCCTTCGCCCTCGACTTCGCGAAGTCCCGGATGATCTGCTGCTGCGGCACCGAGCCGCCTTCCCGCAGCCAGCTCATCGACTGGCGGGCCTCGGTCAACATCTTGTCGAGCTGCGCAGGCCCGCACGTCGTTTTCTCGCCGGTCGTCTTGTTGTGCATGTGGACCTTGCGGGACTTCGCCACGCACTCGTTCCACACCCACCGACACCGCGCCCACTCCGCCTCCAGCTTCGCAAGCGCGGAGGACGACACACGCAGCCGGTAGGTGTAACGGGCGTGCCCGGCCACCTCGTCGGCTTTCACGGCTGTCGTCATGACCCGCAACCTAACAGCCCCCACTGACAACGGAAGAGAGTGCAGGTCAGAACAGATGCGCAGAGAACTCCGCCGCTTCGCGGCTCCGAGCCAAGGACCCATTCCTCCCCGCCCTGAAGGACGGGGCATGCTGGGAGAAATCAGGTGACCGACTGGGACATCAAGAAGCTCCGCATCCTGCGGACCCTGGCCGACCGGGGCACCGTGACCGCGACGGCCGAGGCGCTGCACATGACGCCCTCGGCCGTTTCGCAGCAGCTGACCAACCTCGCCCGCCAGCTGGGCGTACCGCTCCTCGAACCCCAGGGTCGACGGGTCCGCCTCACCGACGCCGCCCACCTGGTCCTGCGCCACACCGAAGCCGTCTTCGCCCAGCTCGAACGCGCCGACGCCGAACTCACCGGCTACCTGTCGGGGGAGTCGGGCGAAGTCCGCGTAGGCGCCTTCTCCACGGCGGTCCCGGTCCTCGTGGTCCCGGCGGTCGCCGCCCTCCGCCTCACCCACCCGGGCATCGAACTCCGCGTACGCGAGACCGAGGCGGCCGAATCCTACGAACTCCTCTCCGCCGGCACCGTGGACCTCGCCCTCTCCCTCGCCGCGCACGCCCCGACCGCCTGGGACGCCCGCTTCATCCGGATCACCCTCCTGGAAGACCCCCTGGATGTGGCCCTCCCCCAGGACCACCCCCTCGCGGCCGCACCCGTGCTCCGCCTGGCGGACCTCTCGGCGGACCGGTGGATCTACGGCGGCAGCGGCCCCTGGTCGGAGATCACCCGCTCGGCGTGCGAACCGGCGGGCTTCGTCCCGGAACAGGCCCACTCGGCCTCGGGGTGGACCGCGATCCTGGCGATGGTCGAGGCGGGCATGGGCGTAGCCCTGGTCCCCCGCATGGTCTCGGCCCGAGCCTCGGGCGTAACGGTCCGCACCCTCACCCACGACCGCCCCACCCGCCACGTCGTCGCAGCCCTCCGCCGAGGCACGGAAGCCGCCCCGGCGGTGTCCCGAGTCCTGCGGGCCCTCCAGGGGGCGGCGAGCTCCCTCGCCTGAGGGGGCCAGGGGAGCGGTGTCCCCTCGGGCGGTGTCAGGGCCGGTTTGGGGGCTTCCCGTGGGGAGCGGCCGCGTCAGCGATGAGGCGAGGGGCCGGGCCTTGGCCGGCCGGGCATCCGGGCCCTCACGAGTCGAGATTCCGGGCCGGGGCGCGACTACCCGCACGAGAGGTTGACCAGAGCCCCCAGCAGACCACCCAAGCGCAACAAATCGCTACGCGCTCCTCTCGGCTCGGCGTCCGCCGACCGTCCGGGGCTGATACCCGCACCAGAGGATGACCAGGGCGGTTCGAGAAGCGCATGGCGCGTCAGATCGCTACGCGCTCCTCTGATCTCGGCGGCCGTCGGCCGTCTGGGGCCGCTGGCTCTCAGGGGCTGAGGAGACAGCTGGTGAAGCCGTCGCGGACGAGGGACTCGTACGCGGCATGCACGTCCTGCGGTACGTCCTGGGTGATGGCGAAGCCCTGCTTCGGGTACTCGATCACGCGTTGTAGGTCGCCGACGATCATGCTGATCACGGATTCCTCGTCGCCCATGGCCTTGAGGTAAGCGTCGAAGGACAGTGGGTCGGAAGCGCAGACCACTTCGATGTCGGGCCACTGCTCGCGGCAGGTGGCGAAGGCCCGCCGCTCCATGTACGGCATGCTGATCAGCAGCACGGAGCGGGGCCGGACATCGGCGGCGGTCAGCACCTCGCGCGCGAACGCGATGTTCTGCCCGGTGTTGGCTGCCTTCGGCTCCAGCAGCATCGCGTGGGCGGGTACGCCGAGCGCGAGGGCGTGTTCCTGGAAGTGCACGGCTTCGCCACGCGGGAAGACGTTGATGGTGGCCGCGCTGTTGCCGCCGGTGAACACGAGGGTGGGGAAGAGCCCGGCTTTGTACAGGTCGGCGGCGTAGGTGCTGACGCCGAGGTCGTTGCAGCCCAAAACGACGGCCACGTCGCACGGGCGGAGTTCGTGACCCATGTGGTGGTAGTCCCAGATCAGCTGGCCGGCCTGCCGCTGACCCTCCGTGACTTCCTGCGGTCGTCCGTCTGCCACTACCTGCTCCCTGGTCGGTGGTGTAGGGGTTTGAAGGCTCCCTCGCACGTCCGTCTGATCGCCTCGATGCTACGTAGTTGATGTCCGAGGTCGGACTGTGCGGCGATCTGCGCGGCTTCGTCCAGAAGGCGGAGCCCCTCGTCACGGGTGGCGGGATCAGTACGAAAGATGTGGGCTTGAGCGGTGGTGAGCTGCACCCGTTGCATCGGGGACCGCACGGTGCCCGTAGTGCAGGCGATGTCCAGGTGCCGGAGTGCGGCGGTGAGGTCTCCGGCGTCGCGGCGGGCCAGGGCGAGCTTCTGGTGTGCCACCGACCAGCTTCGGGTTCGGCCAGGTCCTCGAAATCACGAGTTGCGGCTGTCATGACACGCGTCGCGTAGTCGTGCTCACCGTCCTTGCTCAGCGCGGTTCCCACCCATAAGCGGGCACTCGCGCGGTCGCGGGGAGAAAGACGGTCGTCGACAGCCAGGCTTTCGTAGGCGCGAGCAGCGGTCTCCAGCCTGCCGGACATCTCCATGACGACCGCGTGGGACAGGTCGAGCTGGGCCACGCGGCGGGGGATGCCGAGGTGAGTGAAGACGGCGCGCGCACCGGCATAGGAGTGCTGGGCGGACAGCAGCCCGACGGGAGTTCCCCGGTATCGCTTGAGGTCCCCGAGCAAAGTGGTCGAGCGGGCGAACAGATACAGGCCCTTCTCGTCCAGCTCAACGCTCTTGAAGCGGCTCAGCCGCCGGCTGAGCAGGCAATCGGCGAACGCGAAATCCTGCTGAGAGAGCGCCACCACGACCCGGTCCAGGTCATCGGCCCAGGATTCGTACTCCCAGGCCAGCGGAGCTGCGGGAGTCGCCCACCGGCCTGTCCTGGAGCCTCCAGCCTCGGACAGAAACGTCTCGAACCGCAGGTGGGCGGCAGCGTCCGCACGGGCCAATGCGGTGTCGAGGATCGCTTGGGTGTCCGGGCGGGGCTCGGTTGACGCCCGAAGCTTCTCCCATTTGGAGACGGTCCGCACTCCGACACCAAGGTGATCGGCGAACGCGCGGACGCTCAGCCGCAGCGCGAGCCGGAGTGCCTTGGCCTCCAGGCCGGTCCAGTGGTGCACGGTCGCCACATGCCACTCCCTTCTCACCGTCATCGAACCACGCCAGACCGATGCAGGGGGACGCAAGTACAGCGGAAGTGCAACAAACGGTCATTCCCGTGCGGTTGGACCGAGTCCAGGCTGATGGGTGACACCACTGACCTCTGGAGGAGTCGACCCGTGACCGACCGCATCACGCGCAGCTGCGTCTGCGAGGGACTCATGACCGCGCACGCGCCCGTCGAGGGAGTGGCAGCGACGTCCGACCCCAGCACCAACCTGCTCGACCGGGCCCAGGCCGGCTGGGAGTGCTTCCTCAGCACCTTCGAGGCAGCCTCCGATGAGTGAGTGCTACGAGTACGTTCCCCACCGTCTCCTCCGCCAGCGGGTCCGCGACATCGCCTCCGGCACCGAAGGCGTCCTCATGGCCGTGATCAACGAGAACGTCTCCGACACCGCCATCGAACGCTGGATGGAACTCGCCTACATCCGCAACTCCACCGGTCGCGAATTCACCACCGCCGCCGCCAACGTCGTACCCGCCCCAGACCAGCCCCAGGCGGCCGTCAGCCGCCGGGATCAGAGAAGCGCGTAGCGATCTGACGCGCCCGTCGGATTCCTGGGCTGATACCCGCACCAGAGGACGAACGGAGCAGCCCGGGCGGCTCATCGGACGACCGGGCCGTTACCGGCTCGCCAGTCGTCCAGGCGTTTGCGGATGCTGGGGACCATGGGGAGTTCGTCGGTCTCGTGAGGTGTGAACCAGGCGACTTCGAAGGATTCGTCGGAGGTGCGGAGGGTGCCCCCGGTGGGGCGGGCGAGGAGGCAGACGGAGAACTCCTGTCGGACCTCGCCGTCGTCGTAGGCGAAGACATGACCAGGGTTGGTGTAGGTGCCGACAATGCCCGTGATCTCCACGGTGATCCCGGTCTCCTCGTAGGTCTCCCGGACCGCGCAGTCACCGATGGACTCGCCAAGATCCATCCGACCGCCGGGAAGGGCCCACATCCCGTTGTCGGTCCGGCGCTGCAACAGCACCCGCCCGTCTCCGTCCACCACGACGGCGGATGCGGCGGGCACGAGGCTGTTCGCCGGCGGTGCGCTGGGGTCGTCTTCGTAGTCACGCCTGGGCATTGCTCTCCCTGATGTCGCGGCCTCGGCTCCACAGCTCCTCGACATGTGCCCAGCCAAGAACTCCTCGAACGCGCCCAGGCCGGCTGGGAGCGCTTCCTCGATACCTTCGACCAGCCCGGGACAACCGTCGGCCGCTGAGACGGGAGGAGCGCGTAGCGATCTGACGCGCCTGTCGGACCCCGATGCCCGTCTCATCAACATTTGGTGCAGGTATCAGCCCAGGACGGCCGTCGGACGCCGAGAAATGAGGAGCGCGTAGCGATCTGCTGCGCCTGCGGGCTCCGCAGGGGGTTCTGGTCGGCATGTGGTGCAGGTAGCCGCGCCCCCGGCTCGGAATCGCCGCGATGTGGGCCCGGATGCCCGGCGGGCCGGGGCGCGGCCCCTCGCCTCATCTCTGACAGGGCCGCTCCTGCTCCTCCTGCCCCGTGACCGTTCCTTTGGGGGCTTCCCGGCAGTCTTTCGGCTTTCCGGGGCGGGTCGGTCGGTCAAGGGTCGCCGAAGGCGATCACGAAGTGACGCGACGAAGGAGCGCCCTTGAGGGACCGGCCGACACGGAACGACGATGGGACTGACGGGAAACCCCCAAACGGCTGTGAGACCGCCCGAGGGGATACCGCCCCCCGGCCACCCACCCGCACCCGGGGGCGGGTGGGCAACTGCCGACCCGCCCCACGGGGTCGAGGGGGAGATAGCGGGCCCGCACCGCAAGCCCCGTACAGCACAGCCCCCGTCCCCCGCCCCCCAGCGGGGACGGGGGACGGGGCCGTGGCGCGACGGGCCGTCAGGCCCCCGCGGCCGCCGCGTCCGCGGACTGGGCCTTCAGGGCGCGCTCGACGCCCGAGCGGGACTCCGAGACCAGGCGGCGCAGGGCGGCGTTCGGCTCGGCCGAGGCCAGCCACGCGTCCGTCGCGTCCAGGGTCTCCTGCGAGACCTGGAGCGACGGGTACAGGCCCACCGCGATCTGCTGCGCGATCTCGTGGCTCCGGCTCTCCCAGATGTCCTTGACCACCGCGAAGTACTTCTCCGCGTACGGCGCGAGCAGCTCCCGCTGGTCGGTCTGGACGAAGCCGCCGATCACGGCCTCCTGGACCGCGTTCGGCAGGTCGGCCGACTCCACCACCGAGGCCCAGGCCTCCGCCTTGGCCTCCGCCGTCGGCCGCGCGGCCCGCGCCGTCGCCGCGTGGCGCTCGCCCGCGGCGGTCGCGTCCCGCTCCAGCTCCGCCGCGATGACCGCCTCGTCGGCGATGCCCGTGGCCGCCAGGCGCTCCAGGAACGCCCACCGCAGCTCGGTGTCCACGACCAGGCCCTCGACCTCCGCCGAGCCGTCGAGCAGCGCCGCCAGGTAGGTCAGCTGCCCCTCGGTGCGGGCCGTCGCCGCGAAGGCGCGCGCCCACGCCAGCTGGTGGTCGCTGCCCGGCTCGGCGCCGCGCAGGTGCTCCAGCGTGGCCTCGGTCCAGACGGTCAGGCCCTGGTCCCGCCACGCCGGGTCGGCGTACAGGTCGACGGCCAGCTTCACCTGGCGGTGCAGGGACTGCACCACACCGATGTCCGACTCCTTGCCGATGCCCGACAGGACCAGCGCCAGGTAGTCGCGCGTCGCGAGCTCGCCGTCACGCGTCATGTCCCACGCCGACGCCCAGCACAGCGCCCGCGGCAGCGACTCGGTGAAGTCGCCCAGGTGAGCGGTGACGTTGGCCAGCGAGATCTCGTCCAGCCGCACCTTCGCGTACGACAGGTCGTCGTCGTTGAGCAGCACGACCGCCGGACGGGCACGTCCCGCGAGCTCCGGCACGGCCGTCAGCTCGCCGTCGATGTCCAGCTCGATCCGGTCCGTGCGGACCAGCTTGCCGTCCTCCAGGTCGTACAGGCCGACCGCGATGCGGTGGGGCCGCAGCACCGGCTCGCCCTTGGCACCCGCCGGCAGGGCCGGGGCCTCCTGGCGCACGGCGAACGAGGTGATGCGCCCCTGCCCGTCCGTCTCGATCTCGGGCCGCAGCACGTTGATGCCGGCCGTCTCCAGCCACGCCTTCGACCAGGCGGTCAGGTCGCGGCCGGAGGTCTCCTCCAGCGCGCCCAGCAGGTCCGACAGGCGCGTGTTGCCGAACGCGTGCGCCTTGAAGTAGGCCTGTACGCCCTTGAAGAAGGCGTCCATGCCCACGTAGGCGACGAGCTGCTTGAGCACCGAGGCGCCCTTGGCGTACGTGATGCCGTCGAAGTTGACCAGGACGTCGTCCAGGTCGCGGATGTCGGCCATGATCGGGTGCGTGGACGGAAGCTGGTCCTGCCGGTACGCCCAGGTCTTCATGGAGTTCGCGAACGTCGTCCACGCGTGCGGCCACTTCGAGCCCTCGGCGTAGGCCTGGCAGGCGATCGAGGTGTACGTGGCGAACGACTCGTTCAGCCACAGGTCGTTCCACCACTCCATGGTGACGAGGTCGCCGAACCACATGTGGGCGAGCTCGTGCAGGATGGTCTCCGCGCGGACCTCGTACGCCGCGTCCGTCACCTTCGACCGGAAGACGTACTGGTCGCGGATGGTGACCGCGCCGGCGTTCTCCATCGCGCCCGCGTTGAACTCCGGAACGAAGAGCTGGTCGTACTTCGCGAAGGGGTAGTCGTACGCGAACTTCTCCTGGAACCAGTCGAAGCCCTGCCGCGTCACGTCGAAGATCGCGTCGGCGTCGAGGAACTCGGCGAGCGAGGGCCGGCAGTAGATGCCGAGCGGCACGGACTGCCCGTCCTGGCCCTCGTACGAGCTGTGCACCGCGTGGTACGGGCCGACGATCAGGGCGGTGATGTACGAGGAGATGCGCGGAGTCGGCTCGAACGCCCACACCCGGTCCTTGGGCTCCGGCGTCGGGGAGTTCGAGATGACCGTCCAGCCCTCCGGAGCCGTGACGGTGAACTGGAACGTTGCCTTCAGGTCGGGCTGCTCGAAGCTGGCGAAGACCCGCCGCGCGTCCGGCACCTCGAACTGGGTGTACAGGTACGCCTGCTGGTCGACCGGGTCGACGAAGCGGTGCAGGCCCTCGCCGGTGTTGGTGTAGGCGCAGTCCGCGACGACACGGAGCTCGTTGGCCCCGGCGGCGAGGTGGTCCAGCGCGATCCGCGAGTCGCGGAAGACGGCGGCCACGTCGAGGGACTTGCCGTTGAGGACGACCTCGTGCACGGCCGGTGCGACCAGGTCGATGAAGGTCCCGGCACCTGCCTCGGCCGACTGGAAGCGCACGGTGGTCACCGACGGGTAGGTGCCGCCCTCCTGTGCGCCGCTGAGATCGAGTTCGATCTCGTACGAGTCGACGGTGAGCAGCTTCGCCCGCTGCTGAGCCTCTTCACGGGTGAGATTCGTGCCAGGCACGCGTTCATCTCCTTTGATGGTGACGTTGCCCCGCCATCCTTCCACGCGGGCCCGGCCGCCGGGCGGGACTAATCCAGAGGCGAACACGAGGTCCGATTTCCGCCAGACCCGGCCGGACCGCCCGCGCACCCTGGACCCATGACCACGCACACGGCCCTCCCCATCCCGCCCGCCGCCCTCACGGCGCTGCGGGCCCGCGACGACGCCGGCCGGCCCTGCCTGCCGTACGAGGACCCCGAGGGCGGCGCCCCGCTGCGCTGCTGCCTGCGCCGCAGCCTGCCGGGCGAGCTGATCGCCCTCGTCTCCTACGCCCCGCTGCGGCGCTGGGCCGCCGGGGCGGGCGTCGACCCGGGCGCGTACGACGAACAGGGCCCGGTGTTCGTCCACGGCTCCGACTGCGCGGGTCCGTCCGCCGGGGGCGCGGCCGGCCACCCCTTCGCGAACGCCGGAGCGCTGCGCGCGGTCCGCCGCTACGACGCGGGCGGCCGCATCCTGGGCGGCCGCTTCCTCACGCTCCCGGAAGCCGCCGACGACGCGGTGGAGCAGGCCCTGTCGGAGGCCTTCGCCGACCCGCACACCGCCCTCGTCCACGTCCGCGCGGTCGAGCACGGCTGCTTCCTCTTCGAGGTCCGCAGGCCCTGACGCGCCGGAGGGGCGGCGCCCGGCGGCGCCGCCCCTCCGTTCACGACACGGGTGTCAGCCGCGCAGCTCCTCGGCGACGAGCTCCGCGATCTGGACGGCGTTCAGCGCGGCGCCCTTGCGGAGGTTGTCGTTGGAGAGGAACAGCGCGAGGCCGTTGTCGACTGTCTCGTCCACGCGGATGCGGCCCACGTACGAGGCGTCCTTGCCGGCGGCCTGGAGCGGGGTGGGGATCTCGGACAGCTCGACGCCCGGGGCGTCCTTCAGCAGCTCGTAGGCGCGCTCGACGCTGATCGGACGCTCGAAGCGGGCGTTGACCTGGAGCGAGTGGCCGGAGAAGACGGGGACGCGCACGCAGGTGCCGGAGACCTTGAGCCCGGGGATCTCCAGGATCTTGCGGGACTCGTTGCGGAGCTTCTGCTCCTCGTCGGTCTCGAAGGAGCCGTCGTCGACGATGGAGCCGGCCAGCGGCAGCACGTTGAAGGCGATGGAGCGCTTGTAGACGCCGGGCTCGGGGAAGTCGACGGCCTCGCCGTCGTGGACCAGCTTGGTCGCCTCGGATGCCACGGCCTTGACCTGGCCGTCGAGCTCGGCCACGCCGGCCACGCCGGAGCCGGAGACGGCCTGGTAGGTGGTGGCGATCAGGGCGGTGAGCCCCGCCTCCTCGTGCAGCGGGCGCAGCACGGGCATGGCGGCCATGGTGGTGCAGTTCGGGTTCGCGATGATGCCCTTGGGGCGGTTCTTGATCGCGTGCGGGTTGACCTCGGAGACCACGAGGGGGACCTCGGGGTCCTTGCGCCAGGCGGAGGAGTTGTCGATCACGACGGCGCCCTGGGAGGCGACCTTCTCGGCGAGGGCCTTGGAGGTGGCGCCGCCTGCGGAGAAGAGCACGATGTCCAGGCCCGAGTAGTCGGCCGTGGAGGCGTCCTCGATGGTGATCTCCCGGCCCTGCCAGTCGATGGTGGAGCCGGCGGAACGGGCCGAGGCGAACAGCCGCAGCTCGTCCACCGGGAACTTCCGCTCGGCGAGGATCCCGCGCATGACTCCGCCGACCTGTCCGGTGGCTCCGACGATTCCGACCCTCACGGTGACTCCTTCAAATACGTGGACGCTGGCGCGCGCGAGGCCATCATGCGTTCGACCCCACGAGGCTTGTCCAATCCATTGTCCGAGGTGCGGACAGTGTCGGAGCCGTGAACTCCCGTGACGAGTGTGTGACGGCCGCGTCAACGGACCCTTCAACGTCCGTTTTGCCTGGTCAAGGCCGGTTAGCTTCCGGTTCAGCCGTGATCGTTATCCGGACGCGGCGCACCAGAAGCCGAAACACCACCCTCGGGGAGATCCACCGTGCCGGACATCCGCCACCGCCACAGCCGCCGCCGGTCCATACCGGCCCTCGCCGCCCTCGCCGCGGCCGCCGTCGCCGCGCCCGTGCTGCTGACCGCCACCCCGGCCGGCGCCCACCCGCGAGAGGGCAGGCTGGCCCAGGAGCTGGTGGAGGAGGTCACCGCGCGCGGGGCCCACCGCCACCTGGCGAAGTTCCAGCAGATCGCCGACGCCAACGGCGGCAACCGCGCCGCCGGCACCCCCGGCCACGCCGCCTCGGCCGCCTACGTCCACGACACCCTGAAGAAGGCCGGGTACGAGGTCTCCTACCAGGACTTCGACATCTACGAGGCGCACACGAAGACGGAGAAGACCACCGTCCTCGGCGACCAGCCGCGCGAGCTGGCCACCGCGGCCTTCACCTTCACCAGGTCCACCCCGGCCGGCGGCCTGGCCGCCCCGCTCGCCCTCGCCCGCGTCGACGAGACCCCCGGCTGCACCGCCGACGACTACCCGGCCGGCGCCTTCACCGGGAAGATCGCCCTGGTCAAGCGGGGTGCCTGCACCTTCGTGGAGAAGCAGCGGGCCGCCGCCGCGGCGGGCGCGATCGGCGTGATCGTCTACAACCACAGCGGCACCGCCCCGGTCCGCGGCGGGTTCTCCTCCCCGGCCGAGGGGATCATCCCCAGCGCGGGCATCACCCTGGCCGACGGCGAGGCGCTGGCCGCGGCAGCCGCCGAGGGCGAGGTGAAGGTGCGCCTGGACCTGGACCAGGAGCACGTGAAGAAGACCACCCGCAACGTGATCGCCGAGACCCGGGGCGGCCGCGCCGACCGCGTGGTGACGGTCGGCGCCCACCTGGACTCGGTCCCCGAGGGCCCCGGCATCAACGACAACGGCTCCGGCTCGGCAGGCCTCCTCGAAGTCGCGCTCAAGCTCGCCGACGAGGGCGCCAACAAGAAGAACAAGGCGCCCGCCAACAAGGTGCGCTTCGCCTGGTGGTCGGCGGAGGAGCTGGGCCTGCTGGGCTCGGAGCACTACGTCGCGCAGCTGTCCGACAAGCAGAAGAAGGACATCGCGCTCTACCTGAACTTCGACATGATCGCCTCGCCGAACCCGGTGCAGTTCGTCTACGACGGCGACGACTCGGACAGGACCGGCGCGGGCGCCGGACCGGCCGGCTCGGCGCAGATCGAGGCGCTGATCAACGGCTTCCTGGACAAGAAGGGCAAGCCGCACGAGGGCAGTGACTTCGACGGCCGCTCCGACTACGGCCCGTTCATCGAGAACGGCATCCCGGCGGGCGGCACCTTCACCGGCGCCGAGGGCGTCAAGACCGCCGAGCAGGCCAAGCGCTACGGCGGCACGGCCGGGGCGGCGTACGATCCGAACTACCACGGGGCGGGCGACGACCTGAAGAACATCGACCTCAAGGCGTTCGACACCAACCTGGACGTGATCGCCCACGCGGTCGGCACGTACGCCGAGTCCCTGCGCACGCTGGGCAAGTAGGCGGCGCGACGGGGGAAACGGGAGGGGCGGTGCTCGGTCGAGCACCGCCCCTCCGTCATGCGTTCAGCAGGTCACACCGTTACGGGATGACCTTGTCGATCTGCACGCTGCCGGTGCCGGCGGCGGTGCCGCGGGCGTTGAGCAGCTGGACCTGGCCGAAGAACTGGCGGCCCTCGGGGGCCGCGCCCGTCACCAGGACGTTCGCCGAGACCTGCGCGGAGGCGCCGGTGGCGAGGTTGACCGCGGCGGCCTCGTCGACCTGGACGGAGCCCAGGGCGGCGGAGAAGTACACGTCGCGGTAGTCGTACGTGGTGGTGCCGGCCGGGATCGCGTAGCCGATGACCTTGATGGTGTAGGTGCCGGCGGCGGGCTTGAGCAGGCTCACGGACTCGTCGGAGTCGCCGTCGGCGGAGGAGCCGACCTTGACGCCGTCCTTGTAGACCTCGAGGTCGAGGTCGGCGGCGGTGTCCGAGGGCTTGTTGATCGCCACGTCCAGGCGGGAGGCGCCCTCACCGACGGTGACCTCGGTGGTCTTGGTCTCGCCGGCGGCGATGGTCGGCTTGTCGACCTTCGCGGAGCCGAGCGGGCCGCCCTGGAGCTTGCCGCCGGAGATGGCGGCGGCGTCGTTCTTCACGGTCCACTGGACCGGCGCCGGGGTGCCCTGCTTGACCTCGGGCAGGACCTTGACGGCCGGGTCGAAGCCCGCGCCGAGGACGGAGACGTCCAGCTTGAACGGGTTGTCGAGCAGCGGCGACGTACGGCGCGACTCGACCTCGATCTCCCAGACGCCCGGCTGCGGGTTCTCGTACGAGCGCAGGTCGGGGCGGCACTGGTTGGCCGGGTTGTCGTAGTTCGGGTAGCACTGGGTGGTCGCGCTGTCCTCGACGCCCGTGCCGTACGGGTGGATCGAGATGAAGCGCGTCTGGCTGCCCGCCGCGAGCCCGCCGAGGGCGACCTCGAGGGTCTTGGCGCCCTGCGGGACGGTCACGAAGTACGACTTGTGGCTGTTGCGCTGCACGGAGGACTTGTCCGAGAGCGTGAAGGACGGCTTCGCCAGCGGGGTGGCGGCGACGACCGTGGCCAGGATCTGCTTGTCGACGCCCTCGGTGGTGGGGTCGTCGAGCTGCAGGATGCCGCTGTGGACGCCGGCCGACTTGACGTTGGCCTCGACCTTGATGGTGACCGGCTTGTTCAGCGGCAGGGTGACGTAGTCGTAGCCGCCACCGCCGACGACCTTGAAGCTGCCGTCGTTGTTGCGCCAGCTGATGTTGTGCCGCGTGCCGTACTTGACGCCGGTGGTGCGGGTGACGACGACGTCGTAGACCTTCTTCTGGCCGACCTTGAGGCCGCCCTCGCGGTCGTAGACGCCGGTGCCGAAGCCCGGGGTCTTCAGGAACTGGTCGAGCGCGGTGTCGACCGGGGCCTTGACCGTGAACTCGTCGGCCTTGGCGCCGCGCTGGATGGACTCCCACGCCTTGGGGATGTCGATGAGACCGGCACCCTGTGCGTGGGCCGGAACGTCGTCGATCTTCTTGGCGGTGCTGGTCAGCGCCACGCGCAGGTTGGCCGGCGGCAGGGCGATCTTCGCCTGCTTGGCGGCCGAGATCAGCAGGGCGCTGGCGCCCGCCGCCTGCGGCGAGGACATCGAGGTGCCCTGGAGCATGCCGTAGCCGGCGGGGAGGTTGTAGCCGGCCTCCTTCACGGGCGCGCCGGGCAGCCAGGTCTGGATGGTGTTGATGGCCGCGCCGGGGGCGGTGATGGTCGGCGTGAACCCGCCGTCCTCACGCGGACCGCGCGAGGAGAAGGGGAACATGTTGTACTTCTTGGTCACGCCGGAGCCGTAGTTGGCGGCCCAGGTCTCCTTGGAGACCGCGGCACCCACGGAGACGACCTTGTCGGCGAGGCCGGGGTCGCCGATGGTGTTGACGCCCGGACCCTCGTTGCCCGCCGAGATGACGAGCTGGACACCGTAGGTGTCGATGAGGTTCTTGTAGAGCTCGGAGCGGGCGTTGTTGCCGTCGTTCAGCGCCGGCAGGCCGCCGATCGACATGTTGACGATGTCGACGCCGCGGTTGACGACGAGGTCGATCATGCCCTCGGTGAGCGCGACGTTGGTGCAGCCGCCGGACCAGGAGCAGGCGCGGGAGGAGACGAGCTTGGCGCCCGGCGCCTGGCCGTTCATCTGGCCGCCGAACAGGCCGTTGGCGGCGGTGATGCCGGCGACGTGCGAGCCGTGCTCGGACTCGATGATGCCGATGTTGACGAAGTCGGCCTTCTTGCCGACCCAGTCCCCGCCGAGCGGGTCCATCGGGACGTCCTTGCGGATCTCGATGGTGAACGGGATCCGCTCCGCGACCTCGGTCGCCGGGTTGTCCGTACCGAACCAGCCGATCTGGAAGCCGTCCTTGTAGGGCTTCATCGGCTCGTTGTTGGTGAAGTCGCCGTCCTGGTCGGTGTCGACGCGGACGGTGCCGGCGGCGGCGTCGTAGAGCATGCCGAACCGGTCGGTGGTGTCCCCGTCCCGGTTGACGTCGCCCTTCATGTCGCCGTTGGCGGTGATCGACTCGCTGAAGCGGCTCCACTGGAAGCTGCCCTCGGGGGCCTTCCAGCTCTGGCCGCCGGCGGTGAAGGCGCCGCCCGCGGAGGTGACCGGGGTGATCTGGGCGCGCCAGGTCCCGTCGTTGTCCGTGATCGGGTCGGTCGCGGTCACCCAGTCGACGATCTTGCGCTCGCCGGTGGTGGTCTTCTGCAGCGCGGGGTGGCTGACGTCGACGCCCGAGTCCATGATGCCGATGGTCACGCCACGGCCGTCGGCCTGCGGGTTCTTCTTGACGAAGTCCACCGAGCCGGTCTCGAACGAGGGGTTGTACGGGTTCTTGGCCGGGGTGTTCTTGTCCGGCGCCGGGTAGGCCTCGGCGGCGGTCTTCTTGGCCGAACCGTCCTTGCTCGCCTCGGGGCGCGGGTCCGGCAGCCGGATCTCGTGCCGCAGGTCCATGCCGTGCACGGACTCCAGCTTGGCGGCCGCCTTCAGCGCGGCCTCCGCCTTGTCGGTCGGCAGGGTGGCGCGTACGTAGCCGAGCTTGTCGTACGTCTGGCCGACAGAGGCGCCCTGGACGGCGTCGAGCTGGTCGGCGACCTGCTTGGTCTGGCCGGGGGCGGTCGCGACCATGACGGTGACGGTCGCGTCACCCTTGGCCTTGGCCTCCTGGAGCAGTTCGGCGTCGGCCGAACCGAGCTTCTGGTCCGCGGACTTGACCGGGGCGGTCGTCCACGGGTCGTCGCCGGCCGCCGCGAAGGCGGGCACCGCGCCGGTGGCGCAGAGGGCGGCCACCAGGCCCGCGGCCGCCGCGACGCGGGCCGCGCGCCTGGTGCCGGGTATGGCCCCGGTGGTGGAGCTGGGGGAGTCGAGGGTCATCAGCATCCCTGGCTAAGTGAAAGATACGGTCCGGATTTCGGTGCCGGATGACCGGTCAGCTTTGCTCAAGTGACAGCTGTTTGGGGAGGGTTGTCATTGACTGAGACCTGACATGGCGGGTTCCCGTCAGTGCGGAGTGTCCGCCACTGGGGACATGCCGGGGCAAGCCGGGGCGACTCGCAGTGCCCGGTGAGTTGATTTATCGACTTTCCGACCGTCTTGCGGGGAAGGATCGGCCTTCCGTCTCAAGACCGGTGTGACAGATTCCGACCGTTCAGCGCTCGCGCGTGCGCGCGTAGTGCCGCGAGGCCTTGGCGCGGTTGCCGCAGGCGGCCATGGAGCACCAGCGCCGGGTGCCGTTGCGCGAGGTGTCGTGGAAGTGCAGTACGCAGGTCTCCGAGGCGCACTTGTGGATCCGGTCGGGCGCGGTGGCCAGCAGGCCGAGGTAGTCGCGGGCGGCCGTCCAGGCCGGACCCCAGGAGGGGTCGGCGAACTCGGCGCGCTCGCCGGGGCCTTCGGCGGTGAGGGTGGCCCGGATCCGCCCGTGCTCCAGTACGGAGTCCACGAGGGAGCGCGCGCTCTCGTCGGTCGGGTCCGCGACCGCGCGGGCGATCGCCTCGCGCGCGGTCAGCAGGTGGACCAGGGTCGACTTGTCGGCGCGGAAGCGGTCGGCCAGGCCGGCGCTCTCCAGCCAGAGGGCCAGCCCCTCCAGCCGGCCCAGCCCGAAGGTCCCCGCGAAGAGGTCGGCGATCTCGCCGTCCAGCATCCAGCGCGTGTTCAGCAGGTCGAGGGAGACCGGCTCTCCGGTCAGCGGGCGCGGGTCCGTGGTCGGTGCCGTCATGTCCGTCTCCTCGCGTCGCTAACCCCTCAAGGGTACGTGACCGGTTGACGGGCTTCGCTCTAACCCTTAATCTCGATTTAGAAGGTTAGATCTTCGGGGCCCGGCATTCCCGGACCCCTGGAACCTCGGGGAAGGGAACCCTCATGTCGACCGCCACCACCACCGGCGCGCTCCGCACCGGCCACGTCGGCCTCAACGTCACCGACCTGGACCGCTCGCTCGCCTTCTACCGCGACGCCCTCGGCTTCGCGCTGCTGGGCGAGGGCAAGGAGGAGGGCCGCCGGTTCGCCTTCCTCGGGCAGGACGGCGAGCTGGTCCTGACCCTCTGGCAGCAGGCGGAGGGTCCGTACCGGCCGCAGGCCGCCGGACTGCACCACCTCGCGTTCTCGGCCGGCGCGATCGAGGAGGTCCGGGCGTACGAGGAGCGGCTGCGCGGCCTCGGCGTCGAGTTCGCGTACGAGGGCGTCGTCGCCCACCGCGAGGGCGCCGCCTCCGGGGGGATCTTCTTCCACGACCCGGACGGCACCCGCCTGGAAATCTCCGTGCCCACCGGGGCGCAGGGCGCTCCCGCCCCCACGGCGGATGCTCCGACCTGCGGCTTCTTCTAGAAACTCAAGGATTGGGGGCCGTCATGGGCCGGTACCACCAGGGCTCGCTGGCCGTCCAGGAACGGGTCGGCGTACGCGAGCTCGCCGAGCACGTCGGCCGCTCCATCGGCGCGGGCGTCCGCGACGTCGCGGCGGCCTTCCTCGCCCAGCAGCCCCACCTCGTCGTCGGCGCCGCAGACGGCGCGGGGCGGCTGTGGGCCTCGCTGCTCACCGGCGCGCCCGGCTTCGTACGGGCCACCGGGCCGGACCGGATCCGGGTCTCGGGGGGCCTCCCGGAGGGCGACCCGCTGGCCGGGGCGCTGGCCGCCGCCGGCACCCGGGTCGGCACGATCTCCCTCGACCCGCGCACCCGGCGCCGGATGCGGCTCAACGGGACCCTCGCCGTGACGCCCGGCGGTTTCGCGGTGGAGGCCGAGCAGGTGTTCTCCAACTGCCCCAAGTACCTGCAGAAGCGGCAGCCGCTGGAGCTGGTGGCCGACGGACCCGGTGTGGTGCGGCGCGGGGACGCGCTCACCGTCGGCCAGGAGCGGGCGGTCCGCGCCGCCGACACCTTCTTCGTGGCCACCACCGCCGAGGCGGACGGGGCCGACGCCAGTCACCGGGGCGGGATGCCGGGCTTCGTGGAGGTGCTCTCGCCGACGGAGCTGCTCTGGCCGGACTACGCGGGCAACGCGATGTTCCTGACCCTGGGCAACCTCGCCGCCGACGAGCGGGCCGGGCTGCTCTTCCCCGACTGGGAGGGCGGCGGGCTGCTCCAGCTGAGCGGGCGGGCCCGGACCGAGTACGGCCCCGGCGGGAGCCGCGCCGTGCGCTTCCGGGTGGAGGCGGTGGTGGAGGCCCTGCATCCCGGGCGGCTGCTCTGGAGCGCCCCGGAGTACTCCCCGGCCAACCCGCCTCACCTCGGCAGTACGACCAGGTAGGCGGCGGGCTCGCGGTCCCCGGACGCCGTCAGGGCGGTCCGGACGACCGCCGCCTGCTGCTCGGGCCAGTCGCGCAGCTTGCGGGGCGTCAGGTACAGGACGGTCACCCCCAGGCGCTCCAGGGTCTCCCGCTTGCGGACCGCCTCCGACCAGTCCTCGTCCTCGCCCTGGCGCGGCGCGCGGGTGTCGATCTCGATGGCGACGGCCTGCTCGGGCCAGTACGCGTCGACCCCGCCGAGGTGCGGGCCGCCGGGCAGCCGCAGGTCCACGTTCCAGACGGGCTCGGGGAGCTCGAAGCCGCGTACGAGCTGGTACAGCCGGTCCTCCGCGATGGCCCGGCCCTCCGCGAGGAGGGACTCGACGGCGTCGACGACGTGCGGCCGGGTCAGCAGCCGGGCCACCGTCAGCTCCCTTACGACGGCGGCCGGTTCGCAGTGTCCGCCGCGCACCGCCTCGCTGAGGATGCGGCGGACGGTGCCGGCGTCGGAGACCTGCGCGACGGCGTCGGCGACGGCCCGCGCCACCGGGGCCACCGGCAGCCCGGTCACCTCCATGGGGCGGGGCGGGGTGTGGGCGCGGACGATGCGGACGTCGCCGGTGGAGCGGAGGCGGCGGGTGTTCGGCACCAGCACGTCGATGTGGGAGAGGGCGAGCAGGGCGGGGGTGGCGGAGAACCGGTAGAGCGCGAGGGCGGCCAGCCCGGTGATCATGACCTCGCCGCCGCCGCGCCGGCCGGCGTACAGCAGGGCGGCGTGCAGCCGCTCCTCGCTGGTCGCGGGGCCGGAGTGGAGCAGGAACACCCCGGGCAGCACCTGCTGCCAGGGCCGCCCGGCTGCCTCGGAGGCGCTGACGCCGTGCTCGCGCAGCTGGGCGAGGGTCAGCACGCGGGGGCGGCTGGCGGTGAGGTGGGCGAGGGGGAGGGGTGCGTTCTGGTTCATGACGCGGTGATTCCCTCAGGCCATGGCCTTGCTAACCCCTGTTACACGCCCGTCGACAAATCCGGACAAGCCGGGGCTAAAGTACGGGCGTTCGAGTGCCGAAAGGGCCCGCTGCGTCTGATCACCCTATGACCTCACAGGTACCGCCGGCCGTGTGACCGGGCGAGGATTCAACCGGCTGACCGAGGTCGGCCGGGAACCACCGCACACGGGGGCGGCAGGGTGCGGGGCCGCCGGGCCCGCACCCTGCCGGACGTGGATCAGCCCGCGGCCGCGTCGCAGGCCTGGCCGCGCAGGGCACGGGCCAGGTCGTCGCGGGACTCCAGCACCAGCCGGCGCAGCGCGGGGGCCGCGTCCGGGCGGGCGGCGAGCCACGCGTCGGTGGCGTCGACCGTGCCCTGCGCGTCCTGGAGCATCGGGTAGAGCCCCTTCACCACGTGGATGCCGATCTGGATCGAGCGCTGCGCCCAGACCCGCTCGATCACCTCGAAGTAGCGCTCCGAGTAGCCCGCCAGCAGCTCGCGCTGCGAGCCCTGCTGCATTCCGTCGATGGTGGCCTCCACCAGCGCGTTCGACAGCGCGTCCGACTCCACCACCGCCGCCCACGCCTGGTCCTTGACCGCCGGGGACGGCCGGGAGGCCAGGCACCGCACCTGGTGCCGCTTGCCCGAAGCCGTGTCGTCCCGGGTCAGCTCGGCCTCCACCGCCGCCTCGTCCGCCGCACCGTGCGCCACCAGCGGCAGCAGGAAGTCCCAGCGCAGCTCCTGGTCGACCTCCAGCCCGTCGATCCGCGCCGTGCCGTCAAGCAGGCCCAGCAGCAGCTGGAAGTCGCCCTCGGTCGCGGCGCTCGCCGCGAAGAACCGGGCCCAGGTCAGCTGGTGCTCCGACCCCGGTTCGGCCAGCCGCAGCTCGTGCAGCGCGCCCGCCGCCAGGTCCCGCCCGGTCTGCTCGCGACGCTCCGCCGGCGTGTAGTGGGTCACCGCGCTCAGCGCCTGCGCGTGCAGCTGCTGGAGCACGCCGACGTCGGTCTCCCGGCCCGCGTGCGCCAGGACCAGCGAGACGAAGTCCCGCGCGGGCATGAGCGCGTCACGCGTCAGGTTCCACAGCGCCGACCAGCACAGCGCCCGGGCGAGGGGGTCCGTCAGGTCGCCCAGGTGCCCGCGCAGCGTCGCCAGCGAGGCCTCGTCGAAGCGGATCTTGCAGTACGTGAGGTCCTCGTCGTTGACCAGGACCAGGTCCGGCCGCTCCAGCCCGGCCAGTTCCGCGACCACCGTCCGGGTGCCCGACACGTCGGCCTCGGCCCGCGCGTAGCGTGCCAGCGACCCGTCCGCCTCCAGCCGGTACAGGCCCACGGCCACCCGGTGCGGACGGAGCTGCTCGCCTTCCTGGACCACCGCCAGCTCCGTCAGCCGCCCGGCCGCGTCGGAGGTCACCACCGGCGCCAGCGCGTTCACGCCCGCCGTCTGGAGCCAGGCCCGCGACCACTCGGCCATGTCCCGCCCGGAGACCTCCCCGAGCACCGACAGGAGGTCGTCCAGGGTGGTGTTCCCGTACGCGTGCGCCTTGAAGTAGCGCCGTGCGCCGTCCAGGAACGCCTCCCGGCCCACGTACGCGACGAGCTGCTTGAGCACCGCTGCGCCCTTGGCGTACGTGATGCCGTCGAAGTTCAGCTTCGCGGCCTCCAGGTCACGGATGTCGGCCGTGATCGGGTGCGTGGACGGCAGCTGGTCGGCCCGGTACGCCCATGCCTTGCGGCTGTTGGCGAAGGTGACCCAGGCCTGGTCGAAACGGGTGGCCTCGACGAGCCCGAAGGAGCCCATGAAGTCCGCGAAGGACTCCTTCAGCCACAGGTCGTCCCACCACTTCATGGTGACCAGGTCGCCGAACCACATGTGCGCCATCTCGTGCAGGATGACGTTCGCGCGCCGCTCGTAGGAGGCCTGCGTGACCTTCCCGCGGAAGATGTACTCCTCGCGGAAGGTCACCATCCCCGGGTTCTCCATCGCGCCGAGGTTGTACTCCGGCACGAAGGCCTGGTCGTACTTCCCGAAGGGGTACGGGTAGTCGAAGATCTCGTGGAAGAGGTCGAAGCCCTGCTTGGTGACGAGGAACACGTCGTCGGCGTCGAAGTGCTTCGCCAGCCCCTTGCGGCACATCGCGCCCAGCGGGATGGTCAGGTCCCCGCGCGTGTAGGTGTCCGTGACGTAGTGGTAGGGCCCCGCCACCACGCAGGTGATGTACGTGGAGATGGGCGCGGTCTCGGCGAAGCGCCGGGTCTGCCCCTCGCGGGACTCCTCGACGCCGTTGCTCCACACCTGCCAGCCCTCGGGCGCCGTCACCTCGAAGCGGTACGGCGCCTTCAGGTCGGGCTGCTCGAAGTTGGCGTAGACGCGGCGGGCGTCCGCCGGTTCGTACTGGGTGTAGAGGTAGACCTCGCCGTCCTCCGGGTCCACGAAGCGGTGCATGCCCTCGCCGGTCCGGCTGTACGCGCAGTTCGCGTCGACGACCAGGACGTTCTCGGAGTCCAGCCCCGCCAGCGCGATCCGCGCCCCGTCGAAGACGGCGGCCGGGTCCAGCGCGCGCCCGTTCAGGGTGACCGAGTTCACGGAGGGGGCGATCAGGTCCGCGAAGGAGGACGCGCCCGGGACGGCGGCCCGGAAGCGCACGGTGGTCACCGAGCGGAAGGTCCGGGGGCCCTCGGCCGGCTCGGCCTCGTCCACCGCGGACGTCAGGTCGAGGACCACCTCGTACCCGTCGACGGACAGCAGCTCGGCCCGCTCGCGGGCCTCGTCGCGGGACAGGTTCTCTCCGGGCACGTTGCACTCCTTCGTGCGTGATCACGGTCTTCGCTCGAATCCTCCCACGGGGAATGCGGGCGGTCCCGGCCTGGTTGGCGGATAGGAACATGCCCCGTGACGCCTTATGTGACTTGAGGAGAGCCATGACCGACACCCAGGTGCGCGAGAAGACGCCGGTCGACTTCTGGTTTGACCCGCTCTGCCCCTGGGCCTGGATGACCTCCCGCTGGATGCTGGAGGTGGAGAAGGTCCGCGACGTGGAAGTCCGCTGGCACGTGATGAGCCTCGCCGTGCTCAACGAGGACAAGCTCGACGAGCTGCCCGAGCGCTACCGCGAGCTGCTCGGCCCCAAGGGCTGGGCCCCGGTGCGCGTGGTGGTCGCCGCCCAGCAGAAGTTCGGCGACGAGGTCACCGGCAAGCTGTACACCGCCCTCGGCACCAAGATCCACAACGAGGACCGCGGCGCGACCCGCGAGGTCATCGCCGACGCCCTGGAGGAGGTCGGCCTGCCGGCCGAGCTGCTCGCCTACGCCGACTCCGACGAGTACGACCAGGTCCTGCGCGACTCCCACAACGACGGCATCGAGCGCGTCGGCCAGGAGGTCGGCACCCCGGTGATCTCGGTGCCCGGCGCCGACGGCGACGAGGTGGCCTTCTTCGGCCCGGTGGTCACGCCCGCCCCGCGCGGCGAGGCCGCCGCCCGCCTGTGGGACGGCACCCTGCTGGTCGCCTCGACCCCCGGCTTCTACGAGATCAAGCGCACCCGCACCAAGGGCCCGTCCTTCGAGTAGTCCGGCCCCGGCCCCGTACGCACAGAAGACCCCCGTGAGTCACGTCCTCACGGGGGTCTTCCGCTGAACACGCCCGCACGCGAAGGCTGAGAAGACGATCACGAGGCGGGCGGGTCTGGGGGTGCGATCAGCCCTTGGCGGGGATCAGCAGCGGGGTGTTCGCCTTGGCGTCGGCGTAGCGCTTGGCCACGTCCTGCCAGTTGACGACGTTCCACATGGCCTCGATGAAGTCCACCTTCTGGTTCTTGTACTGGAGGTAGAAGGCGTGCTCCCAGGCATCGAAGACCAGGATCGGCGTGCTGGCGACGCCCACGTTGCCCTGGTGGTCGTAGACCTGCTCGACGACGAGGCGGCCGCTGACGGGCTCGTACGCGAGGACGCCCCAGCCGGAGCCCTGCGTCGCGGAGGACGCGAAGGTCAGCTGCTTCTTGAACTTGGCGAAGGAGCCGAAGGACTCGGTGATGGCGTCCGCCAGGTCGCCCACGCCGTCGGCCGCGGTCGGCTCGCCGCCGCCCTCGCCGGTCTTCGGGCTGGCCATGTTGTTCCAGTAGATGCTGTGCAGGATGTGGCCGGAGAGGTGGAACGCCAGGTTCTTCTCCAGGCCGTTGAGGGCGCCCCAGTTCTCCTTGTCGCGCGCCTCCTCCAGCTGCTCCAGCGTGGTGTTGGCGCCCGTGACGTAGGCCGCGTGGTGCTTGTCGTGGTGCAGCTCGATGATCTGCGGGTTGATCACCGGCTCCAGGGCCGCGTAGTCGTAAGGAAGCTCAGGAAGCGTGTAGATGGCCATGCGTGTTGTCCGGTCCCCTCGGCGTGTCAATCGCTAATTGCAACTAATGCGCAACTGCACGCTAGCAGTATCTATTCCGGGCCACACGTAAGGGTTGCCTCTGTACGAAGAGAGGCGGACCCCGCGTCGCACACGGGGTCCGCCTCTTGGAGGAAGGGCTGTCGGGCCGTCAGCCGCGCGCCGCCCGGCGCTGCATCGCGTACCCGGTCGCGGCCAGGACCGCGGTCAGCCCGCCGGTGAAGACCACCTGCGTCCGGGTGTCCTCGCCCAGGACCATCAGCACCAGCACGCCGGCGACGCCCGCCAGCGCCACCCAGGTCAGGTACGGGAAGCCCCACATCTTCACGACCAGCTTCTCGGGGGCCTCGCGCTCCAGGCGCCGGCGCAGCACGAACTGCGAGACGGCGATGAAGCCCCAGACGATGAGGATGACCCCGCCGACCATGTTCAGCAGCCAGGCGAACAGGGTGTCCGGGTACCAGTAGGACAGCAGGACGGTGACGAACCCGAAGCCCGCGGAGGCCAGCACCGCCCGGCGCGGCACCCCGCCGGAGACCTTGCCCAGCGCCTTCGGGCCCTGGCCCCGGGCGACCAGGGAGTAGGCCATGCGCGAGGAGCCGTAGATGTTGGCGTTCATGGCGGACAGCAGGGCGATCAGGATCACCACGTTCATGATCTGGCCGGCGGCGGGGATGCCCAGGTGGTCCAGGGTCGCCGCGTACGGGCCGTGCTCGGTGACCGAGGGGTCGTTCCAGGGCAGCAGGGTGACGATCACCAGCATCGAGCCGACGTAGACGATCGCGATCCGCCACATGGTGGTCCTCACGGCCTTGGCCACGCCCTTGACCGGGTCCTCGGACTCGGCGGCCGCGATGGTCACCGTCTCCAGGCCGCCGTACGCGACCACCGAGGCGAGCAGGCCGACCAGCAGGCCGTCGACCCCGTTGGGCAGGAAGCCGCCGTCGTGCAGCAGGTTGCCGGCGCCGGGGGAGGAGGTACCGGGCAGCAGACCGAGGACGGCGAGCACGCCCAGGCCCAGGAAGAGCGCGATGGCGCCGATCTTGAGGGCGGCGAACCAGAACTCGAACTCGCCGAAGCGCGACACCGCGCCCAGGTTGGCGACGGTGAAGACCACCATGAGCACCAGCACCCACATCCACGACGGGGTGCCGGGGAACCAGCCCGCCAGGATGTGCGCCGCGCCGATCGCCTCGATGGCCACGCCCACGACCAGCAGGGTCCAGAACATCCAGCCCGCGGTGAAGCCGGCCCACGGCCCGACGGCCCGCTCGGCGTGCACCGAGAAGGAGCCGGAGGCCGGGTTGGCGGCGGACATCTCGCCGAGCATCCGCATCACGAACATCACGAGCAGCCCCGACACGGCGTACGCCAGCACGATCGAGGGGCCTGCGGCCGCGATGCCGGCGCCGGAGCCGACGAACAGCCCGGCGCCGATGACCCCGCCGAGGGCGATCATCGAAAGGTGGCGCTGCTTGAGGCCGTTGCCGAGGGGGGACCCGGCCTGCGCGGGCGAGGGCGCGGGGGCCCGCCCCTCGGGAGGTGCGGTGGTGGTGCTCTGACTCATGGGGTCAGTCTGCCGAGCGTCCGGTTATCGGACGTTCCTCGTCCATTATCCGGACACCGCTCTCACCGGACGTGACCGCCCGCCCCGGAAACCGGAACAGGCCCGGGACCGAAGTCCCGGGCCTGCCGCCTGCCTGCCGAACGGTCAGGACCGCCGGTCCCGGACCTCCCGGTACCACGCCACGAGCAGCACGAGGGCCGCCGCGCCCGAGGACCACAGCAGCTGCGGCCGCGCCGAGTCGTCGAACAGCATCAGCACCAGCACCGCCGCCATCCCCGCCAGCGCCGCCCACGTCAGGTACGGGAACGCCCACATCGGCAGCGTCAGCCGCTCCGGCATGTCCCGCTCCAGGCGGGGCCGAAGCCGCAGCTGCGAGACCGCGATCAGCGCCCACACGAACAGCAGCACCGCGCCGACCGCGTTGAGCATGTAGAGGAAGACCGTGTCCGGCCACAGCAGGTTCAGCACCACCGACACGAAGCCGAAGGCCACCGAAGCGAGCACCGCCCGCGTCGGCACCCCGCTGGCCGACACCTTCAGCAGCGACTTCGGCGCCTCGCCCCGCTCGGCCAGCGAGAACACCATGCGCGAGCCGCCGTACAGGTTGGCGTTCAGCGCCGACAGCAGCGCCACGAACACCACGATGTTCATGATCTGGCCGGCCGCCGGGATCCCGATGGAGTCCAGGACGGCGACGTACGGGCTCTCGCCCGGCTTCAGCGAGTCCCACGGCAGCAGGCTCACGATGATCAGCATCGAGCCGACGTAGAAGAAGAGGATGCGCCACACCGCGCTGCGCACCGCGCGGGACACGGACCTGGCCGGGTCGTCCGACTCGGCGGCCGCGATCGTGACGACCTCCAGGCCGCCGAAGGCGAAGACCACCGCGAGCATGCCGGCGATGACCCCGCCGACACCGGCCGGGAAGAAGCCGCCCTGCCCGGTCAGGTTGGCCATCCCCACCGGCTCGGTGTCGGGGAGCAGGCCGAAGACCGCCAGGGTGCCCAGGATCAGGAACAGCACGATGGCGCCGACCTTGAGGGCGGCGAACCAGAACTCGAACTCGCCGAAGTTCCGGACGGCGGTCAGGTTGCTGAGGGTGAAGACCACCATGAAGATCAGCACCCACAGCCACTGGTCGACCGCGGGCACCCACCCGTGCGCGATGTTCGCGGCACCGGTCGCCTCCACCGCGAGCACCACCACCAGCAGGAACCAGTACAGCCAGCCCGCCGAGAAGCCTGCCCAGCGCCCGAGGGCCTTCTCCGCGTACACGGAGAAGGAGCCGGAAGCGGGCATCGCGGCGGACATCTCGCCGAGCATCCGCATCACCAGCATCGCGAGCGCGCCGGCCAGCAGGTACGAGCAGATGATCGCGGGCCCGGCGATCCCGATGCCGGCGCCGGAGCCGACGAAGAGGCCGGCGCCGATCACGCCGCCGAGGCCCAGCATGGTCAGGTGGCGCTGCTTGAGACTGTGGCTCAGGGGTTCCGGGGGCAGCTCGGTCCCGGTGACGGACGGGTCTTCACGCATGAGCAGATTCGCACTCTCGGTAGGCAAGCGACGCCGGGGGCTGCGCAAGGGATGGGCGGGACGGGCAGGGTATGCAGGGGGATTGGCGGGAACCTACAGTCTGGCTGGAGTGAACCCCCGGGAGCAAAAAGGATGTGCCGTCGAATGTGCGCCGTGATCGGGATCACTTCACGTCGGGTGTAAGGCTGCATCTTTGTGCGGTCTCCACCAAACCGGACAGTATGGCTTTGTCCCGGTCGGTGGTGGGTCGGCCCTGTGGTGACGGCTAACGTCGCGGTGTCCTGCCCGACCACCCCACCTTCCGGAGCCTCCGATGAGCACCGTTTCCGCCTCCTTCCGGCCCGGCGCCGTCCTCGCCGACCTGCTGCCCGCGAGCCGCGTCAAGGACGCCGCCCTCGTCGTCGGCGGAGCCGCGCTCACGGGCCTGGCCGCGCAGATCTCCGTACAGGTCGACGGCCTGGCCGCCCCGATCACCGGACAGACCTTCGCGGCGCTGCTCATCGGCACCGCGCTCGGCGCCCGCCGCGGCTTCCTGTCGCTCGCGCTCTACACCCTGGCCGGCATGGCCGGCGTGCCGTGGTTCGCGGACGGTGCCTCGGGTGCGGGCGGCGCCACCTTCGGCTACGTCCTCGGCATGCTGCTGGCGTCCGCCCTCGTCGGCGCCCTCGCGCGGCGCGGCGGCGACCGCTCGGTGCTGCGGATGGCGGGCACGATGGTGCTGGGCTCCGCGGTGATCTACGCGGTGGGCGTGCCGTACCTGATGGCCGTCACCGGGATGTCCCTGGACGTCGCCGTCGCCAAGGGCCTGGTCCCGTTCCTCGTCGGCGACGCCCTCAAGGCGGCGCTGGCCATGGGCGCGCTGCCGGCCGCCTGGAAGCTGGCCGGCCACCGCGGCTGAGCACCCACGGCCCTGCCGCCGGTGCCTGCGCAGCAGCCCCGGACCGCGAGCGGGCGGTCCGGGGCTGCTGTCGTGTGCGGGGCCGGTCAGACGGCGTCGGTCACCGCGTCGGCCGCGGGCTCGGCGGCGAGCTCGCCCTTGCGGCGCGAGTTGCGCACCACGCCGACCGCGATCACGATGCCGGCGACGAGCAGGGAGTACAGCACCGTCTGGCGGTTGTCCTTGTCGTAGACCATGTAGCCGAGGACGAAGGTGATCATCGCGGCGGTGGCCCAGGTCAGGTACGGGAAGAGCCACATCTTCACCGTGAGCTTCTCGGGGGCCTCGGCGACGAGGATCTTGCGCATGCGCAGCTGGGTCAGGCAGATGACGAGCCAGACGAAGAGCGCGATCGCACCGGAGGAGTTCAGCAGGAAGCTGAAGACGGTGTCCGGGTTCGTGTAGTTGAAGACGACGGCGACGAAACCGAAGACGGTGGAGCCGAGGATGGCCGCCATCGGCACGCCCCGCTTGTTGACCTTGGCGAAGGCCTTGGGGGCGTCACCGCGCTCGCCCAGCGAGAACGCCATGCGGGAGGCGGTGTAGAGGCCCGAGTTCAGGCAGGACAGCACGGCGGTCAGGACGATCACGTTCATGATCTGGCCGGCGGCCGGGATGCCGATGGAGTCGAGGGCCGCGACGTACGAGCCCTTGTCGACGATCGACTTGTCGTTCCACGGCAGCAGGGTCAGGACGACGAAGATCGACCCCAGGTAGAAGACGCCGATGCGCCAGATGACCGAGTTGGTGGCCTTGGTGACGGCGCGGCGCGGGTCCTCGGACTCGCCGGCGGCCAGGGTGACGATCTCGCTGCCCATGAAGGAGAAGACGACCATCAGCACACCGGTGAGGACCGAGCCCCAGCCGTTGGGCATGAACCCGCCGGTGTCGGTGAGGTGCGCGAAGCCGGCGCCCGGGTTGTCCGAGCCGGGCAGGACGCCGAAGACGGCGAGCATGCCGACGATCACGAAGGCGCCGATGGCGACGACCTTGATGCCCGCGAACCAGAACTCGAACTCGCCGTAGGAGGCGACCGAGCCGAGGTTGGTGGCGGTCAGCACCGCCATGACGATCAGGGACCAGCCCCACTGCGGGATGGCGGGGATCCAGCTTTCGAGGATCACGGCGCCGGCGGTGGCCTCGACGGCCAGGACGACGACCCAGAAGAACCAGTACAGCCAGCCGATGGAGAAGCCGGCCCAGCGGCCCAGAGCGCGGTCGGCGTAGGCGGAGAAGGAGCCGGAGTTGGGGCTCGCGGCGGCCATCTCGCCCAGCATCCGCATCACGAAGACGACCATCGCGCCGACGAGGGCGTACGAGATCAGAATGGCGGGGCCGGCCTTGGCGATGCCGCCGCCGGAGCCGACGAAGAGGCCGGCGCCGATGACACCGCCGATGGCGATCATGGAGAGGTGGCGGTTCTTGAGACCGGCCTTGAGACCGTCGGAGGGCTGGGCGGAACCGGGTTCGCCGGTCGGGTCGCCTGCCTTCTGAAGGGTCGTCGTCGTGCTCATGGACGAATCCTTAGGGTTCTCGGGTGGAGAGTTCCGGCATTCAAACCCGATTTCCCGCCAGTACGGAAGACCTTCCTCCGATAGTTACCCAAGGCCCCCAACCCGGGATCAAGGTCCCGACCCCTCCTGTCTGCGTTCTTTGGGTTTACTTGAGGTTTAGAAGTGATTTATGCGACACCCCTCTGCCCTCTCCGGGGACCGCGCATGCCACACTCGACCCATGCGCGTGTATCTCGGTTCCGACCATGCCGGCTTTGAGCTCAAGAACCACCTCGTGGACTGGCTCAAGAACAACGGCCACGAGCCCGTCGACTGCGGGCCCCACATCTACGACGCCGTCGACGACTACCCGCCGTTCTGCCTGCGCGCCGCGGAGAAGACCGCCGCGGACGCCGACAGCCTCGGCATCGTGATCGGCGGCTCCGGCAACGGCGAGCAGATCGCCGCCAACAAGGTCAAGGGCGTCCGCGCCATCCTCGCCTGGAGCGTGGAGACCGCGAAGCTCGGCCGCGAGCACAACAACGCCAACGTCATCTCCGTCGGCGGCCGGATGCACACCCAGGACGAGGCCACCGGCTTCATCGAGGCCTTCCTGGCGACCCCGTACTCCGACGAGGAGCGCCACACGCGCCGCATCGACATGCTCTCCGCGTACGAGACCACCGGCGAGCTCCCCCCGATCCCGGCCCACCACCCGCAGGACCAGTAGGCCCCCGTGCCGCCGGACCCCCGTCCGGCGGCACGCACCGACGTAGGAGCGCCGCCGTGCCCGAGGGGCATACGATCCACCGCCTCGCCCAGGACCACACCGAGCGCTTCGCCGCCCGCCCGGTACGGGTGAGCAGCCCCCAGGGCCGTTTCGCCGAGAGCGCGGCCCTGCTCGACGGGCGGGAGCTGGAGGGCGCCGAGGCACACGGCAAGCACCTCTTCCTGGAGCTGGGCGACGCCTGGATCCACATCCACCTCGGCCTCTTCGGCAAGCTCGGTTTCGGCCCCGCCCCGGCCCCGCCGGCCACCGACACGGTCCGGCTGCGCCTGCTGAACGAGGACCACTACGCCGACCTGCGCGGCCCCACCGCCTGCGCGCTGATCGGCGAGGGCGAGAAGAAGGCGATACACGACCGCCTCGGCCCCGACCCGCTGCGCCCCGCCGACGATCCCGGCCGCGCCTGGACCCGGATCTCCCGCAGCCGGACCACCATCGCCGCCCTGCTGATGGACCAGAAGATCGTCGCGGGCGTCGGCAACGTCTACCGCGCCGAGGTCCTCTTCCGGCACGGCATCGACCCCTACCGGCTCGGCAGGGACCTCACCCGTGCCGAATGGGACGCGATGTGGGCCGACCTGGTGGTGCTGATGCGCGAGGGCGTCCGCAAGAACCGCATCGACACCGTCCGCGACGAACACCTCCCCGAGGCCATGGGCCGCCCGCCGAGGGTGGACGACCACGGCGGCGAGGTGTACGTCTACCGACGGGCGAACATGCCCTGCCACATCTGCGGGGGCGAGATCCGCACCGCCGACCTCGCCGCCCGCAACCTCTTCTGGTGCCCCGCCTGCCAGCAGCGCTAGCCGCGCGCGGTGTAGGGGGCATCTCCGCCCCGCGCAGCGGCACCGCACGCCGCCGTGCCGGCTAGAAGTTGTGCGGGAGCCAAGGGGCCACGTCGCCGGTGAAGGCCCGCGAGGCCTCCCGCAGCGCCCCCGCCCGCAGCTCGCGCACGCGCCCGGCCGCCGCCAGCGAGGTCAGCGTGACCCCGCCCAGGTACGCCGAGCCCAGCTCCCGCACCGACAGCGCGAGGTCCGCGGCGTCCTCCGAACGCACGCACCGCACCGCCCCACCGCCATCGGCACCGGCGGCCAGCCGCCACCGCCCCGCGTTCCACGGACAGAACGCGTCCTCCACCTCCAGCACCACGTCCACCCGGGCCCCGTACGCCCGCGCCTCCAGCGCCGCCGGCAGGTCCACGAGCCGCAGGTGCAGCGCGTCCCGCTGCTGCGCCCGGACCCGCCGGATGTCGCTGACCAGGTGCAGCAGCGGGTCGTCGACCGGCCGCCGGTACGCCCGTACGCGCCAGGTCAGGTCGATCTCGAAGAGGTAGCGCCACAGCGCCGCGTACACCGCCGGATCCGGCGCGTGCACCTCGCCGACCTCGACCTTGCCGTCCGAGCCGGTCAGCTCCCAGTCGGGCTTGACCCGGTAGCGCGCGTACCCGGTCACCCCGCCGTCCGGGTCCTCGGCCACCACGCACTTCAGCGGCGAGGCCCCGTCCCGGAGCTCCGGCACGTCCAACAGCGCCTGCCGCTCCCAGCCCGGCTGCCGCGCGAGCATGCCCGGGCGGCCCGCGACCAGGCCGGCGTAGACCCGCTCGCAGTCGGCGAGGGCCTTCTCCGGGTCCACGAGCCGCAGCCGCACCGCGTCCGTCCCCGGCGGCACGGAGAGGCGTACCCGGGTGGTGTCGATGTCGACGGCCGTGGAGTACGCGGCGGTGCCGTACCCGAAGCGGCCGTAGATCTCCGGCTCCGAGGCCGTCAGCACGGCGATCGGCTCCTCACCCGTACGGATGCCGTCCAGTTGGCGGCGCATCAGGGACGTGAGCACCCCGCGCCTGCGGTGGGTCGGCGCGACGCCGACCATGGTCACGCCCGAGGCCGGAACCAGGGCCCCGCCCGGCACCGAGAGGCGGAAACCGAAGGCCGACGCGGAGCCGACGCAGTCCTCGCCGTCCCAGACGCCGAGGGAGCGGTCGAGCTCCGTCAGCGACCGGAAGAGCTCCCGGGCCGCTGTCGGCTCGGTCACGCCACCGAACGCCAGTTCCAGATGATCGAACCAGACATCCCACTCATTCCGCTTCAAAACCCTCGTCTCAAGAGCCACGCCGTCATCCTCACTCGGGCCGTCCGCCGCAGTCGAAGGGTTTTCGCCCCGCGAAGTGCCATTGGTCCGGGGGTCCCCCTGCGCAGTCACAGCCAGGATGGATATGGTCCCGAAGCAATGGCCGGAGCGCGCGTGGAAACGTTCATGGCCCGGATGCGCATGCTTTCGCACCGGGCACGCACAGCCCTGCGCAAATCCGCCGTCGACTACTTCCGCGGGGACGCCTCCGACTGGCTCGCCTTCGCCGGCCTCCTCCTGACCGTCCCCGCCATAGCCTGCGGCACCCTGCTGATGCCCGTCTGGTTCTCCCCGTCGGCCCTGGTCCTGCCCATCGTCGCCGGCGGCCTCCTGCTGCGCCCCGCCAGCCTCCTCGGGCTGTACGCCGCCGCCGCGGCCGCCCTGATCGTCGAGGCCCTCGTCCTCGGCCCCTACACCCAGGGCCCCGCCCGGGTCACCCCCGGAACCGTGCTCGTGGTGGCCGCCTGCGGCTTCTTCGGTCTGGTCATCGCCCAGTTCCGCAGCCGCGTCGGCGTGCCCTGGAGACGCGGCGGCACCATGCTCTTCGACCTCCGCGAACGCATCCGGGTCCAGAGCAAGCTGCCCGCCCTGCCCCGCGGCTGGCACCGCGAGATGGCCCTGCGCCCGGCCGGCGGCCAGTCCTTCTCCGGGGACTTCGTCGTCGCCGCCCGCACCAACGGCGGCCGCACCCTGGAAGTCGTACTCACCGACGTCTCCGGCAAGGGAATGGAAGCCGGCTCCCGCGCCCTCCTCCTCTCCGGCGCCTTCGGCGGCCTCCTCGGCGCCCTCCCGCCCCAGCAGTTCCTCCCCGCCGCCAACGGCTACCTGCTCCGCCAGGACTGGGACGAGGGCTTCGCCACCTCCATCCACCTCGTCCTCGACCTGGAGACCGGCGACTACGAACTGCTGTCCGCCGGACACCTCCCCGCCCTCCAGCTCTCGGCGGGCACCGGCCGCTGGCAGGAGGTCGCCGGCGAGGGCCCGCTGCTCGGCGTCTACGACGGCGCCGCATTCGAACCCGCCCGCGGCAACCTGCGGCGCGGCGACGTCCTCATGCTCTTCACCGACGGCCTCGTCGAGACCGCCGACCGCGAGATCAGCGAAGGCATCGACCGCCTCACCGGCGAAGCCGACCGCTATGTCGCCGCCGGCTGGGACGGCGCCGCCTGGCACCTCATCGAGAAGGTCGCCAAGGACGTCAACGACGACCGCGCCCTCCTCCTCATCCGCCGCTCGCCCTGACACCCGGGGTGGGGCTTACCCCACCAGCCGCCCGCCGGGCCGCTCCATGGCCGCCGCCCCACGCCCCTCCGTAGCGTCGGGGACACCAACGGACACCGGTAACGGAAGGCGGCACACCATGGGGCTCAGGCGGACCAGGCGACACGACGCGGAGACCGGACCCGCCGTGGAGCTGAGCGGCGTACGGCGCGTCCACGGACGGGGCGCCGCCGCCGTACACGCCCTGCGCGGCATCGACCTCACCCTGCCGCGCGGCAGCTTCACCGCCGTCATGGGCCCCTCCGGCTCCGGCAAGTCCACCTTCCTCCAGTGCGCCGCCGGACTCGACGCCCCCACCGAGGGCTCCGTCCGGCTCGGCGGCACCGAGATCACCACCATGAACGAGAACGAGCTCACCGAACTGCGCCGCAGCCGCCTCGGCTTCGTCTTCCAGGCCTTCAACCTGCTGCCCTCGCTCACCGTCGAGCAGAACGTCCTGCTCCCGATGAGCCTCGGCGGCGGCCGCCAGGACCGGGCGCGGGCCGCCGAGCTGCTCGCCCGGGTCGGCCTGGACGGCAAGGGCCGGCGCCGCCCCGCCGAACTGTCCGGCGGGCAGCAGCAGCGGGTCGCCATCGCCCGGGCCCTGGTCACCCGGCCCGACGTGGTCTTCGCCGACGAGCCGACCGGAGCCCTCGACACCACCACCGCCGCCCAGGTCCTCGGCCTGCTCCGGGACGCCGTCGACTCCCTCGGCGCCACCGTCGTCATGGTCACCCACGACCCGGCCGCCGCCGCCCACGCCGACCAGGTGCTCTTCCTCGCCGACGGCCTCATCGCCGACCGCCTGCCCCGCACCCCCGCCGCCACGATCGCCGCCCGCATGACCACCCTGGCCGGCCGCCCGGCCCCGTCGTACACGGCGGCCTGACCGCCCCGCCCGTCCGGGCCACTCGGCGCCGATTGGCCCGGTCACCCCCGCCCGGGGACGTCTACCGTGCCGCCCATGGACCCCACGCTCGCCGCCGACCTCGCCCGCCTCCCCGAGCTCCTCGACGCCACCCGCCGCGCCGCCGCCGAGGCCCTCGCGACCCTGGACGACCGCCCCGTCGTACCGCCGCAGGACGCCCCGCCGCCGGCGCCGCTCCCCGGGCACGGCACCGGCACGGAAGCGGCCCTCGCCGAGTTCCGGGCCCGTTGGGAGCCCCGGCTCTCCGCCTCCGCCGGACCCCGCTACCTCGGCTTCGTCACCGGCGGCGCCACCCCCGCCGCCCTCGCCGGGGACTGGCTGACCGCCGCCCACGACCAGAACTCCAACTCCGCCATGGACGGCGCCGGCCAGCACCTCGAACGCGAGACCACCGGCTGGCTCCGCGAGCTCTTCGGCCTCTCCGGCGCCCACACCGGCACCTTCGTCAGCGGCGCCACCATGTCCAACACCGCCGGCCTCGCCATCGCCCGCGAGTGGCTCGGCGAACGCCTCGGCGTCTCCCCGGCCCAGGACGGCGTCGCCGCCCTCGGCCCCGTCCGCGTGCTGTCCGGCGCCCCGCACTCCTCCATCGCCAAGGCCCTGTCCGTCCTCGGCCTCGGCCGCGCCGCCCTCGTCCCGGTGCCCACCCTCCCCGGCCGGGAGGCCGTCGACCCCGCCGCCCTCGACCGGGCCCTCGCCGACGCACCGGGCCCGGCGGTCGTCGTCGCCAACGCAGGCACCGTCAACACCGTCGACTTCGACGACCTGCGGGCCGTCGCGGCCCTCAAGGACCGCCACGACTTCTGGCTCCACACCGACGCCGCATTCGGCGCCTTCGCCGCGCTCACCCCCGGGCACGCCCACCTCGTCGCCGGCCTCGACGCCTCGGACTCCGTCTGCGTCGACCTGCACAAGTGGCTCAACGTCCCCTACGACAGCGCCGTCCAGTTCACCCGCCGCCGCGACCTCCAGGCCCGGGTCTTCGCCAACTCCGCCGCCTACCTCGGCCCCCTCGGCCCCGACCCCGACCTCGTCCACCTCACGCCCGAGAACTCCCACCGGCTGCGGGCCCTCGCCGCCTGGTTCACCCTGCGCGCCTACGGCCGCGAGGGACACCGCGAGATCGTCGAAAGGGACATCGCCTGCGCCCGCTCCCTCGGCGAACGCCTCGACCGCGACCCGGCCTTCCGGCTGCTGGCCCCGGTCCGCCTCAACGTCGTCTGCTTCACCCTCGCCGCAGCCCCCACCCCCGAGCGGCTGACCGCCCTGCGCGAGGCCGTCGGCGCCGACGTCTTCGTCACGCCCACCGTCCTCGGGGGAACCGCCGGCCTGCGCGCCGCGTTCTCCAACTGGCGCACCACGCCGGCGGACGTGGACCGGGCCGCCGAGGCCCTGCGCACGGCAGCGAAGGAGATCGCATGACGGACCGCTCCCTGACCCTCGCCGAGGTGGAGGCCCTCGCCCGCTCCGCGCACGAGGGCCAGACCGACAAGGCCGGACGGCCCTACGCCGAGCACCTGGCGGCCGTGGCCGAAGGCGTCCGCCTGCGCGGCGGCAGCCCCGCCCAGCAGGCCGCGGCCTGGCTCCACGACTCGGTGGAGGACGACGCGCTCAGCCCGGCGCAGCTCGCGGCCGCCGCCCTCCCGCAGGAGGTCAAGGACATGGTCCTGGCCCTCACCAAACGCCGCGGGGAACCGGTCGGGGAGTACGCGGCCCGCATCCTCGCCACCCCCGGCGCCCTCCTCGTGAAGGAGGCCGACATCGCACACAACGCGGACCCCGTACGCCTGTCCGTGCTGGACGCGCCCACCCGCGACCGGCTGACCGCGAAGTACGCCCACGTCCGCTCCCTCCTCGGCATCACCGCACCCTGACGCCCGAAATGTGCCGGGTACGCGCCCGCTTGGCGGGAATGCCGTGATGGCTATTCGTCACGGGACGGATAGCGGGGGCCGGTTGGTGGGAGGATGGTGCATGTGGGGCGTGCAAAGCCGCGCGCGCCGGGCCGGCCAGGGGACGACCGAAGGTGTGATCAGTAGTGGCCATTTCGCTGTCAGTGGTGGTTCTGTTGGCGATCATCCTGGTGATCCTGATCCGCGGCAAGCACATGAAGGCCGGTCCCGCGATCGTCGCGGTCCTCTTCGGCTTCTTCCTCGCGTCCAGCTCCATCGCCCCGGACGTCAACCGCTTCCTGAACTCCCTCGCGGACACCATCGCGGGCATCAAACTCTGAGCGGGAGCCGTGCGCGGAAGCGGCGCGGCGGCCACGCGGAAACGACTCGGGGCCAGGTCCTGGAGAAGATCTCCGGCCTGGCCCCGAGCCATGAAGAGCGGGTGACGGGAATCGAACCCGCGTAGCTAGTTTGGAAGACTAGGGCTCTACCATTGAGCTACACCCGCAACACGCGCGCCGCAGGTCCGGGGACCGCGGCACGGACAGCATCCTAGCGGGTCGCGCGGGGGGAGTGCACACCGCTTTTCCCGCCGTGTCCCGGCCCGCCCCGCACGCGCGTGCGCCCGCCGGGTAAACCGGGGACGTCGGAGGGTCTCCGGGCATGTACCCTACGTGTCGCACCGACGGGGTGTGGCGCAGCTTGGTAGCGCGTCCGCTTTGGGAGCGGAAGGTCGTCGGTTCGAATCCGGCCACCCCGACCACCAGCACCACTCAGTACCGCCCGCCGACAGGGACCCTTCGGCAAGATCGCGTTGTGGGCTGATTGCCGCTTGCGGTTACTATGCAAGCTGCGTGCCCGTGTGTCTGATGCCGGGCCGAATCCGCCGAGGCCGCTGAATCGCAGCGGTCCGGCAGAACCCCAAGCAGTCAGCCACAAGGAGACCGAACCGTGAAGAGCGCCGTGGAGACCCTGAACCCGACTCGGGTTCGGCTCACTGTCGAGGTGCCCTTCGAGGAGCTCAAGGACAGCCTCGACGCGGCGTACAAGAAGATCAACCAGCAGGTCACGGTGAAGGGTTTCCGCAAGGGCAAGATCCCGAACCGCGTCATCGACCAGCGCTTCGGCCGCGGTGCGGTGCTGGAGGAGGCCGTCAACGACGCCCTCCCGAAGTTCTACACCGAGGCCGTCAACGAGGCCGACCTGAACCCGCTGGGCCAGCCCGAGGTCGACATCACGGAGCTGAAGGACAACGAGCTCCTGAAGTTCACCGCCGAGGTGGACGTCCGCCCCGAGATCGAGATCCCGGACTACACGGGCATCGAGGTCGAGGTCGACGCGGTCGAGGTCTCGGACGAGGACGTCGAGAAGTCGGTCGAGCAGCTGCGCGGCCGCTTCGCGTCCACCAAGGACGTCGAGCGCGCCGCCGCCGAGGGTGACGTCGTCACCATCGACCTGGAGGCCAAGGTCGACGGCGAGGTCCTCGCGGACGGCGTCGCCACCGACGTCTCCTACACCATCGGCTCGGGCGAGCTCCTCGACGGCATCGACGAGGCCGTCAAGGGCCTGGAGGCCGGCGGCGAGGCCACCTTCACCTCGCAGCTGAAGGGCGGCTCCGCCGAGGGCAAGGACGCCGAGGTCACCGTCAAGGTCACCAAGGTCTCCGCCCGCGAGCTGCCGGAGCTGGACGACGAGTTCGCCCAGATGGCGAGCGAGTTCGACACCCTCGAGGAGCTCAAGGCGGACAGCCGCAAGCGCCTCGAGAACATGAAGCAGTACGACCAGGCCACGCAGGCCCAGGAGCGCGTCCTGGAGAAGCTGCTGGAGCTCGTCGAGGTCCCGATCCCCGAGAAGCTCCTCGCGGACGAGGTCCAGACCCGCAAGCACAACCTGGAGCACCACCAGCTCGGCCAGATGGGCCTGGACCTCGAGAAGTTCCTCGAGATCCAGGGCAAGACGGTCGAGGAGTTCGACGCCGAGACCTCCGAGCAGGCCGTCAAGGGCATCAAGACCCAGTTCGTCCTCGACGCGCTGGTCAACAAGGAGAAGCTGGGCGTCAACCAGGAGGAACTCACCGAGCACCTCATGCGCCGCGCGCAGTCCTCCGGCATGTCCCCCGACCAGTTCGCCCAGGCCGTCGTCGAGGGCGGCCAGGTCCCGATGCTGGTCGGCGAGGTCGCCCGCGGCAAGGCCCTCGCGGTCGTCGTCGAGGCCGCCAAGGTCGTCGACACCAAGGGCGAGGTCGTCGACCTCTCCGACGACGAGGACGAGACCGAGACGGCCGCCGAGGTCGTCGAGGCCGCCGTCGAGGGTGACGCCGAGGCCAAGTAACACCTCTGGGAGGCGCCCTCGCGGAGCCCCCTGAGCAGTGCCCGGAAGGGCCCGGACGCAGCCGCGTCCGGGCCCTTCCGCGTCCCCTCGCGGGGCGCTCGGGAGCTTGCGCTCCGAGCGAACAGTTCGGGAAGCGGGATGGCGTTGTCCGACCTGCGCGTTAGGGTCCATGAATACGAGGGCACGGGAGTACCCGAAGCCGGCGGGCATCGCCCCCCGGTAGGTCCGCGCCCCAGAACAAGACGCTGAGACGGCAAGCGGCCGTCGGAGACGAGCAGGTGGATACGTGACGAATCTGAAGCCTTACGCCGCGGGTGAGCCGTCCATCGGTGGCGGCCTCGGCGACCATGTCTACAACCGGCTGCTCGGCGAACGCATCATCTTCCTCGGCCAGCAGGTCGACGACGAGATCGCGAACAAGATCACGGCGCAGCTCCTCCTCCTGGCCGCCGAGCCGGAGAAGGACATCTACCTGTACATCAACAGCCCCGGTGGCTCCGTGACGGCGGGCATGGCGGTCTACGACACCATGCAGTACATCCCGAACGACGTCGTCACCATCGGCATGGGAATGGCCGCCTCCATGGGCCAGTTCCTCCTCACCGGCGGCACGCCGGGCAAGCGCTTCGCGCTCCCGAACACCGACATCCTGATGCACCAGGGATCCGCCGGCATCGGCGGCACCGCCTCGGACATCAAGATCCAGGCCCAGTACCTGCTGCGTACCAAGCAGCGCATGGCCGAGATCACCGCGCACCACTCGGGCCAGACCGTGGAGGCGATCATCCGCGACGGCGACCGCGACCGCTGGTTCACGGCGGAGGAGGCCAAGGACTACGGCCTCATCGACGAGATCATCTCCGCCGCGTCCCTGGTCCCGGGCGGCGGCGGCACCGGGGCCTGACCCCGGCCCGGCGCGCGGCGTCCCGTACGAGGACCGTGCGCCCCGCCCGCCCGTGCCAGGCACCCACAGCCCGCAGAACGCCACCAGGACGGTGAACACCCAGATGCAGAACAACTTCTCCGCGAGCGGCCTCTACTCCGGCCCTCAGGTCGACAACCGGTACGTCATCCCGCGCTTCGTCGAGCGCACCTCGCAGGGCGTGCGCGAGTACGACCCGTACGCGAAGCTCTTCGAGGAGCGCGTGATCTTCCTCGGCGTGCAGATCGACGACGCCTCGGCCAACGACGTCATGGCGCAGCTGCTGTGCCTGGAGTCGATGGACCCGGACCGCGACATCTCGATCTACATCAACAGCCCCGGTGGCTCCTTCACCGCGCTGACGGCCATCTACGACACGATGCAGTTCGTGAAGCCGGACATCCAGACGGTCTGCATGGGCCAGGCGGCCTCCGCCGCCGCGGTCCTGCTCGCCGCCGGAACCCCCGGCAAGCGCATGGCCCTCCCGAACGCCCGTGTGCTGATCCACCAGCCCTCCGGCGGCACCGGCCGTGAGCAGCTCTCCGACCTGGAGATCGCGGCCAACGAGATCCTGCGCATGCGCGACCAGCTGGAGAGCATGCTGGCCAAGCACTCGTCGACGCCGATCGAGAAGATCCGCGACGACATCGAGCGCGACAAGATCCTCACGGCCGAGGACGCGCTCGCGTACGGGCTGATCGACCAGATCGTCTCGACCCGCAAGATGAACGCGGTCTGATCCTTGCCGCCACCCGGCGCGGCAGCACCGCGGGATTCCGCGATGTGAACCGCGTCAAGGGGGCCCCGAACGGGGCCCCCGGCAAGGTACCGTCGGATATGAGGCACCAGGAGCGCTGAACCAAAGCGTCTCCCAGGCGAAGGGGAAGCACCTCGTGGCACGCATCGGTGACGGCGGCGACCTGCTCAAGTGCTCGTTCTGCGGAAAGAGCCAGAAGCAGGTGAAGAAGCTCATCGCAGGACCCGGTGTGTACATCTGCGACGAGTGCATCGACCTCTGCAACGAGATCATCGAAGAGGAGCTCGCGGAGACCTCCGAGGTCCGGTGGGAGGAACTCCCCAAGCCCCGTGAGATCTACGAGTTCCTGGAGAGCTACGTCGTCGGCCAGGAGCCGGCGAAGAAGGCGCTCTCGGTAGCGGTCTACAACCACTACAAGCGCGTCCAGGCCGGCGAGAACGGCGGCGCGCAGGGCCGCGACGACGCGATCGAGCTCGCGAAGTCCAACATCCTCCTGCTGGGCCCCACGGGCTCCGGCAAGACCCTGCTGGCCCAGACCCTGGCCCGCATGCTCAACGTCCCGTTCGCCATCGCCGACGCGACGGCGCTGACGGAGGCGGGGTACGTGGGCGAGGACGTCGAGAACATCCTGCTCAAGCTGATCCAGGCGGCCGACTACGACGTCAAGAAGGCCGAGACCGGGATCATCTACATCGACGAGATCGACAAGGTCGCCCGCAAGAGCGAGAACCCGTCGATCACCCGTGACGTGAGCGGCGAGGGCGTGCAGCAGGCCCTCCTGAAGATCCTGGAAGGCACGACGGCCTCGGTGCCCCCGCAGGGCGGCCGCAAGCACCCGCACCAGGAGTTCATCCAGATCGACACGACGAACGTGCTCTTCATCGTGGGCGGCGCCTTCGCCGGCCTGGAGAAGATCATCGAGTCGCGTGCGGGCGCCAAGGGCATCGGCTTCGGGGCGACGATCCGCTCGAAGCGCGAGATCGAGGCGAGCGACCAGTTCCAGGAGGTCATGCCGGAGGACCTGGTGAAGTTCGGGATGATCCCCGAGTTCATCGGCCGCCTGCCCGTCATCACCTCGGTGCACAACCTGGACCGCGAGGCGCTCCTCCAGATCCTGGTGGAGCCGCGCAACGCGCTGGTGAAGCAGTACCAGCGCCTGTTCGAACTCGACGGCGTCGAGCTGGACTTCGAGCGCGAGGCCCTCGAAGCCATCGCGGACCAGGCGATCCTCCGCCAGACGGGCGCGCGCGGCCTGCGCGCCATCATGGAAGAGGTCCTGATGTCGGTGATGTACGAGGTCCCCTCCCGCAAGGACGTGGCCCGCGTGGTCATCACGGCCGACGTGGTCCGCTCCAACGTCAACCCGACGCTGGTCCCCCGCATCGTCCCGAAGGACCAGGGCCCGCACGAGAAGTCGGCGTAGCGGCAAAGGGCATACGAGAAGGGGCGCTCCCCACGGGAGCGCCCCTTCCGCGTACCCGCCGCCCGCGGTTACTTCTTGACGCGGGCGGTGTCGTAGAGCTTCGCGGTGAGGTCGGCGTTCTGCTCCAGGGTGTAGCCGGGCTTGCTCGCGAGGATGGCGGCGGTGTCGCTGGAAATGACCGTGGCCACGGTGCTGTAGTCGGCCCAGGCGCACACCGGGAGGGTCACCTCCTTCGGTCCCTTGGCGTTCGGGCCCTTCGAAGTGGCCTTGATCTCCTGGCACTTCAGGACGGCGCCATCGAACCCCGAGGGGGTGATCTCCTTCGGGCTGCCGATGAGCTGGACGTCCGACTTGCCGTCCTTGGAGAGCCTCAGCTGGAGCGCGGCGAATTGACCGTCGACGGTCTTCTCCGGGTCGGCGATCTCGCCGTAGACGCCGGTGAAGGCGAGGCCCTTGAAGGTGAGCGGGTTCTTCGGGTCGCCGACGAAGTAGTCCATGCCCACTTGCGTGGGGTTCTTGACGCCCGCGGCCTCGATGGCCTGCTTCTCCTGGTCGCTGAGCTCCTTGGCCTGGTACTTCGGGTCCTTCTGGAACTCGCCCACCGCCTGCGGGGCGACCAGCTTGTAGCCCTTCGTCTCGTCGGAGACCGAGCCGCCGGAGCCCAGGAACCACCAGGCGCCGCCCGCGATCACGGCGACGGCCACGGCCACCGCGATGACCGGGCCGGCCTTCGACTTCTTCGGCGGGGCCGGCGGCGGGGGGACGTACGCGGGCTGCGGGTGCTGGGGGGCCTGCTGCGGCTGCTGGTAGCCGTACGCCGGCTGCGGCGGTGGGGGCGGCGGGGTCTGGTAGCCGCCCTGCTGGGGGTACGAGGGATCCGCGGGCTGCTGGGGGTACGAGGGGGCCGCGGGCTGCTGCGGGTAGGACGGGGGTGCGGGCTGCTGCGGGTAGGACGGGGGTGCGGGCTGCTGGGGGTAGGACGGGGGCGGGGGCTGCTGGGGGTAGCCGTAGCCGGGCTGTTGCGGCTGCTGGCCGTACGGGTTCGGGGGCTGCTGGCCGTAGGGGCCCGGCTGCTGCGGCTGCTGGCCGTACGGCCCTGGCTGGTTGAAACTCATCCCGAGTCCCCCTGTGAGGTCTGCTTATCCGTTTCACACATCCTGGCGGAAGCGTCGCCCTCCCAGGGCATCGGGGTACCGGCCGTTACCGAACCACGACCACGCCGGTACTTCCATCGCGGCCCGCAGGGCACGGGTCCGCCCCGCGACGTCCTTGATCGCGACCGGGCCGTTCTCGGCCGGGACGGTGCGCCGCCCCGGCCGCCAGGGTGCCGCAGCGCGTCGCCCCGCCCGCGGGAGTGCCGGAACCCCGGATGACGGCCCCGTCGACACCCATGGCGTGCAGGCCCTGGGTCAACGGGAGTGCCCGCGGTGGAATGGATTCGTGACGGGGGCGGCACCCGCCGTATCCTGTGCCCCGTGACCGAGAACACGCAGACACCCAGTGCCCCCAACTCAGAACTGCCGACCGCGTACGCCCCGGCCGAGGTAGAGGGGAAGCTCTACGAGAGCTGGGTGGAGCGTGGCTACTTCACGGCCGACGCCGCGAGCGAGAAGCCCGCGTACACCATCGTCATCCCGCCGCCGAACGTCACCGGCTCCCTCCACCTGGGCCACGCCTTCCAGCACACCCTCATGGACGCCCTGACCCGCCGCAAGCGCATGCAGGGCTTCGAGTCCCTGTGGCTGCCCGGCATGGACCACGCCGGCATCGCCACCCAGAACAAGGTCGAGCAGCAGCTCGCCGAGGAGGGCAAGTCCCGCCACGACCTGGGCCGCGAGGAGTTCGTCGAGCGCGTCTGGCAGTGGAAGGAAGAGTACGGCGGCAAGATCCTCGGCCAGATGCGCCGCCTCGGCGACGGCGTCGACTGGTCGCGCGAGCGCTTCACCATGGACGAGGGCCTGTCCAAGGCCGTCCAGACCATCTTCAAGAAGCTCTACGACGACGAGCTGATCTACCGCGCCGAGCGCATCATCAACTGGTGCCCCCGCTGTCTGACGGCCATCTCCGACATCGAGGTGGAGTACCAGGAGGACGCCGGCGAGCTGGTCTCCATCAAGTACGGCGAGGGCGAGGACACCCTCGTCGTCGCCACCACCCGCGCCGAGACGATGCTCGGTGACACGGCCATCGCCGTCCACCCGGACGACGAGCGCTACAAGCACCTCGTCGGCAAGCTCATCAAGCTGCCGCTCACCGACCGCTCCATCCCGGTCGTCGCGGACGCGCACGTCGACCCCGAGTTCGGCACCGGCTGCGTCAAGGTGACGCCGGCGCACGACCCGAACGACTTCGCCATCGGGCAGCGCCACAACCTGCCCAACATGACGATCATGGACGAGCACGGCGTCATCACCGTCCACGGCCCCTTCCTCGGCCTGGACCGCTTCGAGGCCCGCTCCGCGGTCGTCGGCGCGCTGCGCCAGCAGGGCCGGATCGTCGCCGAGAAGCGCCCCTACCTGCACTCCGTCGGACACTGCTCGCGCTGCAGCACCACCGTCGAGCCCCGCCTGTCCCTCCAGTGGTGGGTCAAGGTCGAGACCCTCGCCAAGGCCGCGGGCGACGCGGTCCGCGACGACCGGGTCAAGATCCACCCGAAGGAGATGGAGAAGCGGTACTTCGACTGGGTCGACAACCTCAACGACTGGTGCATCTCGCGCCAGCTGTGGTGGGGCCACCGCATCCCGGTCTGGTACGGCCCGGACGGCGAGATCGTCTGCGTCGGCCCCGACGAGGAGCCGCCCACGGGCGAGGGCTGGACCCAGGACACCGACGTCCTGGACACCTGGTTCTCCTCCGGCCTGTGGCCCTTCTCCACCCTGGGCTGGCCGGAGAAGACCCCGGACCTCGCGAAGTTCTACTCCACCGACGTCCTGCTCACCGGCCACGACATCATCTTCTTCTGGGTCGCCCGGATGATGATGTTCGGCCTCTACGCCATGGACGGCGAGGTCCCCTTCAAGACGATCGCGCTGACCGGCCTGGTCCGCGACGAGCGCGGCAAGAAGATGTCGAAGTCCTTCGGCAACGTCGTCGACCCGCTCGACTGGATGGACAAGTACGGCTCCGACGCCGTCCGCTTCACCCTGGCCAAGGGCGCCAACCCCGGCACCGACGTCCCGATCGGCGAGGACTGGGTCCAGGCGTCCAGCAAGTTCGCCAACAAGATCTGGAACGCCACGCGCTTCGCGCTGATGAACGGCGCCACGATCGAGGGCGAGCTGCCGCCGGCCGAGCAGCTGTCGGCCACCGACCGCTGGATCCTCTCCCGCCTGAACAAGACGGTCGCGCAGGTCGACGGCTACTACGAGGACTTCCAGTTCTCGAAGCTCAGCGAGGCGCTCTACCACTTCGCGTGGGACGAGGTCTTCGACTGGTACGTCGAGCTGTCGAAGACGACCTTCTTCGCGGGCGGCGAGCAGGCGAAGGTCTCCAGCCGGGTCCTCGGCGAGGTCATCGACGTCATGCTGCGCCTCCTGCACCCGGTGGTCCCGTTCGTCACCGAGACCCTGTGGACCACGCTGACCGGCGGCGAGTCCCTCGTCATCGCCGACTGGCCCAAGGACAGTGGCTTCCGCGACGAGGCCGCCGAGACCGAGATCGAGAACGTCCAGAACCTCGTCCGTGAGGTCCGCCGCTTCCGCAAGGAGCAGGGCCTCGACGACAAGCAGAAGGTTCCGGCCCGCCTCGACCTGTCCGGTACGGCGCTCGCCGCGCACGAGGCGGCCATCCGCCAGGTGCTGCGCCTCCAGCCGGAGGGCGACGCCTTCAGCGCCTCCGCGACCCTCCCGGTCGCCGGTGCCACGGTGGCCCTCGACCTGTCGGGCACCATCGACGTCGAGGCCGAGCGCAAGCGCCTGACGAAGGACCTGGGCGCCGCCGAGAAGGAGAAGCAGCAGGCCGAGGCGAAGCTGGGCAACGAGGCGTTCATCGCCAAGGCGCCCGACAACGTCGTGGACAAGATCAAGGGCCGTCTCGCCAAGGCCGAGGCGGACATCGCCCGGATCCAGGCGCAGCTGGCCGGCCTGCCCGCCGCGTAGTCGCGTACGGAGTACGAAGGCCCCCGCACCGTTCGGAGACGGTGCGGGGGCCTTCGCGCGCGCTCGGAGGAGGCCGGTCCCGAAGCGGGTCACGACCAGCGCGGCCACCGCGAGGTACAGGGCGGCCGGGACCAGCCAGTGGGGGAGGGCGCGCAGCGGGGAGCCGGGGCGGGCCAGGTGCCGGGTGACGTACCAGAACAGCGGGATCATCACCGACGCCACGGCGGCCGGTGTGGGCGCGGGCGGGGCGAAGGTCGCCGGGAGGAGGGGCTTCGGTCCCCTTTCGGACGATAAGCGGAGTGCCGTATATCACTTCATCCCGTCCCATCCGCCGATCCGATCCCGGGCGCGGACCACGGATGATGGGGAGATGCACGTCAAGCCCGCCCCGTCGGCGTTCCACCGGCTCGTGGCCTCCGGCCGCCGGTTGGCCGAGGGCCGGGGCGCCTCACCGCGGGCGCAGGACGTCCTCACGGCGCTGAGCTGCCTGGCCCTGATGGCGCTGGACCTGCCCGGTCTGGCCGCCGCCGACAACTCCCTCAACGGGGCCGGGGCCGCCGTCGTGCTCACCGTGGGCTGCTCGACGCTGCTGCTGCGGCGCCGGGTGCCGTGGGCGGCGTACCTCACGGCCCTGGTGTTCATCGGCTGGCTGCACGAGCTGACCCTGATCCAGTTCGCGCTGTACTCCGTCGGCCGCTACCGGGGGCGCCGCGCCGCCGTCCTGGCCACCGTCGGGTACGTGGCCTTCGCGGTCTCGGTGTTCTGCGTGCCGGGCTGGCCCGAGCCGAGGGCCGCGACGCTCAGCTCCTTCCTCGGCCTGGTGGTGCCCATCGGGGTGCTCGCCTCGGCCGTCGGGATCGCCGCCTACCGGCACGACCTGGTGCGCGAGCTGGAGGCCAGGCGGGCCGAGTCGGCGGTGCAGAACGCCGTGCAGCAGGAGCGGACCTCCGTCGCCCGCGACGTCCACGACTTCGTGGGGCGGGAGCTGACCCTGCTGACGGTGCGCTCGGAGGTGCTGTCGATGCGGGCGCGGGAGACCCCGTACGCGAAGGATTTCGAGGAGCTGTCGGACACGGCCCGGCGGGCGCACCTGGTGCTCAACGAGATCATCGTGCAGCGCGGGGAGCGGGCCGCGACGCCCGGTGTGGACGGGCTGGCGGCGCTGGCGGAGGAGAGCGGGCGGGCCGGTTCGCCGGTCCGGCTGGCGATGGACCCGCAGGCGCACGCCCTGTCGCCGCTGCGACAGGCGGCGGTGTACCGGGTGGTGCAGGAGTGCCTGACCAACGCGGCCAAGCACGCCCGCGGCGAGACCATCGAGGTGTCGGTCCGGGCGGACGGCCCGCACGTGCGGATCGCCGTCAGCAACGGCCTGCCGGACGGCGCCCCGGGCCGGGCCCCGGTTTCGGCGGGCTCGGGTACGGCGAGCATGGCCGAGCGGGTCCGCAGCCTCGGGGGCACCCTGACGGCGACGCGGACGCCGGACTCGTACGAGGTGGTGGCGGTGCTGCCGCGCGGCTGATCAGGCCTTCGCGGGGGACAGCAGGCCGTTCAGGGTGTCGAGGTCCTCGACGCAGCGGCCGGAGCCGAGGGCCACGCAGTCCAGCGGGTCGTCCGCGACGAACACCGGGATGCCGGTGGCGGAGGCGATGCGCAGGTCCAGGCCGGGCAGCAGGGCGCCGCCGCCGGTGAGGACGATGCCGTGCTCCATGACGTCGCCGGACAGCTCCGGCGGGCAGTCCTCCAGGGTGGTGCGGACGGCGGCGATGATCGCCTCGACGGGCTCGTCGAGGGCGGCCCGGACGTCGGGCGCGGTCAGCTCCAGGGTCTTGGGCATGCCGCCGACCTTCTCCCGGCCGCGCACGGTGAAGGTGCGGGTCTCCAGCTCCGGCCGGTCCGGGACGGGCCAGGCGGAGCCGATGGCGACCTTGACGTCCTCGGCGGTGCGCTCGCCGATGAGCAGCGCGTGTTCCTTGCGCACGTAGTCCATGATCGCGGCGTCCAGCCGGTCCCCGCCGACCCGCAGGGACTGGGAGGTGACGATCCCGCCGAGGGAGATGACGGCGACCTCCGAGGTGCCGCCCCCGATGTCCACCACCATGGAGCCGCGCGCCTCGGCCACCGGCAGGCCCGCCCCGATCGCGGCGGCCATCGGCTCCTCGATGAGGTGGACGGTCTTGGCTCCGGCCCGGGTGGAGGCGTGGATGATGGCCCGCCGCTCGACGGGGGTCACGCCGGACGGCACGCAGATCACCATCCGGGTGCGGGGGCGGCGGCCGGGCACCGCCTTGCGCACGAAGTGCCGGATCATCTCCTCGGCGGCCTCGTAGTCGCAGATCACCCCGCCCTTGAGGGGGCGGATGGCGGTGATGGAACCCGGGGTGCGGCCGATGGTCTCCTTGGCCTCGGCTCCGACGGCCAGGGCGGTGGTGGTGCCGGCCTTGACCGCCACCACGGACGGCTCATTCAGGACGATCCCGTGGCCTCGGGCGTAGACGAGGGTGTTCGCGGTCCCCAGGTCCATCCCTATGTCGCGGCTGGAAGCGGTCGTGGTGGTGCTGGCCTGCGGCATTTGTTCCCCTATCTCCTGCCCGCAAGGCTTGCATAACGATCAGGTCGCTTTCGCGGCCGAAGGTCCCGAAACGGCCGGGCCGAAAGTCCTGCGGGGCCCCGTCCGTAGACTGGACCCGTGAGTGAGCAGCAGCCCGAGAGCCACGACCGCGACCGCGACCGTCCCTTCGACGAGTTCGACCAGATCGTGGCGGAAGAGTCCGACCGCGACCCCGACCTGGCGGTGATCGAGGCCGGCAGCCGTACCCTGCGCGCCCAGGCCGGGCCGCCCTCGGGCGACCCCGTGCCGTCCCGCCCCGAGGACCCCGAGGTGGCGAAGGCGCTGCAGGAGGTGGAGCAGGAGCTCGCCACCCGCTGGGGCGAGACCAAGCTGGAGCCGTCCGTCAGCCGGATCGCCGCGCTGATGGACGTGCTGGGCGAGCCGCAGCACGCGTACCCGTCCATCCACGTCACCGGCACCAACGGCAAGACCAGCACCGCCCGCATGATCGAGGCCCTGCTGAACGCCTTCGACCTGCGCACGGGCCGCTACACCAGCCCGCACGTGCAGTCGGTGACCGAGCGGATCAGCCTCGACGGGGCGCCGATCAGCGCCGAGCGCTTCGTCGAGACCTACCACGACGTGAAGCCGTACGTGGAGATGGTCGACGCGGCCGAGGAGTACCGGCTGTCGTTCTTCGAGGTGCTCACCGGCATGGCGTACGCGGCCTTCGCGGACGCGCCGGTCGACGCCGCCGTGGTCGAGGTCGGCATGGGCGGCAGCTGGGACGCCACCAACGTGATCGACGGGACGGTCGCGGTGATCACCCCGATCAGTCTGGACCACACGGACCGGCTCGGCTCCACGCCGGGCGAGATCGCCCAGGAGAAGGGCGGCATCATCAAGCAGGACGCCACCGTGATCCTGGCGCAGCAGCCGGTGGACGCGGCGCAGGTGCTGCTGAAGAAGGCCGTCGAGGTCGACGCGACGGTCGCCCGCGAGGGCATGGAGTTCGGTGTCGTCTCCCGCGAGGTGGCGGTCGGCGGCCAGATGCTGACCCTGCGCGGGGTGGGCGGCGAGTACGACGGCATCTTCCTGCCGCTGTACGGCGCCCACATGGCGCACAACGCGGCGGTCGCGCTGGCCGCCGTCGAGGCCTTCTTCGGCGTCGGCGGGGAGCACGCGCGGGAGCTGGACGCGGACACGGTGCGGCAGGCCTTCGCCTCGGTGACCTCGCCGGGCCGCATGGAGGTCGTGCGCCGCAGCCCGACGGTGATCCTGGACGCCGCGCACAACCCGGCGGGGGCCCGGGTCACCGCGGAGGCGGTCACCGAGGCCTTCGGCTTCAGCCGGCTGATCGGTGTCGTGGCGGCGAGCGAGGGCAAGGACGTCAAGGGCGTCCTGGAGGCCTTCGAGCCGATCTTCGCGGAGGTCGTGGTCACCGAGAACACCAGCCACCGGGCCATGGGCGCCGACGAGCTGGCGGCGGTGGCGGTCGAGGTCTTCGGGCCGGACCGGGTGCAGGTGGAGCCCCGCCTGGACGACGCGCTGGAGGCGGCCGTCACCCTGGCGGAGGAAGAGGCCGAATACGGTGGGGCCGGGGTCCTGGTGACCGGTTCCGTGATCACGGTGGGCGAGGCCCGCCTGCTGTTCAAGAAGGGCTGAGGGATCGATGCGCACGCTCTGCGCGAGCACGCTGATCGGTGAATTCTTCATCGTCGGCTTCGCGGGCCTGGTGGCCATGAAGAACCCGGACCTGACCCAGGCCCAGGTGTGGACGGTCTGCGGTGTGACGATGCTGGTGTCGTTGCTGCTGTGCGGGATGCTGTCGCGCCCCGGCGCGGTGCAGCTCGGCTGGGCGCTGCAGATCGGACTGATCGCGAGCGGCTTCGTGGTCCCGACGATGTTCTTCCTGGGCGCGGTCTTCGCCGGCCTGTGGTGGTGTTCGGTGCACTACGGCCGCAAGATCGACGCGATCAAGGCGAGCTGGGCGGCCCGGCAGGCGGAAGCCGCCGCTCCTGACGCTGCGTGACGGTTCACCGTTTCGGCCCTGTAGATTCGTCGCACCGCACCCGTTTGCCGCAAGGAGCCATCACATGACCCAGCGCACGCTCGTCATCCTCAAGCCCGACGCCGTCCGTCGCGGGCTGGTCGGCGAGATCATCGGCCGCATCGAGCGGAAGGCCGGCTGGACCATTCCGGCGCTGGAGCTGCGCACGCTGGACGCGGAGACCCTCGAAGCCCACTACGGCGAGCACAAGGGCAAGCCCTTCTACGAGCCCCTGATGGGCTTCATGGCGAGCGGCCCCGTCGTCGTCCTGGTCGTGGAAGGGGAACGCGCGATCGAGGGTGTCCGCCAGCTGGCCGGACCCACCGACCCGATCGCCGCGGCGCCCGGCTCCATCCGGGGCGACTTCGGCACCATCGTGCGCGAGAACCTGATCCACGCCTCGGATTCCGAGGAGTCCGCGGAGCGCGAGCTGAAGCTCTTCTTCCCGGCTCTCTGAGCGTAACGGAGCATTCCCGAGCGCGCTTTTCTGACGTGACATCAGCCAAATAGCGCTCATGACCTGGGGCGACCGAAGTAATTTCGGTCGCCCTTCGGTATTGCCGGAACAGAGCGGGAACGCATGGCAAGGGCACGACGTCACCACTAAGGGGGCGGGTTGCCCGTCCGGCGCCATCGCCGGAGTCCCGTCGCGCGGTACCGGTACTTGCGGCACTACGATGGGGCCTCCACCCACACACCCACCTCGCCGACCTGACAGCAGCCGCTATCAACTGGAAGGCCAGACGCTCCTCATGGGGAACAAGGGGAACAACATGTCGTTCATCGGCCGTGACATGGCGATCGACCTCGGGACCGCCAACACGCTGGTGTACGTGAGGGGCCGGGGAATCGTTCTGAACGAGCCGTCCGTGGTCGCCATCAACACGAACACCGGTGGAATCCTGGCGGTCGGCTCCGAGGCGAAGAAGATGATCGGGCGCACGCCCGGCAACATCGTCGCCGTACGGCCCCTCAAGGACGGCGTGATCGCCGACTTCGAGATCACCGAGCGCATGCTCCGGTACTTCATCCTCAAGATCCACAAGCGTCGCTACCTGGCGCGCCCGCGCGTCGTGGTCTGCGTGCCCTCCGGCATCACCGGAGTGGAGCGGCGCGCCGTCATCGAGGCGTCCACGCAGGCCGGCGCCCGCCAGGTGCACATCATCGAGGAGCCCATGGCCGCCGCCATCGGCTCGGGCCTGCCCGTCCACGAGGCCACCGGCAACATGGTCGTGGACATCGGCGGCGGCACCACCGAGGTCGCCGTCATCTCCCTCGGCGGAATCGTCACGGCGCAGTCCATCCGGGTGGCCGGCGACGAGCTCGACAACGCGATCATCCAGCACATCAAGAAGGAGTACTCGCTCCTCCTCGGCGAGCGCACCGCCGAGCAGATCAAGATCACCATCGGTTCGGCGTACGACCTCGACAAGGACGAGCACACCGAGATCCGCGGCCGCGACCTGGTCTCCGGCCTCCCGAAGACCGTCGTCATCTCCGCCGCCGAGGTGCGCAAGGCCATCGAGGAGCCGGTCAACTCCATCGTCGACGCCGTCAAGACCACCCTCGACAAGTGCCCGCCGGAACTCTCCGGCGACATCATGGACCGCGGCATCGTCCTCACCGGCGGCGGCGCCCTCCTGCGCGGCCTCGACGAGCGGCTGCGCCGCGAGACGGGCATGCCGATCCACATCGCCGAGGACCCCCTCGACTCCGTGGCCCTCGGCTCCGGCAAGTGCGTCGAGGAGTTCGAAGCCCTCCAGCAGGTACTGGACGCCCAGCCCCGGCGGTGATCAAACCCCCTCCAACGGGGCATGCGGAACACAAGGATCCGCCGTACGGGTGCTACCGCGCCCGTGCGGCGGATCGTTGATATACAGGCACAGTCCGGTGCAGCCCCGGCTCCGCCGGAGCGGCTCCGCCGCACGGGTTTTCTACGAGGAAGGCACGGCCGCCGCACGTGAGGGACACACGAGAGAGCCGGCTGCTCCTGGTGCTGCTGATCGCCATCGCGTTCGCATTGATCACGGTGGACATCAGAGCGGGCGAGGAGTCACCGGTCGACGGTGCCCGCAAGGCCGCCGCAGCGGTCTTCGGCCCGGTCGAGAAGGGCGTCGCGACCGCCGTCGACCCCGTCGCCAACGCCATAGGGGCCGTACGCGACTCCGACGAGCGCCACAACCGCATCACCCGCCTCGAACGCGAGAACACCCTCCTGAAGACCAGGATGGGCAGCGACGAACGGGCCAAGAGCCGCATCCGAGAACTCGACGAGATGCTCAAGCGGGCCGGCGCCGGACAGTACGGCATCAAGGGCGCCGAGGTCATCGCCATAGGAGCGGCCCAGGGCTTCTCCTGGACCGTCACCATCGACGCCGGCAGCAAGGACGGCATCGAACGCGACATGACCGTCCTCAACGGCGACGGACTCGTCGGCCGCGTCACCACCGTCGGCCCCGACACCTCCACCGTCCTGCTCGCCAACGACCCCGACTTCACCGTCGGCACCCGCCTGGAGCAGAGCGGCGAACTCGGCTTCGCCACCGGCCAGGGCGACCGCCCCCTGTCCGTCCAGATGCTCAACGGCCGCGCCAGGGTCAGCCCCGGCGACCGCCTGGTCACCTTCGGCTCCCGCGCCAACAAGCCCTTCGTGCCCGGCGTCCCGCTCGGCGAGGTCGTCCGCGTCGACCCCTCCAACGGCGGCCTCACCCGCACCATCCACATCCGCCCCTTCGTCGGATTCTCCCGCCTCGACATCGTCGGCGTGGTCGTCATGCCGCCCCGCGAAGACCCGCGCGACGCCGTCCTGCCCCCCAAGCCCGAACCCCCCAAGCCCACCCCCACGGTCACCGTCACGGTCACGCCCACCCCGAGCGTCTCCGGCCGGCCCGCGGACGAGGAGGAACGCTGAGCCATGCGCTTCAACCGGATCCTGCTCTCCGCCACCCTCGTCGTGGTCGCCCTCGTCATCCAGGTCACCATCCTGGGAAGGCTCCAGCTCCCCGGAGCCGTCCCCGACCTGATGCTGCTCACGGTCGTCGCCCTGTCCCTGGTGTACGGGCCCACCTCCGGCGCCATCCTCGGCTTCGGCGCCGGACTCCTCGCCGACCTGGCCCCGCCCGCCGACCACGCGGCCGGCCGCTACGCCCTCGTCCTGTGCGTCATCGGCTACCTCGTGGGCCTGGCCCGCCCCGACAACGGCCGCTTCCGCTCCGCCTGGGGCCCCATGCTCACCGTCCTCGCCGCCGCCGCCGGATCGATCATGCTCTACGTCGGGGTGGGCGCCCTGGTCGGCGACACCGCCGAACGCCACGTCGGCCTCGGCGGCCTGCTGTTCACCGCCGTCCTCTACGACCTCCTGCTGGCCCCCTTCACCGTGCCGTGGATCATGGCCCTGGCCCGCCGCGCCGAGAACGACCCGATGGCCGTCGAGGCCAACGGCGGACCGCCGCAGGGCGCCGACGTGTCCACCGGCTGGCTCGCCGGCGGCACCGGCCTCAGGATCGGCAGCCAGCGCGGCGGCCTGCGACTGCGCACCGCCCGCGGCCGCGCGAACCGGGCCGGCCGGATAAAGGGCGTCAAAGGCGTGAAGAACGTCAAGAAGCTGTGACGGGGGAGCACCAGGCATGACCAACATTCCCGAGACCGGCCGCACCCCCCGGGTGCAGATCCGGCTCGCCATCATCCAGATCCTCGTCTTCTCGCTGCTCATCACCCTCGGCGGCCGCCTCTGGTACCTCCAGATCCGCAACGGCCACGAGTACGCCGACGAGGCCCGCAGCAACCACGTCCAGCGCGTGGTGCAGCCCGCCGTGCGCGGAGACGTCCTCGACGCCCGCGGCGTCCCCCTCGCCGACAACGAGACCCGCCTGGTCGTCTCCGCGTCCCGCACCGAGCTCATGCGGATAAAGGACCGTGGCAAAGCCGTCCTGACCCGCCTCGCCGGAGTCCTCGACATGAAGCCGCAGGACGTCATGGACAAGATCCGGCTCTGCGACTCCCAGACCCCCAAGCCCTGCTGGAACGGCTCCCCCTACCAGCCGATCCCGGTCACCATGGAGGCCACCACCCAGCAGGCCCTCCAGATCCGCGAACGCCCCGAGGACTTCCCCGGCATCACCGCCGAACCCACCGCCGTACGCCGCTACCCGGCGGTCGGCGGGGGCCGCGCCGCGCAGGTCCTCGGCTACCTCTCGCCCGTCACCGACGACGAGATCCAGAAGGCCAAGGACACCGACTCGCCGCACCTGCGCTCCGACCAGGTCGGCCGCTCGGGCATCGAGCGCACGTACGACAAGGAGCTGCGCGGCAAGGCCCAGGTGACCTCCTACGAGGTCGACAACCTCGGCCGCGTCATGGGCGAGACGAAGTCCGACCCCGGCGTCGCCGGATCCACGCTCGTCACCAGCATCGACGCCCGCGTCCAGGCCGTCGCCGAGTACGAGCTCGCCGAAGCCATGAAGGTCGTCCGCAACGAGACCGACAACATCACCGGCCGCAAGTACGAGGCCGACTCCGGGGCCGTCGTCGTCATGGAGACCAAGACCGGCCGCGTCGTCGCCATGGCCTCCCAGCCCGACTACGACCCCAACGTCTGGGTCGGCGGGATCTCCGGCCAGGACTACGCGAAGTTCACCAGCAAGGACTCCAACTACCCCCTCCTCAACCGGGCCATCCAGGGCCAGGCCCCCGCCGGCTCCATCTTCAAGGTGGTCTCCGCGAGCGCCGCCGTCCGCGCCGGCTACGCCTTCGACGACAAGTACAACTGCAGCGCCTCCTACAACATGGGCGGCCGCAGCTTCGCGAACTTCGAGTCCAAGGGCCACGGCCCCATCACCCTCGGCGAAGCCCTCAAGTTCTCCTGCAACACCGTCTTCTACGCCCTCGGCCACAAGGAATGGCAGCGCGACGGCGGCCTCGAACCCAAGAGCCCCCACGACTGGTTCTACAAGACCGCCCGTGAGTTCGGACTCGGCTCCGAGACCCACATCGACCTGCCCAACGAGGTCACCGGCCGCATCCCCGACCGCCACTGGAAGCAGAGCTTCTGGGAGGCCAACAAGGACTCCTGGTGCAAGCAGGGCAAGAAGGGCGGCACCTACGTCGAGCAGATCGCCTACGAGAGCTGCCTCGAAGGCAACCAGCTCAAGGCCTACGACAGCATCAACTTCGCCATCGGCCAGGGCGACGTCCTCGTCACCCCCATCCAGATGGCCACCGCCTACGCCGCGATCAGCAACGGCGGCACCCTCTACAACCCCACCGTGGGCAAGGCCGTCATCAGCCCCCAGGGCAAGGCCGAGGAGATCAAGCCCCAGTCCCACGGCAAGCTGCCCGTCGACGCCAAGACCATCGCCGACCTCGACAGGGGCCTGCGCATGGTCGTCGAGCCCGGCGGCACCGCCGCCTGGAGGTTCATCGGCTGGCCGCTGGACAAGGTCCCGATGCGGGCCAAGACCGGTACCGCCCAGGTCTACGGCAAGCAGACCACCTCGTGGCTCGCGACCTACACCGACGACTTCACCATCGTGATGACGATCTCCCAGGGCGGCACCGGCTCCGGCGCCTCAGGCCCCGCCGTCCGCAACATCTACAACGCGATGTACGGCTTCACCATGGACGGCAAGGAGACCGGCAAGGCCCTCCTGCCCAAGCCGCAGGCCCAGCTGCCCACCGTCCACCCCGACGGCACCATCGACTCCCCCGAGATCAAGCCGTACGTGCCCCCGTCCCCGGAGGAGCTGGCGCCGCCCGCGCTCGCCGGCCCGCCGCCCCTGCGGCATGACTGAGACGTGATGATGCAGACCGCCAACAACTTCTCCGTATCCCGGTACGCGCCCCAGAAGGGCACGCTCGCCCGGCTGACGGCCCGCGACTCGGTCCTGCGACGGCTCGACTGGCCGATACTGCTGGCGGCGCTCGCCCTGTCCCTGATCGGTGCCCTGCTGGTCTGGTCCGCGACCCGCCACCGGGACACCCTCAACCAGGGCGACCCGCAGTACTTCCTCTGGCGCCACCTGCTCAACACCGGCATCGGCCTCGTACTGATGATCGGGACGGTCCTCCTCGGCCACCGCAACCTCCGCGGCGCCGTCCCGGTCCTCTACGGCCTCTCGCTCGTCCTCGTCACCGCCGTACTCACCCCGCTCGGCGCCACCATCAACGGCGCCCACGCCTGGATCGTCATCGGCGGGGGCTTCTCGCTCCAGCCCTCGGAATTCGTGAAGGTCACGATCATCCTGGTGACGGCGATGCTGCTCGCGGCCCGGGTCGACGCGGGCGACCTCGAACATCCCGAACACCGCACCGTCGTCAAGGCCCTGTGCCTGGCCGCCGCGCCCATGGGCATCGTCATGCTGATGCCCGACCTCGGATCCGTCATGGTCATGGTCGTGATCGTGCTCGGAGTGCTGCTGGCCTCCGGCGCCTCCAACCGGTGGGTGCTCGGCCTGATCGGCACCGGCACCGCCGGAGCGATCCTCATCTGGCAGCTCGGCGTCCTCGACCAGTACCAGATCAACCGCTTCGCCGCCTTCGCCAACCCCGAGCTCGACCCCTCCGGCGCCGGCTACAACACCAACCAGGCCCGCATCGCCATCGGCGGCGGCGGCCTGACCGGCTCCGGCCTCTTCAAGGGCCCGCAGACCACCGGACAGTTCGTCCCCGAACAGCAGACCGACTTCGTGTTCACGGTCGCGGGCGAGGAGCTCGGCTTCGTCGGCGGCATCCTGATCCTCGGCCTCCTCGGCGTCGTCCTGTGGCGCTCCTGCATGATCGCCCGCGCCACCACGGAGCTGTACGGCACCATCGTGGCCGCCGGGATCATCGCCTGGTTCGCCTTCCAGGCCTTCGAGAACATCGGGATGAACCTCGGCATCATGCCCGTCGCCGGCCTGCCCCTGCCCTTCGTCTCCTACGGAGGATCGTCGATGTTCGCCGTCTGGGTGGCCATCGGACTACTCCAGTCGATCAAGGTGCAACGCCCCCTCTCGGCGTAACCCCGCCCCTGGTGCCGCCGGGCAGGGCGGCACCGGGGCCGGAGCCGGGCCGAACCCGGCCGAATCCGCGGACGGCCCGCACGCCGTGAACCGTTCAGGACTAGATTCGATCCATGGCGGACACGAAGCGCGAAATCGAGCGGAAATTCGAGTTCACGAAACCCAAGGCGGAGCGGCGCGGGGTCCCCGACCTCACCGGCACGGCCGGCATCGCCGCCGTGGTCGACCGCGGCGTCGCAGACCTCGACGCCGTCTACTACGACACCCCCGACCAGCGGCTCGCCGCCGACGGCCTCACCCTGCGCCGCCGCACCGGCGGCCACGACGCCGGCTGGCACCTCAAACTCCCCGTCGCCCCCGGCATCCGCGACGAAGTCGCCGCCCCCCTCGCCGACACCGTCCCCGCCCCGCTCGCCGCCCTCCTCCGCTCCCGGGTCCGGAGCAGTCGCCTGGAACCCCAGGTCAGGCTGCTCTCCTCCCGCAGGATCAGCCACCTCCTCGACGCCGACGGCCGACTCCTCGCCGAACTCAGCACCGACGCGGTCACCGCTCAGCACGAGGACACCACCGCCACCTGGACCGAGGTCGAGGTCGAACTCGCCGACGGCACCGACCCGGGCCTCCTCGACGCCGTCGAGGACGCCTTCGGGAAGGCCGGGCTCAAAGTCTCCGACGCCCCCTCCAAACTCGCCCGCGCCCTCGCCGAGACCGGCAACGAGCCCCCCGCCCGCCCCGGTCCCGACCGGGCCGCCGACGGAACCGCCGGCGCGTACGTCCTCGCGTACCTGCGCCGGCAGGTCGACGCCCTGATCACCTACGACCCCGCCGTACGGCGCGGAGAACCCGACTCCGTACACCAGATGCGCGTGGCGTCCCGCCGCCTGCGCAGCGCCTTCAAGACCTACCGCAAGGTCCTCGACCGCGACGTCACCGACCCCATCGGCGAGGAACTGCGCCGGCTCGGCACGGAACTCGGCGTCGACCGCGACCGGGAAGTCCTCCACGACCACTTCCGCACCGCCGTCGCCGACCTCCCCCGCACCCTCCTCGCCGGACCCGTCCGCAAACGCCTCCGCACCTGGAACAGCACCCGCCGCTCCGCGTCCCGCCGCCTCGCCCTCGCAGCCCTCGACAGCCCCCGCCACCTCGCCCTCCTCGACACCCTGGAAGGCCTGCTCGCCGACCCTCCGCTGCTCCCCGGCGCCGGGAAACCCGCCGGCAAGGCCCTGCCGAAGGCGATGCTCCGCGACTACGGCCGACTCGCCTCCCGCATCGACCACGCCCTCTCCCTCGCCCCCGGGGAGGAGACCGACCACGCGCTGCACGACGCCCGCAAGGCCGCCAAACGCGCCCGCTACGCCGGGGAGGCGGCCGAAGCCGCCCTCGGGAAGCCCGCGAAGAAGTTCGCCAAGGCCATGAAGGCCGTCCAGAACCTGCTCGGCGAGCACCAGGACAGCGTCGTCGCCCGCACCGCCCTGCGCGACCTGGCCCACCAGGCCCACGGCGCCGGCGAACCCTCCTTCACCTGGGGCCTGCTCCACGGCCGCGAGGAGGCACGGGCGGAACGCAGCGAACGCGACCTCCCGGCCACCTGGGCCAAGGCCGCCGACCCCGGGCTGCGGGCCGCCCTCAAGTGATCATGGGGGCGGGGGTGTCCGGCCCTCAAGGTACGCTTGAGAGTCGCCCCCTGCCCGCTTCACGAAAGTCGCGTGATGTCCGAGTCGGTCTTCCCACAGCTCGAAGCTCTGCTCCCGCATGTGCAGAAGCCCATCCAGTACGTCGGTGGTGAGCTCAATTCCACCGTGAAGCCGTGGGAGTCCTGTGACGTCCGCTGGGCGCTCATGTACCCGGACGCCTACGAGGTGGGCCTGCCCAACCAGGGCGTCATGATCCTCTACGAAGTACTGAACGAGCGCGAGGGCGTCCTCGCCGAGCGCACGTACTCGGTGTGGCCCGACCTGGAAGCCCTGATGCGCGAGCACCAGGTGCCCCAGTTCACCGTCGACAGCCACCGCCCCGTCTCGGCCTTCGACGTGTTCGGCCTGTCCTTCTCCACGGAGCTGGGCTACACGAACATGCTCACGGCGCTGGACCTCGCGGGCATCCCGCTGGAGTCGAAGAACCGCACCGTCGACCACCCCATCGTGCTCGCCGGCGGCCACGCGGCCTTCAACCCCGAGCCGATCGCGGAGTTCATCGACTGCGCCGTCATCGGCGACGGCGAGCAGGCCGTCCTCGACATGACCGAGATCATCCGCACCTGGAAGGCCGAGGGCCGCCCGGGCGGACGCGAAGAGGTCCTGCTGCGCCTCGCGAAGACCGGCAACGTCTACGTGCCGGGCTTCTACGACGTCGAGTACCTGGAGGACGGCCGCATCGGCCGTGTCGTCCCGAACCGCTCCGGCGTGCCGTGGCGCGTGTCCAAGCACACCGTCATGGACCTCGACGAGTGGCCGTACCCCAAGCAGCCCCTGGTCCCGCTCGCCGAGACCGTCCACGAGCGCATGTCCGTGGAGATCTTCCGCGGCTGTACCCGCGGCTGCCGTTTCTGCCAGGCCGGCATGATCACGCGCCCCGTGCGGGAGCGAAGCATCACCGGCATCGGCGAAATGGTCGAGAAGGGCCTCAAGGCGACGGGCTTCGAGGAGGTCGGCCTCCTCTCCCTGTCCTCCGCGGACCACACGGAGATCGCCGACATCGCCAAGGGCCTCGCGGACCGCTACAGCGACGACAAGGTCGGCCTGTCGCTCCCCTCCACCCGTGTGGACGCGTTCAACGTGGACCTGGCGAACGAGCTGACCCGCAACGGCCGCCGTTCCGGTCTGACCTTCGCCCCCGAGGGCGGCTCCGAGCGCATGCGCAAGGTCATCAACAAGATGGTCTCGGAAGAGGACCTGATCCGCACCGTCTCCACCGCGTACGGCAACGGCTGGCGCCAGGTGAAGCTGTACTTCATGTGCGGCCTGCCGACCGAGACCGATGAGGACGTCCTCCAGATCGGCGACATGGCGGTCAACGTCATCGCCAAGGGCCGCGAGGTCTCCGGCCAGAACGACATCCGCTGCACGGTGTCGATCGGCGGGTTCGTGCCGAAGCCGCACACCCCCTTCCAGTGGGCCCCGCAGCTCTCGGCCGAGGAGACGGACGCCCGCCTCGGCAAGCTCCGCGACAAGATCCGCGGCGACAAGAAGTACGGCCGCTCCATCGGCTTCCGCTACCACGACGGCAAGCCGGGCATCGTCGAGGGCCTCCTCTCGCGCGGTGACCGCCGCATCGGCGACGTCATCCGCGCGGTCTACGAGTCCGGCGGCCGCTTCGACGGCTGGCGCGAGCACTTCTCGTACGACCGCTGGATGCAGGCGGCGGAGAAGACCCTGCCGGCGTACGGCGTGGACGTGGCCTGGTACACGACCCGCGAGCGCACGTACGAGGAGGTCCTGCCCTGGGACCACCTGGACTCGGGCCTGGACAAGGACTGGCTCTGGGAGGACTGGCAGGACGCCCTCGACGAGACCGAGGTCGAGGACTGCCGCTGGACCCCGTGCTTCGACTGCGGCGTGTGCCCGCAGATGCAGACGGAGATCCAGATCGGACCGACGGGCAAGAAGCTGCTCCCGCTGAGCGTGGTGGGCGGCAACCCCAAGTCGTGACGTCGAGTGAATGCCCCTGTCGCAAGACAGGGGCATTCACTGTTTCTTGAGCCCGGCCGTGAATCCGTCCCTGGTGACCACGAGCCGTTGGCGTACGTCATCAGGGACGACGAGCTCTGTGTGGACCTGAGGGGCGCGGCGCTGATGGAGATCGCGGCCCGAGCCCGGCGCACGGGGGCCATCGACTGGCCGGCAGGGCCCCGGCGCAACGGAAGGCGGGGTTCTGGTGTCCTTAGCGGCATGCAGATGGAGAAGGCACAGGCCGCGCCTGGTGGGGAAGGGTGTCTGACCGGGGTGGTCCGGGTGCCCGTGAAGGTCGTCGCCGTGCTCGTGGTGTTGCCGGTGCGGGCCCTGTGGGACCTGCTCGTGGTGGTGGCGCGGGGCGCGCGGCGGCATGTTCTGGCGCCGCTCGGGAACGCCGCCGGGTGGGTTCTTGTGCGGCTGTGGCGGTATCTGCTGCGGCCGCTGCTGCTCGTCCTCTTCTACTGGCCGTGGGTGGGGCTGTGGCGTTATGCCGTCGTGCCCGTCGGAGGGGCCGCCTACACCTGTCTGCTGCGGCCCCTCGGGCTCGGGACCGCGTGGCTGTGCGTGGCCTTCGGGCGGTACGTGCTGGTGCCGGCTGGCACCGGGATCGGGTGGGTGCTGCGGCACCTGGTGGTGGTGCCGACGGGGTGGCTGTACCGGGAGGTGCTGACGCCCGTCGGGCACGGGCTGCGGTGGCTGGTGCGCGGGCTCGGCATGCTGGTGTTCGTGTGGCCCTGGGTCGGCCTGTGGCGGTACGCGGTCGTGCCGGTCGGGCAGGGCCTGGTCTGGGTGTGGCGGCACACGGTCGTGCCGGTCGGGCACGGGCTGGTGTGGGTGGGGCGGCACGTGCTGCTGCCGCCGCTCTCCCTGCTGTGGCGGTACCTGCTCCTGCCGCTGTGGGCGGCCCTCGTCGGCGCCTGGCACATCGCCGGCCGCATCACCCGCGCCCTCGGCCGCGGGCTGCGCCTGCTGTGGCTCGCCTGCGTCGCCCGGCCCGCCGCGTGGGTGTACCGGCGGGTGGCCACGCCCGTCGGGCACGCCGTGCGCGAGGTGTGGCGTACCGCCCGCGCCGCGGTGCGGGAGGCACGGGCCGAGGTCCGTCGCGTGCTGTTCGGGGGGCCGCCGGGGGAACCGGCGAGGTCACGGGCGCGTACTCTGGGTAGTACGACAGCCGCCGACGCGGCACCCGCTCCCGAGATCTCCCCGCGCGAACAGCGGGGGTGAGCCGGTCGGGTCGACAGACCTCAGGGCGGCGCGCGAGCCGCGACGCCCCGCACAAGGAGAAGAACCACTGGGCAAGCGACAGCCCGAAGGCCCGCCTCCCGCACCGGTGGTGCAGCGCATCCGACTGCGCTACACCAAGCGTGGCCGCCTCCGGTTCACCAGCCACCGAGACTTCCAGCGCGCGTTCGAGCGCGCCCTGCGCCGCGCCGAGGTGCCCATGGCGTACTCGGCGGGCTTCACCCCGCACCCCCGCGTCTCGTACGCGAACGCCGCTCCCACCGGGACCGGCAGCGAGGCCGAGTACCTGGAGATCGGCCTCGCCGAGGCCCGTGACCCCGAGAAGCTCCGCGAGCTGCTCGACGAGTCCATGCCGGTCGGCCTCGACATCGTCGACGCCGTCGAGGCCCGTACCTCCGGGCTCGCGGACCGTCTGACTGCCTCCATCTGGGAGCTGCGCCTGGAGGGCGTGGAGCCCGCCGACGCCGCGCGCGCGGTGGAGGTCTTCCTCGCCGCCGAGGCGGTCGAGGTGCAGCGCCGCACCAAGAACGGCATGCGGACCTTCGACACGCGCGGCGCCGTCGTCAGTCTCGAAGCCCTTCCTGCCCAGGCTGATAGGCCGCTGGACAATGCCTGTGCGATACTGCGGCTGGTTGTTCGGCATTTGACACCTGCCGTGCGACCCGACGACGTCCTGTCCGGTCTCCAAGCTGTGGCCGACCTGGCGCCGCCGGTCCCCGCAGCGGTGACCAGGCTGGCGCAGGGGCTCTTCGACGAGGAGTCCGGCACGGTGACCGACCCGCTCGCGCCCGACCGCGAGGCTGTCACGGCCGCCCCACCCACGGCCGCCGTGAACGCCGACGCGAAGGCGCCGGAAGGTCCCGCCGCGTAAGGAACGCCGTCGTCGCGCCGCCCTGGAACTCGGGAGCCACCTGGGTCGGGCAGCGCACTGACCTGAAGACTTCCGCCAGGCCGTACGGACAACACGTACGGAACCGGCGGCCATGGACTACAGCTCCCGTGTGGCGAACGCGCCCCGGAGGCCGGCTCCGCGCACATCGCGCGGAGTCGTGCCGGACCGGACGTCAGCCGCGGCGCCCGGGAGCGTGACGGGAGAACCGCCCGCATGCTCGACAACGAAAACGAGAACACCCCCGCCGCCGACAGTGGCAGCCCCAGCGACAACCTGCCTCCGCGCAGGCGTCGCCGCGCGGCTTCCCGGCCGGCCGGCCCGCCCGGCGGCGCCGTCGCCGAGGCGCCCGTAGAGGCCGCGCCCGCCGCGGCGCCGGCCGTCGAGGAGGCTCCGGCCGCTCCGGCGCCGCGTGCCCGTCGCCGTGCGACCCGTGCCACCGCTGCTCCGGCCGCCGTGGCCGAGGCCGCCGAGGTCGTGGTGGAGTCCGCCTCCGCCCCCGCGCCGGTCGTGGAGGAGGCTCCGGCCGCTCCCGCGCCGCGTGCCCGCCGCCGTGCCACCCGCGCCGTCGCCGCTCCGGCCGCCGT
>NZ_JBVIXO010000021.1:0-80907 GCF_055593565.1 Streptomyces sp. NPDC040718 | reverse complement strand
CCAGGAGCGACCCGCGAGGCGAGGTGGGCGACGACCGCGTCCTCCATCGAGGACGTCACACAGAACCCCTTCCCGAAGGTCTCCACCGCCCACCGAAGGACATCCAGCGCGGAAGCGTCCTCCAGGTCCCGGCCCGCCTGCTCGGCCAGTTCTCTGAGACTCACGTCTTGAGTAGTGGTCATATCTCGTCCCCTCCAGCGGTGTTGGACTGAACACCCCGGGCCAGCAGCCCGAGGTACTTCAGCTGGAAGGCTCGGTTGCAGGCCCTGCATTCCCAGGCGCCGTGACCCGTCTCGTGGGGAAACAGGTCCTCGTCGCCGCAGTACGGGCAGTAGAACGGTGCGGCGCGCTCGCTCATGAGAGGCTCGCGTCGCTGGCGCGGCCGACCCAGGCGGCGAAGCGCTCGCCGTCCTCGCGCTCCTCCTCGAAGCGCTTGACGACCCGCTCGACGTAGTCGGGCAGACCGGCCGAGGTGACCTTCAGGCCGCGGACCTTGCGGCCGAAGCCGGCCTCCAGGCCGAGGGCACCGCCCAGGTGGACCTGGTAGCCCTCCACCTGGTTGCCGTCGTCGTCCAGGACCAGCTGGCCCTTGAGACCGATGTCCGCCACCTGGATACGGGCGCAGGCGTTCGGGCAGCCGTTGATGTTGATGGTGAGCGGCTCGGCGAAGTCCGGCAGGCGGCGCTCCAGCTCGTCGATCAGCGAGGCGCCGCGCGCCTTCGTCTCGACGATGGCCAGCTTGCAGAACTCGATGCCGGTGCAGGCCATCGTGCCGCGGCGGAACGGGGACGGCTTGACCCGCAGGTCCAGCGCCTCCAGGGCCGCGACGACCGAGTCGACCTGGTCGGCCTCGATGTCGAGGACGATCATCTTCTGCTCGGCGGTGGTCCGCAGGCGGCCGGAGCCGTGCTGCTCGGCGACGTCCGCGATCTTGGTGAGGGTGGCGCCGTCCACACGGCCGACGCGGGGCGCGAAGCCGACGTAGAACTTCCCGTCCTGCTGCTGGTGCACGCCGACGTGGTCGCGCCACTGGCCGCTGGGCTGCTCGGGCGCGGGGCCGTCGGTCAGCTTGCGCTTCAGGTACTCGTCCTCCAGGACCTGGCGGAACTTGGCCGCGCCCCAGTCGGCGACGAGGAACTTCAGGCGGGCGCGGGTGCGCAGGCGCCGGTAGCCGTAGTCGCGGAAGATCGAGATGACGCCCTCGTAGACGTCGGGGACCTCGTCCAGGGAGACCCAGGTGCCGAGGCGGACGCCCAGCTTGGGGTTGGTGGACAGGCCGCCGCCGACCCAGACGTCGAAGCCGGGACCGTGCTCGGGGTGGTTCACGCCGACGAAGGCGATGTCGTTGATCTCGTGCGCCACGTCGAGCAGCGGCGAGCCGGAGACCGCGGACTTGAACTTGCGGGGCAGGTTGGAGAAGTCCGGGTTGCCGACGATGCGGCGGTAGATCTCCTCGATGGCGGGCGTGCCGTCGATGATCTCGTCCTGGGCGATGCCGGCGACGGGCGAACCGAGGATGACGCGGGGCGTGTCACCGCAGGCCTCGGTGGTCGACAGGCCGACGGCCTCCAGGCGGCGCCAGATCTCGGGGACGTCCTCGATCCGGATCCAGTGGTACTGCACGTTCTGGCGGTCGGTGAGGTCGGCGGTGCCGCGTGCGAACTCCTCGGAGATCTCGCCGATGACGCGGAGCTGCTCGGTGGTCAGCCGGCCGCCGTCGATGCGGACGCGCAGCATGAAGTACTTGTCGTCCAGCTCCTCCGGCTCCAGGATCGCGGTCTTGCCGCCGTCGATCCCGGGCTTGCGCTGGGTGTACAGGCCCCACCAGCGCATACGGCCGCGCAGGTCGTTGGGGTCGATCGAGTCGAACCCGGCCTTGGAGTAGATGTTCTCGATGCGTGTCCGCACATTGAGACCGTCGTCGTCCTTTTTGAACTGCTCGTTGCCGTTGAGGGGCGTGTGGTGCCCGACGGCCCACTGGCCCTCGCCGCGGTGACGGCCGGTCTTGCGGCGCGCTGCGGCTGCGGGGGCGGCTGCGGGCGTTTCAGGGGTGGCGGCCATGGCGGGTACGTCCTTCTTCAACGGCTCTAGGTGGAGGCAGGGGGGAGCGGCGGCGCGCCCCTGTCACGCTGGAGTCTCTGAGCAGGTGTGGCCGATTTCCGCCCGTGTGTCGGGGTTGCCGACAGGCAGGGGGCGGCGTTGGCCTCAGGGGGCTTGCGGGTGATCGACGCGTCCGCGGCGGCGGGGACTGCGGCGATGTGCGGCGGGTGCTGGTTCCGTCAGCGGGCCGGACAGATGGCGCTGGACATGCGGCCGAGGTCGACGTGCCGCCGACTCACCAAGGCAATTCCAGCTCCATTCATGGCCGAAGCGTGTCATGTGCCGATTGGAGGAGTCCACTACTGTCCACGATCCGGACGATGTCGTCCCGGATCATGAGATGGCGTGACGGCCGTCACCTTCTTCACGCGCCGCTCGCGTGGTTCGGCCGCGGGCGGCCGCCCCGGCTTCGCGCCGCTGCGCCGGCCTCCGGCCGTCGGGCCCGGGCCGGGTTCCTGCCGCGGGCCGGCTGGGCCGCTGCGCGGGGCGAGGTCCCCTACCCGCCCTTCCACCTTCCCTGGGGGCTCCGCCTCCGGACCCCCACCCCGTCACCGCGCCCGGCCCCCGCACGCAGCCCCCCACGCGGCATCCCGCCCGGCCAGGGGAACGGCCCCGGCGGCACGCACCCCGCAACCCCGCCCGGCCAGGGCAACGGCCAGGGGCTACGCTCCGGGCCAGGGGCCCGGCGTCGGGGTTTCTTCCGTGGGTTCCGTTTCCGTCTTGAAGACCTTGAAGCCGCGGCGCCGGTAGTTGTCCATCGCCGTCGGGCCGTCCAGGCTGCACGTGTGGACCCACACCCGGCGGGTCGGCTCGCGGTCCGGCCAGCGGGACGCGAGGTCCCAGGCGCGGGCCGTGCCGACGCTCAGCAGGTGTCCGCCGATGCGGCGGCCCCGGAAGTCCGGCAGCAGCCCGAAGTACATGATCTCGACCACACCACCGGGCTGCGGGTCCAGCTCGACGTACCCCGCCGGGGTGCCCCGGTCGTACGCGATCCACGTCTCCACGCCCGGCCGCTCCAGCAGCTCCACCCACTCCGCGCGGGTCAGCGACAGCCGGTCGGTCCAGTGGATGTCCCCGCCCACCGAGGCGTACAGGAAGCGGCTCAGCTCCGGGGACGGGACCTCCGCGCGGGCGATGGTGATCTCCGTGCCCGGCACCGCCGCCGGAACGAGGTCCGACGGCGAGGTCATCTCGAGTGACCAGGTGGTGAGTGTGATGGTGTTCATGGCGTTCAGGGAATCACGGCCGCCCGGCCACGGCCCAGGCGGGCCCTGATCACCGCCGGGGCGGTGGAGTGGGGCAGCAGCCGGCCCGGATCCGCCGGGCGGATCAGCTCCACCTCCACGTCCTCCGCGAAGCGGTACGGCCGGTGCGTCAGCACCCCGGCCAGGTGCCGCCGCACCCGGGACAGCTCGGCGCGGACCGTCACCGTCCGCGTCGGGTCCCCGAACAGCTCGGCGGCCAGTTCCGCCGCCGAACGCCCCCGCGGGGTCTCCGCCAGCAGGAACAGCAGCTCCGCGTGGCGCGGGCTCAGCTCCTGGGACCAGCTGCCGGCGGCCCCGTACACGGTCGCCGACCAGGACCGGGGCCGGCTCAGGTCCAGCACCACCCGGCTCACCGCCGGCGCGGCGCTCCGCGCCTCGGCCAGCCGCAGCAGCCAGCCGCCGGGCAGCGGCTCCGCCACGCAGTCGCCCAGCTGCGCGACCCACACCGGCCCGGGGCCCAGCCCCTTCGGCAGGGCGACCCGGTCGGCGGGGGCCAGACCCGTCACCGCCGCCGTCCAGCCGTGCGGGTCCACGGCCACGGCGCGCCCGGGCAGCCGGGCCAGCAGCGGGGCCGCCACCGCCCGCAACCGCTCCAGGGACTCCAGGTGCCGCACCCGCAGCTCCCGCTCGGCGAGCCGGGCCACGGAGCTCACCCAGGCCAGGGTCGCCGGGTGCATGGTGGCCAGCGGCCCGCTGACGTCGACGACCCCCAGCAGCCGGCCGTCCCGCGGGTCGTGCACGGGCGCCCCCGCGCAGGTCCACTCGTGGTGGCTGGAGACGAAGTGCTCCGCCGAGAAGACCTGGACGGGCCGCCGCGTCACCAGCGCGGTGCCCACCCCGTTCGTGCCGACCACGGCCTCGTCCCAGTCGGCCCCCACAGCGAACCCCAGCCGGTCCGCCTTGCGCAGGATCGACCGGTGCCCCTCCCGCCACAGCAGCCGCCCGTCCGCGTCGGCGACGACCATGATGTGCAGAGCCTCGTCCAGCGCGGGCAGCAGCCCCTCGCGCAGCACCGGGAGGACCTCCCGCAGCGGGGAGACCTGCCGGCGCTCCTCCGTCTCGGCGGCGGACAGCATCCGCGAGCGGGCGTCCCGGTCGGGGTGCACCCCGCCGGCGAGCATCCGCCGCCAGGATTCGGCGATCTCGGGGCGGGGGGCGGCCGGCGGCCGGTCCCCGGCCAGCGCCGCGGCCCGTACGCCCTTCAGCAGGCGCGTCGCCTCCCGCGCGTCCATGGCCGAGATGCGCGCCACGTCGACCGCGCTGCCTGCGGTGTTGGCCACCGGAACCTCCCCGTGCTGAACAGGACGTACTGCGCAAGCCGCCCCCCGCGGCGCACCCGCGTACTTCCCGGGCACATGCGGCGGGCGAATTCCGAGCCGTAAGGAATGCAGGGTTGCAACGGTATGCAACCCTCGCCAACCCCCGGTCACCCGACCGAAACTATCGGCACGCCGCCGAGCGGCGTGACAGCTCCTTCCTCGGGGCTCTTGGACCAGGGGTGGCGCCGAGTCGGCGCGGCGCCACCCCCGGTCCCACCTCCACGGGCTCGGATCCGGCGCTGAGCGCTCCGGCGGCCGCGTAATGGTTTGGGGACCAGCGCGGCCCGGGAGCACGGTGGTTTGGGGACCGCCGTCAGCCCGTGATCCGCGCCCGTGCCACCACGCCCGCCAGGTCGAGGCTGTGCGGCAGCGTTCCGAAGGCCGCCCCCCAGTCACCGCCGAGCCGGGACGCGCAGAACGCGTCCGCCACCTCCGGCGGGGCCCAGCGGACCAGCAGCGAGCCCTGCAGCACCAGGGCCATCCGCTCCACCACCCGGCGGGCCCGGGCCTCGATCCCTTCGAGGTCGGCCAGCTCCGTCAGCAGGTTCTTGATCGCCGCGTCCAGCCGGTGGTCGGCGCCCCGGGCCAGCCCCACTTCCCGGAGGAAGGCGTTCAGGGCCTGCGGCTCCCGCTGGAGCGCGCGCAGGACGTCCAGGGACTGCACGTTGCCCGAGCCCTCCCAGATGGAGTTCACCGGGGATTCGCGCAGCAGTCGCGGCAGTCCGGACTCCTCGACGTAGCCGTTGCCGCCCAGACACTCCAGGGCCTCCGCCACCATCGGCGTACACCGCTTGGTCACCCAGTACTTCGCGGCGGGCACCGCGAGGCGCAGGAAGGCCCGCTCCTGCTCGGTCCCGGCGTCGTACGCGGCCGCGAGGCGCAGCGTCAGCGCGGTGGCCGCCTCCGACTCCAGGGCGAGGTCCGCGAGGACGTTGCGCATCAGCGGCTGGTCGATGAGCGGTGCTCCGAAAGCAGAGCGGTGCTCCGCGTGGTGGACGGCCTGCGTCAGCGCCTGCCGCATCAGCGAGGCCGAACCGATCACGCAGTCCAGCCGGGTCGCCGCGACCATCTCGATGATGGTCCGCACCCCGCGGCCCTCCTCGCCCACCCGCCGCGCCCACGTCCCGGAGAACTCGATCTCGCCCGACGCGTTCGACTTGTTGCCCAGCTTGTCCTTCAGCCGCTGGATCGCGAACGCGTTCCGCGTCCCGTCCGGCAGCACCCGCGGCACCAGGAAGCAGGTCAGCCCTCCCGGCGCCTGCGCCAGCACCAGGAAGCCGTCCGACATCGGCGCCGAGCAGAACCACTTGTGCCCGGTCAGCACGTACTCCCCGGACGCGTCCAGCGGAGCCGCCGCCGTCGTGTTCGCCCGTACGTCGCTGCCCCCCTGCTTCTCCGTCATGCCCATCCCGAAGAGCACCCCGGCCTTCTGCCCGGCCGGCCGCAGCCCCTCCTCGTACACGTGCGAGGTCAGCCGCGGCTCCCACTCCGCCGCGAGCTCCGGATCCATCCGCAGCGCCGGCACCGCGGCGTGCGTCATCGAGACCGGGCAGCCGTGCCCCGCCTCGGCCTGCGACCACAGGAAGAAGCCCGCCGCGCGCCGCAGGTGCCCGGCCGGACGGCCCCAGGCGTCCGTCAGCCCGGCGCCGACCGCCTCCCCGAGCAGCCGGTGCCACGACGGGTGGAACTCCACCTCGTCGATCCGGTTCCCGTACCGGTCGTGCGTCCGCAGTATCGGCGGGTTCTCGTTCGCCTCCCGGCCCCACCGCTGGGCCTGCGCCGAACCGGCGGTGCGCCCGAGCGCGGTGAGCTCCTCCCGTACCTCGTCGCGGAGTTCGGGGGCCGCGTCGGCGAGGTGCCGCTCCACGCCCTCGGTGAGGGCCCGGTCGCCGAGGTACACCTCGTACCCGACGAGCGGAGGGGCCTGGTTGCTGACTGTGTGGGTGGTGGCTGCCATGCGGATACCGTAAGGACGTGCAGCCAGCAAAAGAAACACCCGAGGGGATCCCGGTACGGCCGGGAAGGCTCCACCGGGCCCGCGCCCTCTACCGCAACGTCTCCAAGCGCAAGATGGGCTGGCTGCTCCTCAAAGACACCGTCAACTCGTGCATCGAGTACCGGATCCTCGGTCTCGCCGCCGAAGCGGCCTTCTTCACCCTCCTCTCCCTGCCCCCGCTCTTCCTCGGCCTGCTCGGCCTCCTCGGCTACGTGGACGGCTGGACGAACACCCAGTCCGTGGCCAGCATCGAGGAGAACATCCTGCGCGCGGTCGGCACCGTCCTGTCCGACCGGGGCGTCAACGACATCGCCAGACCCATGCTCGACGACGTCACCAGCCGCGGCCGCCCCGACCTGATCTCCCTCGGCTTCGCCTTCGCCCTCTGGTCGGGCTCCCGCGCCGTCAACGTCTTCATCGACACCATCACCGTCATGTACGGGCTCGACGGGCAGCGGGGCATCGTCAAGACCCGGCTCCTCGCCTTCCTCCTCTACGTGATCGCCCTGCTCATCGGCGCGATCGTGCTGCCGCTGATGGTCGTCGGACCCGACGCCGTCGTCCGCCTGGTGCCCTGGAGCACGGAGGTGATCGCCGTCCTCTACTGGCCGGTGGTCACCCTGCTCTCCATCGCCTTCCTGACGACGCTCTACCACGTGTCCGTCCCCGTCCGCTCGCCGTGGATCGAGGACGTGCCGGGCGCGCTGGTCGCGCTCGCGATGTGGGTGCTCGGATCGTTCCTGCTGCGGATCTACCTGACCAACACGGTGGAGGGCCCCACGATCTACGGGTCCCTGGCCGCGCCCGTCGCGATCCTCCTGTGGATCGGCATCTCGGCCTTCGCCGTGCTCGTCGGCGCCGCCGTCAACGCCGCGATCGACCGGGTCTGGCCCTCGGTGGCCACGGCCGCCGCCCGCGAGGCCAACGAGCGGGTCCGCGAGGCCGAGGCCGCCCAGCTCGTCGCCCGCGCCGCCGCCTGGCGGGCCCTCGCCGAGGGGGAGTCCGAGGACGACGAGGACGCCGGGATGCCCTCGGAGTTCCCCGAACGCTGGTCGAACTTCCTGCCGCCCGACGACTACACCTCCCGCCTGCGCAAGCACTGAGGCCCTGGCCGGAGAACACGGCCTAGGCTGGCGGTGTGTACGAGGAAGCGCCGTCCAGGGCCGTCCCCGGAGCCGTGCTCTGGCGGGCCGACGGGCCCGGCGGGGTGGTGCTGCCCGACGGGTGCATGGACCTCCTCTGGATCGGGGGCCGGCTGCTGGTCGCCGGCCCCGACACCGGCCCGCACCCCGCCGGGGAGGTCCCCGGCCGCGCCTTCGCCGGACTCCGCCTCGCGCCCGGCACGGCCCCCGCGCTGCTCGGCGTACCGGCCCACGAGCTGCGCGACCGGAGGACCGAGCTGGCCGACCTGTGGCCCGGCGCCGAGGTGCGCCGGCTCACCGAGCGCACGGCCGCGTACGGGGACCCGTGCGCGGCCCTCGAAGCGCTGGCCCGGACCCGCCTCGACGCCGTCGGCCCGCCCGACCCGCTCCCCGCCGAGGTGACGGCCCGGCTCCGGGCCGGACAGCCGGTCGCCTCGATCGCCCGGGCCGTCGGCCTCGGCGAGCGCCAGCTGCGCCGGCGCTCGCTCGACGCCTTCGGGTACGGGCCCCGGACCCTGGGCCGGGTGCTGCGCCTCCAGCGGGCGCTGGCCCTGGCCCGGCGCGGGATACCGCAGGCCGACGTGGCCTGCGCCGCCGGGTACGCCGACCAGGCGCACCTGGCCCGCGAGGTGCGCGCGCTGGCCGGTACCACCCTCGGGGCCTACACGGCGTCGGCAGGCGCGAACAGCGAGACCCCGCAGCCGTCCGGGTCGAGCACCACCGCGTAGCGCTGGCCCCAGAAGGCGTCCCAGGGCTTCAGGTGCCCCTCGTACCCGGCGCCCGTCAGCTCCGCGTACAGCGCGTCCACCTCCGCGGGGGACTCGCACAGAAATGCGAGCTCCCGGCGCTGCCCGGCGCGCTGCGGGGTCCAGGACGGATCGAAGGACCGGACGACCTCCTCGGTGTCCCATCCGATCCGCAGCCCGCCGGGCAGCACGGCCTCGACGTGCGGCTGTGCGTCGGCACCGGCCGGGACGTCCAGGCCGAGCCGGCGGTAGAAGGCGAGCGAGGCGGCCATGTCGGAGACGACCAGGCCGATCATGTCGAGTCGTGGAGTCGTGCCCGCAGGCTAGGCACGCCGCCGTCCGGCGGTCTTGAAGGAAACGGACATCGGCCCGGGGCTCCACCCCCGGGTGGAGGGCGGAGCTCCACCCGGGATCCACCCCGGCGCCGATCACGGCGGCCCGGTCCGCTCCTAGCGTGGAGCGCATGGACGCCGCACGTCTTCTCGTCACCGCCCTCGTCATCGCCGCGCCATGACCGTGTGGCGGGAGCCCGACGGGACCCCGTGGGCCAAGGGCAACCGGGCCGTCCTCGCGCTGTTCGCGCTCTCCCTCGCCACCCGCGCCGCCCTGGCCCTGCTCGGCCACGCCGGCGGCATCGCCCCCCACACCGGGGCGCTGCTGCTGACCCTCGCCGCCTGGACCCTGGCCCAGGGCCTGGTCCTGGCCGCCCGGACCCGCCCTGTCCCGCTGCCCGCATGATCCACACGGCGCCTCTAGAGTGGGCCGGATGCCGATACCGCGCCCGCTGCCCCAGGTCACGACCACCCACGTCAGGGTCGCCGTGCAGGTAGCGCTCCTCGGCTGGTTCCTGCACGGCATGCTCACACCACCGCCCGGCGCCGCCGCCCTCGCCTGCGGCCTCGCCGGGCTCGGCCTGATCGTCCTCGGGCTCACCGCCCTCGACCGGACCCCGGCCGCTGCCGCCGCACTCGGAGCGGGGCTCGCCGCCGCCTGCGCGACCGGGCTGCTGGCACCCGGCACCCCGTGGGTCGTCCTCGTCTTCGCCGTCTGCGGCTTCGCCGCCGCCCGCCAGGGCACGACCGCCCCGCGCCCTCGCCAAGGGCGGCCTGGAGGAGACCCGCCGGGCCGTCGCCGTACTGCGCGGCGACGCCCCCGCCCCGCAGGAGGCCCTCGCCGGCCTGGCCGAGGAATACCGCCGTGCGACCGGCTCCGCGTGCGCCCTCACCGTCACCCCCGGCCCGCGCCCCCTGCCGCCCGAGGCGGCCCTCGCGGTCGTCCGCACCGCCCAGGAAGCCCTGACCAACGCCCGCAGGCACGCCGCCGGGGCCGGCGTCGAGATCACCCTGTCCTACCCGGCGGAGCGCTGGGAGCTGTGCGTCACCGACTCCGGGGGCGCCGGCCCGGGCCCGCACGCCGCCTCCGGGGGCGGGTACGGGCTCGTCGGGATGGCCGAACGGGCCGAACTCATCGGAGCCGCCCTCGACGCCGGGCCGTCCGGCACCGGCTTCCGCGTCCGGCTGGAAGGACCCCTGTCACCGTGACCGAGCCCGACACCCCGATCCGCGTGGTCGTGGCCGACGACCAGACCGTCGTACGGGAGGGCCTCGTGCTCCTCCTCGGCCTGCTCCCCGGCACCGAGGTGGTCGCCTCCGCCGCCGACGGCGTCGAAGCGGTCCGGCTCGTCGCCGAACACGCCCCCGACGTGGTGCTGATGGACCTGCGCATGCCCCGCGTGGACGGGGTGGAGGCCACCCGGCTGATCACCGGGAACCACCCCGGCACCGGGGTCGTCGTCCTCACCACGTACAGCGACGACGAGTCCGTGCTGGCCGCCCTCAGGGCCGGGGCCCGCGGCTACCTCACCAAGGACGCCGACGCGCAGGAGATCGCCCGCACGCTCGCGGCCGTACGGGCCGGTGCGACCAGCCTGGGGGCGGCGGCCCAGGAACGCCTGGTGGCCGCGGCCATGGCCGCGGATCCGCCGAGCGGTCCCCGCACGGGCCTGCCCGGCGGCCTGACGGCCCGTGAGGGGGAGGTGCTCACGCTGATCGCGGAGGGGCACTCCAACTCCGAGATCGCCCGGCGGCTCACCATCGGCGAGTCCACGGTCAAGACGCACATCAACAACCTCTTCGCCAAGACCGGTGTCCGCGACCGCGCCCAGGCCGTCCGCTACGCCTACCGCAACGGCCTCGCGGGAGCCGGACCTTAATTCGGTGGTCCGGCCGGCCGGGCCGGGCTAGGGTTCCGGAGGAACGGCACGCGGCGTCCGGCCGCGGCCGCCTTGAGCAGCAGGAAGCAGGAGGTGAGGACAGTGATGGCTGTCACCGTGATGGGCACTGCCCGCATTCAGGAGTTCATCATCGTTTCCATTCCTGTGGTCTCCGGCTGACCTCACATCCTCCGCACCGCCGCCGAGCGGGTGCTGCCGGGGCCACCCTGTGAAGGGTCCCCCTTGACTTCCTCTTCCTTCTCCTCCTCCCGGTCCCCCGCCTCCCTCGCCACGTTCGGCTGGGACGAGGCCTGGGCCGCAGAGTTCGCCCCGTACGCCGCCGAGGGACTCGTCCCGGGCCGCGTCGTGCGGGTCGACCGGGGCCAGTGCGACGTGATGACCGAGGACGGCGTGATCCGCGCCGACACCGCGTTCGTCACCCCCCACGACCCGCTCCGGGTCATCTGCACGGGCGACTGGGCCGCCGTCGAGACGACCGGCAACCCGCGCTACGTGAAGGCGTACCTGCCGCGCCGGACAGCCTTCGTACGGTCCACCTCCTCGCAGCGTTCCGAGGGGCAGATCCTCGCCGCCAACGTCGACCACGCCATCATCGCGGTCTCGCTCGCCGTCGAGCTCGACCTCGGCCGCATCGAGCGGTTCCTCGCGCTGGCCTGGGAGTCGGGGGCGCAGCCGCTGGTCGTCCTGACCAAGGCGGACCTCGTCCCGGACCCGGCCGCCCTGGCCTACCTGGTCCAGGACGTGGAGACCACCGCTCCGGGTGTCCAGGTGCTCACCGTCTCCTCCCACACGGGGGAGGGCACCGACGTACTCGCCGCGGTCGTCGCCGGAGGCACGAGCGTGCTGCTCGGCATCTCCGGCGCGGGCAAGTCCACGCTGGCGAACGCGCTGCTCGGCGCGGACGTCATGGACGTCCAGGAGACCCGCGAGGTCGACGGCAAGGGCCGCCACACCACCACCACCCGCAACCTGCTCGCCCTGCCGGGCGGGGGCGTCCTCATCGACACCCCTGGGCTGCGCGGCGTCGGGCTCTTCGACGCGGAGGCGGGGGTGGGGCAGGTCTTCTCGGAGATCGAGGAGTACGCCGAGCAGTGCCGCTTCCACGACTGCGCGCACGAGGCGGAGCCGGGCTGCGCGGTGCTCGCGGCGGTGGCAGGGGGCGCGCTCCCGGAGCGCCGCCTGGACAGCTACCGGAAGCTGCTGCGCGAGAACCAGCGGATCGTCGCGAAGACGGACGCCCGGCTGCGGGCGGAGATCGCGCGGGACTGGCGCATGAAGTCGGCGGTGGGCCGCGCGAACTACGCGGCGAAGCGGGGCCGCTAGCCCCTGCCCTGGCCGGGCGGGGGTTTGTTCGGACCGTGTCGGCCCGCGGCCGGGCGGGGGTTCGGACCGTGTCGGCCCCTGCCCCGGCCGGGCGGGGGTTCGGACCGCGTCGGCCCCTGCCCGGCCGGGGCATGCCGCTGCGCGGGGCCGTCCCCTACCCGCCCTTCCACCGTTCCCCGGGCTCCGCCCGGACCCTTCTGGGGGCTCCGCCCCAGGACCCCCGCGCCTCAAACGCCGGCGGGGCTGAAATCAGCCCCGCCAGCGGCAGCGCGGTGTCTTGAGCCGCGCCCGGCGACTGAGGGCGAGAACGGTTGAAGGGCGGGGAGGGGCCGGCCCCGCGCAGCGGCCCACCAGCCACACACGACCCACCGGCCCCGGCCACCCGAACCGGCCCCGCCCCGGACCCGCCGGCCGGAGGCGCAGCGGCGCGGAGCCGGGGAGGCCGCCCGCGGCCGAGCCTCGCATGCGGCGCGTCAGGAGGAGAGAACCGTGCCGAGCCACGCCGCCGTCACCGCGAGGCACGCGAACAGCTCCACCAGCACGCTCGTCCCCACCGCCCGCATCACCGCCCGGACCGACGCCCACGCCTCCCCGTGCGTGCCCAGCCGGCGTCGTTCGCACAGGTAGATGCCGCCCACGAACCCCGGCACCGCCCCCACCACCGGCAGCAGGACGAAGCCCGCCACCGCGCCCGCGCCCGCGTACGCCGCCATCCGGCGGGTGACCCCGATGCCCCGCAGCCGCCTCGGCGGCAGCTGCCACTTCACCACCTGCACCACCAGCAGCAGGGCCGTCGAGGCGACCAGGACCGCCCAAGCGGCCGCGGACCGCTCGTGCAGGGACCACCACAGCAGCCCCGCCCAGACCAGCCAGGTCCCCGGCACCCCCGGGACCAGTACTCCCAGCACCCCGAGCAGCAGCACCAGGCCCACCAGGAGCAGCTGCGGCAGATCCATGCGCCCAGCGTGACCGACCCCCGGCTATCGGGCCACCCAGCCCCGTTCGTAGGCGTGCCAGCCCAACTGGAGCCGGGTCGTCACGCCCGTCAGCTCCATCAGCCCCTTCACGCGCCGCTGGACGGTCCTCAGGCCGAGTTCCAGGTGCTTGGCCACGCTCGCGTCCGTCATCCCCGCCAGCAGCAGGGAGAGGATCTCCAGGTCGGTGGTGTCGGGTCCGCCGTCGCCCTCCTCGGGGTGGCCCGTGGCGCCCAGCCGCAGCGGGAGGGACTCCCGCCACACGGCCTCGAAGAGGCACCGCAGCGATTCGAGCAGCCCCGACGCGTGCACCACCAGGGCCGCCGGCTCCGCCCCGCGGGCCGTCAGCGGGACCATGGCGAGGGCGCCGTCCGCGATCAGCAGCGTCGTGGGCACCGCCGCCGACACCCGGATCCGTTCACCGCGGGCCAGCCGGCTGGAGGCCTCCCGCATGCCGGTGGGCACGGCGAGCAACTCGCGTTCGATGACGACCCGGTACTCGACGCCCCGTACGGCCGCCCGGTCCCCGTCCCCCTCGTCCGGGCCGGAACGCGTCCGGGGCCTGCCGCTGACCAGGGCGCAGACCTCCCGCTCCGCGCCCAGCCGGAGCTGCTGGAAGCGGTGGGCCACGGCGCTCGCGCCCGTCACCACCTCCACCAGGTCGTGCACCGCCGGTTCGGCCGCCTCCGCCCGGTAGTCCCGCGCCAGCAGCGCCGCGGCGAGCTCCGCCCGGTCCAGTTCGTGCCGCTGCCGGGTCAGCAGGGCCCCGAGGGCGACGCCCGGCGGCGCCGCCACCCAGCGGCCCGGGTGCGCCGAGGACCGGGCCGCCAGTCCGCGGCGTTCCAGGTGCCGCAGGGCCCGTTCCGTCTGCGGGACCGGCAGGGTCAGCCGGTGTGCCAGGTCGGGCACCTCCGCCGCCCCCAGTGCCACCAGCGCCCGGTACGCCGATTCCTGGCCCTCGTCCAGGCCTATCGCTCCCAGCAACCCGTCCACCCCACTCCCCAGAGCCGTTCCTGGCGGGAAGCGGCCACGGCGCAAACCCGCCGACGCCATCTTCGCCGTATCCCCCGCCCATCCGCCAAGGTGACGCCGCCTCAGCGCCAACATCCTCCGGGAATCGGCGGTTTGCGGGGCACATGCCCGGGTTTCGAGCGGGGAGGGCGGTACGTTCGGCATCGCGAACGGGGCCCGATGGGCCCTTTTCCCGGATTCGGGGTTTTCCGCCGCCCGCTCGCGCCCAGAATGGGGGCATGAGTCAGCAGGGCGCGAAGGACTGGTGGCAGAAGCTCTACGAGGACCCCGACGCGGGTCCCGCCCCCGACCCGGGGGACACCCTGGACCAGCGTTTCCGCTCGGCGTCGGTCCTGGTGACGGATCCGGCCCCGTCCGAGCCGTCCCTGCCGGGACCCCGCCGGGAGCCTCCGGCGGTCGCGGGGGAGGCCGAGCGGGCGTCGGTGCCGGCGCAGGGCCCGCCGCCCGCGCCCGCCGTCGCCCCGCCGCCCGTCCCCCCGCCGCCGGTGCCGCCTCCCGCGCCTCCCGCCCCTCCCGTTCCGCCGCCCCCGCCCGTGCCGCCCGCGGGGGTGGCGCCGGCCGTACCGCCGCCACCGCCCGGGTACCGGGCCGCCGTGCCCCCGCCGGATCCGCGGGTGGCCGGGGAGACGGTGTACGCGCAAGGGGACGTGGCCGTGCCGCCGGCTCCGGGTGCGGGGACGGTCCCGGCGCCCGAACGGCCCGAGGTGCGCCACCTCGGCGACCGCGCCCCCACCTACGCCGCCGAGCCGGGTGCGCTGCCCGCCGCCGACCCGGCCGCGCTGGACTTCCTGACCCCGGACACCGTCCTGGAGGGCGCCCGCTACGGCACGTACACCCTGCGGGCCGCCTCCCTGCGCGGGGACTCCGCCCGCTACCGGGGCGAGGCCCGGCGGGACTTCCTGCTCACCGCCCGGTTCGGCACCGGTGACGAGGCCCTCGTGCTGGTGGTGCTGGCCGGCGGGGACCGGGCCGCCCCCGGCGCCCGGGAGGCCGCCGCCGAGCTCGGCCACCTCGTCGCGGCGGCCGTCGGGCGCAGCCGGGAGCGGCTCGCCGACGACATCCGGGCCGGCCGGCGCGAGGCCCTGCTGTCGGGGCTCCAGCGCCTCACCGACCGGGGCTACGGGCGGCTGCGGGCCCGCGCCGCCGAGCTCGGGCTCGCCGAGGAGGCGTACACCGCCGGGCTGCGCGGGCTCCTGCTGCCGCTGGACCCGGACTGCCCCAACCGGATCTGCTTCGGCGCGGGTGCCGGCGGGCTGTTCCGGCTGCGCGCGGGCCGCTGGCAGGACCTGGAGGAGGACGGGGGCACGGTCGGCGGCACCGGCTTCCGGTTCCGCGCCTCCGTGGCCCGCCCGGGTGACACCCTGCTGCTCTGCTCCGGCGGCCTGGCGGAGCCCATGCGGGAGGAGAGCCTGCTCCCGGCCGAGCTCTCCGCCCGCTGGTCGCAGGGGGAGCCGCCGGGCCTGGCGGCCTTCCTCGCCGACACCCAGCTCCGCCTCAAGGGCTACGCCGACGACCGGACGGCCGCCGCGCTCTGGGAGGCGTAACCGCACGGGACGTGCGTGGATGGAAGACGCACACGGCCAGGCCCTGTCCGGGCGGTCTTCGCGGCCCGTGAAGACCGCCCGGACAGGGCCTGGCGGGGAACCGGAGAGGGCGTCCTTCCATGGCCAGGCAGAACGTGGCGGAGCAGTTCGTGGACATCCTCGTGCGCGCGGGCGTGCGCCGGATGTACGGGGTCGTCGGCGACAGCCTGAACCCGGTCGTCGACGCGATCCGCCGCACGGGCGGCATCGAGTGGATCCAGGTCCGCCACGAGGAGACGGCGGCGTTCGCGGCGGGCGCCGAGGCCCAGATCACCGGCCGGCTCGCCGCCTGCGCGGGCTCCTGCGGCCCCGGCAACCTCCACCTGATCAACGGCCTGTACGACGCGCAGCGCTCCATGGCCCCCGTCCTGGCCCTCGCCTCGCACATCCCCTCCGGCGAGATCGGGCTCGGCTACTTCCAGGAGACCCACCCCGACCAGCTGTTCCGCGAGTGCAGCCACTACAGCGAGCTGATCTCCAACCCGGCACAGATGCCGCGGCTGCTCCAGAGCGCCGTCCAGCACGCCATCGGCCGCGGCGGCGTCAGCGTCGTCGCGCTGCCCGGGGACATCGCCGCGCAGCCGGCCCCGGAGAAGGCGGTGCAGCACGCCCTGGTGACGGCCCGGCCGACCGTACGGCCGGGCGACGGGGAGATCGAGAAGCTGGTCCGGCTGATCGACGAGGCCGACCGGGTCACGCTGTTCTGCGGCAGCGGCACCGCCGGCGCGCACGCCGAGGTGATGGAGTTCGCCGGCCGGGTCAAGGCCCCCGTGGGCCACGCCCTGCGCGGCAAGGAGTGGATCCAGTACGACAATCCCTACGACGTCGGCATGAGCGGCCTGCTGGGGTACGGCGCCGCCTACGAGGCCACGCACGAGTGCGACCTGCTGGTCCTGCTCGGCACGGACTTCCCGTACAACGCCTTCCTCCCCGACGACGTGAAGATCGTCCAGGTGGACATCCGCCCCGAACGCCTCGGCCGCCGCTCCCAGTTGGACCTCGCTGTGTGGGGAGACGTGCGGGAGACCCTGCGCGCGCTGAACACGCGGGTGCGGCCGAAGGAGGACCGCCGCTTCCTGGACCGGATGCTGAAGAAGCACGCGGACGCGCTGGAAGGGGTGGTGAAGGCGTACACGCGCAAGGTGGAGAAGCACACGCCGATCCACCCCGAGTACGTGGCGTCCGTCCTCGACGAACTCGCGGACGACGACGCCGTGTTCACCGTCGACACGGGCATGTGCAATGTGTGGGCGGCGCGCTATCTTTCCCCGAACGGCAAGCGGCGCATCATCGGCTCCTTCAGCCACGGCTCCATGGCCAACGCACTCCCGCAGGCCATCGGCGCACAGTTCACGGACCGCCGCCGTCAAGTGGTGTCCATGTCCGGTGACGGCGGTTTCTCGATGCTGATGGGAGATTTCCTCACCCTGGTGCAGTACGACCTGCCCGTCAAAGTGGTTCTCTTCGACAACTCCTCCCTGGGCATGGTGGAGTTGGAAATGCTGGTTTCCGGCCTTCCCTCGTACGGAACGACCAACCGGAACCCGGACTTCGCCGCGATCGCCCGCGCGGCGGGCGCCTACGGGGTCCGGGTCGAGAAGCCCAAGCAGCTCACGGCCGCTTTGAAGGATGCCTTCCGGCACAAGGGGCCCGCGCTGGTGGACGTGGTGACGGACCCCAACGCGCTGTCGATCCCACCGAAGATCAGCGCCGAGATGGTGACCGGATTCGCACTGTCCGCCAGCAAGATCGTGCTGGACGGCGGCGTCGGCCGGATGATCCAGATGGCTCGATCCAACCTCCGCAACGTGCCCAGGCCCTGAGCCCGAAGGAGTGCGGACCGTCGCCGGGGGCATGCATTCCGTAGACCTGTTCGAGACCACGGGCAGCGCGATACGGGGAGGTATGTCGCCGTGCGGGTGGGGGCGAGGACCGGGAAGACGTGGAGGACCGGGCGGCCGGTGGCGCGGGAGCCGTCGGCGGGCGGCGAGCAGGACGGCGCCGAGATGGCGCGCAGTGTCCGCCGGGCCGACCTGAAGGCGGTGGGCGAGGTCCGCCGGGCCCTGCGGGAACTGCTGCGGCACCGCTGCCGGGGCGAGACGGCCGAGGTGGCGGAACTGCTGATCACCGAGGTCGTCACCAACGCCCTCGTCCACACCGGGCAGGGCGCCGAGGTGTCCGCGACCGTCCGGGCCGGCCGGCTCAGGGTCGAGGTCCGCGACCACGCCGCGCGCCTGCCCCGCGCGTACGTACCGTCCGCCGACGACGGTACGCACGGACGGGGGCTGGTCCTGGTGCAGGCGCTGGCCGACGCCTGGGGCGTGGACCCGCTCGCGATGGGGCGCGGCAAGGTGGTCTGGTTCGAGCTCGGGGCGACGGCCGCGGCCACGGGCGCGGCCCGGGCCTGAGCGTGCGGAGGCGGGGCGCCCCGGGGGTGCCCCGCCTCCGTGCTCGTGCGGTCCGGTCAGCCGAACTGCTGCTCCAGGTCCTTCAGTTTGCGCTCCAGGGAGTCGAGGCGGGGGATCGTCTGGGTGTCGTCCTCGGCGGTGAGGTCCACCGTCCGGGGCCCGGACGGATCAGGGGATTCGGTTCCGTTCACGGCCTGCAGTGAGGGCCTTCGGCGCAGGGGCAGCTGTCCCGCTTCCGATATGGCCGGCTCCGCGCCGACCGGCGCGGAGCCCGTCCCGGGGGTCAGCCCCGGCAGGTCGACCTGACGCGCCCGGGCCCGCCCGAACGCCCTGTGCTGCCGGCCCAGCGCCTTGATGCGGGCGCGGTCCAGGCGGTGCTGTTCCCGCCTGCGGTGCCGGTCCTGTTCGCGCTCCTTCTTGTCCTCGCGCACCTCGTCCACGGCCTCGTCGAGGGTGCGCACCCCCTCCAGGAGCATCAGCGACCAGGCGCCGAAGGTCTCCCGGGGTGCCCGCAGCCAGCGGACCATGCGGATCTGCGGCAGCGGGCGCGGGATCAGGCCCTGTTCGCGCAGGGCCGCGCGGCGGGTCTGCTTGAGGGCCCGGTCGAAGAGCACCGCCGCCGAGAGCGACATCCCGGCGAAGAACTGCGGTGCGCCGTCGTGGCCCGTGCCCCGGGGGGCGTGGACCCAGTTGAACCAGGCCGCCGCCCCGGCGAAGAGCCAGACCAGCATCCGGGAGCCGAGGGCCGCGTCGCCGTGGCTGGCCTCGCGGACGGCGAGCACCGAGCAGAACATGGCGGCGCCGTCGAGGCCGAAGGGGACCAGGTACTCCCAGCCGCCGGAGAGGTTGAGGTTCTGCCGGCCGAAGCCGACGAGCCCGTGGAAGGAGAGCGCGGCGGCCACCGCCGCGCAGCAGAAGAGCAGGACGTACGAGGCGGTCCCGTAGACGGCCTCCTTGCGGCGGCGGCGTTCCTCGCTGCGTTCCCAGCTGTCGTCGGCCGCGGCCTTCTCGCCGTCACGCTTGCCCCGGGCCACCACCGCCACTGCCGCAAGCACGCCCAGGATCAACAGGCTGCCGGGCAGCAGCCAGTCCAGCGATATGTCGGTCAGTCTCATGCGGATGTCCCTTGCCTCGCGTATGCGGCTTTCCGGGCGCCATAGTGGCGCAGCCGGTCAGTGGTGCACGTGGGTTTCGGGGCAAGTGGACGCCATCGGGGGGCGGGTCCCGTCGGATAGGGTGTTGTGGGTCGAACTGGCGCTCGTGTGCGCCGAGTTGAGTTCGAATTCACTTCATCCGCACGGGTGGGTTCAGCCGTCGGCCGCCGTGAGCCGGGTGACGCGGTCCGCGTCGCAGGTGCGCGGGCAGGTCGTACAGGTGTCCTCCGGGCGGATCGTGTAGAAGAAGCAGCAGCTCGCCCGGTCCCGGGTGGTGAGCTCCGCCCCGCCGGGGCCGGCGAGGGTGCGGAAGCCGGCGGCGCCGGTGTACGGGGCGAGCGCGCCCGGCAGCAGCAGCTCCAGCTCGCGCACGGCCCGCCGCTCCTCGCCGAGCAGGCTCCCCAGGTACCAGAGCCCCTCGACCACCTCGTCGGCGACCATCGCCCACAGGGCGCGGCGGCCGCGCCGCATCCGCGGGCCGAAACCTTCCAGCAGCGGTCCGAGGTGCTGGGCCACCGCTGCCCGCACCTCCTCGCGCAGGGCCTCCTCGCCGGGCACGACCCGCGCCCCGGGGAGGCCGGCCGCAGGGTCGTCCGGCAGGCAGGCGAACTCCTCGACGCGTACGGACATCACCCCCCGGGTCCGGTGGAAGGCCACCCGGTCCACGGGCAGCCGGGGCACCCGGCGCTCCAGGAACCACGGGACGGTGATCAGCAGGCAAGCCGGCCAGGCGTACCGGTGGAGGCCGAACCCGGCCACCACGTCGGGCCGCGCCCGGCGCCCGTAGTCCCGCAGCACCTGGGCCTCGTCCCACGCGAGGTGGGTGTCCAGGGCCGCTCCGCCCGCCGCGAGCTCGTGCGCGCCGACCCAGCCCACACCGCGAGGGAGGGGTTCGTGCGCGCCGCGCTCCTCGACCCGCAGGCCCGGGTAGGCGGCCGCCAGGCGCTCGTACGCGTGCGCCACCGGAGAGCCGGCCGGGGCGGGTGCGGACGGGAGCAGGGCGGGAAGAGCCGAGCCGGGCATGGCGGACCACCGAATCACGCGTCGTCAGGAAAGGTAAGCCTTACCTTAGACGATCTCGGGGGGTGGGGGAATCCCGGGTCGCGTCGGGCTCGCGTCCGGATCGCGTCCACGACGCCCGTGAGCCCGTCACCTATCCTCGGAACCGGTCGAGACCCGGAGGAGGACCGAGTGCACGGAGCGGCCCACGCCCCGGTGTCGGAGTGCGAGGCGGTGGGGGAGTCCCTGATCCCGGCGCAGAAGGTGTTGCGCCATTCGGTGCGGGGGCAGGTCCTCGACGCGCTGCGCGCGGCCCTCGTGGACGGGGAGCTGGTGCCGGGGGAGATCTACTCGGGCCCCGCGCTCGGCGAGCGGTTCGGGGTCTCCGCGACCCCCGTCCGCGAGGCGATGCAGCAGCTCGCGCTGGAGGGCGCGGTGGAATGCCTGCCCAACCGGGGCTTCCGGGTGCTGACCCGCACCCCCCGCACCCGGGCGGAGCTGTCCGAGGTCCGGGCCCTGATCGAAGTCCCGGTGATGCTCCGGCTGGCCCGGACCGTGCCCGCCGGGACCTGGGAGTCCCTGCGGCCGGCCGCCCTTGCCGCCGCGGAGGCCGCCGCCGAGGGGGACCTGCCGCGGTACGCGGAAGCCGACCGGGCCTTCCACCGGGCGGTGCTCTCCCTGTCGGGCAACGCCCAGCTGACGCAGATCGCCGAGGAACTGCACCGGCGGGCCCAGTGGCCCCTGCCGGACGCTCCGCGGGTGCGGCGGGCCGACCTGGTGGCCGATGCGGCCGAGCACTCGGCGCTGCTGGACGCGCTTGTCGCGCGCGATCTCTCCGCCGTCGAGTCCCTGGTCCGGGCCCACTTCGCGGGCGCGTAGCCGCCGGGGCGCTGCCGCCGGGGTACCGCTGCGCGGGCTGCTCCCCGCCCCGTCCTTCATCCTCCCCCAGACTCCGTCCGGGGGGACCCCCAGGCCTCAATCGCCGGCTCGGCTTCACCCGACACCGGGCTACCGCCCCGCGCCTCAATCGCCGGCGGGGCCGCACTGAGCCCGTCGGCGATCGAGGCGCGGGGTCTGGGGCGGAGCCCCTGGGAACGGCGGAAGGGCGGGTAGGGGACGGCCCCGCAGGGAGCCCGGCCCCCGGCGGGCCGCGCGGCCGGGGCCGCTGCGCGCCGGGAGGCCCTCCCGGACCCCGCCCCGCAGGGCGCCGACCCGCACTCCCGGACCCCGCCCGGCAGGGCTACGCCGCGGGGGACAGCTGGTCCGCCAGCCAGGTGGGGATGCCGCCCAGGAGGTGGAACAGCCGGCGGGCCTCCGCGCGGAGCCGGGCGGCCTCGGGTTCCGGTTCGACCTCGGCGAGGGCCGCCAGTGCCGGCGCGGTGCCGACCAGGAACCCCAGGTCCTCCCGGATCCGCAGGGACTCCGCGAAGCCCTTGCGGGCCTCGGCGACCTCGCCGTCCCGCAGCGCCAGCGCGGCCAGGTGGCGCCAGGTGAAGGACAGCAGCAGGGTGTCCCCGTGGGCCACGGCCCCCGCGTGCGCGCGGTCGTACGCCGGCCGGGCCGCCTGCGGGGCGTCCGCCAGGTGTTCCGCGACCAGGCCCCGCCGGAAGTCAAGCAGCGGGCGCGTCCGCGACCCCGGGGACAGCAGCGCGGCCGCGCGGCCCAGCGCCGAGCGGGCCTCGTCGGCCCGGTCCCTTACGCCGAGCACGGTCGCCGCGTACGCCAGCTGGCCCCGCTCGCACGCCGCCGCGCCCCGCTCGTCGTCGTCCCGGGCCACGGCCTCGGCCGCCCGCAGCGCGTCCTCCGCGTCGGACCAGCCCTGGCCGGTGAACAGGCACCGCTCCACCAGGAGCGCGGTCCGCTGCACCGCCGCTCCCGCACCGTGCGCGTGCGGCGTCAGCAGGGCCGCCGCGTCCGTCCAACAGCCGCGCGAGCGCAGCCGCCATATCGCCCGCTGGAGGGGGTCGTCGCCCCCCGTTGATCCCGCACCGGACATGGCGGTATCCGCCACATTGCCCTCCCCGAAGCAACCAAGCAGCACGTCGTTGAGCCCTGGGGCGAAATGAGAGCACGGATCGGCTGCCTCGGCCAAGGGGTCGGGTGAACTCTTTCACAAAGTCCGGACGGCTCGTCAGCCGCCCCCGCCCGCCCCTTCCGGGGAGTGCGCAGATGAGAGGGCCGGGGTCAGCTCATACGCAGGGCCAGGAAGAAGTCGAGCTTGTCCTCCAGGCGCGAAAGGTCGCGCGCCGTCAGCTGCTCGATTCGCCCGACCCGGTAGCGCAGCGTGTTGACGTGCAGGTGCAGCCGGGTCGCGCAGCGGGTCCAGGAGCCGTCGCAGTCCAGGAACGCCTCCAGGGTCGGGATGAGCTCCGCCCGGTGCCGGCGGTCGTAGTCCCGCAGCGGGTCCAGCAGGCGGGCCGTGAAGGCGCGGCGGACGTCGTCCGGCACGAACGGCAGCAGCAGGACGTGCGAGGCCAGCTCGTGGTGGCCGGCCGCGCAGACCCGGCCGGGGCGGGCCGCCGCGACCCGGCGGGCGTGCCGGGCCTCCTCCAGCGCCCCGCGCAGCCCCTCGGCGGAGTGCACGGCCGCGCTGACGCCGAGGGTGAGCCGGCCGTCGTCGGCCAGACCGGCCGCCAGCGGCTCGCGTACGGCCGCCAGGAGCGCGTCGGCGTGCAGGGCGGAGTCCGGGCCCTTGTCCTCGCCGGCGTCCCCGGAGAGGGCGGGCAGCGGCACGAGGGCGATCGCCTCGTCACCCGCATGGGCTACCGCGATCCGGTCGGACGGCTCGGGCCCGGCCATCGACGGGTCGACGAGGATCTCCTCCAGCAGCGACTGGGCCACCGGGCCGCCGGGGATGTCCCCGCCGTCCCAGTCCACCCGCGCCACGACGACCTGCCAGTGCGGCGCCGAGCCCAGCCCGGGCAGCAGCACCGGGGCCGCGACCCGCAGGCGGGCGGCGATCTCGGCGGGCGGGGCGCCCGTCTGGACCAGCTCCAGCACCTCCTGCGCCAGCCGGCGGCGCACCGTGCGGGCCGCGTCGCGGCGGTCCCGCTCGACCGCGATGAGCTGGGTGACGCCCTGGAGCAGGTCCAGGCGCTCGGCGGGCCAGTCGCCCGCGTCCGCCTCGACGGCCAGCAGCCAGTCCGACAGCACGCTCTCGCGCACGTCGCGGGTGGCCTGACCTGGGCCGCGACCGTGTCCCCTGATCGGGAACAGGGAGTACGTAATACCCTGGATGGACATCCGGTGCGGGCCCCTGCGGCCCGTCCGGACCGCCGCGAGGTGTTCGCTCGCCAGCGTCGCGCAGATGCCCGGCGCCAGCGGCTCGCCCGCTCCGGCGATCTGCCGGCCGGTGGGGGAGAGCACCCAGGCCCGCAGATCGAGGTCCGTGGTGAGCAGATCCAGCACCACATCGGGTCCGCCGCCCGCGGGGCCCGAGGTCATCAGACGCCGGTGGCGGTCCACGACCGCCGCGAGGTCGCCCGCGCGCTCCCCGGAGACCTGCCGCACCACGTACTCCGTGATGGTGGCGAATGCAACGTCCTCGTTCACCGCGAAGAGCGGCAGCCTGTTGCGGACGCAGGCCGAAACCAGGTCGTCCGGGATGTCTCCCAGTTCCGCTTCGCCGGCCGCGAGGCCGGCCACCCCCGCGCTCGCGAGGATTCGTACGAATGGCTCGGAGTCGGCTGAATTTCTTCGCCATGCCAGGCCGGTGAGGACAAGTTCTCCCCCCGTCAGATATCGGCTGGGATCCCTCAGGTCGGTCGTCATGACCCCGCGGACCGTCCGGTCGAGTTCTTCCTCGCCGCCCAGCAGCCGCAGCCCCAGCGCCTCGGTTTCCAGCAGTGCGCGCAGCCGCATGATGTCGCCGCCGATCTGTCTCGATGTTGCCGTTGGAAATCGGGCAGGTCGTCGCATCCTGCCTTTCATACGAATCTACAAGACGAAGGAGGGCGCCAGCCAACTCCTTCATGGTTTCGGTGACTGCACCCGAGGGACACCGGGCTTGTGTACTGGCTCCACACCGCGTTAACAGCACGTGAACGACCAGTCGAGGGCCTTCGGCCTCCTGGCTTGAAGTGAACGACCCGATTAAGAAGAAGAGAGCCGCACATGGACTTCCTTCGCCCCGCCAGCTGGGAGGAGGCACTCGCCGCCAAGGCCGAGTACCCCACAGCTGTGCCGATTGCGGGTGGCACCGACATCATGGTCGAGATCAACTTCGACCACCGCCGTCCGGAATACCTCCTGGACCTCAACCGCATCGAATTGCTGCGGGAGTGGGAGGTCGGCGAGGAGGTCACCAAGCTCGGCGCCTCCGTCCCGTACACCCAGATCATGGAGAACCTGCGCGCGACGCTGCCGGGTCTCGCGCTCGCCTCGCACACGGTCGCGTCCCCGCAGATCCGCAACCGCGGCGGCGTCGGCGGCAACCTCGGTTGCGCCTCGCCCGCCGGTGACTCCCACCCCGCCCTCCTGGCCGCCGGCTGCGAGGTCGAGGTCGAGTCGGTGCGCGGCTCCCGCCTGATCCCGATCGACGAGTTCTACACCGGTGTGAAGCGCAACGCGCTCGCCGCCGACGAGCTCATCAAGACGGTCCACATCAAGAACGCCACGGGCCCCCAGCAGTACTCGAAGGTCGGCACCCGCAACGCGATGGTCATCGCCGTCTGCGGCTTCGGCCTCGCGCTGCACCCCGACACCCGCACCGTGCGTACGGGCATCGGTTCGGCCGCCCCGACCCCGGTCCGGGCCAAGGCCGCCGAGGAGTTCCTGAACGCCGCGCTCGAAGAGGGCGGTTTCTGGGACAACGGCAAGGTCATCACCCCGTCGATCGCCAAGCAGTTCGGTGACCTCGCCTCCGCGGCGTGCAACCCGATCGACGACGTCCGCGGCACGGCGAAGTACCGCCGTCACGCGGTCGGCATCCTTGCTCGCCGCCAGCTTGTCTGGACCTGGGAGCAGTACCGCGGCACCAACGGCCGCTCGCTTGAAGGGGCTGCGTAACCATGCGCGTCAATTTCACTGTCAACGGTCGTCCGCAGGAAGCCGACGACGTGTGGGAGGGCGAGTCCCTCCTCTACGTCCTGCGTGAGCGCCTGGGCCTGCCCGGCTCCAAGAACGCGTGCGAGCAGGGCGAGTGCGGTTCCTGCACCGTCCGCCTCGACGGCGTGCCGGTCTGTTCCTGCCTGGTCGCGGCCGGCCAGGTCGAGGGCCGCGACGTCGTGACCGTCGAGGGCCTGGCGGACTTCGCCAAGCAGCGCGACGAGCACGGCCACTCCTGCGGCACCGGCGCGTGCGGCGGCAAGGGCGGCGTCTCCACGGACGAGGCCAAGCAGTGGTCCGCCAAGGGCACCGACTCCCAGACCGGTGAGGGCGCCGCGCTCTCCAACATCCAGCAGGCGTTCATCGACGCCGGCGCGGTCCAGTGCGGATTCTGCACCCCGGGTCTGCTGGTCCAGGCCGACGCTCTCCTGGAGCAGAACGCCGACCCGTCCGACCAGGACATCCGTGAGGCCCTGTCCGGCAACCTCTGCCGCTGCACGGGCTACGAGAAGATCCTCGACGCGGTCCGCCTCGCGGCCGCCCGTCAGGGAGAGGCGGTCTGATCATGGCTCAGGACACCCGCACCGTCGGAACGCCCACGAACGTCACCCAGAACCACACCAAGGGCGGCATCGGCGAGTCCACGCTCCGCCCGGACGGCACCCTCAAGGTCACCGGTGAGTTCGCGTACTCCTCGGACATGTGGCACGAGGACATGCTGTGGGGCCAGACCCTGCGCAGCACCGTCGCCCACGCCGAGATCGTCTCCATCGACATCTCCGAGGCCCTGGCCATGCCGGGCGTCTACTCGGTCCTGACGTACGACGACCTGCCGGCCGAGATGAAGAACTACGGCCTGGAGATCCAGGACACCCCGGTTCTCGCCAACGGCCGGGTGCGTCACCACGGTGAGCCGGTGGCCCTCGTGGCCGCCGACCACCCGGAGACCGCCCGCCGCGCGGCCGCCAAGATCAAGATCGACTACAAGGAGCTGCCGCTCGTCACGGACGAGGCCTCCGCCCTCGCCGCCGACGCGCCGCTGATCCACCCGGGCCGCGACGACCACCACTCCGGTCACGTCCCGCACCCGAACATCGTGCACCGCCAGCCGATCATCCGCGGCAACGTGGAAGAGGCCCGCAAGCGCGCCGACGTCATCGTCGAGGGCGAGTACACCTTCGGCATGCAGGACCAGGCCTTCCTCGGCCCGGAGTCCGGTCTCGCCGTGCCGTCCGAGGACGGCGGTGTCGACCTCTACGTCGCCACCCAGTGGCTGCACTCGGACCTCCAGCAGATCGCCCCGGTCCTCGGCCTCCCGCCGGAGAAGGTACGCATGACGCTCTCGGGCGTCGGCGGCGCCTTCGGCGGCCGCGAGGACATCTCGATGCAGATCCACGCCTGCCTCCTGGCCCTGGCCACGAACAAGCCGGTCAAGATCGTCTACAACCGCTTCGAGTCCTTCTTCGGCCACGTGCACCGCCACCCGGCGAAGCTGTACTACGAGCACGGCGCCACCAAGGACGGCAAGATCACGCACATGAAGTGCAAGATCGTGCTCGACGGCGGTGCCTACGCGTCGGCCTCCCCGGCCGTCGTCGGCAACGCGTCCTCCCTTTCGGTGGGCCCGTACGTCATCGACGACGTGGACATCGAGGCGATCGCGCTCTACACGAACAACCCGCCCTGCGGCGCGATGCGCGGCTTCGGCGCCGTCCAGGCCTGCTTCGCGTACGAGGCCCAGATGGACAAGCTCGCGGCGAAGCTGGGCATGGACCCGGTCGAGTTCCGCCAGCTGAACGCCATGGAGATGGGCACGATCATGCCCACCGGCCAGGTCGTGGACTCCCCGGCCCCGGTCGCCGAGCTGCTGCGCCGGGTCAAGGCCCGCCCGCTGCCGCCGGAGCGCCAGTGGGAGACCGCCGGCGAGAACGCGGACGTCCGCGCGCTGCCCGGTGGCCTCTCCAACACCACCCACGGCGAGGGCGTCGTCCGCGGCGTCGGCTACGCGGTCGGCATCAAGAACGTCGGCTTCTCCGAGGGCTTCGACGACTACTCGACCGCCCGCGTGCGGCTCGAGGTCATCAACGGCGAGCCCGTCGCGATGGTCCACACGGCCATGGCGGAGGTCGGCCAGGGCGGTGTCACCGTCCACGCGCAGATCGCCCGGACCGAGCTGGGCGTCACGCAGGTGACCATCCACCCGGCCGACACGCAGGTCGGCTCCGCCGGTTCCACGTCCGCCTCCCGGCAGACGTACATGACCGGTGGCGCCGTGAAGAACACCTGTGAGGCCGTCCGCGAGGCCGTCCTGGAGATCGGCCGCCGCAAGAACGGCTCCTACCACCCGGCGTGGGCGACCGCCGAGCTGCTCCTGGAGGGCGGCAAGGTCGTCACCGACGGCGGCGAGGTGCTCGCGGAGCTGGCGGACATCCTGGAGGGCGAGGACGCCATCGACCTCGAACTCGAGTTCCGCCACCGCCCGACGGTCGCCTTCGACCTGAAGACCGGCCAGGGCGACGGCCACGTCCAGTACACCTTCGCCGCGCACCGCGCGGTCGTCGAGGTGGACACCGAGCTCGGCCTGGTCAAGGTCGTCGAGCTGGCGACCGCCCAGGACGTCGGCAAGGCGCTGAACATGCTCTCCGTGGTGGGCCAGATCCAGGGTGGTACCACCCAGGGTCTCGGCGTGGCTGTCATGGAAGAGATCATCGTGGACCCGAAGACCGCGAAGGTGCGCAACCCCTCCTTCACGGACTACCTGATCCCGACGATCCTGGACACCCCGACCATCCCGGTCGACGTCCTGGAGCTGGCCGACCCGAACGCGCCGTACGGCCTTCGCGGTCTCGGCGAGGCCCCGACCCTCTCGTCCACCCCGGCCGTCCTCGCGGCGATCCGGCAGGCGACCGGTCTGGAGCTCAACAAGACGCCGATCCGTCCGGAAGCCCTTACCGGGACCCTCTAGGACGGCGTGGTCCGGGGGCCGCCAGGCCCCCGGACCGCACCCCTCGGATTTCCGGGCGGTGTGACTCGGGAACGTCACACTTCACGCCGCACCGCCCGGAGCACGAAGTACGCGGTACCGCACCGCTCGCGGTCCTCGTCACTTGGCAGAACCCCTGCAAAAACCCCCACGTAGTACCAGCGGTCACCCCCGCGCTACCCGCAGTACACGCAGTGCACATTTCGCGTCGCCTCGGGCCGTCACCCCGGGTCGTGCAGCCAACGCAGTTTCCCAAATCCCGCGTCTCCAATCTTTATGCGGGTGCCCCTTTGAACCTTGGGAGTTAGGCACCATGACCCAGTCGTCTGTGGAGCCCAAGACCACCGCGGAAGAGGCCGGCGACGGCTCTCTGAACCCCGCCGGGCGTTCTTGGCTCGACCGTTACTTTCACATCACCCACAGAGGATCCAACGTAGGCAATGAAGTTCGTGGCGGCGTCACGACCTTCATGGCCATGGCGTACATCCTCCTGCTCAACCCGCTGATCCTCTCCGGCAAGGACGTCGCCGGGGACACCATGAGCCAGAAGGCCCTGATCACGGCCACCGCCTTCGCGGCGGCCCTGACCACCCTCCTGATGGGCTTCATCGGCAAGGTCCCGCTGGTCCTCGCCGCCGGCCTGTCCGTCTCCGGCGTCCTGGCCTCGCAGGTCGCCCCGCAGATGACCTGGCCGCAGGCCATGGGCATGTGCGTCATGTACGGCGTCGTGATCTGTCTCCTGGTCGTCACCGGCCTCCGCGAGATGATCATGAACGCGATCCCGCTCGCGCTCAAGCACGCGATCACCATGGGCATCGGCATGTTCGTCGCCCTGATCGGTCTCGTGAAGGCCGGCTTCGTCGGCAAGGGCCCCGAGTTCGGACCCCCGGTCCAGCTCGGTTCGGTCGGCGAGCTCGCCGGCTGGCCGGTCCTGCTCTTCTGCGTCACCCTGCTGGGCATCTTCATGCTCCAGGCCCGCAAGATCCCCGGCGCCATCCTGATCGGCATCGTCGGCGGCACCGTCCTCGCGGCGATCCTGAACGCCGTCATGGACATCGACCCGAAGGCCTGGAAGAACGGCCCGCCGACCCTCGACGGCTCCGCCATCTCGATGCCGGACTTCTCGCTCTTCGGCAAGGTCGAGTTCGGCGGCTGGGGCGACGTCGGCGTCATGACGGTCGGCATGATCGTCTTCACGCTGGTGCTCGCGGGCTTCTTCGACGCGATGGCCACCATCATCGGCGTCGGCACCGAGGCCAAGCTGGCCGACGACAAGGGCCGCATGCCGGGCCTGTCCAAGGCGCTGTTCATCGACGGTGCCGGTGGCGCCATCGGCGGCATCGCCGGCGGCTCCGGCCAGACGGTCTTCGTCGAGTCCGCGACCGGCGTCGGCGAGGGCGCCCGCACGGGCCTCGCCTCCGTCGTCAGCGGTCTGCTCTTCGCCGCCTGCCTCTTCTTCACCCCGATCACCCAGATCGTCCCGGGTGAGGTCGCCTCCGCGGCCCTGGTGATCATCGGCGCGATGATGATGCAGAACGCCCGCCACGTGGACTGGGCCGACGCCGCGACCGCCATCCCGGTCTTCCTGACCGTGGTGATCATGCCCTTCACCTACTCGATCACCCCCGGTGTCGCCGCCGGTGTGATCTCCTACGTGGCCATCAAGGTCGCGCAGGGCAAGGCCCGCGAGATCGGCGCCTTCATGTGGGTCCTGACCGGTGTCTTCCTGGTCTTCTTCGCCCTCCACCCCATCGAGGCGTGGCTCGGCGTCAAGTAAGGCAGGGCACGTGGGCACCACCTGACCCTCCCCGCATCCGATACTGGAATCCGAAACCTCTCCGAGGAGGCCGCACATGCTGGACATCGCCGAAGAACTGAACCGGTGGGTCGAGCAGGGACGTGACTTCGCCGTCGCCACCGTGGTGGCGGTCGGCGGGAGCGCTCCCCGGCAGCCCGGAGCCGCGCTCGCCGTCGACGGCGAGGGCACGGCCATCGGATCGGTCTCCGGCGGATGCGTGGAGGGCGCGGTGTACGAGCTGTGCCGGCAGGCGATCGAGGACGGCGAGACCGTCCAGGAGCGCTTCGGCTACAGCGACGACGATGCCTTCGCCGTGGGCCTGACCTGCGGCGGGATCATCGACATCCTGGTCACCCCGGTCCCCGTGGGCTCCCCCCTGCGGGAGGTGCTCGCCATCGCGCTGCGTGCCGCCGCGCAGGGCGAGGCCGCCGCGGTGGCCCGGATCGCCGAAGGCCCGGCCGAGCTGACGGGCCGCGCCCTCGTGGTCGGACCCGACGGGTCCTTCGAGGGCGGCTTCGGCGGCCACCCCGAGCTGGACCGCACCATCGCCGAAGAGGCCCGCGCCATGCTCGACGCCGGCAAGACCGGCGTGCTGGAGATCGGCGCCGACGGCCGGCTCTGCGGAGAGCCGCTCAAGGTCCTGGTCGAGTCCAGCGTCCCGCCCCCGCGGATGATCGTCTTCGGTGCCATCGACTTCGCCTCCGCCCTGGTACGGATCGGCAAGTTCCTCGGCTACCACGTGACGCTGTGCGACGCCCGGCCCGTGTTCGCCACGAAGAAGCGTTTCCCCGAGGCCGACGAGATCGTGGTCGACTGGCCGCACCGCTACCTGGAGACCGCCCGGGTCGACGGCCGGACCGTGCTCTGCGTCCTCACCCACGACGCCAAGTTCGACGTCCCGCTCCTCGAAACGGCCCTCAAGCTCCCCGTCGCCTACGTCGGGGCCATGGGCTCCCGCCGCACCCACGAGGACCGCAACAAGAGGCTCCGCGAGGTCGGCGTGACCGAGCTCGAACTGGCCCGCCTGCGCTCCCCGATCGGCCTGGACCTCGGCGCCCGCTCCCCGGAGGAGACCGCGCTGTCCATCGCCGCCGAGATCGTCGCGAACCGCCGCGGCGGCAGCGGCGCCGCCCTCACCGGTGCGCACATCCCGATCCACCACGACACCTCGAACACGGTGATCGGCAGGATCGGCTCGGTCGCCTGAAGGGGCGGCCCCCGTAACCGAGCGAAGGCGCGGCCCTCCCGGGGGTTGCGCCTTCTGCACGTCCCGCCTATTTTACCGGCCGGTAACAGCGCTTCCCCGTATCGGAGTTGAGCGGATGTCCCGAACCGGTCACACCAAAGCACGCGCCCTCCGCCTGACGTGCGCCCTGGCGCTGGCAGGCCTCGCGGCCACCCTCGGCCCCGCCTCCCGGGCGGCGACCCCGCCGGACGGCGGCCTGCGCGAGGTGCTCTTCGTCGGCAACAACTGGGAGGGCACCGCCGACGTCCTCGCCTCCACCGGCGACCTCGCCCGCGTCGGCCGGATCAACGTCGTCCCCGACAAGGAGGAGCGGCTCCGCGAGATCTACCTCAACCCCGTCAAGCTCGGCTTCTTCCTCGGCATCCGGGCCACGGCGGGCGAGGGCCACGACCAGTTCGTCGACGACATGTACACCACCCCCGACGGCTCCGCCGTCGTGGTGTCCCGGCCCAGCTTCGCCGACGTCGTCTCCATCGACCTGCGCACCGGCCGGATCAACTGGCGCTTCCCGGTCGCCGGCCACCGTTCCGACCACATGGCCGTCTCGCCCGACGGCACCCGCGTCGCCGTCTCCGCATCCACCGCGAACACCGTCCACGTCCTCGACATCGCCACCGGCCGGCAGACCGGATCCTTCGCCACCGGCGACAAACCCCACGAGAACACCTTCACCGACGGCGGCCGGTACCTCTGGAACAGTGCCATCGGCGACGTCACCTCCGCCCTCGACGCGTCCTGGCTCGACTGGACGAAGGGCGACCGGAAGATCACCGTCGTCGACACCGAGACCTTCCGCACCGTCCGCGTCATCGACATGCGCGAACGCCTCGACGCCTTCGGCCGCAAGGACCTCTCCGACGCCGTACGGCCGGTCTCCTTCAGCCCCGACGGGTCGAAGCTCTACTTCCAGGTCTCCTTCTTCAACGGATTCGTCGAGTACGACGTGCCCTCCGACCGCATCACCCGCGTCAAGACCCTCCCCGAGAACCCCGCCACCCCCGCCGACCGCACCAAGTGGGTCAACGACTCCCGCCACCACGGCATGTCCATGAGCCCCGACGGGAGCAGGCTCTGCATCGCCGGCACCATGGACGACTACGCGACCGTCGTCGACCGCGCCACCCTCGCCGAAGGGCCGCTCGTCCCCGCCGCCAAGCCCTACTGGGCCACCGTCAACGGCGACGGCACCGCCTGCGTCATCTCCGAGAGCGGCGCCGACCAGGTCACCGCCATCGACTTCGCCACCGGCGCCAAACGCGTCTCCGTCCCCGTCGGCGACCACCCCCAGCGGGTACGAATCGGTCACGTCCCGGCCGGCTGGAGCGGCCCCGCCGGCCGCTGAGGGCCGCTGACGGCAAGCCCGGAAACCGGCCGGACCCGCCAACGGGCCCGGCCGGACGGGCAGATCCGGCCAATATGGTGTGAGCAGTCCGCGATGACCGATTAGTCTCCCGATCATGGTGGACATCCGCGAGGTACCCGAAGCCGACATCGACCGCGCTCAGGAGCTCGCCTACCTGGTCTTCCACGACCGCCCGGAACCGGAGACACGCGAACGGCACCACTCGCTGCTCGCCCGCTGCACCCGCCTGGGCGCCTACGACGGCGACGCACTGGTCGGCTTCATGGCCGCCCACCCCTTCCGCCTCTCCGTCCCCGGCGGCGGCGACCTCGCCGGCCCCGGCCTCACCTTCGTCTCCGTCGCCCCCACCCACCGCCGCCGGGGCGTCCTGACCGCCCTCATGGACGAACAGCTGCGCCGCGCCGGGGCCGACGGCAGCCCCCTCGTCGTCCTGTGGGCCTCCGAAGCCGCCATCTACGGCCGCTTCGGCTACGGCCCCGCCACCCAGGGCGCCACCATCGAGATCGACTCCACCCGGCCGCTCGCCCTGCGCATCGACCCCGACCCGCGCCCGCTGCGGCTGGTCGGACCCGACGAGGCCCTCACCGTCATCGCCCCCCTCCACGAGGCCGCCCGCAGGACCCGGGCCGGCAGGCCGAGCCGGAGCGCGGAGCGCTGGGCCGAGGAGTGGCTCTGCGAACAGGACGAGGAGGACGAGGAGCTGAGCCCGCCCAGGATCATCGCCCTCGGGGAGCCGGGTGAACCCGTCGCGGGCTACGTCCTCTACCGGACGAAGCACGAGGACGACGGGGCGCCGCCCGCCCGCGGCCCCGGCCTGGTCCGCGTCGACGAACTGGAGGCCGAGACCCCGGCCGTCGCCGCCGCGCTGTGGCAGTGCCTGGCCTCCCTCGACCTGACCGGCAAGGTGTCCGCGTGGGGACGCCCCCTGGACGACCCGCTGCTCCACTTCGCCGCCGACCGGGACCAGGTCAGGATCACCGCCCAGTACCCGGCGCTGTGGCTGCGGCTGGTCGACGTACGGGCGGCGCTGACCGGGCGGTCGTGGGCCGCGCCCGTGGAACTCGTACTGGAACTGGCCGACGTACGGCTGCCCGCGAACGCCGGACGGTTCCGGCTCAAGGCCGGGCCGGGCGGGGCGGCGTACGAGACCGCCCGCGCGGAACCCGACCTGTCCCTGGACGTACGGGAGCTGGCCGCCTGCTACCTCGGCGGGACCCGGGTCGAGGAGCTCGTCGCCGCCGGGCTGGTCGTCGAGCACACCCCCGGCGCCGCGGCCGCCCTGGACGCGGCGCTGCGCACCGGCCCGCTGCCGCACACGTCCGACGAGTTCTGACCCCCCGGAACTCGGGCCGCCGCCATGCCGAAGCCGCTGCCCAGAACGGCGGTCGACAGGGCGTCGCCCGGGCGGCGCAGGTTCTCCTCGCGGTAGCGGCCCGTCATCCGGTGCCAGTGCAGGACCCCGGCGAGCCAGTCCTGGAGCTCGCCGACGTACGCGTCGAGCCCGGCGCGGGCCCCGGCGTCCAGTCCCCAGTCGTCGTAGAGCACGGGCAACTGGTTCGCGACGATGTGCTGGAACTCCTCGATGCGCCGCTCCAGCAGGGAGTGGCAGATGTGCAGGGCCTCGGGGTAGCCGATGTCGAAGAAGTTCCGGGTGACGAGCACGTGGTTGTGCACCTCGCCCTCGAACTCCACCTCCTTCTGGTAGGAGAAGATGTCGTTGACGAGGGCCCCGGCGTCGGCAGCCGCGTTCTCCAGCGACCGGATGGTCCCCGAGCGGTAGATCTCGTCGGGGACGCCCCGGCCGTCCTGGCCGAGCCGGCACATGTACATGGTCATCTGGGAGCCGAAGGTGTGGCGGCGCATCTCGGCGTAGTCCACCGGGTCCGGGATGCGGTGGTGGAGCTGGTTCTCCACCTCCCACACCCAGCTCTCCAGCATGCTCACCATGGTCGCCCGGAACTCGGCGCGGCCGGCCGGGGGCAGGCCCGGGGCGGTGCGTGCCCACAGGTCGGCGAGCGAACGTTCCATCACGGTGGCCGGGACCACCGCGGCCGCCCCGTCCAGAGGCATCAGTGCGATGAGCCGTGCGGTGGCGGCCTTGGCGGCGGCCAGGTTCCCGGACTGCCCGAACACCAGGGGGTAGTAGTCGTCCGCGTACGTGCCCCAGCCCAGCCAGCAGGCGTTGAGCAGCAGTGCCTCTGCCGTGGCGTCGGGGTCGATGCCTGCGGAGCAGAGCGCGAAGTCGTACCCGTGCAGCTTCTGTTCGTTCCAGACGGCCGAGCCCGGGTCTCCGGGCTGGGGGTCCAGCAGCCCCATCCGGCGGCACCACTCCACCAGCCCCTCGCGGGCGTGCTCCAGGTGCGGGCTGAGGGACAGCTCGTAGGGCATGCGGATGTCGGGGATGACGGAGGGCCCGGTCCGCTCGAAGGGGACGTGGCCGAAGGAGCGGCGGCGCAGTTCCATCGAGCGCCGGGTGAAGGCGGAGCGCAGGTCGAAGGCGCTGGTGCCGGGCCCGGAGGGGAGGAAGGGCAGGGTCGGCCGCCGGGTGGCGGCGGCCCCCTCGTTCATGTAGCGGCTGGAGGCCATGTGCCATTCGTGGCCGCCCGACTGCCAGTCCTGGAGGCCCTTGGTGTAGGCGAGCACGGCCGCGGTCTCGGCGGGGGTCAGGGCGTGTTCGGCGAAGAGGCGGGGGAGTTCGGTGAGCGCGGTCTGCTCGAACTGCTGGAGGCGGGAGGTGATCAGGTCGTTGGAGATCTCGGCGGCCTGCTGGGTGGTGCACCCGAGGAAGGTCTCCAGCACCAGTACGGCATTGGAGAGTTCGCCCTCGTCCTCCACCTCGCGCTGGTAGGAGAAGATGTCGTTCCTGATGTGCACGGCGTCGGAGAAGGCGTCGCGCAGGACGCCCAGCGGCCGTGAGTGCGCCACCCGGGCGGGGACTTCGGCCGCCACGTACTCGACCAGGCCGGCCGACCAGGGCGCGCCGCCGACCTTGCGGCGCATCTCGATGTATTCGAGGGGGTTCGCGACCCGCCCGATGCCGATGTTGGCGAGCTCCCACATGGACTCGTCGAGCAGGTTCTTCGTGGAGAGGGAGAACCGTTCCCGCCAGTCCGCCGACATGGCCGGGACCGTTCGCGCCCACAGGTCGGCGAGTCCGGCCTCGACGGGGTTGGTGGCCTCGGGGAAACCTTCCGCCAGGTCCATCGGCATGAAGGCGGGCAGCCGGTCGAGGTAGGCCTTGGCGCCGGCCCGGTCCTGGGAGCGCTTGAACATCTCCAGGAAGTGGTCGTCGAAGAAGAAGACCCACACGTACCAATCGGTGACCAGGGACAGTGTTTCGCCGTCGCAGTCGGGGTGCGTGTACGAGCACAGCAGCGCGTAGTCGTGCGAGTCGAGGTCCGACTCCTCCCAGACACCGGACCCCTCCAGCATTCCGAAGGAGCGCGCCCACCGCTTGCTGTGGGCCCTCGCCTCCTCCAGGCGGGGGTTGAGGCGCGCCGGGTACGGCACGTAGAACTCCGGCAGTCGGAACGGCTGCGTCACTGCGGGGCCGGCCTTTCGTCGAGGTGCGGGGGCAGGCGCTCCGGCCCCAGCACGAGATCAGCACTGCCCTACCCCCGGCGTCGCCCGGACAAGGGGGAGTTCACCGCTTCAGGTGACGGTCGGACTGCTGTGCGGTGCGGGGGCGGCGCGGTCAGCCGGCCGGGTGGAGGGGGGTGCCGGGGTGGGCCTGCCGCCAGGCCGCGGTGTTCGGCGGGGAGGGCGTCGATGTGGTCCGCGTACGCCGGGTCCGCCGACATGACGGCGAACAGGCCGTGCTCCTCGCCCTTCCAGTGGGCGAGGAGCACGGCCTGCATGGCGCTGACCAGGGCGCGGGCGGTGGTGAGGTCGCGAGCGTCCAGGGCGCGGAGGGCGTCGCCCGCCGCGTTCGCCACCGTCTCGTGCCCGGCGGTGAACCCCTTGATCAGGGGGATCCGGCGGCAGCCGCAGTAGTGGCACATGCCAGCCGGTGTGGGGTTACCGGTCGGCTTCGCCTTCCAGGTTGCCCTCCGTGTCCAGGTAGACCTGGCGCAGGGATTCGAGGACCTGCGGGTCCGGCTTCTCCCACATGCCGCGGGACTCGGCCTCCAGGAGGCGCTCCGCGATGCCGTGGAGGGCCCAGGGGTTGGCCTCCTCCAGGAAGGCGCGGTTGGCCGGGTCGAGGACGTACGTCTCGGTGAGCTTGTCGTACATCCAGTCCGCGACCACGCCCGTGGTGGCGTCGTAGCCGAAGAGGTAGTCGACGGTCGCCGCCAGTTCGAAGGCGCCCTTGTAGCCGTGGCGGCGCATCGCCTCGATCCACTTCGGGTTGACCACGCGGGCGCGGAAGACGCGGGAGGTCTCCTCGACCAGGGTGCGGGTCTTGACCGTCTCCGGGCGGGTGGAGTCCCCGATGTACGCCTCGGGGGCCGTGCCGCGCAGCGCGCGGACGGTGGCCACCATGCCGCCGTGGTACTGGAAGTAGTCGTCGGAGTCGGCGATGTCGTGCTCGCGGGTGTCCGTGTTCTTCGCGGCGACGGTGATGCGCTTGTACGCCGTCTCCATCTCGGCGCGCGCCGGACGGCCCTCCAGGCCGCGGCCGTACGCGTAGCCGCCCCAGACCGTGTAGACCTCCGCCAGATCGGCGTCCGTACGCCAGTCGCGGGAGTCGATCAGCTGGAGGATGCCCGCCCCGTACGTGCCGGGGCGCGAACCGAAGATACGGGTGGTGGCCTTGCGCTCGTCACCGTGCGCCGCCAGGTCCGCCTGGGCGTGCGCGCGGACGAAGTTCGACTCCGCGGGCTCGTCCAGCGAGGCCGCCAGCCGGACCGCGTCGTCCAGCAGGCCGATGACGTGCGGGAACGCGTCGCGGAAGAAGCCCGAGATGCGGAGCGTCACGTCGATGCGGGGGCGGCCGAGCTCGGCCGGGGGGATCGCCTCGACGCCCGTGACGCGGCGCGAGGCCTCGTCCCAGACGGGGCGGACACCCAGCAGGGCGAGGGCTTCCGCCACGTCGTCGCCGGCCGTGCGCATCGCGCTCGTGCCCCACAGGGACAGGCCCACCGAGGCCGGCCACTCGCCGTCGTGGTCGGCGCGGTAGCGGGTCAGGAGCGAGTCCGCGAGGGCCTGGCCCGTCTCCCACGCCAGGCGGGAGGGCACGGCCTTCGGGTCCACCGAGTAGAAGTTGCGGCCCGTCGGGAGGACGTTGACCAGGCCGCGCAGCGGGGAGCCCGACGGGCCGGCCGGGACGAACCCGCCGTCCAGGGCCCGGACGACGTGGGCGATCTCGTCCGTGGTGCCGGCCAGGCGGGGGACGACCTCGTCCGCCGCGAAGGCGAGGACGTCCGACACGGCCTGCGGGTGGCCCGCCGAGACCGCGGCGACCGCGTCCGGGGACCAGTCCGCGTCCTCCATCGCCTGGACCAGCGCGCGGGCCGTCTCCTCGACGGCGTCCGCGGAGGTGCGGGTCGCCGCCGACTCGTCGAGGCCGAGGGCCTCGCGCAGGCCGGGCAGGGCCGCCGTACCGCCCCAGATCTGACGGGCCCGCAGGATGGAGAGGACCAGGTTGACCCGGCCCTCACCGGTCGGGGCGCCGCCGAGGACGTGCAGGCCGTCGCGGATCTGGGCGTCCTTGACCTCGCACAGCCAGCCGTCGACGTGCAGCAGGAAGTCGTCGAAGCCGTCGTCGTCCGGGCGCTCTTCGAGACCCAGGTCGTGGTCCAGCTTCGCCGCCTGGATCAGCGTCCAGATCTGCGCGCGGATCGCCGGGAGCTTCGACGGGTCCATGGAGCTGATCTGGGCGTACTCGTCCAGGTGCTGCTCCAGGCGCGCGATGTCGCCGTACGACTCGGCGCGGGCCATCGGCGGCACCAGGTGGTCGACCAGGGTGGCGTGCACGCGGCGCTTGGCCTGCGTGCCCTCGCCCGGGTCGTTCACCAGGAACGGGTAGACCAGCGGGAGGTCGCCGAGCGCGGCGTCCGGGGCGCAGGACGCGGAGAGGCCGGCGTTCTTGCCCGGCAGCCACTCCAGGTTGCCGTGCTTGCCGAGATGGATCATCGCGTCGGCGCCGAAGCCGCCGTCCTCGGCCGCCGCCTGGATCCACCGGTACGCCGCCAGGTAGTGGTGCGAGGGCGGCAGGTCCGGGTCGTGGTAGATCGCGATCGGGTTCTCGCCGAAGCCGCGCGGCGGCTGGATGAGGATCAGCAGGTTCCCGCGGCGCAGGGCCGCGAGGACGATGTCGCCGTCCGGGTTCGAGGAGCGGTCCACGAACATGTTGCCCGGGGCCTCGCCCCAGTGCTCCTCGACCTGCTCGCGCAGCTCGGCGGGCAGCTCGGCGAACCAGCGCCGGTAGTCGGCGGCCGGGATGCGGACGGGGTTGCGGGCCAGCTGCTCCTCGGTCAGCCAGTCCTGGTCGTGGCCGCCGGCCTCGATCAGGGCGCGGATCAGCTCGTCGCCGTCGCCGGAGACCAGGCCGGGGATCTCGGCCTCGGGGCCGAAGTCGTAGCCCTCGGAGATGAGGGTGCGCAGCAGCTCGACGGCGCTGGCCGGGGTGTCCAGGCCGACGGCGTTGCCGATGCGGGAGTGCTTGGTGGGGTATGCGGACAGGACGAGGGCGATCTTCTTGTCCGCACGCTCGATGTGGCGCAGCCGGGCGTGGCGCACCGCGATGCCGGCGACGCGGGCGGCCCGCTCGGCGTCGGCCACGTACGCGGGCAGGCCGTCCTCGTCGATCTCCTTGAAGGAGAACGGGACGGTGATCAGACGGCCGTCGAACTCGGGGACGGCGACCTGGGTGGCGGCGTCGAGCGGCGACAGGCCCTCGTCGTTCTCCTCCCAGTCGCCGCGCGACCCCGTCAGGCACAGCGCCTGGAGGATCGGCACGCCCAGCCCGGCCAGCGCGCCCGCGTCCCAGGACTCGTCGTCCCCGCCGGCGGAGGCGGTGGCGGGACGGGTGCCGCCGGCGGCGAGCACCGTGGTGATGATCGCGTCGACGGAGGACAGGGCCTGGAGCAGCTCCGGCTCCGGGGTGCGCAGCGAGGAGACGTAGAGGGGGACGGGCTGCCCGCCCTTGGCCTCGATGGCGTCGCAGAGGGCGTGCACGAAGGCGGTGTTGCCGCTCATCTGGTGCGCGCGGTAGTAGAGCACCGCGACCCGGGGGCCGGAGGCCTGCCCGGGGGTGCGCTCCAGGGCGCCCCAGGTGGGGGAGGCGGCGGCGGGCTCGAAACCGTGGCCGGTGAGCAGCACGGTGTCGGAGAGGAAGCGGGCCAGCTGGTCGAGGTTGGCGGGGCCGCCGTGCGCGAGGTAGCGGTGCGCCTCGGCGGCGATGCCGATCGGGACCGTGGAGGCCTCCATCAGCTGCGCGTCGGGGGCCTGTTCGCCGGTCAGCACGACCACCGGGCGGGTCTGGCCGGCGGCGAGGAGCACGTCGAGGCCCTCCTGCCAGGCGCGGAGGCCGCCGAGGAGGCGTACGACGACCAGCCCGACCCCGTCGAGCAGGCCGGGCAGGTCGTCGAGGGGCAGACGGGAGGGGTTCGCGAACCGGTACGGCACGGGGCCGCCGGCGACGTTCGCGGCGCGGGCGCTGAGCAGATCGGTGTCGGACGTCGACAGCAGCAGGATCATGCGGCGGCAGGCCTTCCTCGGGGTTTCCGCGCCCCGGGCAGTGAGGACAGCGGGAGTTCCTGACTCACCCGGCCGATCGCTCCGCGGGGTTCACAGTGGCGGGACCGCGCCGGAATCGCACCGGGCTTCCTCCCATGTCGCCGTCCTCGGCGATGACGGGCCGAACGGCCCGTCGGAAGGTCATCTTAGGCGGCCTTTTCCCTGGCCGGGAGTGGGGGTGGGCGGGGTGGCTCCGCCGGGCGGGGTGGGATGGGGCGCCGCGGCCGAGTGGTGCGGGCGGGGGCGGGTGCCGCGCCTTGCCGGGGGCTCTGCCCCCGCACCCCCGCGCCCCAAACGCCGGCGGGGCTGGTGGGGCCCGGTGGGCCGGCTTGGGGAGCGGGGCTGGGTGGGGGCCGGTGGGGGCCGGCGGCCGGTCCGGGGTGCGGGGCCGGCGTGGGGTGCGGGGCTGGGTGGGGCCCGTTGGGCCGGGCTGGGGCGGGGTGGCGACGGACACAGGTCGGGGGTGGGGAATCGTGGGTATGCTCGCGGCCATGCCCCAGCCCCCCTCCGCCGCATCGCGGGACGAACCCGCCATACGGGACCGCGGTGACGCCTGCCCCGGCGCGCTGCGGCTGCATGCCGCCGACGACGGGTACCTGGCGCGCGTCCGGATCCCCGGCGGGCTGCTGACCGCCGCGCAGGCGTCCGTGCTCGGGCTCGCCGCGGACCGGTTCGGGGACGGGCACCTGGAACTCACCTCGCGCGGCAACGTCCAGCTGCGCGGTCTCGCCGACGGCTGCGGCACCGGCCTCGCGGAGCTGCTCGACGGTGCCGGGCTGCTGCCCGCGCCCGGCCACGAGCGGGTGCGCAACGTCGTGGCCTCCCCTCTGGGCGGGCGCCATGTCGTGCACCGGGTCCGGGAGCTGGACCGGCTGCTGTGCGGCAGCGCCCGGGCGACGGGCCTGTCCGGGCGCTTCCTGTTCGCCCTCGACGACGGGCGCGGGGACGTCGCCGCCCTCGACCCCGACGTGACCGTGCTCGGCGGCGGTGACCGGGTGCTGGTGCGGCTCGGCGCCGGGGCCGGAGCCGTCGAGGTGGCCGCGGCCGACGCGCCCCGGGCGGCGCTGGTGGCCGCCGAGTACTTCCTCGACGCCGCCGACACGGCCGGCACCCGGGCCTGGCGGGTCGCCGAACTGCCCGACGGACACGCCCTGGACGACGGGGAGTTCGCCCTGCGGCTGGCCGCCGCCGGGCTCGGCGCAGTCCGCCTGCCCGAGGTGGCGTGGCCGTACGCGGAGCCGCCCCGGCCCGGGGTGCACGGAGGCGCGCTGTGCGTGCTGCCCCCGCTCGGCCGGCTCGGCTCCGCTCAGTGGCGGGTGCTGGCCGAGGTCGCCGACGCCTGCGGCTTTGGGCTGCGCGTGACCCCGTGGCGCAGTGTCGTCCTGCCCGGCGCGGGCGACGGCGGCCCCGTCGAAGGCCCCGCCCTGCTGGCGGCGGCCGGCCTGGTGACCGGGCCCGGCGGACCCTGGCAGTCCGTCACCGCCTGTACCGGCAAGCCCGGCTGCGCCAAGTCCCTCGCTGACGTGCGCGCCGACGCGCGGGCCGTCGTAGAGGACACGGGTGCCACGGGCGGGCTGCCCGTGCACTGGTCCGGTTGCGCCCGCCGGTGCGGCCATCCGCGCGGCACCGCCTGGGTGGACCTGGTCGCCACCCCGGACGGGTACGAACTCGACGGGCGGCCCGTCCCGTCCGCAGACCTGGCGGCCGTCCTCACGGCCGCACGCACCACCACAACACCCGCATCGCAGTGAAGAAATGAGCGAGTACACCGTGTTCGAGTACGAGAAGGACGGCGCCGCGATCTACCGCCAGTCCTTTGCCACGATCCGCGCCGAGGCGGACCTCTCCGGGCTGCCCGCCTCGGTCGCCCAGGTCGCGGTGCGCATGATTCACGCCTGTGGCATGACCGACCTCCCCCAGGACCTCGGCTACACCCCCGACGTCGTCCTGCGGGCCCGCGCCGCCCTGCACGCCGGCGCGCCGATCCTGTGCGACGTACAGATGGTCGCCAGCGGCGTCACCCGCAAGCGGCTGCCCGCAGACAACGAGGTGGTCTGCACCCTCTCCGACCCGGCCGTGCCCGCCCTCGCCGCGAAGATGGGCACCACCCGCAGCGCCGCCGCCCTCGAAGTCTGGCGCGACCGCGGCCTGTTGGAGAACTCCGTGATCGCCGTCGGCAACGCGCCGACCGCCCTGTTCCGGCTGCTGGAGATGATCGAGGAGGGCGCGCCGCGCCCCGCCGCCGTCATCGGCGTGCCCGTGGGCTTCATCGGCGCCGCCGAGTCCAAGGACGCCCTCGCCGCCCACCCCTCGGGCCTCGACCACCTGATCGTGCGGGGCCGGCGCGGCGGCAGCGCCATCGCGGCCGCCGCGATCAACGCGATCGCGAGCGAGGAAGAATGAGCGACCGTCAGGACCCGCGGGAGGACGACGCGGTGAAGGGCAAGCTGTACGGAGTCGGGCTCGGGCCCGGCGACCCCTCCCTGATGACCCTGCGGGCCGTCGAGGTGATCGCCGAGGCGGACGTCGTCGCCTACCACAGCGCCCGCCACGGCCGTTCCATCGCCCGCTCGATCGCCGCGAAGCACCTGCGCTCCGACCACGTCGAGGAACCGCTGGTCTACCCGGTCACCACCGAGACCACCGACCACCCCGGCGGCTACCAGGGCGCGATGGAGGAGTTCTACGAGGCCTCCGCCGCCCGCCTGGCCGCGCACCTGGACGCCGGCCGCACCGTCGCGGTGCTCGCGGAGGGCGACCCGCTCTTCTACGGCTCGTACATGCACATGCACAAGCGCCTCGCCGACCGGTACGAGGCCGAGGTGATCCCCGGCGTCACCTCCGTGAGCGCCGCCGCCGCCCGGCTCGGCACCCCGCTAGTGGAGGGCGAGGAGGTGCTGACGATCCTGCCCGGCACCCTGCCCGAGGAAGAGCTCACCGCACGCCTCGCCGCCACCGACTCGGCGGTCGTGATGAAGCTCGGCCGCACCTTCCCCGCCGTCCGGCGCGCCATGGAGGGCAGCGGCAGGCTCGCCGAGGCCCGCTACGTCGAGCGCGCCACCATGGAGGGGGAGCGGACCGGGATCCTGGCGGACACCGACCCGGACAGCGTCCCGTACTTCGCCGTCGCCGTCGTGCCGAGCCGCATCGGCAACCCGGGCAGCGTGCCCTCCGGCCCCGGCGAGGTCGCGGTCGTCGGCACCGGCCCCGCCGGGCCGCTGTGGCTGACCCCGGAGACCAGGCGGGCGCTGGCCGACGCCGAGGTCCTCGTCGGCTACACCACCTACCTGGACCGGGTGCCGGTCAAGCCGGGCCAGGTCCGGCACGGCTCCGACAACAAGGTGGAGTCCGAGCGCGCCGAGTTCGCCCTCGACCTCGCCCGGCGCGGAAAGCGGGTCGCGGTCGTCTCCGGCGGCGACCCCGGCGTGTTCGCCATGGCCACCGCCGTCCTTGAGGTGGCCGGGCAGGCCCCGTACGAGGACGTCCCCGTACGGGTGCTGCCGGGCGTCACCGCCGCCAACGCGGCGGCCGCCGCGGCCGGGGCCCCGCTGGGGCACGACTACGCCACCATCTCGCTCTCCGACCGGCTCAAGCCGTGGGAGGTCATCGCGGAGCGGCTGCGCGCGGCCGCCGCCGCCGACCTGGTGCTCGCCCTGTACAACCCGGGCTCGCGCAGCCGGACCTGGCAGGTCGCCAAGGCGCGGGAACTGCTGCTGGAGCTGCGCCCGCCGCAGACCCCGGTGGTCGTGGCGCGGGACGTGGGCGGCCCGGAGCAGTCGGTGCGGGTGCTGACGCTGGCCGAACTGGAGCCGTCCGAGGTCGACATGCGCACGATCCTGCTGATCGGCTCCTCTCAGACCCAGGTCACGCAGCGGCCCGACGGCTCGCGGGTGACGTGGACGCCGCGCCGCTACCCGTGACCTGACGGAGCGGTGCGGAGGGGGCTCGGGCGGGTCACCGCCCGCCCGGGCCCGCGGGCGTCGGCTGTCGGTGGTTGCCGCGCAGGGCCCCGCGGCTGACGGCCCCTCACCCGTCATCCGTCACCCGTGCCCCGTGCTCAGCCGGAGCAGCCCGCGAGGACGTCCGCGCAGCCCTCGACGCCGCGCGGGTCGACGGTGAGCAGCTGCCACGACAGCACCCCGGCCGGCGGGGAGTCGTCCTGCGGGGTGGGCTCTATGTGCGCGGTGAGCGCCGCGCCCGCCGGGAAGTTCAGCCGGGTGACCTCGCCGACGGTGCCGCACGACACGTCGAAGGAACGGTCCCCGGTGCCGCCCTCGCGCGACAGCACGAGCTTGACCCGGGGGCTCTCCTCGCTGTCGCAGGCGATGTCGAGGCGGTACGGGCCCTCCCCGCCGGTCTCCAGGGCCTTGTCGAGGCCGGTGGCGAGGAAACTCGTCCCCCGCATCGTCACGCGGCCGTCGCCGACCTCCTCGCCCAGGGCCTTGTCGGCCCGCTGGAGGGCGTCGTCGGGCTCCCAGATCCTGGGCGTCGCTTCTTGCCCGCCGTTGCCGCACCCGGTGACGAGCGCCGCGGCGGCGAGGATCAGGACGAGGGAGTGACGTATCCGCATCCCCTCAGCCTAGAGGGTGGGACGGGGGCCGTGTTCGCGGCCGGGGCCCGGCCTCAGCCCTGGCGGAGCCAGCTCAGGGCCGCCTCCACCGTGGCGGCCCGCGCCACGTCTTCCGGGACCGGGGGCCGGCGTACGACCAGGACCGGGATGCCCGCCTCGCGGGCGGCGGTGAGCTTGGGGGACGTGGCGTCGCCGCCGCTGTCCTTGGTGACCAGCACGTCGATCCGGTGCCGGGCCAGCAGCTCCCGCTCCTCGGCCAGCCCGAACGGGCCGCGCGCCAGCAGCACTTCCAGCCGCGGCGGCATCGGAGCGTCGGGCGGATCCACCGAACGCACGAGGAACCAGGTCTCGGTGAGGTGCGCGAAGGCGTGCAGCCCCATCCGGCCCGTGGTCAGGAACGCCCTGGCGCCGAGCGAGGGCAGCACGGCGGCCGCGTCGGCGAGGGAGTCCGCGAACGTCCAGTCGTCGCCCGGCCCCGGCTCCCAGCCGGGACGGCGCAGCGCCAGCAGTGGCACGCCTGTGTACGCCTCCGCCTCCGACGCGTGGAAGCTCATCCGCTCCGCGAAGGGGTGCGTGGCGTCGACGACGTGCGTGACGTCGGCGGCGACGATCCACGCGGCGAGCCCCGTGACACCGCCGAAGCCGCCGATCCTGACCTCGCCCGGCGGGAGCACGGGCGAGGAGACCCGGCCCGCGAGCGAGGTCGTCACCCGGTACGAGGTCTCGCGCGCCAGCGCCTCCGCCAGCCGGCGGGCCTCCGTCGTGCCGCCCAGGATCAGGACGTGCCGGTCGGAGTCCGGTACGCCCCCGGCCCGCTCAGCAGACATGCCGGTCGCGCTCGGGCGAGTACAGGTGGCTGTCGCGGAACTGCTCGGCGCCCAGCGTCCGGCCCACCACGATGACGGCGGTGCGCACCAGCCCGGCCGCCTTCACCTGCGCCGCGATGTCGGACAGGGTCCCGCGCAGGATCAGCTCGTCGGGGCGGCTGGCCATCGCCACCACCGCCACCGGGCACTCGGCGCCGTAGTGCGGCAGCAGTTCGTCCACGACCCGGTCGACGTACCGGGTGGCCAGGTGCAGCACCAGCAGCGCACCGCTGCGGCCGAGCGTGGCCAGGTCCTCGCCGGGCGGCATGGGCGTGGCCTGCTGGGCGATCCGGGTCAGGATCACGGTCTGGCCGACGGTGGGGACGGTCAGCTCCCGCTTCAGGGCGGCCGCCGCCGCGGCGAAGGCCGGTACGCCCGGGACCACCTCGTAGGGGATGCCGGCCGCGTCGAGGCGCCGCATCTGCTCGGCGACCGCGCTGAAGATGGACGGGTCGCCCGAGTGCAGCCGCGCCACGTCCAGGCCCGCCCCGTGGGCCCGTACGCACTCCGCGACGATCTCGTCGAGGTTCAGCTGCGAGGTGTCGACCAGCCGGGCGTCCGCCGGGCATTCGGCGAGCAGCTCGCGCGGGACCAGGCTGCCCGCGTAGAGGCAGACGGGGGCGGCGGCCAGGGTCCGGGCCCCGCGCACCGTGATCAGGTCGGCGGCGCCGGGGCCCGCGCCGATGAAGTACACGGTCATTCTGCTTCTCCTTGTGTCTGCGTGACCGGTGCCGTCCGCGTGACCGGTGCCGGCTTCGTGACCGACCACTGGGTGACCGGCATGGCCTGCCGCCAGCCCGTGAAACCGCCGACCGGCACGGCGTGCGAGACGGCCAGCTTCACCAGCTCGCCGCCGTGGCGCCGGTAGCGCTCGGCGAGGACCGCCTCCGACTCCAGGGTGACCGTGTTGACCACCAGCCGGCCGCCGGGCGCCAGCGCCGCCCAGGCCGCGTCCAGCAGGCCGGGCGCGGTCAGCCCGCCGCCGATGAACACCGCGTCGGGGGCCGGGAGTCCGTCCAGGGCGGCCGGGGCCGCGCCGACGACCACGCGCAGCGCGGGCACGCCGAGCGCGGCGGCGTTGCGGGTGATGCGGCCGGCCCGCTCGGGGACCCGCTCGATCGCCACCGCGCGGCAGGACGGGTGCGTACGCATCCACTCGATGCCGATCGACCCGGAGCCGCCGCCGATGTCCCACAACAGCTCGCCGGGGGCCGGGGCCAGCGCGCACAGGGTCGCGGCGCGCACGTGGCGCTTGGTGAGCTGCCCGTCGTGCTCGTACGCGGCGTCGGGCAGGCCGGGGGTGGCGCCGAGCCGGGGCACGCCGGATCCGGGATCCCGACGGCACTCCACGGCGACCACGTTGAGGGGGTCGCCGGGTTCGCGGTCCCAGTCCCGCGCGGTGCCCTCGTACGAGTCCTCGCGCTCGGAGCCGAGCTGTTCGAGCACCCGCATACGGCTCGGGCCGAAGCCCCGCTCTCGAAGCAGGGCGGCGATCTCGTCAGGGGTCGCCGCTCCGGCGCTGAGCACCAGGATCCGCCGGCCCTCGTGCAGCGCGGCCACCAGCCGGGCCACCGGCCGGCCGACCACCGTCACCACCTCGGTGTCCTCCACCGGCCAGCCCAGGCGGGCGCACGCGTACGACACCGACGACGGGTGCGGGCGGACCCGCAGGGCGTCCGGGCCCAGCTCCTCGGAGAGCGCGCGGCCGATCCCGTAGAACATGGGGTCCCCGCTGGCCAGTACGGCGATGCGGCGCCCCGCGTGCTCGGCCACCAGCTCCGGCACGGCCGGCCGCAGCGGGCTCGGCCAGGCGACCCGCAGCCCGCGGCACTCGGCGTGCGGCAGCAGGTCCAGCTGCCGGGGGCCGCCGATCAGCACTTCGGCCGAGGTCAGCGCGGACCGCGCGCCGGCGGTGAGCCCGGCCCAGCCGTCGGCGCCGAGGCCGACGACCGTCACCGGTACGGGGGGTGCTGCGGAGCTCACTGCGCGGTACCTCGGGGAACGGGAGAAGGGGACTGCGGCGGACGGACCCGCAGCCTATCGGGGCGCAGACCCGGCTCCAGTGCCAGGGTGACCACGACGGACGCGGCCGCCAGCACGGTGATCGCGGCCGCCGGAGAGGTGTACTGGGCCACCGCCCCGGCGAGCGCCGCGCCCACCCCCTGCATCGTGAGCATCCCGGCCGAGTGCAGCCCGAGCGCCTGCCCCTGCGTCCCCTCGGGCAGCAGCGGTACGAGCCGCTCCTGCATCAGCAGCCCGGCCGCGTAGCCGGTGGAGGCCAGGGTGACGGCGGCCGTCGCGGCGACCGGCCCCGGCTCCAGGGCGAACACCAGGTAGGGGGGCGCGAGCAGCAGCCGCAGCGGAGCCGCCAGCCGGATCCGCATCCGCTCGGGCAGCCAGCGGCCCGCGACGGTGTCCCCGGCCAGCATCCCGGCGGCGGCGCAGCCGAACAGCAGCCCGGCGTGCGCGGGGTCGTACGGGACGAAGAGCGACTCGCAGCCCACGATGAGCCCGTTCGGCACCCAGAGGGCGAGGTACAGGGTCCGCCGGGCCGGATCGGACAGCAGCAGCCGGTTGACGCGCCAGGTCTCGGGGGGCGACGGCCTGCCCCCGGCCCGGGGAGCGCGGCGGCGCAGCCCGAAGCGGACCGTGAGCGCGGCGGCCGCCCCGAGCCCCGCCGACACCAGCAGCACCCCGCGCGGGGAGAGCGCGCCGAGCAGCACCCCGCCGGCGGCGAAGCCGACGACCTGCGTGACCCCGGCGGCGACGGCGAGGAGGGAGCGGCCGAGAAGGTAGTCCCCGGGCGGCAGGATCTCGGTGAGCAGCCCGTAACGGACCCCGCCCGCGAGGGAATCGGCCAGCCCCTGTCCCAGCAGCACCGCGAACACCGCCCACAGCGGCAGTCCGGGGACGGCGAGCAGCCCGGTCCCGGCGGCGGCGAGTGCGGCGAGCCCCGCGAGCGCGCCGCGCGGCGGCAGCCGGTCGGCGGCGGCCATCAGCAGGGTCGCGCCGAGCACCTGGGCGAGGGAGGGGCCGAACATGGCGAGGGCGGACAGCAGGGGACTGCCGGTCCGCCCGTAGACCAGCACCCCGAGGGCGAGCCCACCGGTGGTGGAGGCGGCGACGCGGAGGGCGGCGGCGAGGAAGAAGGGGGAGAACTCGGGGGTACGGAGAAGGAGGGAGCGGTAGCTGCGCGACATGCCGGGAGTTTCCGACGGGCGGCACGCGACCCCCCAGAGTTTCGCGCGGACGCGAAAGCCGGCCGGTGCCGGTCCGCGTGGCGGGGGCCAGCGGGTCGTCTGCGGGTCGTGTGCCGCTGCGCGGGGCGAGGTCCCCTACCCGCCCTTCCACCGTTCCCCGGGCGCTGCCCGGACCCCGCGCCTCAAACGCCGGCGGGGCTGAAGGATCCCCGGGGGGGCCACCCCGGACCCGCGCCTCAACCGTCGGCGGGGCTGGAGAGCCGGGGCTGCGCCCCGGATCCCGTTGTGCTCGAACGCCGCGCGGGCTGGATTCGCGCAGCGAATTTCCAGCCCCGCCGGCGTTTGAGGCGCGGGGGTCCGGGGGCGGAGCCCCCAGAGGGGTCCGGGCGGAGCCCGGGGAACGGGCGAAGGGCGGGGCGGGGAGCAGCCCGCGCAGCGGCGGCCCCGGCCCGGGACCCGCGTGACCCCCGGCCAGGCGGGCCCCGGCCCGGGACCCGCGTGACCCCCGGCCAGGGGCACGGCATGATCGGGGCGGCAGCCCCGGACGACCCGGGGCCCGGACACCGGCAGGGGGCGGCACACCATGGGATGGTGGCGGATCGACACCGACGCGCTCGCGCGCAGCCGCTTCGTCGTGTCCCCCCTCGCCGAGACCACCGCCGCCCTCATGGCCCTGGAGCGCCGCACCCCCGCCCACCCCGCCGAGCGGGCCTGGCTCGCGGACCGGCTGCCGCACTACCGGGCCCACCTCGCCGCCGAGCCCCTCACCGCCGCCCTCGTGCGGGCCGCCCTCGGCCGGCTGTGGATCGCCGGGTACCTGACCCCGCCGGCCCACCAGGACGGCCGCGCCTTCGCCGACGAGGTCGCCACCGTCCGCGCCGCCCCGGACGCGGTCGTCCGTACCGACCTGCGCGCCGCCACCGGCCGGCTCCCCGCGGGCCTCGACCGGGCGCGCGGACTCGGCCCGAGGACGGCCGAACTGCTGGACTGGGTCTGGGAGGAGGCCGTACGCCCCGACTGGGACCGGCGCCGCCGGATCGCGGAGGCGGACGTGCTGGTGCGCACCGCCCAGCTCGGCCGGGAGGGCTGGGCGGCCGCCCTGGCGGGGATGCGGCCGGGCATGGCCTGGCTGGGCGGCGGGCGGCTGCGGGTCAACCTCCAGCAGCGCCGGCCGCGCGAGCTGTCGGGGGAGGCCGGGCTGGTCTTCGTACCGGTGACGCACGCGCACGGCTGGGTCTCCTGGACCGGTACGTCGCGGCACGCGCTGGTGTACCCCTGCGCGGGCCAGCTCACCCAGCCGGGTCCCGGGTCGGCCGCGCCGGAGGCGCTCGTACGGCTGCTGGGGCCGGTCCGGGCACGGGTGCTGGTGCTGCTGGAGAGCCCGAAGTCCACGACGCAGCTGGTGGCGCTGACCGGGTACAGCCTGGGGGCGGTGGCCGGGCAGCTGAAGGTGCTGCTCGCGGCGGGGCTGATCCTGCGTCGGCGGGCGGGCCGCAGCGTGCTCTACGGACGGGTCGCGGCCGGGGACGTACTGGTGTCGGCGGCGGGTGCCCCCGAGTAGGGTGCCCGCGGCCGCCCCGGACCGGGGCCGCCCCGTCCGGTTGCCCCCGCACGCGCCCCCGGCCGCCCCCTCCGCCCCGCCCGCGCCCCGGCACGCAACCGTCCGCCCCCGGCCGGGGCCTGACCCGGGCCGCCCCGGCGGTCGGACACTCGTCCCATGGACGACACTCCGGACAACCACACAGAATCCCCCGGGGACCACGCGGTGGTCCTCGGGGCCGGCCTGGCCGGGCTGCTGACGGCACGGGTCCTGGCGGGGCGGTTCGCCCGCGTCACCGTCGTCGAACGGGACGAACTGTCCCTTCACGGGCCGGAGTTCCGCCCCGGCCTGCCGCAGTCCCGGCACGCGCACGTGCTGTGGGCGCGCGGTGTCGAGCTGATGGAGCAGCTGCTGCCCGGCACCACCGCCGAGCTGATGGCGGCCGGCGCGGCCCTGCTGGAGTCGCCGCGCGACTTCCTGTGGCTGAGCCCCGCCGACTGGTTCCGGCCCGTACCGGGGGCCGGGATGCTGGTCGGCAGCCGGGAGCTCCTCGACTGGACGCTGCGCCGCGCCGTGCTGCGCGACGGCCGGATCCGGATGCTCGGCGGCCGGCTCGCGACCGGGCTCGTCGGCGGGGCGGACGGCCGTTCCGTGGCCGGCGTGACCCTGCGCGACGGCGGCCGCCTCGCCGCCGCGCTCGTCGTCGACGCCACCGGCCGCACCTCCAAGGCGCCCGCCTGGCTGGCGGCCCTCGGCTACCCCGCCCCGGCGGTCACCCGCTACGACTCCCACCTCGGCTACTCCAGCCGCCCGTACGCCATCCCCAAGGCCGCCCTGGACGACCCGGAGCGCCGCTGGCACGGGATGTACGTACAGGGCCGCCCGGAGAGCCCGCGCGGGGGAGTGCTGGTGCCGCTGGAGGGGGACCGCTGGCTGGTCACCCTGATCGGCAACGGCGAGCACGCCCCGCCCACCAAGGACCCCGAGTTCCTCCGCTTCGCCCGCACCCTGCGCAGCCCCGCCCTCTACGACGCCATCCGCGACGCCGAACCGCTGGCCCCGCCCGCCGGCTTCCGGGCCACCGCCAACGAGTGGCGCCACTACGAGCGCATGGACCGCTGGCCCGAGGGCCTCCTCGTCGTCGGCGACGCGGCCTGCCGCTTCAACCCGGTCTACGGGCACGGCATGACGGTGGCCGCCATCACCGCCCAGGCCCTGGGCGACGCCATCAGGGGCCTCAGCACCGCCCAGATCCCGGCGCAGACCCGGCGCGTCCAGCGGCACACCACCACCGCGGCCAACGTCGCCTGGCAGATCGCCACCAGCGAGGACCTGCGCTACCCGGGCACCGAGGGCCCGCCGCCGGACCGCGCGACCCGCGTCCTCCAGGCGTACATGTCCCGCGTCATGGCCGGGGCCAACACCGACCCGGCCATCTCGGCCCCGTTCTTCGGCGTCCTGTCCCTGTCCACCCCGCCGAACACCCTGCTCGCCCCGGGCACGATGCTCCGCGTCCTGTCGAAGTGGCGCCTGCCCACCTCGCCCCGCACCACGACGGCCTACCCGCCGCACCACGGACCGGCCTAACCGCGGACGGCCCGCTCGTACAGCTCGCGCACACCGTCCCCGAAGCGACTGCTGTACGAAGTCACCTCGTCCCCGCCTCCATCGCGGCCGCCGATCACCCCGATCAGGGTCCCGGCCGCGGTCAGGACGGGGCCGCCACTGGTCCCGTTGGGCACGTCCGCGCAGTCCAGCCGCAGCTGTGTGGACCCGGCGGCGACGGCCGTGTTGGCGCACCCCAACGGCTGCTCGGCGTCGTTGGGGTAGCCCACCAGCCGGGCGGGGGCGGGCAGTTGCTGCCCGAAGCGGACGGCGTGCGCCCCGGTCACGTCCTCCAGCCGCTGCCCGGGATGCCCGGGCCGGCGCACCCGGATGAACGCCACGTCGTAATCCGGATCCGCCGATGACACCCACCGCGGATCCACGTCGACCCGCGTCGGCACCCACACCCCGAACGGTGCCTTCCCGTCGGCGTACCCGGGCACGAACGCCAGATTGGTCCGGAACCCGCTGGCGTACACGCAGTGCGCGGCGGTCACGACGAGATCCCCGTCGGCGGAATGCACCACGCTCCCGGAACAATGATGCTCGTCGTCCCAGTCCATCCCGGGCGAGAACAGCGCTCCGATGGCCGGCTCGGGCTCGACGTCGACCGCCCGGAGCGGCTCGGACGCCTTCCAGCCCGCCCCGCCCGGGGCTGCCCTCCGCTCCCCACCCCCCTCGACGAGGGTCTCCAGCACCCCACGGGCGGCCTCATCGGCCAGCCGCGCGTCCTGCACGTAACTCCCGCGATCGGTGTCCCCCGCGGCCACGGTCCCGAAGCGCCCCACGGCGAAACCCACCCCGGCGACCACGAGCGCGGCGCAGACCCCGGCCAGCACACACACCCGCACGGCCCTGCCCGTCATGCCCCACTCCCGAAGATCGCCACCACCGCCCAACGCCCCCGGCTTGCGACAGGTTCCCCTGCGGAACGTGTCCGTCCTCACAGCTCCCGGCCCCGTACGGGCGAGCGCCCCGCCGGGAGGGTCCGGCGGGGCGCTCGGGTGCGGGCGGGGTCAGGGGGAGGGGGTGAGCTGGAGGGTGGTCTGGGTGGGGGTTTCCCTCGTGACCTCGATGTGGGTGCCGGTGTCCGGGACCTTGACGCCGAGTTGGGGGAGGTCCGCGTTCCAGTAGGTGCCGCGGCGGTCGTCGAAGGCGCGGACCCCCGGCTGGGAGGGGACGGTCAGGGCGGTGCCCGGCCGGTGGAGGGTGATGCGGTCCGTCGGGCGGGTCGAGAAGGGGGCGTCGAAGGTCTGGGCGCGGGCGTTGAGGAGGGTGCCGTCCGGGAAGCGGAGGGGCGCGGGCCGGGCGTCGACCGGGAGGAGGAGGCCGTTGCCCGGGTGGGCCTTGGTGGTGTTGTCGCTGTACGCGGTGTCCCAGAGCCAGAGCAGGACGCCCTGCTGGTACGGGTAGAACTCCACGCGCTGGTCCGTGGAGGCGAAGTTGTACGGGCCCGTCTTGAGGAAGGAGCCGTAGCCGGTGTGGCGGCGGTTCTCGGCGAAGTAGGCGCGGGGGTGCGCGGTGGTGCCGGTGCGGCCCTCCGTGCGGGACCACTTGACCGGGGTCCAGCCGTTGTCGTCCCGTTCCGCCCCGTCCTGGAGGAGGGTGCGGCCGTCGGCGGCCGTGATGCGGATGTCGTCGAGGGTGGCGCCGCGGCCGTGGGTGTTGCTGTCCGAGGTGGTGCGGAGCCGGAGGTGGGTCGTGGACGCGGGGAGCGGGACCGTGAGGTCCGTCCAGGACTGTGACGTGCCCGAGATGCCCTTGGGGGGTACGGGGGCGCCGCCGAGGGTGCCCGGGAGGGCCGTCCAGGTCTTGCCGCCGTCCGTGGAGGCCTCCGCCGTGAGGAAGTCGAAGTCCTGTTCCAGGTCGTACCAGACGCGGGCCGAGAGGGTGGCCGGGCCGGTGGCGGGGTCCAGCGGGCGGGTCAGGGTGTTGTCCATGAAGTCGCCGGTGCCGCTCCACCACTGGCGGGCGCCCTCGTAGGGGTCGGTGAGCTCGGTGCGGGTGGTGGAGGGCGGGAGGTGGACCAGGAGGGCCTGGGGGTCGTCGGTGTTGTAGCCGGAGACGCCGAGCGTCGCGCGGGTCCTGCGGCCCGCGTCGGCCTCCGTGTAGTCCAGCCAGCCCAGTTGGAGCTTGCTCCACGGGTCCAGGTCGCCGGGGAACTGCCCGGTGGTGTTGGGCCCCTTGCCCAGGTACGAGGCCGAGGACATCAGGGACCAGAAGTTGACGCTGTTGTCCCCGTCCGAGCTGTAGAGGTCGGGCAGCCCGAGGTCGTGTCCGAACTCGTGGGAGAAGAGGCCCGCTCCGCTGTTCTCGCCGCCGGTGAGGTAGTCGCCGGCCCAGATCCCGGTGTCGCCGACCGGGGTGCCGCCGGCCTTGTTGCCCTCCGGGCCCGCGCTGCCGGCCTGGTTCCAGTACGCGAACCAGCGGTGGGCCCAGACCGCGTCCTTGCCCTGGGCGCCGCCGCCCCAGGTCTGGTCCTTGCCCGCGTGGACGACGACCAGGTGGTCGAGGTAGCCGTCGGGCTCGTCGAAGTTCCCGTCGTGGTCGGCGTCGTAGCGGTCCCACACGTCGTACTGGGCGAGTTCGGACCTGATCTGGTCGGGGGTGCGGCCCTTCGCGCGCTCGGCTTCGTACCAGGCCGTGGTGGAGTCGCGGACCAGGTCCCAGTTGGTGCGGCACTGGCCGGGCTCGGTGCAGTTGTCCGTGCCGTAACGGGCCTCGTTGTAGGGGACCTTGACCCAGTCGGTGACCTTGCCGTCGATGTCGTAGCGGCCCGAGGACTGGAGGTTGTAGTAGGCGCGCATCGAAGCCGAGCCGGGCTGGGGGGAGAAGAACTGCTGCTGGTAGTAGTTCTTGTCGAAGTCCTTTCGCCAGAGGGTGTGGTTGTCGTCCTTGGCGGGCTTGCCGATGGTGTTGTGCAGGGGGCCGGGGGTGCCTCCGAAGCGGGGGTCGGTCCGGTCGCCGAACTCCGCGAGGATGACGAAGACCTTGTCCTTGCGCCGCTGGGCCAGTTCGACGTACTGGCCGCCGATCTTCGCTGTGCGGGGGAGGGGGCCGGCCGTGCGGGCGGCGGCGGAGCCGCCCGAGGTGCCCGCCGCGACGCCCTCCAGGGCTTGGCGGCGCAGGGCCTGGCGCTGGAGTTCCAGCGGGGCGAGCGGCGGGGAGGCGGCCTGTTCGGCGTGGCCCGCCGGCGGGGCGGGCGGGGGCGCGGTGGCCGCCAGGGCGACGGGGGCGGGCAGGAGGGCGAGGGCGGCGAGGGATATCGCCGCTCCCGCCGTGGCGAGTCTGCGCAACGGAGGTGCCCTTTCGGGGAGTTCGGTGCCGAGGGTCGGGGGCTCGGGGCAGGTAATATTTCACATGTCACAGGTGATGGGTAGGGGGCTTGAGCCGGTGAATGCGGCCGGGCCGGACGAACCCCGACGCGGAAGGGCCCCCTCCCGCCCGTATCCCCCGAGGGGGCGGCGTCGTTGTGCCCCTGAGGGCTCCCGGGGGTACCGGTCCGCCCCGCCCCGGAACCCGAACGCACAGGGGGAGACGAGCGCATGCCCCTCGAACCGCCGTACCCCGCACTGCCCCTCGACGCCCCCTGGGAGCGCCCCGGCATCGGCGCCGCCGCCCCCGACGGCCCGCCGGGGCCGTGGCACCAGCCGTGGGACCGGCTCACACCCGCCGAAGCGGCCCGGGCGCGGGAGCGGCTCGCGGGCCGGGAGTACGAGTTCCAGGCCTCCGACGACACCACCGGCGACCCCGTACGGCGGATCTTCACCGGGGCCCGGCTGCGCGCCGACGCCGAGCAGACCGCCCGCCTGCTCGCCCCGTACGCACCCGAGGCGATCGTCAGCTTCGCCCCGCCCCGGCACGCCTACGGGGCCGCCGCGACCGTGCTGCTCCCCGCCGTGACCGGGCTGCCCGTATGGTTCTGGCCCGCCGGCGACTGTCCGCCGCCGGCCGTCCCGGCCCGGCGGATCGCCGTCGTCGCCATCCCCTCCGCCTTCCGGGCCATGGCCCGCTACCCGCGCTGGACCGCCTCGTTCGAGCAGCTCACCCTCCTGCACGGCTCCGCCGAACTCCCGCCGGAGGCACGCCGGTTCGAAACCGACGCCCGCGCCGTGCTGATCGAGCTGCTCGGCTCCACCGAGACCGGCTCCGTCGCCCACCGCACCGGCTGGGACCCGGCCGGGCCCTGGACGCTGCTCGACGACGTCGCCTTCGCCGCGCCCCCCACCGGCGCGGAGGGCCCGCTCACCGTCACCGGGCCGCGGCTGTCCGCGCTCCCCGACGGCAGCCGGCCCGACCGGCACGAGATGGACGACGTGGTCCGCCGCCTCGGCGACCGGCTGTTCCTGCGCCTCGGCCGCCGCGCCCAGCTGGTGCGGATCAACGGCGTCCGGTACGACCTGGGCGCCATCGCCGCCCGGCTGCGCGCCGCTCTCCCGGGCGCGGACGTGGCCTGCGTACGCGTCACCGGCCCCGCCGGGCCCCCGCACGGGGAGGCGTACGACGTGCTCGTCGCCGGAGGCGGCCCCCTGACGGCGGACGGCGTACGGGCAGCCGCGCGCGGCCTCGGGGCCGAACCCCGCCTGGTGCGCCTCGTGGACAGGATCCCGCGCGGCCCCCTCGGCAAACCCCTGCCCGCACAGATCACCCCGCCCGACTGACCCCGAGAGGACGTGCGCCGTGAACCGGCAGCCCGAAGACGTGAAGACGGTCCCCCTCACCCCCGAGGTGTACGCCTACGTGCTCGCCCAGGCCGAGCCGCAGAGCGAGGTCCAGCGGCGGCTCGTCGAGCGCACCCGCGCCCTCGGAGACCGGGCCGTGATGCAGATCCCGCACGAGCAGGGCGTCCTCCTCACCCTCCTCGCGAAGCTGATCGGAGCCCGCCGGATCGTGGAGGTCGGCACCTTCACCGGCTACTCCGCCCTCGCCCTCGCCGCCGGTCTGGTCCCCGGCGGACAGGTCCTCACCTGCGACGTCTCGGCGGAGTGGACCGCGATCGCGCAGGAGGCCTGGAAGGAGGCCGGGCTCGCCGACCGCATCGAGCTGAAGCTCGGGCCCGCCCTGGAGACCCTGCGCGCCCTCCCGGCCGAACCGGTCGTGGACCTGGTCTTCCTGGACGCGAACAAGGACGGCTACCGGGCCTACTGGGAGGAACTGGTGCCCCGCGTACGCCCGGGCGGACTGATCCTCGCCGACAACGCGCTCTTCGGCGGCGACGCGGCCGACCCGCAGGCGCGGGGCAACGGGCTGGCCGTCCGCGAGTTCAACGCCCACGCCCGCGCCGACGACCGGGTGGAGTCGCTCCTCCTGCCCGTCGCGGACGGGCTGCTCTTCGCACGCAAGCTCTGAGGCCGCCGGACCGCCCGGCCCGCGGTCTCCGGTCGTCAGTCGTCGTCCGAGACACCGAGGTCGCGGCGCATGGCGGTCCGCATCTCCTTCAGCAGGTCCCAGATCGCGTACTGGTCGCGGGCCGCCGTCTCCCTCGTCTCGCCCGGCTCGGGGGCGTCCCGTTCGAGGCGCTTGACCTGGCCGTAGACCTGGGTCAGGGCGTGGTTCACGGCGCTCGCCGTCACGAGCACCGCGTCCGGGGCGATCATCTGCGCCTCGGAGTAGCGGTCGCGGTGCGTGCCCTTCGCCTCGTCGAGCGCGTCCCGGTCGGCGTCCGTCACGGCCTGCTCCCGCATGAGGTGCAGGTGGCGGTTGAGGGCGGTGACGAACTGCCGCGAGTCCCGGTTGAGTTCCGCGTAGCAGGTGCGCCGGAGCGAGCGGCTCTCGCGGATCTCCTCCTGCGCGCGCACGAGTTCTATCTCCCGGCGCTTGGCCCGTTCCGAGCCCCGCTGGGTCAGCAGCGACCCTCCCAGCGTTCCGGCGACGCCCGCCACCGCGATGACCACCGAGTTGAGATCCACCCAAGCGCTCCGTCAAGTCCTCCGGCCCCGTGCCCGACGCACACGGCCCAGCCCGCCAAGTCTGCCGCCCCCGGCGCCGGCCGGGGGCGGGCGCCCCACTTCGCCGGGTCCGAACCGGCCGTTCAATGGGCCGGGTCGGGTGCTCGGCGCTATCGTGCCGGGCGGGGGAGAGCGACGAGGGGGCGGTGCGGTCATGCGGTTTCTGTTCGTTCACGGTACGGGGGTGCGGCGGGAGCGGCACGACGCCCTGTTCGGGCTGGTGCGGGAGCGGCTCGGGGCGCGGTTTCCCGGGTCCGAGGTCGACTCCTGCTTCTGGGGCGAGCGGTTCGGCGCGGAGCTGAGCGCCGGCGGGCGCTCCGTACCCGGGACGCCGGCGGGGCCCGACGGGGGCGCCGAGGCCGCCGAGTGGGGGCTGCTGCTGGCCGACCCGCTGTGCGAGCTGCGGGTGCTGGCCGAGGCCGGCTGGGCCCGGGAGGGCGAGGGCGAGGGGGAGGAGGACGACCCCTTCGCGATGCCCGGCTTACGGCCCGCCGGGGAACGGGTGCTGGAGCTGCTGCACCGGCTCGCCGAAGCCGAAGCCGAGATCGGAGCCGAAACCGAAACCGAAACCGAAACCCCCTGGGGCCCCGGCGGCGGCCCCGACGAGCTGCGCGCCCTCCTGGACGGCACCGGCCTCGCCGCCGGGTTCCGGCCCGCCCTCCAGGCCGCCGCCGACTCCTCCGAAGCGGCCCGCGCGGGCACCCGCGCCACCGCCGAACCGCAGGCCCGCGAGCTGGCCACCGCCCTCTCCCGGGCCGTCACCGCCGCCGCACTCGCCGCCGCCGGGGCGGACGCCGACTGCACCGCCGCCGAACGGGACCGGCTCGTCGAGCTCCTCACCACCCGCCTCGGCGGCGGCGCCCGCGTCCCCGGCGCCCGGGCCGCCGCCGTCCTCGGCCGGCTCGCGATGCGGGTCACCACGCAGCCCCTGCTCAACGCCTGGCGGGGCTCCCTCACCGTCGGCGCCACCCCCGCCCTCGGCGACATCCTGCGCTACCAGGCCAGAGGCGCCGGTCTGCGGGCGTACCTGCACGAGCGGATCACCGCCCGGCCGGGCCCGACCGTACTGATCGGCCACAGCCTCGGCGGCATCGCCCTCGTGGACCTGCTCGCGCTGGCCGCCGCCGACGGCGTACCCGTACCCGGCGCCGAACTGCTCGTCACCGTCGGCTCGCAGGCCCCGTACCTCTACGAACTCGGCGCCCTCACCGCCCTCGCCCCCGGCAGCCGGCTCCCGTACGGCTTCCCGCGCTGGCTCAACGTGTACGACCGCCAGGACGTGCTCTCCTACCTCGCCGGACCCGTCTTCCCCGGCGACCCCCGCGTCACCGACCACGAGATCAGCAGCCGCCAGCCCTTCCCCGCCAGCCACAGCGCCTACTGGAAACAGCAGTCCCTCTACGAGCGCATCGAACGGGCGGTGACCGAAGCGGGGATCGGGTGACGGCCCTCGGCCGGCCGCACCCCGACGTGAACCCCCGGCGCACCTTCGCGCTCGTCGCGGGCGTCGAGCGGTACGAGATCAGCCACCACTGGAACCTGCGCGGCCCCGCCCGCGACGCCCTGCGCTTCGCCCGGTGGCTGACCGGGCCCGGGGAGGTGCCCGCCGCGAACGTCCGGCTGCTGCTGTCCCCGCTCGACGACCCCGACGCCCTCGACTGGTCCGCGTCCGAGGGCCTGGCCGCGCTGCGGACCGCGCACCGGCCCGCGACCGAGGCGAACGCCCGCACCGCCCTGATCGACGAACTCCCCGAATGCGACGGGGACCTGCTGTGGATCTTCTGGGCGGGCCACGGCTACCTCGGGCGCGACCGGGAGCTGATGCTGCCCTGCGCCGACGCCCGCCCCGGCCACATCCGCCACCTCAACCTCGACGCCGCGCTGCGCTGGTGGCGCACCGACCTGGTCAAGCACCGGCGGTTCCCCCTCCAGGCCGCACTGGTGGACGCCTGCCGCGTCGACGCGCCCCGCGACAGCCGCTGGAACTTCGGCAGCGCCGACTACGGCGGCGGCCGCACCGTCCCCGGGCGGCGGCAGTTCCGGCTGTACGCCTCCCGCGAGGGCGAGGCCGCGCAGAACGACGCCGAACGGGGCGCGGGCCGCTTCACCGAGGCCCTGCTCGGCGAGCTCGGGAACCGGTCCGTGGGGGAGGGCGCCGCAGTCCTGCCCGACGCGGCCCGCAGCATCCACCTGGCCTTCCGGGGACTGCGCGAACGCGGCGAGGGCTGGCAGCTGCCCCAGTTCCTCGTCGACCGGGACTGGGACGCCAACTCCTTCCTGGACGACGACCTGCCCGGCCCGTCCCTGCCCCGTGCCCCCCGCCTCGACCAGACCGGATGGGACGGGCTCGGGGAACTCTTCGAGGGCCGCGACCTGCCGCGCTGCGCGTACGAGGCCTACGCCTGGGCGTTCAAGGCGGCCGGCTGCACCACCCCCGTCGACGGCGGGCTGCCCGCCGACACCCTCCTCGACGTGGTCGCCGACCTCGACGAACGGCAGGGCGGCCGCACCGGAATGCCGCTCGCGGTGCCCTTCGTGCACTTCCTCGCCGACCGGACCGCCCGCCCCGGCGGCGGCCCCGGCGGCGGCCCGGGCGACCCCGAATGGGCGGCGGCGCTCGCCCGGTGGGTACGCGCCACCCGCGAGCGGCTCGGCCTGCCCGCGCTGCGCCCGCCGCCCGCCCCCGCCCGCAAGGCCACCCTGCACGTGCGCCTGGAGTCCCCGCCCGGCGGCGAGGACGGCCTGCTGGCCCGGATGTGGCTGCGCGGCGAACGGACCCGCCACGTATGGGAGTCGGAGGGCAGCCCCGTCCCACTGGCCGCCGTGCGCGCCGAACTCGTACGCCGCCTCGCCGAGGGAGATCCCGGCGCCGGGCAGCCGTACGGGAGCATCGGGCGGATCGAGTTCCACGTGCCGTACGAACTGCTGGAGACGGACTTCGACCAGTGGCCGGTCCCGCGCGGACCCGGCGGCCGGACCCGCCCCCTCGGCGCGGTCCACGAGGTGGTGGTGCGCTGTCCGCAGGAACGCGAGGACACCCGCACCGAATGGCGGACCAAATGGCGCTGGCTGCACGTCCACGACGGCCGCCACCCCGACGCCGTGCGGCTGGTCGAGGACGAGGACGTCACCGACGCCCTCGGGCTGCGGCTGGGGGCCCGCCCGGCACCCGCCTGCGTCCTCGGGCACGTCTCGGCGAACCGTACGTCCGACCTGCTGGAGTCCCTGCTGGAGGGCGGGGTGCCCGTCGCGGTGTGGCGGCGCGGCGGCGGAGCGCCGGCCGGCGGGCTGCCGGCACTGCTCGCGCCCGAGGCCGGGCCCGGTACGCCCGCGGTGTTCGAGCTGCCCGCCCGGGTACGCGAGGCGCGCCGGGCCGCCGTCGGCCAAGAACCGGGAGGGGAAGACCAGTTGGTGTTGTTGTGGGACGATCCGGACGACACGGTCGACCTCCGCTCCCTGGCCTGACACCGCCACCCACGACCCCGCCCGCAACGGCCGGCCTGCGGCCACGATCCGAACGCACCACCCGCGAAGAGACGATGGAGGCACAGGCAGTGGCGAAGGACTGGTGGCTGTACCAGGGCGCGGGCCCCGGCGAGGAACGCCGCACCCGGCTGGAAGCCGGAACGCCTCCGCCCTGGCGGGACTTCACCGGCGTCCCCGACCCCTCCTACGGGCCGCCCGGCTGCTCCGGCGAGGCCTGGGAGCGCACCCGCAGGCGCGGCGAGGGCTACGTCCCGGACGATCCCGAGAAGGACGTGGTCAACACCGCCCTGCACCTGCGCCGGCCGCTGCTGATCACCGGAAAGCCCGGCGTCGGCAAGTCCACCCTCGCCTACGGCATCGCCGCCGACCTGGCCCTGGGCCCCGTACTGCACTGGCCGATCACCAGCCGCACCGTGCTCCGCGACGGCCTCTACCTCTACGACGCCATCGGCCGGCTCCAGGAGGCCGGACTGGAACAGGTCCGCGCCCCGGGCACCCGCCTCCCCGGAGCCGCCGAAGGACCCGCCACGGCCCCCTCCATCGCCCGCTACCTGCGCCTCGGCCCGCTCGGCACGGCCCTCCTCCCGCAGAGCCGGCCGCGGGTCCTGCTCATCGACGAGATCGACAAGAGCGACATCGACCTGCCCGGCGACCTCCTCACCGTCTTCGAGGACGGCGGCTTCGTCATCCCCGAACTGGCCCGCCTCGCCAAGGAAGACCCCACCGTCGCCATCGGCACGGACGACGACCCCGACGCCGGCGTCACCGTCACCCAGGGCCGCGTCCAGTGCAGCTACTTCCCCGTCGTCATCCTCACCAGCAACGGCGAACGCGACTTCCCGCCCGCCTTCCTGCGCCGCTGCGTCCGCCTCCACCTGGAAGCGCCCGGACCCGAGAAACTCGCCCGCATCGTGCGCGGACGGCTCGGCGTCGACATCACCGGCGAGGCCGCCGCCGAGTACCAGGACCTCGTACGCAGCTTCCTCGAACGGGCCGAGGACGGCGACCTGGCCACCGACCAGCTCCTCAACGCCATCCAGCTGCGCCTCGCCGGAGCCTGGTCGGCACCCGCCGACCGCGACCGCTTCCTCGCCACCGTCATGCAGCACCTCACCGGGCCGAGCGCGTGATCGAGAGGCTCCTCGCCGCCTTCGCCGAAGGCGCCGGGGACGGCGCCGCGCCCCGCACCGCCGTCGGCCCCGAAGAGATCGCCGACATCCTGTGGCTGGCCGCCCGCGTCGACCCGGCCGGCGCCACGGCCCGTGACGGGAACGCACGGCAGCCCGCACCGCCGGAGCCGGACGAGGCCCCGCCCGCGCCCCCGGGCCCCGCCCCCGACGCCGGCCGGACCGGCCCGCCCGCCGCCGGGTCCGCCCAGCTCTTCCCCGCCGTCCCCGCCCCGCCCGAGCGGCCCGCCGGGCCCGGCGCCGACACCGGCGCGCGGCGCGGCGTACCGCTGCGGCTGCCCCGCACCGCCTCCCTCGACGACCCGCTCGCCCTGATGCGGTCGCTGCGGCCCGTGGGACGACGTTCCATCGGCGGGCCGGGGGAGGAGCTGGACGAGCAGCTCACCGTGGAACGCAGCATCGAGGCGATGGTCCCCACCCCGGTGCTGCGTCCCGCCGAGAGCCGCTGGCTCGACCTGGCCCTCGTCGTCGACTCCCACCCCTCGATGCTGCTCTGGGCCGACCTGGTGGCCGAGCTGCGCGGGGTGTTCACCCGCAGCGGCGTCTTCCGCGACGTCCGCACCTGGCAGCTCACCGGCACCGCCCCCGGCGGCACCCCGATGCTCGCCCGGGGCCGCGGCGGCCCGCCCCGCAACCCGCTGGAACTCGCCGACCCCGCCGGCCGGCGGCTGATCCTGCTCGTCTCCGACACCGTCGCCGGGGGCTGGCAGGAGGCCCCGCTGCTGCGCGTCCTGCGGCACTGGAGCACCCACAACGCCGTGGCCGTGCTGAACGTACTGCCCGAACGGCTGTGGACGCGGGGCGCCGTCCGCCCCGTCCCCTTCGCCGTCCGCTCAGACCGGCCGGCCGCCGCCACCCGCTCCTGGCAGGCGGTCCCCGCCGCCCGGCGGGCGCGGGGCGGCGGACCCGTGGTCCCGGTGGTGGGGCTCGCGTCCGGCAGCCTGGCCCGGCTCGTGCGCACGGTGTCCGGGGACGGGCGTTGGCGTCGGCTCGCCTGCCTGCGCCTGGACGCCGCCCCCGCGCCCGCCGCCGCGCCGCGCCGGGACACCACCGCGCTGGAGGCGGTCGAGCGCTTCCGGGCGAGCGCCTCCCCGACCGCCCAGCAGCTCGCCGCCCACCTGGCCGCCGTACCGCTCACGCTGCCGGTGATGACCCTGGTGCGGCGCTCCCTGCTGCGCGACTCCGAGCACGGGCACCTGGCGGAGGTGGCCCTCGGGGGGCTCTTGGCCCCGTGGGAGGGGCAGCAGCGGCCGGAGGAGGCGGAGTTCGACTTCCTGCCGGGGGTACGGGAGGTGCTGCTCGGCTCCCAGCTGCGCGGGGACGTCGCCGCGGTACGGGAGCTCGTGCGCCGCCGGGTCTGGGAGTTCATGTACCGCCACCGGGGCACCGGCCCCGACTTCTCGGCCACCCGGGTCACGACGGGCGCGGAGGGGCGCCGCCGGGTCCCGGAGGGGGCCTTGCCGTTCGCGGAACGGCCTTCGCCCGTGCGTCGCTTCGAGGTCCGGCTCGCCGAACAGCGCGGGGTGCGGGACGCCGTCGTGCAGGTGCGTTTCGAGCCGCTGGCGGAGCCGCGTGAGGTGGGCACCCTGCTCGGCCCCCGGCTGGTGCTGACCGTCGGCGACGTGGAGCAGCCCCGGGACGCCGTCGCCTGGGTGAGGCGGGTGGACGGCAGGGAAGTCGCCTGCCGGCCCGTGTGGTGGGACGGGGCGAGCCCGCGGGTGCTGCTGCTGGAGAGCGGGGAGGACCTGGCGGACCCGCGGCGGTTCGAACCTCCGGAGTGGGGGGCGCCGCCGGAGGACCAGGCCGCGGAGGTGGAGGCCGTCGTCGACGGCTTCGGGGAGGACCAGACGCGGCGTTCCTTCTTCGGCCAGTTGCTGCTGTCCGCCGGTGCCCGCAACGGCGAGCTGCTCCGGCTCCCCGTCGACCTGGGGGACTGGCTCCACTTCCGCGGTTCCCCGGTCTCCAGCGACGGGAGCCTGATCGGTGTCGTGCACACCGTCCGGCCCGACCGGATGGTCTTCCTGACGGCCGAGGCCTTGCTCGCGCAGGCCGGCTTTCGGGAAGTGCTGGAGGAGCGGGCGTACGGGACCGGGGTCACTCTCGCGGTGCGGGTCGGCGGGGGTTCCCGCATGTCTGCGGGGCTGGGCGCGATCCTGTTGCAGGAGATGGCCGAAGCGAGGGTGGCCGGGGGGTTGCAGCGCGGGCTGCGGTTCTCACTGTCCGGGCCGGGAGCCTACAGCGGGGCCGGGTTCGTACTGACGGCGTTGCCGCGGGCCATGGCCCGGCTCGCCGACGGGAAGCCGGAAGGGCTGCAACCGCCGCTCGCCGTGGCCCTGGCAACCGGGCGAGCCGATGCCTCGGCGGAGGATCCCGACCGGATCCTTCGCAGCTCCGTGATCACGGAGCTGCTGGCGTCCGGGGGGCCCGGGCACGCACAGCGCCTCGTGGTCGCGGTCTCCCCGTCGCTCTACGAGGAGCTCCACGAGCTCCTCGGCCCTCTGGCCGTGCGCCTCCTCAAGCCACTGGGGGAGGACTCCGGGGGATGGCTGCTCGTCGGGGATCCCGGCCGGCTGGCGGAGCTGCTGGCGGACGCCGGGACGTACCGCCGGGAGGAGTCCGTCTGGCCCCGCTGTGGTCACGTAGCCTCCGGCCAGAGTGCCGCGGGGTGCATCGGCATCAGGGTGACGGGCTACCAGAGCTGCCTGGCCCACATGACGCGCTCCGAGCAGGACGCCTACCTGAGCACCCTGGAGCCCACCTCCTCCGTCGACTTCCGGGGGACCACCTTCGAGGGAGGACTGCTGGGGAGGGTGCTCGACGCGCTTCGGGAGCCGGGGACGGGACGGGTGCGGCTGGGCTCGGCGGACTTCACCCGGGCGTGCTTCAAGGACGACTGGGTGGCCGTGGCAGGGATCTTCACCGGCGAAGCCGACTTCACCCGCGCCGTGTTCGAGGGCCAGGCGGGATTCACCGCGAACACCTTCGCCGCGGACGCGTCCTTCCACCGGGCCGTCTTCGTCGACGAGGCGCGCTTCGGGTACGCGAAGTTCATGGGCTCGGCGACATTCGACGGTGCCGTCTTCGAGCACGCGGCGGTCTTCGAGAAGGGCGCCTTCGAGGGGGCGGCCGCTTTCGACCGCGCCGTGTTCGTCCGAGCGGCGCGGTTCGACGAGGTCATCTGGTACGAGGCCGTCTCCTTCGGGCGCGCCGTCATGGAGGAGGGGGCGGTGCTCGACGGGATGGCGGTGCGCAGGAGGGCGGACTTCGGCCGGGTCGTCTTCAAGGGGCGAACGTCGCTCGGTGATTCGACCTTCCACGGACCGGCATCCTTCGCCCGCGCTGTGTTCGAGGGGCCGCTGTCGGCGGCCGGCGCCCGCTTCGCGCACGTGTCGGACTTCGAGGCCGTGGTCTGCGAGGGGGAGGCGGTGTTCCGTGACGTCCGCTTCGACGGTCCGGCCGTTTTCGCCCGTGCCCTCTTCCACGGCCTGGCGGCATTCGACGGGGCCTGGTTCGAGGAGCGGGCGGGCTTCGAGGGCGCCCTCTTCAGGGGGCCGGTACTGATCAAGAACACCTGGTGCACGGAACCGGTCACCTTCGGCGGCGCCGTCTTCGAGGGCATGTTCCGGTGGGTCGATTCGAAGGTGGGCGCGGCAGTGGCCGGTTTCGACGGTGTCGTGTTCCGGGGCCCGGTGCGTTTCCAGCGCGCCGAGTTCAGGGGCGACGCCCTCTTCGACGGCTCGGCCTTCGACGGAGCCGTCACCTTCGAGGACTGCGACTTCCGGGCCGTCCTCTCCCTGGAGCACACGACCTTCCGCGGGCCGGTCTCGCTCACCGGGGTCACGCTCGCCCGGCCGCTCCGGCTCCCCGACTTCTGGACCTCGATCGAGTCGGACGGCGTGTGGGAGATCACCTCCCCCGAGCGTCCGGAATCCGGTGACACCTGAGGCATTCTGGCCACTTCAGAGCCAACCCGAGCACCAGGAGCCCCAGTTGACCCGCGCGCCGCACGGCACCGGTACCCGCCACGTCCCCTTCGACCGCCTCCACAACTTCCGCGACATGGGCGGCTACCGCTCCGCCGACGGCCGGGAGCTCCGCTGGGGGAGCCTCTACCGGGCCGACTCCCTCGGCAAGCTGGACGGCGCCGACTGGGACCGCTTCCTCGGGCTCGGCGTGCGGACCGTCATCGACCTGCGCTACCCCTGGGAGATCGAGGCGAAGGGCCGGATACCGGAGCCGGAGCGCTTCACGTACGCCAACCTCAGCATCGAGCACCGCCCCTACGACCAGGCCGAGATCGACCCCGCCCTCGACCCCTGGCGCTACCTCGCCGACCGCTTCGCGGAGGTGGCCGAGGACGGCGTGGACGAGATCCGGCGGGCCATCGAGCTCATCGCCGACGGCCCCGGCCCCGCCGTGGTCCACTGCACCTCCGGCAAGGACCGCACCGGCCTGATCGCCGCCCTGGTCCTGACCCTGCTCGACGTCCCCGAGGAGGAGGTCCTGGCCGACTTCGCCCTCACCGAGCTCGCCACCGAGCGCCTCACCGCCGACTGGCACGCCGCCAACCCGGGCCGCACCATGCGCTGGCCCTCGTACGGCCGCGCCCCGGCCACCGTGATGGAGCTGGTCCTCGCCGACCTGACCAGCCGTTACGGGTCCCCGTCCGGGTACCTCACGGACGCCGTCGGCATCACCCCGGACACCACCGCCCGGCTGCGGGAGCGGCTGCTCGTCTGAAAAACCAGGTGCTCCGGCCGGTGCGCGCCGCCTACAGTCGCGGTGCGCGCCGCCGCCAGGGCGGTGCCTGCCGATGCCGAGCGAAGAGAAGGGGAACCGGGCCATGCGTACGAACCGCACCGCCGCCGTCGTTCCCCCCTGCCGGTACGACGTGATCCCGGTGTCCCGCAGCGCGCGGTAACAGCCGCGCGGCTGTCGCCGTACGCCCGTGACGCACCCCTGAACACGAAACCCCGCCGGCCCTGCCGCGGGGTGGACCGGCGTCACGGGAATCGCGCCGCCCTCTTCCCACCCCAGGCACCGAAAGGCCCGGGCCATGCGCACCGACCCACGACACACCAGCACCAGCACCACTGCCGCCGCCGTTCGCAACCTCGGCATCCTCGCCCACGTCGACGCCGGCAAGACCACCGTCACCGAGCGGATCCTCTTCGCCACCGGCGCCATCCACAAGCGGGGCGAGGTCCACGCCGGCACCACCGTCACCGACTACGACCCCCAGGAACGCGACCGCGGCATCACCATCTTCGCGGCGGCCGTCAGCTGCGCCTGGGACGGGCACCGGGTCAACCTGATCGACACGCCGGGGCACGTGGACTTCGCCGACGAGGTCGAGCGCTCCCTGCGGGTCCTCGACGGGGCGGTCGCGGTCTTCGACGCCGTCGCCGGGGTCGAGCCGCAGAGCGAGTCCGTGTGGCGGCAGGCGGACCGGCACGGCGTGCCGAGGATCGCGTTCGTCAACAAGCTCGACCGGGCGGGCGCCGACCTCGACGGGGCCGTCGCCTCCATCCGGGAGCGGCTCGGCGCCGTGCCCCTGGTCGTGCAGCTGCCGGTCGGACGGGAGGACGGTTTCACCGGCGTCGTCGACCTGCTGCGGATGCGCGCGCTGCTCTGGCGCGCCGGCGACGGTTCGTACGAGACGGTGCCGGTGCCCGAGGAGCTGCTGGAGGAGGCGCGGCGAAGGCGCCGGCTCCTGGAGGAGACGGTGGCCGAACTCCACGCGGAGGCCCTGGAGGAGTTCTGCGCCGGCGCCGGGCTGGGCGAGGGGACGCTGGTCCGTGCCCTGCGCGAGCTGACCCTCGCCGGGGACGGCGTGGTCGTGCTGTGCGGTTCGGCGTACCGCAACCGGGGGATCGAGCCGCTGCTCGACGCCGTGGTGGCGTACCTGCCCGCACCGGGCGACATGCCGCCGGTGCGGGAGCGGGCCGCCGACCCGGCGGAGCCGCTGGCCGCGCTCGCCTTCAAGGTGACGGCGACGGCGACCGGCCGGCTGACCTACCTGCGGGTCTACTCGGGCACCCTGCGCAAGGGGGACTCCGTGCTGGATCCGGCCACGGGCCGGACGGAACGCGTCGGGCGGATCCTGCGGGTGCAGGCCGACCGGCACGAGGAGCGGCAGGAGGCGGTGGCCGGTGACATCGTCGCCGTCGTCGGGCTGAAGTCGGCGCGGGCGGGTACCAGCCTGTGCGCGCCGGAGGCGCCGCTGCTGCTCGAACCGCCCGTGGTGGCGGACCCGGTGGTGTCGGTCGCGGTCGAGGCGGGCCGCGGTACGGACACCGGGCGGCTCGCGTCCGCGCTGGCCCGGCTCGCCGAGGAGGACCCCTCCCTGGTGGTGCGGACCGACGCGGAGACCGGGCAGACCGTGCTGTCGGGGCTGGGCGAGCTGCACCTGGAGGTGGCGGTGGAGAAGGTGCGCCGTCTCCACGGGGTGGAGGTCGTCGTGGGCCGGCCGCGGGTCTCCTACCGGGAGACCGTCGTGCGCGGGGTGGCCGGATTCGTGTACCGGCACGTCAAACAGGACGGCGGCGCGGGCCAGTTCGCGCACGTCGTGCTCGACGTGGAGCCGCTGGCGGAGCCCGGTTTCGAGTTCCGTTCGGCGGTCACGGGCGGCCGGGTGCCGCAGGAGTACGCGCGGGCCGTGGAGGCGGGCTGCCGCGACGCCCTCGCCGAGGGCCCGCTCGGCGGGCATCCGGTGACGGGGCTGCGGGTGGTCCTGACCGACGGGGCGACCCACTCCAAGGACTCCTCGGAGATGGCGTTCCGTGCGGCGGGCCGGTTCGCCCTGCGCGACGCCCTGCGCACCTGCGGGGTGGAGCTGCTGGAGCCGGTCGCGGAGGTCACCGTGACCGTTCCGGACGAGGGTGTCGGCGCGGTCCTCGGGGACCTCGCCGCGCGCCGCGGCCGGGTCACGGGCTCGGCCGGGCAGGCCGGGACCACGGTGGTCACGGCGACGGTGCCCGTGGCCGAGCTGTTCGGGTACGCGTCCCGGCTGCGCGGCCGTACCCAGGGCCGGGGCGGTTTCACCAGCCGCCCGGCGGGTCTGGCCCCCGTCCCCGCGGCGGTGGCCGCGACCCTGACGGCCCGCTAGCACCGCCGTACCCCCTCCCAGGGCCCCGTCCCGGCTTCGGCCGGGGCGGGGCCCCGGCGTTCCCGCCCGGGTTCCGGCACCTCTCTTACATACCCCCCATGGGTATGCTACGTTGCTACGCGAAGGTACCCCCCAGGGGTATATGGCAGAGGAGGGTCAGGGCAATGTCAACCGTCAATCCCCGGCGCTGGTGGGCACTTGGCGTGCTTGCCGCCGCCCAGTTCATGGTCATCATGGACACCTCGATCATCGGGGTCGCGCTCCCCGAGATGCAGAAGGACCTGGGCTTCTCCCAGGGCGAGCTCCAGTGGGTCTTCAACGCCTACGTGATCGTCTTCGGCGGGTTACTGCTGCTCGGCGGGCGGCTCTCCGACCTGTTCGGGGCCCGCAAGATCTTCGCCACCGGCTGGGTCGTCATGATCGCGGGGTCGGTGCTCGCCGCCGCCGCGCAGAGCGCCTCGGTGGAGATCGCCGGCCGGGCCGTCCAGGGAGTCGGCGGCGCGCTGATCGCGCCCTCGGCGATGACGCTCCTGATGATGCTCTTCGGGCACAACCCCAAGGAACTCGGCAAGGCGATGGCCCTCTACGGCGCCGCCGCCCCCGCCGGCGGTACCGCGGGCGTGTTCCTCGGCGGCGTGTTCACCGAATGGGTGAGCTGGCCGTGGGTCTTCATCATCTACGTCCCGATCGGCGTCGCGACCCTCGCCGCGACCAAGCTGCTGCCGGCCGTCCAGTCCCGCCGCGGTTCCGTCGACGTCCTGGGCGCCGTCGCCGTCACCGCCGGACTCGCGCTCGCCGTGTTCGCCGTCGTCAGGGCCCCCGAGGTCGGCTGGGGCGCCACCGCCACCGTGCTGGAGCTCGTCGGCGCGGCCGTCCTGCTCGCCCTCTTCTTCGTGATCCAGAAGACCGTCCGCGAGCCGCTCATGCCGCTCAGCGTGTGGCGGATCCCGCGCCTGGGCTCGGCCAACCTCGCGATGACGCTGCTCGGCGCCGCCTGGATCCCGATGTGGTACTTCCTCAACCTGTACCTCCAGCAGGTGCTGAACTACGGCGCCTTCGCCTCCGGCGCGGCGCTGCTCCCCATGACGGTGCTGCTGATGATCTTCATGACGGCCATCACCGCCCGCCTCATGGGCCGCTTCGGGGCCAAGCCGCTGATCGTCACCGGCCTGCTCGCGCTCGCGGCAGGTCTGGTCTGGCTGGCCGCCGTCGAGCCGACCGGCACCTTCCTCGTCGACGTCCTGCCCGCCTCGCTCGTCGCCGCGCTCGGCATGGCCCTCGCCTACATCCCGGCGATGATCGCCGCGATGTCCGGCGCCCCGCAGGAGCAGGCCGGCCTCGCCTCCGGCATCGTCAACACCACCTACAACGTGGGCTCCGCCCTCGGCCTGGCCGCGCTGACCGCGCTCGCCACCACCCAGGGCGCCGGCGAGCTGGGCGACCTGCCCGCCCTCACCGACGGGTTCAGCGCCGCCTTCATCGGCGCCGCGGTCATCGCCGCCGCCGGCGCAGTGATCACCCTGCTCGTGATGAAGGGCGACAAGTCCGCCGCCCCGGCCTCCGCTCCCGCCGCCGACGCCCCCGCGTCGCGCAGCGAGACGGCGGGGGTGTGACGTACGGGACCGCCCGCACTCACCCAAGGGGTCGCCCGACGTCCGTCCCGGACGTCGGGCGACCCCTTTTCCGAACCCGGAGCCCGAACCCGGAGCCCCGCCCCCGAGCCCTCACCCGGACCCCGTACCCGAACGAAAGGGAGACCCCTCGATGAAGGACATCCGCACCCGCGCCGTGCACGTGGCCCACGAGCTCGAAGTCCCCACGAGCCGGCCGCTGTCCGTACCGCTCGTCCAGTCCTCCGCCTTCGCCTTCGACTCCGCCGACGAACTGGCACGGGCCATGGCCGGCCCCGACGGCGACTACGTCTACAGCCGCCGCGGCAACCCCACCGTGCGCGCTCTGGAGCGCACCCTCGCCGGACTGGAGGGCGGGGCCTCCGCCATCGCCTTCGCCTCCGGGATGGGCGCCATCAGCGGGGTCCTGCTCGCCCTGCTGCGCCCCGGCGACCAGGTGATCGCGCAGCGCTGCCTGTACGGGGGGACGTACGCGGCGCTGAGCGACCTGAAGGAGCGCTACGGGGTGCGCGTCGACCACATCGGCGGCGACGACGCGCGGGAGTTCGAGGCGCTCGCCGGGCCGCGCACCCGGCTGCTGGTCCTGGAGACCATAGCCAACCCCACCGGCCAGGTCCCCGACCTGCCCGGCCTGCTGGCGGCGGCCCGGCGCCGCGGGGTGATCGGCGCCGTGGACAACTCCCTGGCCTCGCCCGTCCTGTGCCGGCCGATCGAGCACGGCGCCGACATCGTGCTCCACTCCACCACCAAGTACCTCGCCGGGCACTCCGACGTCCTGGGCGGCGCGGCCGTCTTCGCGGACGACGCCCTGCGCCGGGAGGTGTGGCCGCGCACGGTCGAACTCGGCGCCAGCGCCGACCCGTTCGCCGTCTGGCTGACGCTGCGGGGCATCGCCACGCTGCCGCTGCGGATGCGCGAGCACTGCGCCAACGCGGGCCTGCTGGCGCAGCGGCTGGCGGCCCATCCTGCGGTGGCGGCCGTCCACTGGCCGTGGCTGGGAACGCACCCTTCGTACGCGATGGCCCGCAAGGTGCTCTCCGGCGGCGGCGGGCTGCTCTCCTTCGACCTGCACGGCGGCCGCGCGGCGGGCCGCGCCTTCGTGGAGGGGGTGCGGCTGGCTCGGCTCGCGCTGTCCCTGGGCGGGGTGGAGACGCTGGTCACGCACCCTGCCAGCACCTCCCACCGGGAGCTGGACGAAGGGGCGTTGGCGGGCGCCGGGATCGGTCCGGGCCTCGTCCGGATGTCGGTCGGCATCGAGGACCCGGAGGACCTCTGGCAGGACATAGAACAGGCACTGCGGTCTTCTTTTGGGTTGACAAAATAATCGGCTGATTCGTAGATTGGTTCACGCCAGAGAAACCACTCCTCTCCGTCAAGGGGGTTGCGTGATGCGCTACTTCGAGGACTTCCGGACCGGTGACGTCCACGAACTGGGCACCGTCACCGTCACGGCGGAGGAGGTGCTGGAGTTCGGCAGGCGCTTCGACCCGCAGCCCTTCCACACCGATCCGGAGCTCGCCGCCCAGACCCCCTTCGGCGGCCTGATCGCCAGCGGCTGGCACAGCGCCTCGATGTTCATGCGCCGCTACGTCGACGGGCTCCTCGCCTACAGCGCCTGTACCGGCTCCCCCGGCGTCGACGAGATCCGCTACCTGCGGCCCGTCCGCCCCGGGGACGTGCTCACGGCGCGCGTCGAGGTCCTGGGCTCGCGCCCTTCGCCGTTCAACCCGCGCACCGGCGTCGTCCGGCCCAAGTGCACGCTGGCCGACGCCGACGGGAACGTCGTCTTCAGCATGATCCTGCACAGCATCTTCGAGCGGCGGCCCGCCGAGTGCGACGCACCGCACCCCGCCGCCGCCGAGGACCCGGTCGTCCGCGTGCGGTCCCTGGCCTGACCCGAGGGCCACGGCCTGACTTTCCCCTGCCCGACGAGTGAAGGGAGCCTCCCGTGGAGGCCGTATCCCGCACCGCCCAGTGGACCGCCGCCGCGCGGGCCCTGGAAACCGAGCGCGAGGACCGGCTGTTCGCCGACCCGTACGCGCGCACCGTCGCCGACACCATCGGCTTCGACCTGCTGGAACGCTACGCCGGAGCCGGCACCGTGCCGTTCCTCGCCATCCGCACCACCTACCTGGACCGGGCCATCCTCCGCGCCGTCCAGGACCACGGCATCCGCCAGGTCGTGTTCCTCGCCGCCGGCATGGACACCCGCTTCTTCCGGCTCCCCTGGCCCGACGGCGTCACGGTCTACGAACTCGACCGCCCCGCCCTCCTGGAGGCCAAGGCCGGGATGCTCGCCGGTGAGCCGGCCCCCGCCGGCCGCACCCGCGTCACCGTCCCCGTCGACCTCACCCAGGACTGGACGGGCCCGCTCCAGGAGGCCGGCTGGCGAGCCGACCAGCCCGTGCTGTGGGTCGTCGAGGGCCTGCTCTTCTTCCTCCCCGAGGAAGCCGTGCGCGGCCTCATCTCCAAGCTCGCCGGCCACTCCGTGCCCGGATCCGTCCTGCTCGGCGACGTCATCAGCAGGGCCGCCCTGCAGAACCCGCTGTCCCGGCCCTTCCTCAAGTGCCTCGAAGAGGACGGGAACCCGTGGCTCTTCGGCACGGAGACCCCCGAGGAACTCCTCGCCGAATGCGGCTGGGACGTGCGCGAGGTCCGCCAGCCCGGCGAGGACGGCGCCGACTTCGGCCGCTGGCCCTACCCGGTGCCCGCCCGCAGCGTCCCGCGCGTCCCGCGCTCCTTCCTGTTCACCTGTGACCTCCCGACCGCCGAGGTGAAGGCAGCATGACCGCCGTCCACGACTTCCACCAGCGCGTCATCAGCGATGCCGGAGCCGCCGTACGCGGCCTGACCGTCGCCCTCGGCGAACGGCTCGGCCTGTACCGGGCGCTGGCCGAGGCCGGCCCGCTGACCCCCGCCCAGCTCGCCGCGCGCACCGGGATCGACACCCGCTACGCCGAGGAGTGGCTGCACGCCCAACTGAGCGCCGGGTACGTCGAGCGCCACCCGAGCGCCGGCACGTACACGCTGCCCGCCGACCACGCCCCCGTGCTCGCCGACCCCACCGCGGTCACCTTCGCCGCCGGGTTCTTCACCGCCCTCAAGGCCCTCTACGGCACCGAGGACCTGCTCGTCGACGCGTACCGCACCGGCGACGGCGTCGGCTGGGCGGAACACGACCCCGCCCTCGACACCGGCATGGGCAGCTTCTTCCAGCCCACCTACCAGCACCGCCTCGTCCCCGAGTGGCTGCCCGCGCTCACCGGTGTCACCGGCAAGCTGGCCGCCGGCGGCACCGTCGCCGACGTCGGCTGCGGCGTCGGCCACACCACCCTGCTGATCGCGAAGGCCTTCCCGCAGGCGACCGTCCACGGCTTCGACTACTCCGAGGAGGCCGTCTCGATCGCCCGCCGGCTGGCCGACGAGGCCGGGCTCTCCGACCGCGTCGTCTTCGAGGTCGCCTCCGCCGACGACTACCCCGGCACCGGCTACGACCTGGTCACCTTCTTCAACGCCCTGCACGACATGGGCGACCCGGTCTCCGCCGCCCGGCACGTGCACAAGTCCCTCGACGCGGACGGCACCTGGATGCTCGTCGAGTCGAACGTCTCCCCCGACGACATCGACACCCAGACCCCGGCCGCCCGCATGTTCATGGCCCTCTCCGCCGTCATGTGCCTGCCCGTCGCCGTCGCCCAGCGCGGCCCCCACGCGCTCGGCAACCACTCCGGCGAGGAGGCCTTCCGCGCCATCGCCGAAGAGGCCGGTTTCACCCGCTGGCGCCGGGCGACCGAGACCCCGGTCAACGCCGTCTACGAAGTCCGGCCGTAGCCGCCGCACCCGGCCCGCGCCGAGCGGGGCCGCCCCGGCGGCCCCGGCACCACCACACACCCCGAGGAGTCACCATGGGCGTGAGCGCCCCCCTGCCGGTCACCGACCGGTTCCTTGAAGTCCTGGAACGCCTCAGCCACCGCTCCATCGAGGAGTACTACAACCCCTACCAGCAGTTCGACTGGCCCGAGAAGCTCGACGAGGGCCGTATGTGGATGACCCCCGAGCTGCTCACCGTCTACGGCACCCCCTTCTACGAGGAGCTCGGCGAGGAGACCCTCCGGCGCCTCTCCAAGTGGGAGAGCATTAACTTCTACAGCCTCAACGTGCACGGCATCCGCGAGCTGCTCATCGAGGTCGTCGGACGCATCCACATGCCCGGCTTCGAGGTGCCCTCGGACTTCTTCCACCATTTCATCGGTGAGGAGAACGAGCACATGTGGTTCTTCGCCGAGTTCTGCCGCCGCTACGGCGACAAGATCTACGGCTCCACCGCCCTGCGGGCCGACTCCGCCTGGGAGCCGGAGGTGGAGAACTTCCTGGTCTTCGCCCGGATCCTGTTCTTCGAAGAGCTCGTCGACCACTACAACACGCGGATGGCGCGGGACGAGGACCTCTGCCACACCATCCGCGAGGTCAACCGCATCCACCACCAGGACGAGTCCCGGCACATCGCCTTCGGCCGCGAGCTGGTCTCCCTGCTCTTCGACCGCATGCGCGAGGCCGTCCCCGCCGCCCGCGTCGCCGAGGTCGAGGCGTACCTCAAGCGGTACGTCGTCTACAGCCTCAACTCCCTCTACAACCCGCACGTCTACCGCGACGCCGGCATCGCCGACCCGGTGGGCCTGCGCAACGCACTGGTCGCCGACGAGCGCCGCCGGCCCTTCGAGCGCAAGACCATCCGCAAGCCGCTCGGATTCTTCCTGAAGACCGGGATCTTCACGGACGACGTCCTGCCCGTCGTCTGAGAGGCCCACCGCCGTCCGAGAGGTGACTCCCCATGACCGCCATGACCACCGCCGCCACCGCCAGAGACACCAAGGGCCTGCCGTCGCTCGGCCCCGAGGGCACCGCCCTGCTGCGGCTGCTCGACGACACGTTCGAGAGCTGGGGCGTCCAGGCGGGCGCCCGCTCGATGACCATGCCCCCGCTGCTGCCGGCCGCCGACCTGGCCCGGCTCGACTACTACGACAACTTCCCCCACCAGGCCGTCGTGGCGGCGCCGCTGAACCTGGACGTCCGGGAGACCAGCGAGTTCTGCGCCGACACCGGCTGCTTCCCCTGTGACGCACTGGAGCCGGCCGCCCTCGGCCTGCCGTCCGCGTCCTGCTACGCCGTCTACATCGACCACCAGGGCCGCCCGGCCGCCGACGACGAGCTCGTCACCGTGGTCGGCTGGTGCTTCCGCAAGGAGGCCCACTACGAGGGCCTGCGCCGCCAGCTCGGCTTCCGCATGCGGGAGATCGTGGCCATCGGCACCCGCGAGCACGCCGAACGGCACCTGGCGACCTTCACCCGGCGGATCAACGCCTTCGCCGAGGCCCTGGACCTGCCGCTCAGCCGCGAGGCCGCCTGCGACCCCTTCTTCGACAAGGGCAGCTCCAAGGCCGTGCTCCAGCGCCTGACCCCGGTCAAGCACGAGTTCCTGTACGAGGACCTCGCGATCGCCTCGGTCAACACCCACCGCAACTTCTTCGGGGACCGGTGCGAGATCCCCCTCGCCTCCGGCGGCGGCCCCGCCTTCACCAGCTGCGTCGCCTTCGGCCTGGAGCGCTGGCTGTCCGCGCTCACCCGGCGCCACGGCAGCTGGGGTGCGGCGACCGCCGCGGTCCTGCGCGCGAACGCGGCCGGGCCGGCGATCTGAGGTGCCGACCCGACCCGTCGCCGCCCCGCCGGCGGGCGGCCTGGGCTGGGCGAACCTCGGCATGGACATCGTGTCCGTCACCCGTGTCCGCCGGCTGCTCGCCCTCTACGGCGAGGACTTCTTCCAGCGCATGCTCACCCCCGGCGAACTCGCCGACTGCCGTACCTCCGCCAAGCTCGACGTACTGAGCCTGTGCGGGCGGATCGCCGCCAAGGAGGCGGCGTTCAAGACCCTTCGCGTCCGCGCCGTGTTCCTGCCCTGGCGGGACATCATCGTGCGGCGCTCCGAGGGCGGCTGGCCGCTCGTGGAACTCCACCGGTCCGCCGCCGAGATGGCCCGGCGGTCCGGCATCGCCGGGATCACCGTGACCATCAGCCACGACGTGGACTACGCGGTGGCGGTCGCCGCCCCCGTACTGGATCCGCTCACCGTCCCGGAGCAGCTCCCGGAGCCGGGCCCCGCCCCGGAGCCCGCACCCGTGCCCCCCACCCCACCCGTACACAGCACTTCAAGGAGAGACACCATGTCCGACGGTCTGCAGCTCGTGAAGAACTGGCTCCTCGCCCGCCACGAGGAGCTCGACGACATCGCCGGCGACCTCGACCTCATCGAGACCCGGCTGATCGACTCGCTGTCCTTCGTCGAGTTCGTCTTCCTGCTGGAGCAGCACAGCGGTCGCGCCATCCAGCTGGAGACCCTGGAGGTCAACGAGATCCGCACCCTCGACGCCATCCGCACCCACTTCTTCACGGCCAAGGTGGGCCAGGCGTGAGCAAGCGGCTGTTCACCTCCGAGTCGGTGACCGAGGGTCACCCCGACAAGATCGCCGACCGGATCAGCGACACGATCCTCGACGCGCTCCTCGCCCAGGACCCGGCCTCCCGCGTCGCCGTGGAGACCCTCATCACCACGGGCCAGGTCCACATCGCCGGAGAGGTCACGACGACGGCGTACGTGCCGATCGCCGCACTCGTCCGACAGGCCGTTCTGGACATCGGCTACGACTCGTCCGCCAAGGGTTTCGACGGCGCGTCCTGCGGTGTGTCGGTGTCCATCGGCGCGCAGTCCCCGGACATCGCGCAGGGCGTCGACACGGCCTACGAGCAGCGCGTGGAGGGCGAGGGCGACGAGCTGGACAAGCAGGGCGCGGGCGACCAGGGCCTGATGTTCGGCTACGCCTGCAACGAGACGCCCGAGCTGATGCCGCTGCCGATCCACCTCGCGCACCGCCTCTCCCGCCGGCTCACCCAGGTACGCAAGGACGGGAAGATCCCGTACCTGCGTCCCGACGGAAAGACGCAGGTCACCATCGAGTACGACGGCGGCAAGCCGGTCCGCCTCGACACGGTGGTGGTCTCCTCGCAGCACGCGGGCGACATCGACCTCGACGCGCTCCTCACCCCGGACATCCGGGAGTTCGTGGTGGACCACGTGCTGGGGCAGCTGGCCGAGGACGGCATCAAGCTGGACACCGAGGGCTACCGGCTGCTGGTGAACCCGACCGGCCGCTTCGAGATCGGCGGCCCGATGGGCGACGCCGGCCTCACCGGCCGCAAGATCATCATCGACACGTACGGCGGCATGGCCCGCCACGGCGGCGGCGCCTTCTCCGGCAAGGACCCGTCGAAGGTCGACCGCAGCGCCGCGTACGCGATGCGCTGGGTCGCCAAGAACGTCGTCGCCGCCGGCCTGGCCACCCGCTGCGAGGTCCAGGTCGCCTACGCCATCGGCAAGGCCGAGCCCGTCGGCCTCTTCGTCGAGACCTTCGGCACCGGCACCCTGCCCGACGAGCGGATCCAGGAAGCCGTCTCCGCCGTCTTCGACCTCCGCCCCGCCGCGATCGTCCGCGACCTCGACCTCCTGCGGCCGATCTACGCCCAGACCGCCGCCTACGGCCACTTCGGCCGCGAACTCCCCGACTTCACCTGGGAGCACATCGACCGCGTGCCCGAGCTCCGCAAGGCGGCCGGGGTCTGACATGCGAATCGCTGTCACCGGGTCCATCGCCACCGATCATCTGATGACCTTCCCCGGCCGGTTCGCGGACCAGCTGCTCGCGGACCGGCTGGACCGGGTCTCCCTGTCGTTCCTCGCCGACGACCTGGAAGTGCGCCGGGGCGGGGTGGCGGCGAACATCGCGTTCGGGCTGGGCGTGCTGGGACTGCGCCCGTCGCTGGTGGGCGCGGTGGGCGGGGACTTCGAGCCGTACCGGCTGTGGCTCAAGGACCACGGGGTCGACACCGACTCCGTGCACGTGAGCGACACCCGGCACACCGCCCGCTTCGTCTGCACCACCGACCGGGAGCAGAACCAGATCGCGACCTTCTACGCGGGCGCGATGGCCGAGGCCCGCGAGATCGACCTGCGGGAGGTCGTCGCCCGCAGCGGCCGGCCGGACCTGGTCCTGGTCTCGCCGGACGACCCCGAGGCCATGCTCCGCCACACCCGGGGCTGCCGCGAACTCGGCATCCCCTTCGCCTCCGACCCCTCCCAGCAGCTGGCCCGGCTCGGCCGGGACGAGGTGCGGCAACTGGTCGACGGCGCACAGCGGCTCTTCACCAACGAGTACGAGTCCGCCCTGCTGTGCGAGCGCTCCGGACTCACCGAGGAGCAGGTCCTGCGGTGCGTCGGCTCCTGGGTCACCACGCGAGGCCAGGACGGCGTACAGATCCGCACGGCCGACCGCGAGCCGCTCACCGTGCCCGCCGTTCCGGTCACGGACGTCGCCGACCCGACCGGCGTCGGCGACGCCTTCAGGGCCGGCTTCCTCGCCGGCACGGCCTGGGGCGTACCCGAGCGGTACGCGGCCCGACTGGGCTGCGCGGTCGCCGCGACCGTACTCGACCACACCGGCACGCAGGAGTACCGCCTGGAGCGGGAACCGCTGCTGGCCCGTCTCCGCGACGCGTACGGCCCGGCCACCGTGACGGAACTGTCCACACACCTGGAGGCACTGGAATGAGCCGGTCACTGCGGGAGGAGCTCGCGGCGCGCGTCGTCGTCGCGGACGGCGCCATGGGCACCATGCTCCAGGCAGCCGACCCCACGATGGACGACTTCCTCGGACTGGAGGGCTGCAACGAGGTCCTCAACCTCACCCGCCCCGACATCGTCCGCTCGGTCCACGACGAGTACTTCGCCGTCGGTGTGGACTGCGTCGAGACCAACACCTTCGGCAGCAACCTGTCCGCGCTCGCCGAGTACGGCATCGAGGACAGGGTCTACGAACTCTCCGAGGCCGGAGCCCGCATCGCCCGCGAGTCCGCGGACGCGCACACCGCCCGGGACGGCCGACCCCGCTGGGTGCTGGGCTCCATGGGACCGGGCACCAAACTGCCCACCCTCGGGCACGTGGGTTACGAGCTCCTGCGCGAGGCCTACCAGCAGAACGCCGAGGGCCTGATCCGGGGCGGCGCGGACGCGCTGCTCGTGGAGACCACCCAGGACCTGCTCCAGACCAAGGCCGCCGTCATCGGCGCGCGGCGGGCACTGGACTGGTGCGGCATGGGGGACCTCCCGCTGATCGTCCAGGTCACCGTGGAGGCGACGGGCACGATGCTGCTGGGTTCGGAGATCGGTGCGGCGTTGACGGCGCTGGAGCCGCTGGGGATCGACATGATCGGTCTGAACTGCGCGACCGGTCCGGCGGAGATGAGCGAGCACCTGCGCTACCTCGCCCGC